>CAWDQK010000109.1:0-8196 GCA_963804395.1 uncultured Verrucomicrobiae bacterium | reverse complement strand
ATGGAAGCTGGGCGTGCCCAAGGAGTACTTCGGCGCCGGGCTGGACTCCGAGGTGGGAGAGGCGATCCGGGCCGCAATCGAATCGTACCGTGCGGCGGGCTGCGAAATCCGGGAGATTTCCCTGCCCGTCGCTTCCGAATACGCCATCGCGGTCTACTATATCATCGCGACCGCCGAGGCCTCTTCCAATCTCGCCCGGTACGACGGCGTCCGGTACGGCCACCGGTCTCCGGCGGCGACGGACGCGTTGGACCTCTACTTCAAGACGCGCGCCGAGGGGTTCGGCCCCGAGGTGAAACGCCGGATCATCCTCGGCACCCACGTGCTGAGCAGCGGTTACTATGACGCCTACTATCTGCGGGCCCAGAAGGTGCGCACGCTCATCCGCAACGACTTTCTGCGGGCCTTCAAGGAAGTCGATGCCCTGCTGGCGCCGGTCGCGCCCACCGCGGCCTTCAAGCAGGGCGAGAAGTCATCCGATCCGCTCGCGATGTATTTGAGCGACATCTACACGATCAGCCTCAATCTTGCGGGACTTCCCGGGATCTCAATCCCGTGCGGATTTACTGGCGCCGGCCTGCCCATCGGGCTCCAGATCATCGGCCAGCCATTCCGGGAAGCCGACCTGCTCGCCATTGCCCGGAGCTACGAGCAGGCCCATGACTGGCACACCCGGCATCCCGTGCTGTAGGCGAATCCGCAGATCTGGAGCTGTCGGTGACGGAAGACATTCTTGGCCGGGGGCGGCCGGGCCCGGCAATCCTGATCGAGAGGCATGGCCGGCCTCAGCGCGGCCGGCTACAGTGAAGTTGTCTTCTGTAGCCGGGGGCGCCGACCCCGGCAATTTCGATCGAGAGGCAGGGCCGGCCTCAACGCGGCCGGCTACAGTGCGAGGAGTCTTCTGTAGCCGGGGGCGTTGACCCCGGCAATTTCGCTCGAGAGGCAGGGCCGGCCTCAACGTGGCCCGCTACAGTGTCGGCGGACTTGCGGTCGCAGCCGGTCCGGCGGAAGTCCCTTTACGGTGCGGCGCGAATTGCTACGCTCGCGGTACCCAACCCCCGGAATCCCCATGCTCGCTCTCCTCGAAATCATCAAGAAAACCACCGGGTTTCTCGATGGCAAAGGAGTGGAGAATCCGCGGCTCAATGCCGAACTGCTCATCGGCCATGCCCTCGGCTTGCCGCGGATGCAGCTGTATCTGCAATTCGAGCGGCTGCTGGCGGAGGCAGAGCTGGAAAAGATCCGCCCGCTCGTGAAGCGCCGCGGTCAGCGCGAACCCTTGCAGTATGTTCTCGGGCAAACCGAGTTCTTCCACACCACGCTGAAGGTTAACCGTCGCGCGCTGATTCCGCGGCCCGAAACGGAACAACTTTGCGAAGTGATCACGCAGGTGCTGCCGAATGCGCCCGGCGCGATCCTGGACCTCGGAACCGGCTGCGGCGCGATCGCCCTCGCGCTGGCGGCATTCTATCGCGACGCTTCCGTGACAGCCATCGACGCGAGCGAAGCAGCGCTCGATCTGGCGCGGGAAAATGCCGCGGCGCTCGGGCTCGCCGGACGCATCCGCTTTCTGCTCTCGGATTGGTACGCGGCGCTCGGTCCGGCGGAGCGTTTCGACCTGATTGTGGCAAATCCACCGTATCTTTCGCAGGCGGAGACAGAGGCGACGGCGGAGGAAGTGCGCGGATACGAGCCGCGCCTGGCGCTGTCGCCCGGTCCCCAAGGCACCGAGGCATTGGCGCGGATCATCGAAGGAGCGCCGGGGTTTCTGGGCGAAACAGGCATGTTGGCGCTCGAAACGGGCATCGACCAGCACGCGACCTTGCGCGGATTGACGGTCGCGGCCGGGCTTGGACGCGTCGAATCACGGCGCGATTTCAGTGGGCGGGACCGGCACATTCTGGCATGGCGGGAGGGAAGCGGAGCCGGGCCCGGCTGAGGCGAGATCATGCAGTTTTGGTGGACGCGAGTGACGAGCTCAACCGTGCTGCGCGGTTGTCATCCTCTTGTCCTGCTTGTCCGCGCAGCGGACATTCAGCGAGGCGTTGCTCTTGCCCCATTCTGGCCCTCGGCCTCGAATTGGCGTCAAGATTCAATCCTGGTCTGATGCGGCGCCTCGCTCAGCCGTGCTTTGACACCTGCACGGTCAGCGGTGCGCTGCCGTCGGCCCAGAACTGGGGATTCTTCGACAGAGCCAGGACATCGGAGAGCACGCGGAGACTTTCCCGCAGCGGGATGTTGACCTTCACCGCGCCGGGATCCTCGTCGGCATCGAGTTCATCCGTGTCGTCCGATTCGTCGTCAGCTTTCTTCTCTGCCTTGACCGGCTTCGGGAGGGGGGGGCCCAGGGTGATTTCCTGGACGGGGAAATCCAGCTTCGCCAGCTGGTTCTTTTCCACCTTCATCTCCTTCCGGAAGGTATCATCGAGCTCCTTCTGGTGGCGGCGCTCCTCCAGGTTGAGTGAGATGTCCTTGCTGTCCTGTTTCGCCTTGAACCAGCTGATGTTCTTCTTGAGGTAGGCAAACTCCTCCAGCTGATTGAGGCGGGACTGGCTGGCCGCGCGCAGCGCCGCAAGGATCTTTGGATCGAGCGGACGACCGTTGAAAACCGTCGAAGGAATCTCGTCCCAGATCAAGGCATGGGGCAGGCTGGATTCCCCGATCGGGAGAAAGTCGTCGATTGAAGGAAGGACGATGTCAGAAACGACACCCTTGTTTTGCGTCGAAGAGCCATTGGGCAGGTAAAACTTCTGGATCGTGAGCCGCGCGGCTCCGGTCTTTTCCTGAACGCGCGAAAGCAGGCGGCTGACGCTCTTCATCTCCACCACGGTCTGAACCGAACCTTTGCCGTGCGTCAACTGGTCGCCGATCACAACCGCCCGGCCATAATTCTGCAGGGCGCCGGCCACAATCTCCGAGGCCGAGGCGCTGAAGCGCGACACCAGGACGGCCAGCGGACCGGAGTAGCGGATCTGGGTCTCCTCGTCGCGGTCAACCTGGATCTCACCCGTCACCGACTTCACCTGCACTACCGGACCCTTGTTGATGAAAAGGCCGGTCAGATCGATCGCCTCGGAGAGGAGTCCGCCGCCATTGCTGCGCAGGTCGAGCACGATCGCCTTGACGCCAGCCGCGTCCAGGCGGCCGATCAGTTCGGCAACATCCCTGGTGGCGCTGGTGCGTTCCCCGCTGCCGGCAGCATCC
The DNA here is from genome assembly GCA_963804395.1 of uncultured Verrucomicrobiae bacterium. Classification (GTDB taxonomy): domain Bacteria; phylum Verrucomicrobiota; class Verrucomicrobiia; order Opitutales; family Opitutaceae; genus Fen-1467. Next base: position 4,992 of record CAWDQK010000109.1, on the reverse strand, counting down.
TCGTCGTCGGAGAGACCATAGAAGGACGGCAGCGTGATGACTCCCATTGGAACCGTCTCCCCCGCGATCCCCGGCACCTGGTAGACGGCGGCGCGGGCGCGGGCGGAGTTGAGCTTCACCACGTCGCGAACGATGGTGATCTCCTTCCGCCCCGAACCATCGGTCGATCCGGCGGGAATCACGGCGAGCTTAACCTTAGTGCCCTTCTGACCCCGGATGAGATCGACCACCTTGCGGAGCTTCATGCCGATGACGTCGACGGGTTCGCCCTCGCCGCCGCTCACGGCGACGATCTTGTCATTGGGGTGCAACTGCTTCCCCAGTTCCGCCGGGCCGCCGGGAATCAGCTCCTTGACGACGCACTCATTGTCCTCGAAGCCCAGCAAGGCGCCGATGCCCACGAGGGAGAGCCGCATCTGGATGCCGAAATCCTCGTAACTTTCTGGGGAGAAATAGCTGGAGTGAGGGTCATATAGGCTCGCAAGGGACGTGAGGAACATTTCCGTGACATCGTCGGTATCGATGTCGGCGAGATTCTTGAGCATGCGCTCATAGTGTTTGCGGACCGTCTGCTTCGCCTCTTCGGGCGTCTTCTTGTTGAGAATCTCCTGGATGAGCTCGAATTTCAGGCGCCGGTGCCAGAGATCGTCGGCCTCGATCGCGGTGGCGGGCCAGGCGGCCTTGGAGCGGTCGATTGAATACGTTTCGAAAGTCGTCAGATCCGAGTCCCTCTTCAGCTCCTCGAAGACCCAGTTGACGCGCTGGTTGACCCGTTTCTCGAACATGACGTAAATGTCGAACGGAGCGTCGAGCTTTCCGAGCGTTCGCAGATTATAGTAGAGACCGGGGGCGTAGCGTTGGGTGAAGGCCTCCTGGTCGGTGGCAAGATAAAACAATCGCTGCGGATCGAGTTCCGCCATGTAGTCATGGATCAGATCATGGCTGAGATCAGGCCTCAGCTTGCTGTCAACCGCCTCGTGGTTGAAGTTAAAATGCTCGAGGAGCTCGACCATCGTGGTCACCTCGGCGGCCCGGGCTTTCGTGGTCTCGAATTTCCGCTCGGGCAAGGCCCGCCCGGTCGTCAACAGAACCAGGAGGAAAACGCCGGAAGCCAGAAGCCGGCGCAGCCGGAAGGAAGGTGGGATCGAGGATGTCATCGGTTGGTTGAGACGGGCGGGCGCGCAAGAAGTTTCATGACGCGATGCCTCCCGGGTGCCGGAAAGCAATCACAATCCAGGGAAGCTGCAAGGAACTTGCGGTGATTGGCCTCCCGGCGGACTAGCGCGGTCTAATAAGATGTGTGGCCGCGAGCGTGAGCCCCTCGACAGGCTCGGGGCGGGCGAGTGGACGCCCCTTCCGCTCGCTCACGCTCGCAGCTACGTTCGCGTTCTCGGCTCCAGTTCAAGCCCGACACACTGCAACTAGTGGCGGCTGAGCAAATCTTTTGCTTCGTCGAGCAAGCGCTTCTCTTCAGCCGTCAAGGCACCGAAACCATCGCTGTTGATCTTGTCCAGGATGCGGTCGACTTCCGCACGCAAGTCATTGCGGTTGGTCAGGTTGATCTGAAAGCGCGGAGCGGCGCTCTTCTTGCGGCGGCGGAACCAGCGGGGCAGTTCGATGCCGGTGGCACTGCCAAACAGATCGACGCGGCCGGCCAGCCGATAGTAGCCGTAGGCCGTGAGCATCGCGGCGAGGTTGGCAACATGGCCGTTCCACAAGGGCGATGAACGTCCCGTCGCCTCGTAAAACAGGAAGCCGAACAGATCCAGCGCGATCCACAACCAGCAGAACACCTTGGGCTTCGCCGACACGGGAACAATGAAGAAAGCCAGGAAAGTCATCTGTTCGTCGGCATGGTAACAGCAATACAGTGCAAACAGCCCGGCGATGGTGTCCCAAGGGCCGAAGAGCCGCCAGTTGACCCCAAGCGGACGCATTGCGCACCACGCAACCGCCCCCACGAGAATGAACGCTGAATAGAGCCACACGAAGCGGCGCGTACCGACCAACTCCCTCACTGAGCCACCAAAGAAGTACAATGCGAGAAGGTTGAAAAGCAGATTGAACACACCGCCGGTGTATCCAGCGGTGTCCTGTAAAAAACCGTAGGTGAACAGAGTCCAGAGTTTCTGGCCGCGGAGCACTGATCCCGCCATGAGGCCGAACCACCCGTAGTGATCAATTTGTCCAAACCATTTCTCAGCAACCTGTTGGACAAGAAAAAGTACAACAAAAGTCGCCATCAACCACTTGATGATGTCGAAGCGAAGTGGTTCGGCGGTCTCCCGCATGTATGATCGGTCAGAAAGCATCCGGCGAAAAGACTAGAGTGCCCTGGGCTCAAACTCAAGCCAACGGCGCTGCTTGGACATTGATCTGGCGCCGCGGTGCCATTCGACGGAGTCCCCCTGGCAGGAAACCTGTAGCCGAGGGCGCCGACCCCGGCAATTTCGATCGAGAGGCATGGCCGGCCTCAACCCGTTCGACACGCTCAGGGCAGGCGCGGCCGGCTACAACAGATTTATTTCCTGTAGCCGGGGGCGCCGACCCCGGCAATTTCGATCGAGAGGCATGGCCGGCCTCAACCCGTTCGACACGCTCAGGGCAGGCGCGGCCGGCTACAACAGATTTATTTCCTGTAGCCGAGGGCGCCGACCCCGGCAATTTCGATCGAGAGGCATGGCCGGCCTCAACCCGTTCGACACGCTCAGGGCAGGCGCGGCCGGCTACAACGTGGGCTGTTTCTTAGTGGCGTGTCGGGCTTCGCCCGCCCGGCTGCTGGGCCGGGATACCCTTGACAGGCGACGGCATTCGTTTTTGTTCGCCGTTCACCATGGCCAATAAAGCAGACAAGTGGGAAATCAACGCTGCCGGGAAATTTTATGTCGACCAGCAATGCATCGACTGCGATTTGTGCCGTGAGACGGCGCCAGCTTTCTTCACCCGATCGGAAGAGGGTGGCTATTCTTATGTGAGCAAGCAGCCGGCCACCGAAGAGGATGTCGCGGCCTGCATGGAAGCGATGGAGGGGTGCCCGGTCGAGGCAATCGGGAACGACGGCGAGGCCTAGGAGCCTTTCGGGCTTCGCCCTCGATGCTCCTGAACAAACGGCGGACGCCGTTTGGTGCGGAGCGGCGGGGGGCCGCGTAATCTCCGGGTTTTCCGCTTTCAGCTGGGCGAAGATGTCCGCCTTTAGATTCGGAGGAAATTTGCAGCCGAGGTACTGCTGCGGCCGGGGATTCCCGGTCGATTGGAGCGATGCTTTGAGGAAATGAAGACGCCGGAGGCCTTTGGACCGCGGCGCGAGGATCCATTCCAGCGGCACGGACCTGTAGCCGGGGGCGTCGACCCCGGCATCGACAGTACCGATGGCCGGCCTCAACGCGGCCGGCTACAACCGAACAGATTCCGGCCTGCTGCGCCGTAGCCTTGCGCGAAGGCCGGCGCAGCGCCTCTCAGGTTGGGAATGCGCTTGCGTGGAGGGCGGACCGCCAGGCTTCGCCAAAGCTTCGACCTGGCACGCCGGGTTCTCCGCCCGGGCGACCGAACAACGACGGTCAGCCAGGGCCCGCCCGCCGATGGATTGAACGAGGCACCGTCCCGCTCTGCGGGTGGTGCAAACGCGATTGTTAATCAAAATATGGCTAATAGTTAACTTATTCTTGCCTGCGGTGCCGTCACCCTTCTGCATGGCCGTCCTTTTCCTCCAACGATGAATTCACGCCGCTATTTCATCCTCATGACGGTGGTTTGGACCGGCGCCCGCGCGCAGGTTGAGGCTCCGGTCGAATTGCCGCCGTTCCCGGTTTCCGCGCCGGGAGTAGCGCTGCAGGATCCGGTTCGACTCGTTTGCCATGCCGGTGACGGCCCTTCGCTACGAACCGCTGCTGGATGTCGAGGCGCGGAATCAGGCCGAGGCGCAGGCGGACATCGCGATCCGGGGCGGCATTTTCGAGAACACCGGCTTTCGCATCGGGGGTGCGTCGCTGTTCGATCCCCAGACCGGGCATTATTCCGCCGAGCTTCCCGTGGCACCGGCCATGATCTCGGCGCCGCAGATTTTGACCGGCGCGGACAACGCCGTGGACGGGTTCAACGCCAACGTCGGCACGGTGGCCTATCAATGGCGCCCGATTCACCCGCAGGGGGAGCTGACCGCAACTGCGGGTGATTACGCCTCGTACGGGGCGAGCCTCTACGAAGGAATGGCGCTTGATCCGAATCTGGCTGGCCGCCAGCTCGCAGCGGATGCCGACGTGTCGCGGTCCGTCTCCAACGGTTCGGTGCCCTTCGGTGACCATCACTTTGAGCGCTACGGCGGGCGCTTGCAGCTGGCTGGCAACGGCGCGCAGACGGATCTTTTCGCCGGATATCAGGCGAAATTTCTCGGGTGGCCCAATCTCTACACGCCATTCAACTCCGATGAATCCGACGATCTGCAGACGGTGCTCCTGGCGCTCAATCATCGCGTCGTCTGGAGTCAGGAAGACTGGCTGGAAGCCGCTGTTTTCTGGCGGCGCAACAAGGACGACTATGCGTTCAACCGGTTTGCGCCAGTTGGGCCGGTTCCCCCCTACAAGCATACCACCTGGACGGACGGGACATCCGTGTCCGGGCACGACGATCTTGGCTGGATTGGCCTTGGCTACGCGGCGGAATTTCTCGCGGATGATCTCGAATCCACCTCGCTCCTATTCGGCCGCTTTCATACGCGCACGTACGGCAAGCTCAGCCTCACGCCGGACAAGACCTGGGCACTCACTTCCGGCCGGCGCCTGACGATCAAGGGGGGGGCCGCCTATGACGATACGAACCGGGACGGTTCCGCGGTGTCGCCCCTGGCAGAGATCGCGCTGGAAACGACCCACCCGGCCAGCGCCACGGAACGCATTTACCTCAACTATGCCGACTCAAGCCAGGTGCCGACCTACACGGCCCTCAACTCCAGCCCGACGGCGGGATTGTTCCGCGGCAACCCGAACCTCGGGCGCA
>CAWDQK010000108.1:0-5988 GCA_963804395.1 uncultured Verrucomicrobiae bacterium | reverse complement strand
CTGGAGGCGCCAGCGGATCTTGCGGACGGCGAGCGGATCGCCGCCGGCCCAGCGGAGGACGATCGAGTCCTCGGCATTCGCCAGCCGGAGGGTTCGCCGGACCAGCGGCACGGCAGGCTCCCACGGCAGATTCGTCGCCAGCCCCAGTTCAGGATCGGGAAGCGGCGTCACCTGGGGCTTGATCACTTTCCGGTCGATGAGGACGACGCGCGAGCCACCTGCAATTGCGACCTGTCCGGATGGCAGCGCTAGCAACGCCTGTGGCTGTCGCAGCGCGGAAACCCCCGGGGCGTTCATCAGGACGGGAGCTCCCTCCCTGGGCACAGACCACAGGCTCGCTCCACCCGCGTCGTCAGTGCAAACCAGCCACGTTTCGGATGGCGTGCCAAAGACGTCGACCGGGAGCACCCCCTCTGGCAGGGCCACCGGATGGTCGTCCCTGAGCGCATCATGATCGGTCAGCTTCCAAACGCTGCCGCCGGTCGATTTGATCCGGACGGGATGAGGCTCAGCGCTGTCGGACGGAAGCACCGTGAATGATTCCGACGGGCGCCATCGCATGAGGGTCCCCGTGTAGGTTCCGATCAGGAAACCACCGTCCACCGCCGCGGCGCCGTTCGGAGCCTTGGGAAGTGTGACCTCGTCGGCGGCAGTCAAGTCGTGATTGAGCAACAACGCGCGCCCGACCTGCAGCACCAACAGCCGGTCGCCAACCGGAACCAGATCCTTGACGGTCACGCCTCCAATGTAGCGCCACTGCCCGTCAACAAACAGCGCGCCCTGTCCGCCCAGAACGACCCGCCCGTTCCAATCCACCATCACCAGCGCATTGTCATCCACGACCGGCGCGGCCCCGGTTCCGATCGCCACATGCCCACCGGTGGTGGCCGCCACCGCCACGTTGCCGCAACGCTGGAAGAACAGCAGGCCGCCCGACGGCAGTGACACCGAGGAAACCGAGGTGGGATAGACCACGTAAACCCGGGATTCAGTCGCGACCGCGAGGCGCCCGTCCGCCTGCTCCGCGACCGAAAAGACGCGACCGTTCAATTCGCGTCCGACCAAGGCCTCCGCGATCTTCTCGCCGGTGGCGGCGGCATACCAGCGGACGCCTCCCTTGTAGGTTGCGATCCAGAGATCGTGATTGTTCCCGCCGGAAGCAACGACCCATTCGGCACGCATTCGCTCGGATTCGGCGGGCGACCACAGGAAGGTGCCGTCGGGCCGGTACACTCCCAGCCGGCCGGGAAGCAGGGCAATGACACGGTCGCCCGCCGAATCCAGACGCGAGGCGCCGGCCGCCCACGCGAGATCCGGTCGTTCGACCAACCCCTGGGGGGTGACGCCGAGGACGCCATAGGGATAATGGCAGACCGCGAGCCGGCCGCCAATGCGGGAGAGATTGATCCGGTCGGAACCCGGAACATTCCATTCGGAAACCGTGCCGCCGCTGAAAAACTGCACGCCCGCGGAGGTCGCAAACACGACCGCGGCGCCATCATCCGAAACCTTGACGTCACGGATTTCGCTCACCGGCTTGACCGGCACGGCCGCCGGATCGGCGCGCCAGAGACCGTTGATCCGCTCAAATCGAACCGCACCCCCGGCACCGGCCGCCAGCAGGTGGCCCGGATCGGGCGCCAGAAGTGTCACGATTGCCTCCACCGAACCCGCCGGCGTGGTCCGCAATTCACCGTCAGCAAACTCGTTCAGCTGCGCGGTTCCCGCGACCAGCGAGCCATCCGGGAGCCAGTAAACGGACCGGTAGGGTGAATTGCCCACGCTGCGGGGAACCTCGACGCAGAGCGGCTCGGAGGCCAGGGCCGGTCGGAGCCCCACCAAAAGAGTCAAGCACAAAAAAAGCGAATTATGAGGGGAAAACCTCATCGATATTCGCTATCGTTTGGCCGGCCTTTTGGCAAGGCAACGGCAGAATCGTCCGTCATGAACACTTCAATTCGCGGAACCAGGGCTTTGATCTCGGCAATTCTCCTCGGCGCAGGTCTGAGTGCCTATGCCGCCCGACTCGATCCGGTCAGCGCACACATCACCGTCCCCGGGCAGGTCGGTTCCGGGGACATCAACCCGGCTGACGCCTGCAGCTTGCCCTGCGACATCCCGCACCTGGACGGCACCGATCACCCGGCCGGCCGCACGGACGTCCGCCAAGCGGCGTAATCAATCTCTGGGGACACCGTGTTCTCGCTCGCGGCCTACAAATACCGGTCCGTCTTCACCGCCGAGGGCGGCCCGATCGAACGGGTGACGGCCATGGCCATGCCGGTGCTCGGCCGGGCCTACCACCAGGCCAACGCGTTCCTGAAATCCGGCCTCGTACCGGTGGCGCGGCATGCAGTCTACGGCGAGGCCAATGGGACCGGCTCGGCGGAGGATCCGCAGGTGGCCGCACACATGGCGATCTCCGAGGCGCTGGAACGATGGGCGTTTCACGCCGCCTCCAGCGGTTCCGACCGGACGAAGTACGGCTTCGACTGTGACTACAGTTCGAACGGCATGGCGGCCTTCCCGGGGCTCTTCAAATCCATGGCCCGCAAGAAGGCGTTTCACGAGGCGCTGGAGCGGTTTGCTCTCATCGGCTGGTGGGATGGCCGGCTTGAAGCCACCCACGAGCATGGACCCTTTCCCGGCGTGTCCTTGGTGCGGATTCATCACGGCGTCGGCCCGGGCGAGGTCGTGGTCCTGTACCGGCGGGCGCCCTCCGGCATCACATCCTACGGCCATGCCGCCGGCTCCAATGTGCTGACCGCCGCCAGCCGGGCCGCGGTCGAACTTGTCCGCAACGAGTTTGTGATCACCGGCTACCGGGCGCGGGGCGCGCTGGTGGAGCCCAGCTCCTTCGCCGAACGCCGCTGTCTCCATTACGCCACCCGGGAAGGCTTCGCCGAATTCCTTGAGCGGGTTGACCGCAAGGCCACCCGCCCGGCCCCGCACTGGCGAGTGGTCTACGACGGGGAGATCGTCGGCCCGTGGTCCAAATACGCCACCGTCTGGCGGACCTGTGTCGAGCCGGCCACCGGGGATTTTCTGAATCCCGCCAAGATGTTCTTCTTCTGGTAGACCATGATCAGCTATCAAATACGCAGCAGTTCGTTGTCAGTGATTGCCGACCATATGTACCGCGAGGATCGCGTGGGTGCGCTGGCGCGCGCCCGGCTGGCGTTTCGGGAAAGCCGGATCAACGCCTTCGATCTTGCCGATGTCTTCTTCGCAGTTGGAACTGACAACCTGAAAGAAGCCGTGACCGGCGTGCGGCGGTTGAGCGCGTGTTCCATGCGCCGGGCGTCCGGGGATCGGGGAAGCGCGTTGTGATTCACCCCGAGTATGACTTCAGCCACCGGGTGCTCTCGGCGGCAGAAGCTGCGCTGATCGAAGTTCTGGCGGACGAACGACAGCGATCCCAGGAAAAGGATTTGCTGCTGAAGGTGCTCCTCCACGAACTCGCCAATATCGGCACGGGGGTTTTGCAGGGGCTGGAACTGGCGCAACTGGGCCTGGACAGCGCCGGCGATGCCTGCCTGATCGAAGGCATGGCGCACGCCCGCAAGGCCGCCAACCGGTTCTCGCGCATCGCCCAGGATCTGCGGGTGCTGCTGGATGAAAATGACTTCGCTCCCTTGGAAACGATGAATCTCGAGCGGTTCGTGCAGGACGAATCGCTGAGCATCGGCCGGGTGCGCTTTGCCATGAAATGCCTGCACCCCATGCGACGATTCGCCCCGGTGCTCGTGCGCCACATTCTGGGCAACCTTGTCGGCAACGCGCTCCGCTACACCACGGAAGCCGAGTCGGTTTTTGTGGGACTCCGGGGCGGCGGCGAATCCGTCCACATCTCGGTCGGAAGCCGTGGCGCCCCGCTGTCGGATCACCTCAAGGCGGTGCTGTTCGTCCCCGGACACCGGGGGGATGATCCAAAACGCGGCAGCGGGCTTGGGCTGTACGTCTGCCACCGGTGCGCCCTGCGGCACGACGGGTGGATCGCGTTGCGACGGTGTCGCGGAATCAATGTGTTCACCGCCTTCCTCCACGCACCGATTGCGGCCTAGTTGAGCATGGAGGGCGAAGCCCGACATTCTCCTGGGATATCGCCAGAATTGCTGTCGGAGTCCGCTTGCGGCCCGCGGGATTTTAATCTGATATCCGCTGCAGGTGCTTACATTCGCCCGCAAACTCCTGCCCCGGCGTTGGCGCTGGCTCCTGCCCGTCGCCGCCGCGATCGTCCTGTTTCATTTCCTGCCCGGCGGGGCGACGCTGGACCGCTCCCTGCTTGATTTCGCCAGCCGGCATCCGCTGCGGGCGGCTCCACCCCCGGCCGGCTCGGCAATCGTGCTGATTGATGATGCCACCCTGGAGGATTTGCGGCAGCAGACCACCTACGGGATGCGCTGGCCGTTTCCTCGGAGCGCGTTCGCGGGTCTCATCGCGGCGCTGGACCGGGCGGGGGCCTCCCGGATCATTCTCGATTTCACTTTCTTTGAACAATCGGATGCTGCCGACCAGGATTTGCTTTTGGCGGCCACGGCGGCCTCGGTGCCGTCGGTCGTCCTGGCCGACACGGAGAAACACGCCCAAGTCATCTGGAATGAATCGTTCAGGGGACAATATCCGGCGTATTTCTCGGTCCCCCGCGTCGGCCATGTCGATCTGAATGCAGATCCTGACGGAGTCGTGCGCCGGTATCGCCTGCCCGGCTCGCTCGCGGCCCTGGCCTGCACGCCGCCGGCGATCGGTCCTGGCGGAATCCTGCATTGGTACGGCGGCCTCAAACAACTTCGCGCCAGCGGAGTGGTGCCCGTGCTTTCAGCGGCCCGCTTTCTCGTGTGTGGCATCGACATCGTGAAGCGGACCAGCACGGCAGAACCCGACATGGATCCAGGCGGCCTTGCGCGCGCCCTGGCGGCCGAGCCGACCCTGAGCGGTGCAGTTTTTGGCGACGTGCGCGGCAAGGTCGTCTTTGTCGGGGCAAATGCTTCCGGCACCTTCGACACCAAGGAACTGCCGGTGGGCGACGCGGTCGAGCCGGGCACCCTGACCCACTGGACCGCCTGGGCCAACATCCTTCAGCACAGCTTCATCGCCGAAATTCCCCGCTGGATCGCGCTGCTCGTCGGGCTGCTGGTCGCCGGCCTCGTCGGGGTCTTCGGACGACATCACCGCAGCCTGATCGCGCCCGGGATCGCCGCCGGCTCCCTCGCCATCATCCTTCTGCTTGGCGCCTACGCCGCGCATTCAGCCGGCTGGTTTTTTCCCCCGGCGACCCCGATCGCAGCCTCGATGTTTGCACTCCTGGGGGTCACGGCGGAGAGCTTTCTCCTCGAACAGGAGCGGAAACGCGAAATTCAGGCGATCTTTGGCAGCTATGTCGCACCCGGGGTCGTCGATCTGTTGGTCCGTGATCCCAGCGCGGTGCGGCTCGGCGGGGAGAAGAAGGAACTCACGGCGCTGTTTTCGGATCTCGCCGGATTCACCGACCTTTCGGAAAAGATCCCCCCGGAAGACCTCCTCGCGGTGATCAATCTCTACCTGCAGGAGGTAAGCGATGCGCTGCTGGCCAGCGGCGCGTACATCGACAAATACATCGGTGATGCCGTGATGGCCGTCTTCGGAGCGCCGCAGGCGCTGCCGGACCACGCCGCGGCCGCCTGCGAGGGCGCCCTGGCCGCCCAGCGCGTGCTCGCGGGCCTGAATCCCCGTTTCCAACGCGACTACGGCTGCACGCTGCACATGCGCATCGGCGTCAACACCGGCGACATGATCGTCGGCAACATGGGATCGGAGCGGAAACGCAACTACACCGTGCTCGGCGACGCGGTGAATCTGGCTTCGCGGTTGGAAGCGGCAAACAAGGAATTCGGCACGTTCATCCTGCTTGGCGAGGCCACCGCCCGCCGCGTGCAGGGCCGGTTCGCCACGCGCCCGCTGACCCGGCTGGCCGTCAAGGGCAAGCACGAGGCGGTCGAGGTCCATGAG
>CAWDQK010000107.1:0-12856 GCA_963804395.1 uncultured Verrucomicrobiae bacterium | reverse complement strand
ACTGAAATGATCCACTCGACAAAGCACGTCCTCCCAATCCGTCGCGATGGCCGGAGCCGAGATTAGCGGGGCCCGCTCAGTGAGCCGCGCCCGCCGGCGGCGCTGCAGGGCCCCTGGCATCCGGTACGATAAAGAACCTACCCTCGACGGGCGGATCGGATGGCTTTTGCAGCGGGCGAAAATGGGCATAGCGAAAGAGCCTCTTTTTGAGCTCCTCGCAGCCCGGTTTCCGGTCAGTCATCTTCAGCCAATACGCTTGGTCCGTGAAGGCGATCATATCGGCGGAAGCGAATGAGAACATCACGCCGACGCTTCGATGCTTGGTTTTGAGCATCGCACAGAAATCCGCGTGAAAGCCCCCGTTCAATTTCAAGTGAGGACCAGGACCGTGGCCAGCGTCCGGGAACGGTGCACGGAGGAACTCGAATACCGCGTCTCGATCTTCCTCGGTCAGCGAGATTGGTCGGCTGTAGAAAGGTATGTCGTGAAACCAAAGAATGTCATCCCGCTGTGCCGCACTGTAGAAGAGCGGCCACTCAAAGACGACGTGCGGCAAACCTTCATAGAGGATCACTTCGGGCGAATCGGCAATGGTAGCCACCACGTCCTCCTGGCTGAAAAGCGTTCTAACCTTGGAAAAACCTCCGAGGCTCGTGTAGTCGTCCGAGAGTCTCCGTCCGCCCACGACGGGTGTGGCGGTAGTCGCCTTCGGCATAGGCGCCGGCATCGCCTCTTCGGCTTCTGGAGCAGGTGGCGCGCCCACGGCAGTGGTGACGACTGCAATGAGAAATAAGGCCCAGTGGGGCATCATTGACATCGATCGAATCAGAATCCCGCATCCCTGGCAAAACCTGAAACCTCATTTCTCGTGCCCGCTCAAATCCCGAGGAACGCATCTAGCCATTCGCAGCGGATGACGATCTTTGCGCCGACACGCGCGTGTTTCACCCGGCGGGACGCGACTAGGTCGCGCAGCCCGCGGGGCGAACAGACCGGGTCGGCGCTGGCCTCCTTCAGGTCCATCACGTGCGGCGGCGATGTGCGGATCGCCACCGCTTTGTCAGGAGCCAGCCGGTCCTTCCCGGAATTGCGATCGGCTGTGCCATCCTCGGGACCAGCCTGACGGGCGATATTGATCGTGTCTGTCATGACCGGAATCTCGGCGCCAGACCCGGCTTCGACAACCGCCGGCGCGTCCCGAAATCGGAGTACGCCGCATGCCACTCACCCTTTGCGTCGGTCTTTCCGAAACCGGCGAAGCGTTGCAGGTGCCGGAGTCGTTTCTGGAAATCGTTGAAATGATCGTTGCGCGTCACCTGACCGGTACGATCGGCAACCAGTGACAGCCATTGGACCGCTTTGGCCGGACTCTCGACGTGCCGGATGCGGCGCTTCTTTGCGATCTTGGCCCTATGGTCGCCAGCGCCGGCGATTCAGCCAGACGCACGTTCGCCGGATGGACCTACCGGGGCTCGAACTCAGCTGCGCGGTCGCAGCGTTGCCGGGGCGAAATGCCCGCCTTCGCCAGACGGCTTCGGCGCGGCATTTTTCGCCAGGCGAAAAATGGTGGAGGTGGCGGGAGTTGAACCCGCGTGCCCCAGGCCTTCACCTGCCGCGTCTACCTGTGTAGCGATTTTTTGAATTCGCCGCCGCCCCGCGAAAACGCGCGCTGGGCGCCGGCTAGAGGCCGGTTGAAGGTACGACCGGGGCGTCGGCCACACCCGCCCCGGCTATGCCTGCTGTCGTCGTTCCATCCGGCCAGCAGGCGTCGCCGGGGGAACGTCACTGCAGTTAAGCAGCGAGAGGCATTTCTTCGAAGTTGCCTATTGTTTTTTTGAAGGAGGATTAACGAGGCCAACCTTCATCCTCGACAGGCAGCGACACGATCCAACCAAGGGTCGAATCCGGAACACCCCCAAACCCGCTGCGCGGGAAAATCCAAATCTCAAACTCCAAATCCCAAACTTGCAGCGGCAAATGCCCGCTGCGCGGGAAATCCCAAATCCCAAAATCCAAATTCCAAAGATACAGCGGGGTTCGATTGGGCGCGCCAATCAAAGAACGATGACGAGCATGCCGCTGTGACCGGCGAAGGCAAGCGACGATCGGAAGTGTCCTGATTTGCCCTGTCGTCCTCTGGCCTTGCCGTTTCCGGGCGCAGCGCCCATCGTCATCTGCCCTTGATCAACTCCAGCCAAAGAGCCCGGCCACCCCGGCCGCGATCATTATCCTTATGCCCTCTGAGAAAACCCCCTCCCCGACCGATTCCAGAATTCTGGTGCGCGGCTTGCATTTCAATCTCAAGCCCGCGCTGCGCGCCACCGCCGAGGAAAAGGCGACGCGCCTGTTGCGCCATGAAGAGCACATCATCCGCATCCGCGTCGATCTCGAGCACGACCAAACGCGCGTTCCGGGCCATGCGTTCGTCGCGAAGGGCCACATCGAGATCCGGGGACCCGACCTGGTTGCAAGCGTCGAGAGCGACGACCCCCAGAAATCGCTCGACGAGTTGATCGACAAGCTCGACGGCATGCTTCGCAAGCGCGCCAGCGCCGCCAAAACGAAGCGCCATCATCCCCACAGCGTCGAAATCCCCTCGAACCTGCCGAAAATCGACTAGGACGCGCGGCGGCGCGTCCTGAGGGCATTCGCTGACGAATCCGCACCGCGGCTTCGTCAGGGAATTCCCACCCATGCCATCCCGAAGGACAGCCACCACGGGATGATCAACACGCCGAGCAGCGTCGTTCCGAGGATGATCTGCGCCGCGATCAGCGGCTGGCCGCCGTAATGCCGGGCCAGAACCAGCGGCATCATTCCCGACGGCATGGCGGCCTGCACGACCAGCACCCGCTTCAACTCAGGCGAAACGGGCGCGTATCTCGCGAACAGCAGGAACGCCGCCGGCAACACCGCGAGGCGCACCAGACTAGCGACCGCGGTGGTGCGGCCGCCATAAAGCTGCCGCGGATTCTCCAGGTAACTGGCAATCGTCACCCCGCACAGCAGCAGCCCAAACGGGATGGCGCAGGCCCCGAGCAGGTCGATCACCCGGGTGACCGGCGCGGGCAGGGTGAAACCCAACAGGTTGGCCGCGACGGCAATGACGAGGGTGAAGATGGGCGGATTCAGCATGCGCCGCCAGCCATCGCCCCCGGAAAAGCCGGCCAGGACCAGGAGGCCCACGCTCCAAACCGCCAGCTCGCAGCCCATGTTCTGGACCAGCAACACCCCGAGCGGTCCGCGGCCATAAAGCGATTCCATGAGCGGGATCGGAATGAACCCGTAGTTGTAGATTCCCACGGCAAACGCGAACGTGCGCAGCCCGGATCCGACGTGCAGACCGAGCGCCCGCCCGGCGCCATAGCCCACTGCAAAACCGAGGACAATCGAGACAAAGCCCGCCACCGGCGGCCAGGCCAGATTCGACGGTTCGCGCAGCGCCGCATTCCCGAGCACGCTCTTGAGGATCAACGCCGGGTAGAAGAAATTGACGTAGATCCGGAGCATGGCCGTCTCCGGATTCCGTGGTCAGCCGGCAGGTCCGCCGCACCAGCGCGCCCAGGGCGAAGAGGACGAACGCCGGGGACACCAGCGCCAGCAGTTGCCAGTAACTCGGCAGGGTCATCGGGGAAGTCAGAGACAGAAATCCGGGATCAAGGCAATGTCGTCCGGAAAGGTTTTGCGTGCCGCAAAACCTAAGGAATTCGCGTCAGCGAATTCCTGCCATCGCGCACCCGGCGAGCCAGCCGGTGGTCCAGGCGGATTGAAAGTTGAAACCTCCCGTCACCCCGTCGATGTCCAGAACCTCGCCTGCGAAATGGAGCCCGGGACAGCGCCGGCTTTCCATCGTCTTGAAATCAACCTCACCCAGCCGCACGCCCCCGCAGGTCACAAACTCATCCTTGAACAGGCTCCGCCCGGTTACCGCAAACTTGCCGTCACTGAGCTCGCGGGCGAGCGTCTGCAGCACCTCGTTCGACGTGGAGGTCCAGACCAGGCCCGGCCCAATCCCCGCCGCTGCGGTGAGGCGCTCCCAGAGTCGCTGCGGCAAACCAAACTCATTGTCGCCCGCCACCTGTCGGCGCGGGTGCTCCGCGCGCCGCCGGGTCAGGTCGGAGAGAATCCCTCCGGTCGTGCGGGGCGCGGCCCAATTCACTGCCAGGTCAAACTGGTACCCCCGGTCGTGCAGCACCCGCGCGCCCCAGGCGGAGAGCTTGAGGATCGCCGGACCGCTCATCCCCCAGTGCGTGACCAGCAGCGGCCCGCGCTGCAGCAGCCGGGTCCCCCCCACCCGGACTTCGGCGTTCTCCACGGCCACCCCCGCCAGACCCGTCAGCCGGAGATCCGTGATTTGGAAGGTGAAAAGCGACGGTACCGGCGGCTCAATCGTGTGGCCCAGCCCGCGCGCCAGTTCGCATCCGCCACCTGCCTTGCCGCCGCCGGTGGCAATCAACAGCCGGTCGCAGTGCATGGTTTCTCCGGTCGTCAACCCCACCTCGAAGCCCGGCCGGACCGACTGCACGCCGCAGCGCGTGCGCACGATCACACCCGCCGCCGTTGCGACGCGCTGCAGGCAGTCGACGACAGTGCCGGCATCATCGGTCACGGGAAACATCCGGCCGTCCGCCTCGGCCTTGAGCTCCACGCCGTGGGCGGCAAACCACGATGCGGTTTCGCCCGGGCCCCAACGATGGAATGGCCCGAGCAGCTCGCGTCCTCCGCGCGGATAGTTTCGGACCAGTTCCTCCGGCTGCGTGAGCGCGGTGGTGACATTGCACCGGCCCCCTCCGGAGATGCGGACCTTCGCCAGGGGATGGCCGGTCAGCTCGCAAATCGTAACGCGCGCCGCCGGATTCCGTTTCGGCGCAGGCGATCGCAGCAAAAAAACCCGCCGCGCCGCCCCCGGCAATTATGACCTGCTCATCGTTCATCCGGCGGCGAGGCTGCGCGGGCCGGCGGCGGTTGTCGAAAAATTAAACCGCCGCGGACCGGATGGTGCCGCGGCGGGTTGCAGAACTTCGGGCAGTGCGAACTCCCGAACAGGTGTTTCGTGATCAGGTGCTGCCGGCAGGCGGCGGATTGGCCGGCGGGGCAGTGTCGCCCGGAGGAGGTGGCGGCGGCGCATCGCCCGAGGGCGGTGGTGGCGGCGGGTTTCCATGGTCTTCACCGCGGCTTCGCCGGCCCGGGCCCGGACGGGGCATCGCATCGAATTTCTTTTGCTGGTCAGGGGTGAGCAGGGCGCGGACCTTGTCCTGCGTGCCGCTCATGAGCCCCCGCATCTTGGCCCGCCGGTCATCCCGCGACAGAGAATCATCGCCCATGATTGCCTGGCGTTGCGCCGCTTCGTCCTTGTAGATCGCCAGCACCTGGTCGAACTGCTCCTTCGTCAGGTTGACCACCTGCTTCAAATGTTCCGCCTGTTCCATCGGGTCGCGCTGCCATCGCCCATGACGGGCTCCCGTGCCCTGTTCCCCACCGGCTGCGGCAGGCGGCGGAGGTGGAGACGGGGGCGGCGTTGATTCATCGGCCGCGCGGAGCGCCGGCCAGGCGGCAGCGGCGAGACCGGCTGCGATTACTGCAATTCTGAGCGTAGATTTCATTTGATTTGCCTTTCGGTATATCGGAGCGATGGAGGTTTCGGCGCTGGACCCGCGTACCCGACATGACGCCGCCCTTCCTCCTGGGTTACAGCCTCGTTCATCCGGAAAAAGCTGGGCGCTCCGGGATTTGCTTCGACTGCTGCTTCCCCTAGAGTTCGCTCATGATTGCAGTCAGCAGCCCGACCCGATGTAGTGGAGCGCCCGCCGGCAGGGTCCGACGGCTGGGTTTGCGACGCAAACAATCCAGCCCGCCCAGGGGAGCCCCCCGGCCATGACCTTTCCCCAGCTCGCCAAGATTGCCGAGATGGTGGTTACGACCACCCAACATCGTTTGCCGACGGAGATTCGCGAACCGGCCTTGCAGGTGCCGGTATGTTTTGAGCCCCGCCCCAACGACCAGATCCTGACGGAAGGCTGGGAGCCTGACATTCTCGGGCTGTTTGTCGGGCCGCCCCTTGGCGACGATCCGGGCTCCACCGATCCCCTGCCCTCCCAGATTCTGCTCTTCCTTGAGAACATCTGGGATCTGGCCGAGGGCGACGAGGCGGTCTACCGGGATGAGGTGCGAATCACCTTTCTGCACGAACTCGGGCACTATCTTGGCTGGGACGAATCGGACCTCGAAGCCCGCGGCCTGGATTGAGGGGCGTCGCCGGCCGTCCACCCGGCGCGACTGGCCGCGGTGCGGGCCTCGGCGCCGGCCCTTCCGCAATCTGCGGTCTTGCAGACGCCTACTCTGCTCTTTTCATTCTCCCGGATCCATGGCATAGGTGTTTCCACAATCCCGTCATCCAACCGGGACCTGCACTCTCTGCCGCCTTCCATTCTTCCATGAAAAGACTCCTGTTCTTCGTTGCCGCGCTGGCCTCCGCCTGCACCGCCTGCGCCGCCGAATTCAATCGCTCCGAATATGTCGACCGCCTCCAGACCTGCGAGGCCATCCTGCAAAGCACGATGCTCTACCCGGACCGCGCCATCCCGGCCTCCGTGCTGCAGCGCGCCAAGGGCATCGTCATCGTCAACCAGGTCCAGGTGAGCCTGCTCGTCGGCGTGAAGGACGGCTGGGGCGTGGCCATGGTCAAGCGGCCCGGCGGTCAATGGAGCGTGCCGGTGTTCATCAAGGCGGGCGAACTCAGCCTCGGCCTCCAGGCCGGCGGCAAGACGATCGAAACGATTTACCTGCTGATGGACGATGCCTCCACCCGGCTGATCTTCCAACCGCACTTCAAGTTCGGTGTCGACGCCAAGGCCGTCGCCGGACCGGCCGCCGCCGAGGCCGAACGGTTGACCCAGACCTTCACCGCCGCGGTGCTCGTCTATTCCAACGTCAAAGGCTTTTATGCCGGGGCCACGGTGAAGACCGGCGAGATGTCGCCCCTCGTTCGACGCGACGCAGCAGTTCTACAACACCACCTACGGAATCCCGGAGATTCTGTTCAGCGACTGGGTCAAGCCGCAGCCCGAATCCCAGCCGCTCATGAACCACCTGAAGCAGCTCAGCCCATAAGCTGGCGGAATCGTCCGGCCCGTTTGCGCCCCGCTTGCGTTCCTCCGCCGGCACGGTTCCATGAAATGTGGCCATGCGCGGGAGGCCTGGCGGTCGCGATGCCGGCTGCCGGGCGTGCCTCCCGCCAGGCGAAATGTCATCCAATAGTTGACATCTTTCCCGTTCCGCCGCCCTTCCGCCCACGTTCAGGCCGGTCGTTCCCGCCGACCAATGTCAACTAATGGTTGACAATTTGAGCCGGGCCTCCGCCCGGGTCAGGCACCGGCTTCCGCCGCTCCGCGCAGCCGCCGAAGGTACTCAAGCAGGGCGGTGTACGCCGCATCCGCGACCGCTTCCTGCATGGCCACCCGTGTCGCACCCGGGCAGTTGACGCGCCCGTGGCGGAGGTCGACGGCATTGTCCGCCCGGCGGTGCGCCAGCGCCCAGAAGGCGTACGGCTGTGTCACGCCGCGAGCGGGAACCGGCTCCGCATAGCCGGTCGTGGCCAGGGCAAGATCGGCGCCAAAAAACGCGCCCGCGCCGTTTGCCATTTGCGCCGCGATTTCCGCCGACACGGCGTTGGCCGCCTCGGCCTGGAGGCGGTCCACGCCGAGATGCCGCACCTTCTGCGCGATCGTGTAGGCAGTGAGCCCGCCGAGGAAATACTCCGAGGCGCCGGAGATCGCGCCGACGCGCGCCTGCAGCCGGCCGCACGTCACGCTCTCCGCCACCGCGAGCGTGAGCCGGGGCGGCGCGAGCAGGAGGTTCTTCAATTCCAGCCCGTAGTCCATGGTCGTGTCAGGACAGTTTGTATCCGTTCAGTCCCATAGGAAAGCCTGCTCTTGCGCCGCCCGGTTCGCTGCGCTGTGATGGTGGTACTCGACATGGCCGTGCTAATCCACCTCAAGCCGACCCACCGGGCGGTGAACGGTTATTACCTCGCTCTCGCGCAGTTCGCCAATGTCGGCGCGAAGCACGAATCAGCGGTCCGCTCCGCCTTCGACCAGTTGATCGAGGCATGCGCCGGTCCGCTCAAATGGACGCTCGTCCGCGAATACGAGCTGCGCCGCAAGGCCGAATCTTCCCTCCGCCTCGACGGCGCCCTCCTCGATCAATATCGCCTCGTGCACGGTTGCCTGGAATCCAAGGACGATGCCGACGATCTCGAAGACGAGATGCGGGCGAAGCTGAAGCTCGGCTATCCGGCCAAGAACACCCTATTCTGGCAGCCCCGCCGCGCGCTCCTGGTTCAAGACGGCAAGGTCGCCCGCGACCTCCCGCTCGTCGCACCCGACGGCGTTGCACAGCGGGACAACCTTGTCGAGATTCTCACCGTCTTCTTTAGCTATGCCGAGCCGGCGCTGGCCGACTGGGAGCATGCCGTTCGACGAGTTTCGCGAACGATTGCCAGAGCTGGGCCGCAGCGTACGCGACCTCATCCAACGATCGCGTTCCGGCTTCACGCCCAACAAGAAGTTCGTCGCCGCTTTTGACGCCTTCACGGCCCTCTGCCGCACCGCCATCAACCCGACGCTTTCCGTCGAGGCAGTCGAGGAGATGCTCATCCAGCATCTGCTCACCGCGCGGCTCTTCGGTACCGTGTTCTCCAACCCCGAGTTCACCCGACGCAACGTCGTCGCCGTGGAGATTGAGAAGGTGATCGACGCCCTCGCCTCCGGCCATTTCGACCGCGCCGACTTTCTCGGCAAACTCGACCGCTTCTACCTCGCGATCGAGAACGCCGCCCGCACCATCGACGACTTCTCGGAGAAGCAGAAGTTTTTGAACACGGTCTACGAGAAATTCTTCCAGGGCTTCGCCGTGAAGGTGGCCGACACGATGGGCATCGTGTACACGCCGCCGTCCATCGTGCGGTTCATGATTGCCAGCATCCGCGAAATTCTCCGCTCCGAATTCGATCGCGAGCTGGGCGACGCCGGCGTGCACTTTCTCGATCCGTTCACCGGCACGGGCAACTTCCTTGTGCACCTCATGCGGGAGCTGCCCAAGACCGCCCTGCCGCGCAAATACGCCGGCGAGCTCTGGGCCAACGAGATCATGCTCCTCCCGTACTACATCGCATGCCTCAACGTGGAGCATGAGTACTATGAGCGCATCGGGACTTATGAATCCTTTCCCGGACTCTGCCTGGTGGACACCTTCGATCTCGCCGAACCACGCGAACAGACGGAGATGTCATTCATGTATGCCGAGAACACCGAGCGGGTGAACCGGCAGAAAAAGGCGCCCATCTTCGTCATCCTCGGCAACCCGCCCTACAACGCGAACCAGCAGGACGAGAACGATAACAACAAGAATCGGAAATACCCGCGGCTTGACCAGCGCATTCGCAACACCTACGCAGCCGACTCCGCCGCCACGCTGCTGAACAAGCTCAGCGATCCCTACATCAAAGCATTGCGTTGGGCCACCGACCGCGTAGGCGAGGACGGCATCGTCGCCTATGTAACCAACAACGGCTACCTCGACGGGATCGCCGCCGACGGAGTGCGCAAGCACCTTGCCGAGGATTTCGACGCCATCTACCTCGTCGATCTCAACGGCAACGTGCGCAAGAATCCCAAGCTCGCTGGCTCCACACACAACGTCTTCGGCATCCAGGTCGGCGTGAGTATCGCCCTTTTCATCCGCCACAGGCAAAATGAGCCGAAGCGCCGGAAGGCCGTCATCCGTTACGCCACCGTCGGCCAGGACTGGCGCAAGGAGCGCAAATGGAAATGGCTGGAGGAAAAACGCGACATCGGCGGCGTGAAGTGGCGGCAGCTGAGGCCGGATGCGCGCCACACTTGGCTCCACGAAGACGAGAGCGCGGAATTCAATCACTTCCTTACCCTTGGGACGAAGGAAACAAAGGCCCGCAACAGCTTGGATGCAAAGGCAATCTTTCGGACTTATTCGCTCGGAATTGCGACCAACCGTGATGAGTGGGTGTACGATTTCACGCCCAATGACCTTACGGACAAAGTCACCCGCCTGATTGAGAACTATAACGCAGAAGTCGGTCGTTTTCGGCGGCGCAAAGACCGATCTCTCGGTGTTGACGATTTCGTCTCTGCCGATCCCGGATTCGTAAAATGGACTGATCGCTTGAAGACTGCCTTAGTGGAGGGCAAAGAGCTTGAGTTCGTCGAAGGCATAAACCGACGGACGGAATACCGTCCATTCACAACAAAGCAGGTGTATTTTGACGATCTCCTGATTCATCGACGTTACCTTCAGCCATCACTCTTCCCTTCTTCTTCCTCTGAGAACGAGAATCGAGCCATAACTCTCACCGGCGTGGCTCCAGAAAAACCATTTATGGCATTCGCGGTTGCCGCGATTTGCGACCTTCATTTCTGCGGTGCTGGTGTCGGTTCCCAATGCTTCCCCCTCTACACCTACGACTCGGACGGCGGGCACAGGCGCGACAACGTCACTAATTGGGCGTTTGATCAGTTCCAGGCGCGTTACCCAAAAGCGAAGATCACCAAGCGCGATATCTTCCACTACGTCTATGCCGTGCTCCACCACCCGGAGTACCGCGAGAAATACGCCGCCAATCTCCGCCGCGAACTGCCGCGCATCCCGTTCGCGCCCGATTTCACCGCCTTTGCGAAGGCCGGCGAGAAGCTGGCCGAACTGCACGTCGGCTACGAATTGCAAAAGGAGTTCCCGCTGAAGCGTGTCGAGACACCCGACGCCAGGCTCGACCCGCGCGTCGAGCGTATGAAGCTTTCGAAGGACAAGACCGCGCTGGCGTACAACAGCTACCTCACGCTCGAAGGCATCCCCCCCGAGGTCTTCGAGTACCGCCTCGGAAACCGGTCGGCACTGGAGTGGGTGATCGACCAATACCGCGTCGAGCGCGACAAAGCCGACCCGGAGAGGATCGTTAGCGACCCCAACCGCTCCGACGACGAGGAGTATATCCTCCGCCTTGTCGGCCAGGTCGTGACCGTCAGCGTCGAGACTGTGAAGCTGGTGAAATCGCTGCCCGCGCTTGGCTGACGCCTTCCGGGGCGCTCTCGTCCGATGAAAGAACTGCCCTTTTTCGAGTTCAAGCACAGCGGCAACCATGTTTACGGCCCGTTCTCCCCCGGCTGGGGAACGGCCCTGCTCAACCTCGGCGGCACGGAGCCGCCGGTCCTGGCAAGGCTTGTGGGGAGCGACGTTTGGAGGCCGTACGCGAAGATCGGAAACGCGCCACCGCCGGCCGGTTTCCAAAAGCCCGACGACAAAACGATGCGTGGCGAGGCGTACCGGTTGCTGCATGTGGCACAGAACACGAAAATATAATGGCGAGCGGGACTTTCGTTGCACCCTTGCTTCCCATGGGAGAGATTTCACTTGTGCGAAACAGAAAATGCGCGGGTTTTCGTTGTTGTGCAGCAGAGCGTTTAAAACAGTGCACAAAAAGTGGTTCCTGGGGCTGGGAGAAGCGGACGGATAATCAAAAGTTTGCCCACTTAGCTATGACTTTCGTTTCCGCGCTTCAGGCCGAATGTAAAGAAAAAGAAAAAAATTTTTTCGGGGGCTTCGCCCTCGAACCCCCATACCATTGGCAAGTTGGCACATACCATTGGCAAGTTGGCGCCTACCACTGGCAAGTTGCTCACACCGTCCGCTAACTTTTGTCCGCGGGGGGATTGGGGGATGGGGGGATTGGGAGGATTGGGGGATTTTTTCAGAACGACCAGTAAGCCTCCTTTTGCTTACGCGCTCGCGCTCCAGGCAGGATGCAAAAAGGATTATCGGGAAATGGCATTTTCGCAGACAATTTCCCGTAATGTTTTTCTCCCGAACAAACAGTTTTAGCCCTCTGACGTGCAGTGTCAGCAGTGCGCGGCCCGGGGTGCTAACCTCCGTCTGTCAGTGAGTCCGTCGATAGTTGATTATTATGTGTCACAGCACGGAGACAAAAGTAACTACCACGGGATAACAATCAGGAAGAGCCGAATACTTCTGGGGACAAGGTTGCTCGATCGATCAGAAGCCGCCACGCAGTGCGCCACGACTACCCAGACACTGCAATTCGTTGTTGTGCCAGCGCATTCGAACAACGGTGACTTTCACAATGGCAGAAACGAGCGAGAAGCTTTTGAGAACGAAGTTGTTCCACCGTTCAACAACGGTGGACGATCTGCGCTACGCGTAACAAGTCGGATGTACCGATCCTCGAGGCCCACTGACGCCAACGAAACGGTTTACCGAGTTCAAAAACAGATTTTCGACAAAAATTCAACGTCCCTTGCTTCATGGAGCAAAGGGAAAAAGATGCAAAAAGTTTTGTCTGAAGGCAGGGTTCGAACCTATGACCTTCGGCTTATAAGATAGACGCGTTTACCACTGAGCTACGGGACCAACTGATTGTTTCTTCTCTAAAAGTGCATACTACTGCATCGCTACCTAAAAAGCAGCGCGCGAAGAGCCTAAAAATCGGCCCTTCGTTGTTTTGCCTGTTTTATCGCTGTGTTAACACAGCGCGCCACCGAGACGTGATGCTCAAGTACGGCGAGGCGTTTTTAACCGAAAACAAGCCTTTACGCCTCTTGCCATGGGCCGCTGAAACATGTAATGCACGGGTTTTGCTTTCGCTTCATGGCTGGCTGCGTTGTATTATTACAACGCGCTGCGTGGTTGGCGTAAACAAGCGTGTTGACAGCGGCGCACATATGACGTTTGGTTGGGGGGCCGCCCATAGGACTTTTGGTTTGGGGGGTCCGCCCATAGGACTTTTGGTTTTGGGGGGCCGAAGTTTTCCAGA
>CAWDQK010000106.1:0-36925 GCA_963804395.1 uncultured Verrucomicrobiae bacterium | reverse complement strand
CGGCGGTTGCTGCAGCGCGGCCGGATCGTGACGGCGGTCCGCCGTTTTCTGGAGGAGCGGCAGTTCATCGAGATCGAGACCCCGATTCTGCAATCCGTCGCGGGCGGCGCGGCCGCCAAGCCGTTCACCACCCATCATAATGCGCTCGGCTGCGATTTCTTCCTGCGGATCTCGCTCGAGCTCTACCTCAAGCGCATGCTCGTGGGCGGCTGGGACCGCGTGTTCGAGATCGGCCGGAACTTCCGCAACGAGGGCATCTCGCGGAAGCACAACCCCGAATTCACCATGCTGGAGGTCTACCAGGCCTATTCCGACCACCGCGGGATGATGGCCCTGATCAAAGACCTGCTCACGACGCTGTGCCGCGATGTGCTGGGCACCTTTGAGATCAAGCACGCGCCGACCGGCCAGGTGATCAATTTTGCGGGGGAGTGGCGCGAGGTGAAGTACAAGGATCTCATCATCGCTGAGACCGGCGATGCAGCCTGGTTCTCCCGCAGCAAGGCGGAGAAGATTGCGGCTGCGGAAAAGCTCGGCCTGAAGGTGGAGCCGCAGTGGGAGGAATTCGAGATCACCAACGAGATCTTCTCCAAGCGGATCGAGCCGACGCTGATCCAGCCGACGTTCGTACTGAACCTGCCGAAGGAGCTTTGTCCGCTCGCCAAGATCAATCGCGAGGATCCGACGACCCTGGACGTCTTTGAACTGACGATCGGCGGCATGGAGATCGCGCCAGCCTATTCGGAGCAGAATGATCCGCTCGTGCAACGCGAGATGTTCGAGGCGCAGGCGGGCGAAGAGAAGCAGAACATCGACCAGGATTTCCTGCTGGCGCTCGAGCACGGCATGCCGCCGGCCGGGGGCATGGGCGTTGGCATCGACCGCCTCTGCATCCTCCTGACCGCGGCCGAGAGCATTCGCGATGTGATCCTGTTCCCGCAGCTGCGTCCGGGCGGTGCGGGGCCGGCGGCACCTGGCGAAAAACCCTAGCGGGAGGGTTTTGGGCGCGGCAGCACCGCAACCAAGAGTGGAGCAGGGCTCCGTTCGGTAAGCGCCTCCCGAAGAGCTGGAGTCCGACAAAACACTACAAGAAAAAGGAACCGGATCAGCCTTCACGACCAACGCCAGGCGGCGGGACGCCGGCCATTTCGGGTTCCACCGCCGCTCCGCCGGCCTTGTTGAGCTGACCCTTCGACCCTCCGATGGGCAATCGCAAGATGACCTCAATTGAAGAGCAAATCCAGCGGCAGGTTGACGCGGAGACCGAAGCGTGGAACTCACGCGACGCGGATGCACTGGTCTCACTGTTCCACCCCGACATGGTCTGGCCCTGGCCTCCGAATTCCGGTGCTCACGATCCCGCTGGTTGGGTGATGCCGTTCGGGCGGTTCAATCGCGAACGATGGAAGGCCCAGTGGGAGGAGCTTTTCCGCACGCACGATCTCGTGCAGAACCTCCGCCGGACGGTGTGCATCGTGGTCTCCGAGCAAGGCGATGCAGGCTTCGCGGTCGTCAACGTGGACACCCTGTGGCGCAACCGCGCAACCGGGGAAGATTTCCGATGGAAGGGGCGCGCATGCAAAGGATATACGAGGGTCCGCGACCATTGGTTGCTGATCTTTCACACTGGCCTCCTGGATTATGAAGGCGATTGCGGACAGAAGCCTCCGAGATCCTTGTGACCTCCATGGATATCGAAGCCATCCCTTTCAATCATTTCATCGGCATCACGCTTTCGAAGCAAGAGGGCAGTGTGCTGTCGCTGCCGGATGATGTCCGCTACACGAACCACCTCGGAACGGTCCACGCGGGGGCCCAGCTTGCACTCGCGGAGGCTTCGAGCGGAGAGTTTTTGTTGCGCGAGTTCAAGGATGTCAGCTTCGAGGTGGTGCCGGTTGTGCGCCGGCTGGAGGCGAAGTTCCGAAAGCCGGCGTTTGGGGCCGTCTTCTCGAAAGTGAGCATCGATCCGGGGAAGAAGGCGGAGTTCGTCGCAGCCTTGACGTCGAAAGGCCGGGCGCTGATCGAGGTCCAGGTGGATGTGTTCGACGAGAAGGGAACTCACTCCATGACTGCGGCCGTCGAATGGTTCATCGCGCGCAAGCCATAAGGGAGCCCAAACCTTCCGATCGGCTCTTCGTTCTCTTCGTTTCCTTTCCGGAAACACCTCTTTTGAAGTAGCCACGAGCGCCAGCGAGTGGAACCGGCCTCCGCCGCCCGCTCGCTGGCGCTCGCAGCCACCGGTTCGACCAGTCTCCCCCCGGTCGCCGGCCAAACCGCGTCTGGCGTGTGGGGCTCCCGTGAAACAGGGCGTGTTTGGCGCTGGCGGCGGATCCGCAACGCCCGCCGGATATGGTGTCCTACTCCAGAAAGGTCGCCTGTTTCGGCAGCTTTGCCTGGCGCTTCGCGGCCTCTTCCTCGGGCGTCGGATTGAGATGGCGCGGCGGCCGGGCCACGCGCTGGGCGACCGCCACCTCGCGATCCGCGACAATCCGGTCGCAGATGCCGTGGATCTGCAGCTGCAGCCAGCTGGACGTCTCGCTGTCGTCGCGATAATCCGCCCGGCCGTAGTGGTCGGTGCGGTCGGTGTGACGGAGGCGGTCATTCTGGGCGAATTCGTCCGGCCGGTCCGGGTTGTAGACGCCGTAGGCCTTGCCGCCGCGGCCCTTCACGACGGAAAAGCTCGGGATGTCGCTCGGCCCGTCCGCGATGTAGATCATGTTTTGGAACGGGATGCGGCGGTCCTCGGGCGCGATCTTGGCATTCACATCCAGCGCCGGGTTCTTGTTGGTCCCCTTGTTGATCTCAAAAATGGCGCGGGTCTTGGTCGTGTTGTCGATCATCATGCCGATCTGCGCGATCTGCGCGGCGGCCCCGAGGTCGAACTCGCGCTGCTGGAGAAAACCGGGCTGGCAGGGATTCTCGATGAATTCGCAGCCCCAGATGGCTTCAACCTCGGGGGCGATCGCGCTGCCCCGGATCATTTCGGCGAGCCCCGTGCTCACGATGTAATGTTCGAGCTGCAGCTCGTGCTTCAGGTAGTCGGGCTTTTCCCGCACCACGCCCTTGATCTTGGCGAAGAATTCCGGCAGCCCGGGGTAGAACTTGAGCTCACGCCCCAGTTTGCGGAGCAACTGGTTGTTCAGTCCCGGCATGCGGCCGGCCAGCACGTAGGTGAGGATGTGGTTGAGGTAGCCGATTTCGCCCGAGATGCGGTAGCCGCGCCTGGCATAGGTTTCGACCAGTTTGTTGGTCTCGGCCCAGAAGGTCGCCTCGTCGACGCCAAAGTGGCGGAAAAGCGGACCCTGCATGTAACCCGGAATAAGAGTCTTGTCGAAATCCCAGATGCACGCGATGATGTTCTGCGTGAAAAGCGTCGTGGCCATTGCGGATCGTCATCTCTAGGCGGGTTTCCGCCCCGGAGCGACTGGCCCTAAACAAGCCGCAGACCGCGGCTGGTGCAATTCGCAAATCCTCCCACCCACGTTTCCTTTCACCTTGATGGACCATCTTCCCGAGATCGCCCCGTTTCAGCGCCGGCTGGACGAACTCAACGCCCAGATGGCGGCGCCGTCGTTTTATGCCAACCTGCGGCGGGCGGCGGACGTGACGCGCGAACAGCAGAAGGTGGCGCAGTTGGTGGCCGACTACCAGGCCTTTGAGAAGACCGAACGCGAGGTGGCGGAGGCTGAGGCGATGGCCCGCGACCCCGCGGCTGACCCGGCCTTCCGGGAGCTCGTCGCCCAGGAGCTGGCGGGGCTGCAGCAGCGCCGGGCCGCGCTGCGGGAGGCGGTGCTGCTCGCCATGATTCCGCCGGAACCCACTGATTCGCGAAACACCGTGATGGAGATCCGGGCGGGCACCGGCGGGGAGGAGGCCGCGCTGTTTGCCGCGGAGCTGACCCGGATGTATCAGAAGTACGCCGACGCGCATGGCTGGAAGGTCGAGCCGCTGGGCAGCAGCGTGAGCGAGCGCGGCGGGTTCAAGGAGGTGAGTTTCCTCGTCAGCGGACAGGATGTCTACCGGCAGCTCAAGTTCGAGAGCGGCGTCCACCGCGTGCAGCGGGTGCCGGTGACGGAGGCCAACGGCCGGATCCACACCTCAACGGTCACCGTCGCCGTGCTGCCCGAGGCCGAAGAGGTCGAGGTGCGCATCGATCCGCAGGAACTGGAGATCACCGTGCAGCGCGCCAGCGGACCGGGCGGGCAGGGGGTCAATACGACCGATTCCGCGGTCCGGATCATTCACAAGCCGACCGGCATGATCGTGTTCTGTGCCGACGGGCGCTCGCAGCAGAAGAACAAGGCCAGCGCGATGGCGGTGCTCCGGTCGCGCCTGCTCAAGCTCAAGGAGGACGAGGAGCGCGCGAAATACGCGGCCCAGCGGCGGGACCAGATCGGAAGCGGCGACCGTTCCGAGCGGATCCGGACCTACAACTTTCCCCAGAATCGACTCAGCGACCACCGCATCGGCCTGACGCTCTACAACCTGCCGCAGGTCATGGAGGGGCGGATCGACGACGTGATCACGGCGTTGCAGAAGGCCGACTACGAGGAGAAGCTCGTGGCGCTCACGGGCCAGACGTATGTGGCTCCGCGGGTGGTGGGCGAGGACTGAGTCTGCTGGCGCAAGGGGAGGGCGGGCCAAATTGAGAGGTAACCGGGAACGCGACCGTAGCTGCGAGCGTGAGCGAGCGGATGGTTCGTCCACTCGCCCATTCGACGAGCCCCTCGACAGGCTCGGGGCCTTGAGCTTGTCGAAACGGCTCAGGCCCCGAGCCTGTCGAGGGGCTTACGCTCGCGGCCACACTGTTTACGGAATCACGATCGCGACTCCGGGCGACCTTTCGCACTTGTGTACCGGTATCCCTTTGATTGCGATCTGGTCTGAGGCGGCGCCTCGCCTATGAATTACGAAGCTGTCATTGGTCTCGAGGTCCATGTGCAGGTTAAAACCCGTTCGAAGATGTTCACGCGGGTCGCGACCGGCTTTGGCGAGCCGCCCAACACCCTGACCGATCCGGTGGTGCTGGCGTTGCCCGGCGTGCTGCCGGTCATGAACAAGGCGGCGCTCGACCGGGTCATCAAGGTGGGCCTCATGCTCGGCTGCAAGATTGCAGAAGTCTGCAAATGGGACCGGAAGAACTATTTCTACCCCGACAGTCCGAAGAACTACCAGATCTCGCAGTACGACCAGCCGATCTGCACCGGCGGGGCGGTTGAGATCGAACTGCCCGGCCCCTCGCGCAACGTCATGGGCGGGCACCAGCGCATTCCGCTGACGCGCATCCACATCGAGGAGGATGTCGGCAAGCTCAATCATGCCGGCGGTGAATCGTTGATCGATTTCAACCGCGCCGGAACACCGCTGATGGAGATTGTCTCGGAGCCCGCGATCCGCAGCGCGGACGAGGCCTTCGCCTATCTCACCGCGCTCAAGACGGTCATGATCTACGGGGGCATCTCCGATTGCGACATGGAGAAGGGGCAGATGCGTTGCGATGCCAACGTCTCGATCCGCCCGGCCGGCGAGACCAGCCTGGGTACCAAGGTTGAACTCAAGAATCTCAATTCCATTTCGTTTGTCCGGGACGGCATCGCGCACGAGATCAGGCGGCAGACCGCGGTCGTGGCGGCGGGCGGCGCGATCATCCAGGAAACGCGCGATTACGACGGTCAGACCGGAACCTCGCAGTCGCTCCGCTCCAAGGAAATGGCGCACGATTATCGCTACTTTCCGGATCCCGATCTGATGCCGGTGAGGGTGGATGAGGAATGGAAGGCACGGATCCGCGCCGAGTGTCCGGAACTGCCCTTCGACCGGCAGCGCCGGTTCCTTGAGGCCTACCAGCTGCCGTATACGATCACGTCCGTGCTCGTGCCCGATCCGGAGTTGTGTGCCTGGTTCGAGGAAGCGGCGAAGCTCTCCGGCCGGCCGCAGGCAGCCGGCAATTGGATTGCCAACGACTTGTTGCGTGAACTTGGGGCCGCCCGGATGGCGCTGGCCGATTGCAAGGTGCGGCCGGTGCATCTGGCGGGACTAATCAAGCTCGTCGACGGGGGCGGGGTCTCCAGCAGCATGGCCCGGGAGGTGTTCATCGAAATGTTCCGGACCGGCGAGACGCCGGAGGCCATGGTCGAGCGCAAAGGGCTCAGGCAATCCACGGATGTCGGCGAACTCGAAGAGTGGTGCGCCGCGGCGATTGCGGCGAATCCGAAGTCGGTCGTCGATTTCAAGGCCGGCAAGGAGAACGCGATCAACGCGATGAAGGGCTTCGTGATGAAGCAGTCGAAGGGCCGGGCGAACCCGAAGCTGGTTGACGAGATCCTGCGCGGAAAGCTCGCGGGCGCGACCGGAAACGGCCGGCGGCAATAGGCAATCGCCAATCGCAGATCGCCAATGGCCAATCGCCGACGGCAGATCGCCAGTTGCCAATGGCCAATAGGAAATAGCCAATCGCCGATGGCCAATCGCCGATAGCCGATAGCCAATCCCCGATGGCCAATCGCCGATAGCCGATAGCCAATCCCCAATCACCGATAGCCGATCACCGATAGCCGATCGCTATTTGAAATTGGCGATTGGCTATTTCTCCCCTGTGTACTGGGGAGCGCTGCGGGCCAGCCGAGCCTCGGGGGTGTCGTATAGCGGGTGCTCCGGCGTAAGGGAACGGAGAAATTGACGGCGGTAACCCTGCGCCGCGTCGGCGGTTTGTTTCGCCGTCCGGGTGAACCGCGTCAGGTGCCGATTGCCCTGGATCGGCGAATCCTCCAGGGAGCACGCCCAGGCGGTGAGCTGGCGCGAGCAGGATTCGGCGAGGGCGCGGATTCGCTGGAGACGGGAGATATGCGCCTCAAGCTTCGGCCGGTTGCGGACCACGGCAATCATCGAGCGGACTTCACCCGCCGAGCCCCGGGCAATCGCGAGAAACGCCAGCAGTTCATTCGTGGTCACGCGTTCAAAGCCTTCGGCGATGTTGTTCGAGACCGAGAGCGCCGCGCGATCGAGCTGGCTGCGGAAACCGGAAGACAGCGGAAGTCCGGGTTCCTCCAGCAAGTCGAGGACAACCTGGTAGAGCCGCGCGGCCTCCTGCCAGGACGGAAGATCCTCAAAATGCTGATAAGTAGCCATAATAATCGAGAAGATTCGATAAATTCGGAGAGAGAATTGATTCAGTCAACTCCCGGTTTTCATCGCCGTCACCGGATGGCGGCGAAGGGCACAAGCCAATCGGCAAATGGCCAAACGGAAATAGCCAATAGCCAATAGCCAATAGCCAATAGCCAATAGCCAATAGCCAATAGCCAATAGCCAATAGCCAATAGCCAATTGGCGATCTGCGATTGGCCGCGCGATTTTTGACACTCCGGCGAAACCGGTCCACTATCACTTGTTTGGCAGAGTCAAGGCAAAAGACCATGCACTGATAACAAATCCGGGCTTGGTTTGACTCGCCGCGAACGGGTCTCCTAATTCACCGGCCTCGAAAAAAACCACATGAAACGCATCAGTATTATCGGCAGTGGCAATGTCGGCACGAACACGGCCTTCTTCATCGCGGAAACCCGCACGGCTGATGTCCTGCTGGTGGACATCAAGGAAGGCATCGCCGCAGGGAAAGCGCTCGACCTGATGGAGGCCGGACCCGTGCGCGGGTACGCCACCTCCATCCGCGGCACCGTCCGGATCGACGACATCGCCGGCAGCGACGTCGTGATCATCGCCGCCGGGGTTACCCGCAAGCCGGGGCAGCAGCGCGAGGACCTCTACCGGGAAAACGCCCCGATCGTCAGCTCGATCGCGCAGAACATCCGCCGCATCGCGCCCGGTGCGGTGGTGATCAACGTCGTCGAGCCCATCGACCTGCTGACGCTGCTCGTCCAGGAGACGCTCGGCGCGGACCGGTTCAAGGTGATGGGCGTCGGCGGACTGCTGAGCTCAACCCGGATTCGGTTCCTGGTCAGCAAGGCGCTCGGAGTGTCGCCACGGGAGGTCACCGGCCTGATCATCGGGCCGCATCATCCCAGCATGGTGTTCCTGAAGGACACGATCCGGGTCTCGGGCATCCCGGCCGAGGCGTTGCTCGGTGAGGCGCGGTTGCGCGAACTGATCGAGGAGGCCCGGAACGCCGGGGATTTCATTCTGCAGCTCACGCAGCGTTCGAGCTCGTTCTACGCCTCCTGCGCCGCGACCGCGGCGCTGGTCGAGGCCATCGTGTGCAACACCCGGGCGTTGCTGCCGGTGTCCGTCCGGTGCGACGGGGAATACGGGATCAAGGGACTGGCGATCGGCGTGCCGGCCTACATCGGCGAAGGCGGCGTGGCCGGGATCGTCGAACTCAAACTTTCCAGTGCCGACCGCGAGGCATTTGACAAGGCGGCCGCGGCCCTCGGGACCGCGCACGACAACATCAACGCCGGGGCGGCATAAGGAGGCTTTCATGTCGAAAAACAAGGTCAGTATCATCGGAGCAGGCAATGTCGGCGCCACCGCGACCTATTACATCGCGGAAAAGGTCATCGCCGACCTCGTCATGGTGGACATCGCCGGAGGCATGACCCAGGCCAAGGCGGTGGATTTTCTCCACGCCGGGCCGTTGCGCGGCTACGACGTGTCGATTTCCATCGTCGGAACCAGCGATTTTGCCCAGATCGCGGACAGCAACGTGGTGGTGATCACCGCCGGGCTGCCGCGGAAGCCGGGCATGGACCGGATGGACCTCCTCAAGGTCAACGCCGGGATCGTCAAGCAGGCGGCCCGGGCGGTCGTCGAGCATGCGCCCAACGCCATCGTGATCGTCGTCTCGAATCCGCTGGACATCATGTGCCACGTGGCCCTGCGCTCCACCGGATTCGCCCTGCGGCACGTCGTGGGCATGGCCGGAATCCTCGACTCGACGCGCTTCCGCTACTTCGTGGCCGAGCAGCTGGGCTGCTCGCTGTCGTCGGTGCACGCCATGGTGCTGGGCGGCCATGGCGACCAGATGGTGCCGCTGCCGCGGCTGACCACCGTCAGCGGCGTGCCGATCACGGAGCTGATGGATGCCGCGACGGTCGCGCGCCTGGTGGACCGCACCCGGAAGGGCGGGGCGGAGATCGTTTCCCTGCTGAAGACCGGCTCGGCGTACTACGCGCCGGCGGCCTCGGTGGCGGACATGGTCGAGGCGGTGATCACCGATCGGAAGCACCTGGCGCCCTGCGCCGCGTATCTGCGCGGGGAATACGGGATCGACGACCTGTTCATCGGCGTGCCGACCATCCTGGGAAAGAACGGGGTCGAGAGCATCATCGAGCTGGAGCTGCTGGAGGATGAACGGGCGCAGTTGCGGGCGAGCGCCGACGCGGTCCGCAAGGGGGTCGACGAACTCAACACCTTCTTCAAGCCGACCTGACCGCGCGGCGGATCCGGTCCGCCGCACGGTCATCAGCCGCTGGCGTGCGCCAGCGGCGGCTGGAGCGAGACGGCGCATTGAACCCCGTTGGGGTACAGGCTGGCCGCGCCGTGCGCTGAGCGGTGGCCAGAACGCTCCGCCCCGGATCCAGAAGACCCTTCGGCCGTCGGAGCCTGCAGCTGCACGCGGCTCGTAGCGCAGGCTTCCCAGCCTGCCTTTCCGGAACCGCTCCGATGCGCCCTCTACGGACGAGACCTGCGGATCGACCCGATGCCTCTTTGCGCTCTTCGCGGCTTCGCGTGCGCACTCGAACCGAAACGCAGCTTGCTCACCGCTCAGGTTGTCGATGGCCCCGGGTGCCGGAGGAAGATTCGGGCTTGGCGCAGACGAGCCGATCCGCAATTGGAACACCCGGAGACCCACCGTATGATCGACAATTCATCGTTGATTCAGCTGGAACAGATCCAGCAAATCATCCTGTTCATTCGTGGTCAGAGAGTGATGCTGGATCGCGATCTGGCGGCGCTCTATGGCGTCGAGACCAAGAATCTGAACAAAGCCGTCCGGCGCAATCTCGACCGATTTCCTGCCGACTTCATGTTTCAGCTCACGCTGGACGAGGCGCAGGCTTGCGCCGCTTTAAGGTTCCAATTTGGAACCTTAAAGCGCGGCCAGCACGTCAAGTATCTGCCGTGTGTCTTCACGCAGGAGGGCGTCGCCATGTTGTCGAGTGTGCTGCGCAGTCCCCGCGCCACCCATGCCGACCGAATTTCCCGGCAACGGCGTTTCAAACCAAGCTCCACATGAGCGACGCGCAAGTAACCCAACTGGTCCCGGTCGAGCACATCGAGAGAATGATCCATCTCGCTCGTGGGGAGAAAGTGCTGCTGGACGCCGATCTGGCAGTTCTTTATGGCGTCACCACGGGGGCGCTTAATCGCGCCGTCAAACGCAATCCTGGCCGCTTTCCTCCTGACTTCATGTTCCAACTAACGGAGGCCGAAGCCGGAATCTTGAAATGCCAGATTGGCATATCAAGTTTGAAACACGGCGGGCGCCGTCGTTCTCTGCCTCACGCATTCACTGAGCAGGGCGTGGCGATGCTTTCCAGTGTGCTGCGGAGCGAGCGCGCCGTGCAGGTCAACGTCACCATCATGCGGGTATTCGTGAGCCTGCGGCGGATACTGGCTTCGAACGATACTCTGGCCCGAAAACTGGCCGAACTTGAACGCCACCTTGAAGGTCACGACCAAGCCATCAAATCCTTGTTCAACGCCATCCGCGAACTTGCCGCCCCGCCCGTCAAACCGCGCCGGGAAATCGGTTTTCACGTCAAAGAAACCGGTGCGTCCTACCGCGTGAAAAGGAGATGCGTTTCTCCTGTGCTTTTTGAGCCTTTTGTGGCCAATTCCAAACCCTCTTCCTCTTAATTCGGGAAGATCAATTGACCGCGGATTCCGCTGATTGCGAGGATGCCGTGCAGCCAGTTCTGCCGGCAACCTGATTTGGTGGCCACAGGAGGAACAAAAACACCGGCGGCCGATCGGGAAACACCCAACTCCAGATCATCTCACAGGAGCCAACGGTGCAAACGAAGGACGGAAGCTGGTCCGTTTCGCGGTGCCCACCGAGCTTACGGCTTGGCATTGCGCGCGGCGATCACGCGCAATTCGAGGTATTTGCCCTTGTTGTCCGGCGGCCCGACGGTGAGCCCCAGGACGCCGGCGCTTGCGAGCAGCGGCGGACGCGCGGTCGTCGTCAGCCAGGTGCCATCGGCGACATGTTTCCCGAACATCGTCAGGCTGAAGGGCAGGGTGAAGACGTTTGCTGCCTCCAGTCCGTAGGGCTTTCCATCGAGCTGCTGGACGCTTTTGAAATCATAGCTGAAAAAGCAGCCGATATTCCAGGTTCGCAGCACGGTCCAGATCGATGGTATCTCGAGGGTCGCCTTCGCGATGTCCTCGAATCCGGGAGTATGCTGGGCGATCTTCAGGAACTCGAGCTGCGCGAATGCCTGTTTCACGCAATTCAGCTCATCCTCGGGCGTGAACCTGGCCTCCGCCGCCCATTGTTTGAACCAGGCGATGTCCTTCTCCTGGAAGCGCCCGGTCATCACGCCGAGTAGGGGCTCCTTGCCGACGGTGCGCAGGCGCAACACCAATTCGCTGTAACGGTCGAAACCGTAGCTCAGGAAGTCCTCCTGCACGAGGAAGCGCGCGCGCTTCTCTGTCGGGGTCTTGCCCGGTAGAGCCGACGCATTCGATTCGCGCCACGGACCGAACATCCGCAGCGCAAACGCGGCCGGGGCGCTGCCGAGGCGATACTAATTTCCGGTGCCGGTGTAGACCACGTCCTGGCGCGGCTTGGCGCGGCGTTCGTCCTCGGAAAGCGGGACCACCTTGATCTCGGCCAGCCATTGCTGGGCGTGCCCATGGTCGAAAAGGGTGAACAGCACGGTCACGGCATCGCCCGGGAGGAGATTCTGGGTGGCCCGCACGGTATCAAATCCCTGCAAAGGGATATGTTCGGTCGCGGCGAGCGCGGCGACACTGGCAAAGGGCGATTGTCCGGTCGGGCTCGGGAGGGCCGCGGCGCGCAGCCAACTCGCGGCAATGAGGCAGGCGAAGGCGGCGCAGATCCGGCGGATGGGGAGGCTCATCCGGCTGAATACACCAAGGCGGACTCATAAGTTACAGCCCAATTTAAGGGAGGATGGGAAGGGAACGGAGCGGCTTCGGGCGCTATTGAAAACCGCCGCCTGCCGCATGTAGCGCGGGCTTGGCAAAGGAGGATGCGCGCCCACGAAGGGAATCCGTCGTTGTAGACGCGCGTGCGGCGGCTTGCGCGCCGAGGATTGTAGTCGCCGGTATGCGGGCACCCTTTTTCCCGGGCGGCCGATGCTTGGGACTCTTGAGGGTGGAATTCTGCTGCTGGACAGGGCGGGGGAGTTCGTGTGCCATGAGCCATCGTGATCGAGAGAGACTTCGATGTTCCGTTCATCGCCGACCTCGCCCTGCGCGAGAAGCAGATTCAACAGAACTATCGTCCGATTATTTCGGTCCACAAATGGTTCGCCCGGCGCCCGGGCACCCTTTTCCGGGGACTCCTGCTTTCCGAATTCGCAAACGCTCCGCTGCGGGAGGCATTCTACCGAGCAAACCGGCTCGACGGTGTCCGCATCGCCGACCCGTTCATGGGCGGCGGAACTCCCCTCATTGAGGCCAACCGGCTGGGTTGTGAAGTCGCCGGCTTCGACATCAATCCGATGTCCTGGTGGATCGTCCGCGAGCAACTCGACCACATCGATCTCAAAGCCTACCGAGCCGCGGCGGCCCGCTTGCGGGCGGCACTCGAAAAGGAGATCGGATACCTCTACACCACGCGTTGTGTCGTGGACGGGGCGGATGCGGTGCCCGTGAAGTACTTCCTCTGGGTCAAGATCCTTCGCTGCGACGGATGCGGAAAGGATGTCGATCTGTTCCCCGGCTATCTCCTCGCCGAAAACCGCCGGCATCCGCGAAATGTCCTCGTCTGCCATGCCTGTGGCGAGCTGACCGAGGTGGAGTCGCTCGACGCTCCCGGGCGATGCCGATCGTGCCGTGCGGAGCTTCAGGTGGATGGACCGGTATCCCGGGGCCGGCTGACGTGTCCTTATTGCGGCAAAGAGCACCGCGTGCCGCCCGCGAGCGGCGGGCCGCTGGGTCACAGGATGTTTGCCATCGAATACACCAACCCGCGATGCATCCGACCCCACGATGGACGGTTCTTCAAGAAGCCTGACGCCGAGGATCTGGCGCGGGCGGCGGAGGCGGAGAAACGACTGGCCGCGCTGAGGACAAAGTTCATTCCCGACGATGCCATTCCGAGTGGCGACGAGACGGACCGGCTTCATCGCTGGGGGTACCGGCGCTATCAGGAGATGTTCAACGCCCGCCAGCTCTTGGGCCTCGAGCTGAGCGCCCGGCTGGTCAGAGCCCAGAAGGACGAACGGCTGTTGCATGCCTTGGCGACGAACCTTTCCGACCTGCTTCGCTACCAGAATTTGCTCTGCCGCTACGACACGATGGCGCTGAAATCGCTGGACGTTTTCTCCGTTCACGGCTTTCCCGTCGGCCTGATTCAGGTGGAGTCCAACCTGCTCGGCATCCGGAATCCGCTGACCGGCGCCTCCATTGGCAGCGGCGGATGGGCGAATGCCATCGAGAAATATGCCAAGGCAAAGGCCTACTGTGAATCGCCGTTCGAGATCAGGCATAGCGGGGCCGACAAGATCATGGTCCCGATCGTGGGCGAATGGATCGGGGAAAAGCGCTATGGGATCGCTTCGCCGGAAACACGGGCCGTCACAATCGAATGTGGCGACTCGGCTACCAGGGATCTGCCCCGGCATTCGCTGGACGGTGTTTTCACCGACCCGCCCTACTTCGGAAACGTGCAGTACGCCGAACTGATGGATTTTTGCTACGTATGGCTGAGGCGGCTGCTTGGCGAACGATTCGAGGAATTCAAGAGTCCATCCACTCGGCAGCAACAGGAATTGACGGGTAACGTGACCCTCGGGCGGGATATCGAGCATTTCACTGAAGGGCTGTCGGCCGTCTTCCGGCACATGGCAAACGCGCTCAAGCCGGGCGCCCCGCTCGCGTTTACCTTCCATCACAACGATCTGGACGCCTATGTTCCAATCGCCGTGGCGATCCTCGATTCCGGTCTTGCGTGTTCGGCGACGCTGCCGTGTCCCGCAGAAATGGGTGGATCAATCCATATCCACGGCACGCTGTCGTCGATCATCGACACCGTCTTTGTCTGCCGTTCCACGGGCACGACATCGCGGCAGTGGCTCACCGATGACCCGGCAGAGCTGGGCGCCGTGGTTCAAGAGCAATTGGACCAGCTCCGGCTTGCCGATATGAAGCCGACGCGCGGCGATGCGCGATGTCTCATCGCCGGGCACCTGGCACGGCTTGCGGTCTGGCACCATCGGGAGGGATGGCAAAGCAGCCGCCCCACAGTCGAGCGCATCGGAACGATTCGGAAGTGGTTCGAAGGGCAGGGCGGAATTGGCGCGGTCTTGCCGCACCTTGAAAAAGCGGCATTGCTGGCTGTCCGCGTCGCCGAACCACCCCAGGGCAACATCTCACCCCATGACGAAGTATCCTTTTGAAGTTAGTTTCAGTGAAGTTGAGGCTGATATCGATCCATTCATCGACGCGGTATTCTCGATCCTCCAATCGGCCTTCATGGTGATGCCCCAGGGCGAGGGATTTGTCGCTTATTCGGTTTTTGAACAGGGTTACGAAGCGCTGAAGCGCGCTACTGGCGGATTCAAGCGACTCAACGCGGATGAAGTTCTCAAAGCCGTTCTGGATTGTCCTATTTCGTTTGTAGTCCTGAGGGCCATACTTGGGTTCTCGCCGCCTGAATGGGCTTATGTTGCATCGCAGGATTCTGAGAGGAAGATCGAGCAGGGACAGGTTCGATCGCTCGACCGGCAGATTCGCTCCGACCCGCTCAAGCCATTGAACCTGACGGCCTCAAAGCTAGGATGGGTGACGGTGCTGGTGAAGAGCGCTTGCCGGATGATTTTGGAAGGTGCGCCAGCGGTGGGAATCGGAAGTATCCACCGGCTCGACAAAGCCGATACTTGCGACGGCATCGGTGGTGTCCAGTCAATGGCGGACCTTGGCGCCCCTTACGCAATGTTGCTCTACGAACGCTTTCTCGGGCGTCCCTTTGCGGGCCATCGCGATTCAGTGAGTCAACATGTGGGTGATGTGATTGAGACCGCCATCGAAGGATTGCTGGTCTCCGCTGGCATTCAGTTTCGGAAGACAAAACGGGCGGAGAAGGTCCGGGGTTTCGACCAAGCTCCTGATTTCATCATTCCTGACGAGTTCTCACCTCAGGTCGTTATCGAAGCGAAGCTCACCGAGGATGACGGGACGGCACGTGACAAAGTCACCCGGGTGCAGCATCTGCGAGAGTTGAGCAACCGAAAGGGGAAGGCGTCGCGCTTCGAGGTAATTGCGTGCATCGACGGGCGTGGATTCGGCGTTCGCCGTGAGGGCATGAAGAAGCTCCTTCGCAGCACCCTGGGAAAGGTCTTCACGCTGAAGACAATCAGCAGTCTGTTGACGCACTCCCGGCTGGCCGGCTTCAAGACGAAGTGAACCGCTCGCTCGCGCTCGCAGCTACATTTCAACCAGGGTTTCTTCGCGCCCGGATCAAAGCCCGTAGGTTGGATGCCGCTGCGCCAGCTTCGGGCTCAGGCCACCTGGCCTTGTGCGAACAGGCCGTCGGGTGGGCCAATGCCGAATGCCACGGCCTGTTCCCGGCGTTCGAGGTGGACGTTGACGCACTCCACCTCGGGAGTAATCTCCTTCAAAAACTGCGCCTCCACGGTTCGCGGTCGCGTCGAAAGACCGACGCGCGCCAGCGCGGTCTGCAGGATGTCAAAATATGTGGTGTTGTTGACGTGGCCGTTGCCGTCAAAGTCCGAATAGCGCACCGACACCCGGCACGCCGGAGCTGGCCCGGCAACGGGAGGAACCAGCCTCATCTTTTCCAGCTCCGGGCGGAATTCCTCCCCGGGCCGGCTGGGAAAGGTGCGCGCGACCTCTTCGGGCACGCGGATGAGCGCCTTCGTTTTCAGGTTGACGTAGAGCCATAGGGATGACGCCGACAGCACCAGTTCGTCGCCGCAATAGACGCGAAAATCGCGGTAGCCCTTGAACGTGCGGATGCCGCCGGACCAGGTCAGGATGCGGACCTGCTCCTCATAGTGCGGATAACGGTGAATCGCGGCGGCCATCCGGTTCAGGACCCATGATTCGCCCCGCTTCTCCATCGCGCGGGTGCCCGCGTCGAACTGGTCGGCATGCTTGATGGCCGCCTCCTGGAGGAACTTGAACACGGCCGGCAGGCCGAGCAGGTTGTCGCGATCCACGTCCCAATAGGCGACGGTCGTGTTGAGGATCATTTCAGCGCTCATGAGCTAGCGAGGCGCCGCCTCAGACCAGGCTTGGGCTTCCTTCCGGTCGATAGGTCCCAGGCTGACTTGAGTCCAGCGCCCGCGCCTCGCTAAAGGTCCGCTGCGCGGACCAGACAATTGATGGGAGTAAACGTTGAAGCAGAGAAAAACTCATCGGATGAAAAATTGACCTGATCACACAATCATTCGGACTTCAAGGAGTCTAGAACGCCGCGTTGCCGGGCGTGCGCGC
This sequence comes from uncultured Verrucomicrobiae bacterium, assembly GCA_963804395.1. Taxonomy (GTDB): domain Bacteria; phylum Verrucomicrobiota; class Verrucomicrobiia; order Opitutales; family Opitutaceae; genus Fen-1467. Next base: position 20,314 of record CAWDQK010000106.1, on the reverse strand, counting down.
GAAGGGGATGACATCCCGGATGTTGGCGACGCCCGTGACGAACATGAGCATGCGCTCGAAGCCCATGCCGAATCCGGCGTGCGGCACGGTGCCGTAGCGGCGCAGGTCCAGATACCAGCCGTAGTCCTTCGGGTCGAGGTGATGCCGCTCCATGTTCTGCTGGAGCACGTCGAGCCGCTCCTCGCGCTGGCTGCCGCCGATGATCTCGCCGATGCCGGGCACCAGCACATCCATCGCCGTCACGGTGCGGTCGTCGTCATTGAGCCGCATGTAGAACGGTTTGATCTCCTTCGGGTAGTTGTAGACGGTCACCGGGCACTTGAAGTGCTGCTCCGTCAGGTAGCGCTCGTGCTCCGACTGGAGGTTGGTCCCGTATTCGACGGGATACTCGAAGTGGTGCCCGCTCTTGAGCAACAACTCCACCGCCTCGGTGTAGCTCACGCGCTGGAACGGCCGGTCGACGACGAAGTCGAGGCGCTCGAGCAGTCCCTGGTCGACGAACTTGGCGAACAATTCGAGATCCTCTGCGCAGTGCGTCCGCACAGCGCGAATGAGGTATTTCACGAATTCCTCGGCGAGCTCCATGTTGCCCTGCAGGTCGCAGAACGCCATTTCCGGCTCGATCATCCAGAACTCGCTCGCGTGGCGGGACGTGTTCGAATTCTCCGCGCGAAACGTCGGGCCGAAGGTGTAGACCTTCGACAAGGCGCAGGCGAACGCCTCCGCTTCGAGCTGGCCGCTGACCGTCAGGTAGGTCGGCCGGGCAAAGAAATCCTTGGCGGCGTCAATCTCGCCGTCCTCGCGCTTCGGGGGATTCTTGAGATCGAGCGTCGTCACCCGGAACAGCTCGCCCGCGCCCTCGCAGTCGCTGCCGGTGATGATGGGCGTGTGCACGTAGGCAAACCCCCGCTCCTGGAAGAACTGGTGGATGGCGTAGGCCAGCCGGCTGCGGACGCGGAAGACGCAGCCGAACAGGTTCGAGCGCGGGCGCAAATGGGCGATTTCCCGGAGAAACTCGGCGGTGTGGCCCTTCTTCTGCAGCGGATACGTCGCGTCGGCGGTGCCGACGACCGTGACTACGCCGGCCTTGACCTCCCATTTCTGGCCCTGGCCCTGCGAAGGGACCAGGCTGCCCTCCACGCTGACGGAAGCCCCGGTGGTCAGCCGCTGGATTTCCGCGTAGTTCGGCAGGGCGCTGTCAACGATCACCTGCAGGTTCTTCAGGCACGAGCCATCGTTCAGCTCGATAAAGGAAAAGGTCTTCGCATCGCGGCGGGTGCGAACCCAGCCGCGGACCGACAGGGCGTCGCGCGGCGCGGAACTGGCCAGGGCTTCTTGGACGGAGGTCGTTGTCTGCATGCCGCGAACATAGGCCTCTGGAGCGATGCGCCAAAACAAAACGAGCGAGGAGCCAGGCCGACCTGGCCCGCAGATTCCTGACAATTCCCCGACAATCTTCTTACGGGCGGCTGACAACCCGCCGGCCGTTTTGTGGTTTGATCACGTGTCTCAACCCGCAATCAACATGAAACCACAATCTCGTTCCCTGTTTTCCGCGATTACGCTGCTCGGAGCGCTTTCGCTCACGGCCAGGTTCGCGCCGGGGGTTGATCACCGCACGGCGGCGGTTCGGCCCGGGCTGACGGCGGGTGTCTTCTTCTGGCAGTCGGGGCACACGCCAAAGAATTCGACCAGGCTCGTCACCTGTTCGTACCCGCGCTCGCGCAGCACCCGTTCGGTGTCGCCGGTGAAGGCCGCATCGATCCGCTCCATCTTGCCGCAGGACCGGCAGACCATATGGTGGTGGTGCGAATCGTTCAGGTTGATTTCGTAGAGGCCGGTGCCGTTGTGGAAGAAGCAGCGCCGGACCAGTCCCAACTCCTCAAACACGGCCAGGCAGCGATAGACCGTGACCAGATCGCACGCGTCGCCCGTCAAATCCTGGTGGAGCTGTTCGATGCTCACCGGACAGTTTCGCCGGATCAATGCCTCGAAGATGGCTACGCGCGGCTGCGTGATGCGCAGGCCGGCTGCTTTCAGCCGCGCGCACGCCAGATCCAGCGGGTTCGCCGTCCGGCCGAAATCAGCGACGCTGCCCAGAGGATGATTCGAGGGTGAAGAGGCAATCATGTGCGCTCGTATTGAATCCGCAACTATCGTCTGTGCGAGCGCGATGTCAACCTCGCCCCTCAAAGATCCTGAGGCCGGGGTGCATCTTCCGATTGACGGCAGCGGCGCGGCCAGCCTGGCGAAGGAGGACGGCGTTCCGGCCGGCTGGAGGTCAGGCGGCCGGTCTTCGGCCCCGGTGGTGGCGTCGCCCGCGCTGGCGCGTCCGCGCAGGGAGGAATCCGACCACAACCAACAGACGACCGGCGCGATGAGAACGGCCGGCCAGGAGCTTACGAAAGGCGCCCGGACCGCTGTTCCGGATTTGCACTCGCCGGGCGGCGATGCTACCACTGGCGCCCTATCATGATGCAAGATCCCGATTTTGCCGAAATCGTCAACCTGATCCGCAAGGAGGACGCCCGTTACGACCGGAAGGCCTATGCGTTTGTCCGGGAGGGCCTTGACCATACGGTCCGCAGCCTCAAGAAGGCCGACCCGGCGCGGACCCAGCAGTCGCAGCATGTGTCGGGCCGCGAACTGCTGGAGGGGCTGCGTGCGTATGCGCTCGATCAATACGGCCCGCTGGCCAAGACCGTGCTCGATTCCTGGGGCGTGCATCGCTGCGCGGATTTTGGGGAGATTGTGTTCAATCTGATCGAATACCGGATCTTCAGCAAAACCGAGAGCGACCGGCGCGAAGACTTTGCCGAGGTCTACGATTTCAACGACGCGTTCGTCAAACCGTTTGAGCCGGCCGACAAGCACCGGTCCGGACCCTCCACCAAGGCGGTGGGTTCCCGGTGAGCGAGAAGCCACGCCCGGGTGGCCGCGAGGGCGGGCGCCCGCACCGCCCGACGCCGGCTGCCGGCCGCCCTGGGGCGGCGCCCCGCCCACGGCCCATGCCTTCAACTGACACCAACCATTCGCTGCTCGAACGCTGCTGGCGCGTCCCGCCCGAACGGCTGGTGCTGCCCAACGGCCTGACGATTCTGCTCCGGCATGACGACTCTGCCGCCATTGCCTCGGTGCAGGTCTGGGTGAAGACGGGCAGCATTCACGAGGGGGAGCTGCTCGGCGCGGGCGCCTCGCACTTCCTCGAACACATGCTGTTCAAGGGCACCACCCGGCGCACGGGCCGGGAAATCTCCCAGACGGTCCAGGCGCACGGCGGGCACATCAATGCCTACACGACGTTCGACCGCACGGTTTATTATGTCGACCTGCCGGCGGAGCACACCGCGCTCGCGATCGACCTCCTGGCGGATGCCGTGCTCCACTCGACCCTTCCCGCCGATGAAGTGACCCGGGAGCGCGACGTCATTCTGCGGGAGATCGACATGGGCCAGGACGATCCCGACCACCGCCTCGGCGAGGCGTTCTTTGCGACGGCGTTTCGCGAACATGCCTGCCGTCATCCGATCATTGGCTACCGGGATGTGTTTTCCTCGCTCACCCGCGACGACCTGCTGGCGTACTACCAGGCCCGCTATGTGCCGAACAATCTGGTGGTGATCGTGGTCGGGGCGTTTGAACCGGCGGCCACCCGCGAGGCGATCATCCGGCATTTCGGCTCCGCTCCGCGCGGACGGCTGGCGCCGGTTCCGGTGCCCGCAGAGCCGCCGCAACTGGCCTCCCGCGAGCGCCACCTGTTCGAGGCGGTGCAGCTCACGCGGGCGGAACTCGGGTGGCAGATTCCCGGGATCGCCCACCCGGATGCGCCGGCGCTCGACGTGCTGGCCGGCGTGCTCGGCGGCGGCGACAGCTCGATCCTGTGGCAGGCCATCCGCGAACAGGCGGGCCTCGTGCACGGCATCGATGCCCAGGCCTGGAGTTCCGGCACGGCCGGGCTCTTTCTGGTTTCGTTCACCTGCGATGCGGGCAAACGCGAGGCGGCGTGCGCCGCGATCGACCGCGAGCTGGCGCGCTGCGCGGCCGCCGGCTTCACCCGCCGGCAACTGGCGAAGGCCGTGCGCCAGGCGGTGGTCGGCGAGATCAACACCCGCAAGACCATTTCCGGCCAGGCGTCGCGCCTGGGCCTGGCGGAGGTCGTGGTCGGCGATCTGGACTACGGCCGCACGTTTTTTGAGCGGCTCGACGCGCTGACGCCCCGGGATTTGCGCCGCGTGCTCCGGGAGCATCTGGTGCGCGAACGGCGGACGATCGTCACCCTGAGTCCGGTGGAGTCCCGGCCGGCGGGCGGGTCCGGCGCCGGGCGGCGGGGCGCGAAGACCGGGTGGGTTGAGACCGCGCCGCTGGCCAACGGCGCCCGGCTCCTCCTCCAGCCCGACCGCCGTCTGCCCAACCTGCATCTGCGGCTCCTGTTCCTGGGCGGCCCGATGCATGAGCCGGCCGGGGCCCGCGGCGGCACCGCGCTGCTGGCGACGATGCTGACCAAGGACACGAAGCGGCGCCCGGCGGCGGAAGTCGCCCGCCTGATCGAGGAGATCGGCGGATCGTTCTATCCGTCCGCGGGCAACAACAGTTTCGGCCTCGCCGTGGAAGTGCTGCCGGCGGACCTCCCGCGCGCGCTGGAACTGCTGGCCGACGCCGTGCTGGCCCCCGCGTTCAAACGCCGCACCTTTGCCACCGAGCGGGACGCCCAGCTGGCCGGCCTGCAGGAGGATGCCGACGACGTGGTGACGTTCGGACAGAAGCGGCTGCGCCGCCTGTTCTTTGGGACGTATCCATTTGCCATCGACGCCCATGGCGACGAGGCCAGCCTGCAGGCCATGGGGACGCCCGCGCTCGCGGAACTTCACCGCCGCCTGGTGGTGGCGGGCAACGCGGTGCTCGTCGTGGCGGGGGATTTCGAGCCCCGGGCGGTCGCGCCGGGGCTCCGGCGCTTCCTGGCCCGCCTGCCGTCCGGGGTCCTTCCCCCGGCCGGCCCCGGGTTCGCCGGCCCCGCGGCCGGCGGCGACTTCGTCGAAACCCAGCCGCGCCAGCAGGCCGTCGTGCTGCAGGCGTTTCCCGGACCGGGACTGCTGGCGCCCGACTACCACGTCAGCGAGGTCGCCGACGAGCTGTTCAGCGGCCTGTCCTCCCGGTTGTTCGAGCGCGTGCGCGAGGAAAAGGGGCTGGCCTACTTCGTGCGCGCCTCCCGCGTGGTCGGTTTGCGCACCGCCATGTTCTATTTCCTGGCCGGCACGCACCCGGGGAAGTCGGCCGAGGTGCTGGCGGAGATCGAGGCGGAGATCGGCCGCGTGCGGGAGGGCGGCGTGGGGCCCGAAGAACTCGGGCGGTGCCGGGTCCGCGTCAAGGCCGCGCGACGGATGGGCCTGCAGACGAATGCGGCCCGCGCCATGCAGGCGGGGCTCAATGCGCTCTGCGGACTGCCGGTGGAGGACGGGGCGGACTACGACGCCCGGATCGATGCGGTGGACGCACCGGCGCTGCAGCGGTTCGCCCAAACGTACCTGCTCGCCGCCCGGCGAACCCACTGGTGGTCCAGCCCTGAGGGCAGCCGGGCCGATGGCGGGAGCAGGCTTCCGCCTTCACAGCCGGCCGGGTTCGCGCCCTCGGGCAAGACCTGTCAGTTCTGCCCATGGCGGGAGCGGGCTTCGGCCTTCGCCGGAAGCCGGGGCGGACCGGTGTCCGCGACCGTGGCGGCGCGGCGTTTCGCCCGCGGGCTTCCGGAAATCGATGTCAACTAATAGATGACATTGCGATACGGGCGGGCAAGCTCCCGGAGTTCAGTCTCTCCGGGCGGCGAGGAAAGACGGGCGACGCCATTTCCCAGGTTGAAAAAAAGCGCTTGCATGTCGGAATATCGCCAGACAGGTGTTTTCCTGTTTATGAAAAACATCCCCTATGCCTACCTGTTCTGCGTGGCGGCCCTTGCCGGGCTGCCGCTGATCTCACTGTCCGCTTCCGCCGCCCCGGAGGAGGAAGTCTCCGCCGCCGTGCTGAAGCAATACGATGTCAACCACGACGGTGTGCTCTCGGATTCCGAAAAGGCCGCGTGGCAGGCCGACCGGGAGAAGGAAAAGGGCGCCCGCGAGGCCCGGCGGGCCGAGGAACTCGCCCGCTATGATGCCGACAAGGACGGCCGGCTGAACCCGGAGGAACGGGCCGCAAGGAAGGCGGACCTCGAAAAGGCCCGGGCCGAGAAGAAGGCGGCGAGGGACGCAAGAAAGGCCGAAAAGGCCGCCGCCGCCGAGGCGAGGAAACTTGCCCGCTACGACAAGAACAAGAACGGGGTTCTCGACGAGAACGAACTCGCCGCGGCGAAAGCCGACCAGGAGAAGCGTCAGGCGGCAGCCAAAAAACGGAATGGAACTCTGGCCGCCGACAAACCGGCCCCGGCCAACCCGGACGCCGGGGTCCAGGATCCCGACCACCCGTGATGGGGAGCCTGCCCGGCGGATGACACCACGGCGGGTGGAAATCCCGCGACACCAAACCTGGAGTCCCGGACGCAGCGCCGGGGCTCCAGCGATCGGCGGCGAGCCGGCGACAATCCAACACCTGGCCTGGAAGACTCGGTTCGGTGCAGCCCTCGGCAAAACGCCTCTTCCTTCGAACGATAAGAAACTTGTAGCCGGGGGCGCCCTGGCCCGCCGTTGCCTCGCGCGAAGGCGGGTGACCCCAGCAGGTCCGTCCGAGCTTCGGGACGGAACAGCCGGCCTCAGCGCGGCCGGCTACAATGCGGTGCCTCGCTACGAACTGTGCGGGCCGGCGGGAGCGGCCGCCCCGGACCACTGCAGTTTCGTGCGCACGACGGCGAAATGCGAATAGCCAACCCGCTGCGCGAGCGCCAGCTTGAGCGGGGAGATCGCGATCTCCACGGGCGAACCCTGGCAAAACGTGAGTTTGCGCTGGCCGTCCATGGCCACCAGCAGGCGGGACTTCGTCGTGCGATTGAAGACCCGCAGCTTCACGTCGCTCCGGAAGATGATCGAGCGGTTGCTCAGCGTGTGGGGGCAGACCGGCGTCATGGCGATTACGTCGGCCGTGGGGTGGATCAGGGGACCGCCGGCGGACAGGTTGTAGGCCGTGGAGCCGGTGGGGGTGCTGAAGATCAGGCCATCGCAATAGTAGGCGGTTACCAATTCGTCGCCGGCGAACACTTCCAGCCGCACGAGCCGCGAATTCACCTCGTCCTTGATGAGGACGTCGTTGAGCGCCAGATCGTGCTGGCCGGGACCGGTCGAACAATCGAGCAGGGCGCGGTTGGCAATTCGATATGCTCCCGCCAGTACGGCGGCGAACTGCGTCCGAGCCTCCTCGGCGGAAAAGGTCGTCAGAAACCCGAGTCCGCCTCGGTTGACTCCGATGACCGGGACCCCCTCGCGCGCCGCCTCCCGGACCACGCCGAGCAAGGTGCCGTCCCCGCCAATGACGCAACAGGCGTCGAATCCCTTGAGGAATCCTTCCGGCAACGGGAAGCTGGCGGTGTGGGCGAGTTCGACCCCGGCCGTGCGTGCCGTTGACATCAGGACTTCGCCCAGTTCGGGCGCCCCGGCCTTCTGCTCGTTGATCACAATGGCGAGTCGGCGGATCGGTTGCATCGTGCAACAGGGACTATACTACACCTGGACATTAATGAACCCAAAAACCACGGGCTGGGTTGATGTCCATGTCTGTAGCCGGGGGCGCTTGCCCTGAGCCGGTCGAACGGGGTGACCCGCAGCCGGCGTGCCGTGCCGTAGCCTTGGCGAAGGCCGGCCTCAACGCGGCCGGCTACAAGTCTCCGCCCGTCGCCAGCGCCGCCGCCTCCGGTGTTCCTCGCTCCGGCGCGGTCTTCCGCAGCCCGAGCAGGTACTCCTGATTGCCGTCGGCGCCGGCCACCGGGGAAGGCATTGACCCCACGAGGACGGCGCCTGGCAGTTCGCGGAGGCCGAACGCGGTGATGTCAGACAGCACTCCCGCCTGAACCGCCGGATCGCGGATCACCCCGCGGCCCTTGTCCGCTTCCGCCTTGCCGGCTTCAAACTGCGGCTTGACGAGGGCGACCAGCAGTCCGCCCGGGCGGAGGAACGGCCACACCGCCGGAAGCACCGTCTTGAGGGAGATGAACGAAAGGTCCATGACCGCGACGTCGTAATCTGATCGCGGCAGGCTGCCGGGCCGGAGGTGGCGGGCGTTGGTCCGCTCAAGGCTGGTGACCCGCGGGTCGGCGCGCAGCCGCGCATGCAGCTGGCCCCGCCCGACGTCAACGCAAGTCGCGTCGGCCGCGCCCGCCTGCAGCGCGCAATCGGTGAAACCGCCGGTGGATGCACCCACGTCGAGGAGGTGCGCTCCGCGGAGGTCCACGCCGAACTGGCGCAGGAATCCGTCGAGCTTCTCGCCGCCGCGGCTGACGAAGCGTGGCACCTGTTCCAGGCGCAATTCCAGGTCGGCGGGATACTCCTTGCCGGGTTTTTCCAGACGTTCCGTGCCGTGCAGGACGCGACCGGCCATGATCAGCGCCCTGGCCTGCGTGCGGGACGCAGCCAGACCGCGCTGCACGAGAAGTTCATCGAGACGCTGGCGCATGGCGATCAAGTGGCCGCCCCGGCCGCGCGCCGGCGGGCGGTATCAGGGCGCCGGCTCGCGCCGGAATGGGTTCCGTCATCGCCCGGACGTTGTGCAACAGGCGTTCGATGCGGACGGACGGAATGGCGGACGGCGGGAATCATGGAGCTTTAGGGCCAGCAGGGCCACCGGCGGCAAATTGCGGTGGAACCAAGCCGACCTGGCCGACGGTGGCATCAGCGGAGCAAATCGTCGAGGCTTCAGTAGGCTGGCCCCGTGCTGGGGTGTATGACCGGAAAGTAACCTTCCCAGGGTGAATTGTGGGTAGACGGATAAAACAAATCGAATCGCTCCCTCGGAAACGTTCAAGAATCGGTTACTTTCCGGTCACGCACCCCCGTGCTGCGGGAAAAGCACACGGCCCTGCTGGAAGGAACAAGTCTACCAATCGATGACCTTGGTTGCGGCAGGCGGGCGCCGAGCGCCATCCGCCGGCTGGAGAACACGTCAACCAATAGTTGACATTGATCGCGAGGGGCGTGCGCTGGTTCTCGGTGGCGCGGGTCCCCCCCGGTCCGTGGCCAGCAGGAACACGGGCTGGGAGGCCCTTGCCGCGTTGGTTGCAGCTCAACCGCGCGGTGAATCGTCCAAGAAGAGTCTTGGTCGAAGAGCGGCAGCGGCGAGCGCCGGCGAACGGACGCCCCGGCTGCCCGCCGGCGCCCGCAGCCACGTTTGCGTTCTTGCCTGCCGCTCAAGTTGTCTCGCGCCCGAGGCGATGGCGCGCCGGCGACCAGCAGGCGGTGCGGCCGGCAATCTCGGCCCGCTCAAGCCGGGCGCCGGTTCGCGGGCAGCGGCCGCCATCCTCCCACCGGTGGTTGAAGAGCCAGTGGTTGGGAATCCACGCGTTGAGCGCGGGCGGCAGGATCTTCCCAGTTCCGGCGATGGTGGCGAGGGCCAGCCGGCAGACCCGCCGGCTTTCGCGCCAGAGGGAGCGCGTTTCAGCGGCCGTGAGCGAGCCGGCACGGCGCCGCAGATGGATCGCGGCGCGCCAGAGAATCTCGTCGGCCATCCAGTTGCCGACTCCGGGAAACCGCGACTGCAGCAGCAGGACGGCCTTGATGGGAGCGTGGCGGTGGCGCAGCAGGAAACCGGCCACTGCGGCGGGCGCAAACTCCCCGGACAGGATCGGCGGAGCGAGCCTTCGCCACCAGGCCGGCGCCTCACGGCCAGTGGCAAAAAGGATCCGGCCAGGCATGCGGCCTCGATATCAGGCCAGCGTTGCGACGAAGGCCGCGAAGTCGTCGAATACGGGGACCCGAAGTTGCGCGATCTCCGGCAGGGTGCGGGGGTCAACCTTGCCGGTTCGCACGGCGACCGGATGGATTCCCGCGTTGAGGGCGGTCCGGCAGTCGGTGACGTTGTCGCCCACCAGGTAGCAGTGCGCCGGATCGAGGCGGTGCCGGGTGATCATTTCCAGAACGAACCGGGGCGAGGGTTTCCGGTAGAGTGACAACTGCCCTGGCGCCTCCGGCGCGATGCAGATCTCGTCGAACACCGGGGGCGGCAGGGCGAGCAATTCTTCAAGGCGCGCATTGACCCGATGGGTGTCCTCGATCGTGTGATAACCCCGGCCAATGCCGGACTGGTTCGTGAAGAGAAAGAGCCGGCAACCCAGTTCCCGGGCGCGCCGTAGCGCAGCTGCGGTGCCGGGGATCAGTTCGACGCCTGCCGGATCGGAGAGATAGACCTTGTCGATGATAAGCGTGCCGTCGCGATCGAGGAAGATCGCGCGATCGGTGCTCGCGGCTGGCGGGTTCACGGAGAACTGGAGACGTAGGCCACGAGCTCGTCGGGCGTGACCGTGGCCGTGCCGATCTTGCCGACGACCACGCCGGCGGCGGCGTTGGCAAAATGGGCGGCGGTCTCGATATCCGCCCCGGCGATCATCGCGAGGGTCAGGGCCGCGATCACCGTGTCGCCGGCGCCCGAAACGTCGAACACCTCGCGGGCGGCAGTCGGGATTCTCCGCCCCAGGACCCCCTGCTGGCTGAGAAGCATGCCTTCCGCTCCGAGCGTGACCACCAGGTTGCGGGGATGGTATAGCTCCCAGATCCGCCGGCAGACGCTCGCGTCGTCGATCCGACCATCCGCACCCGGCTTCAAGCCGGACAGCTCAACCGCCTCCTTGTGATTGGGCGTCATCAGGTCCAGGCCGTCAGATTCGTTGCCGCCGGAGGGTTTTGGATCCAGGGATACGAAGCCGCCGTGCGCCCGAACCATGGCGGCGATCTTCGCCATGAGCTCGGTGCTGAGGAGGCCTTTGGCGTAGTCGGAGATGACCACTCCCTCGCATTGGACAATCTTCCGCTGCAGCCGGGCCAGTGCGGCCTTTCCGGCGAAGGCCGCCCGGTAATTCTGCGGCTCGTCCTCGGCGTCAATCCGGCAAAGCTGCTGGTTGCGCACGACCACCCGGGTCTTCGTGATGGTGAAACTGTCCTGCAGGAAGCCCCGGTCGAAGGCGATGCCGCGGCTCGCCAGGTGCTTGAGGAGCCTCTCTCCGTTGGCATCCCGGCCGATGGCGCCAACCAGTTCGACCGCGGCGCCCAGGGACGCGGCGTTGGCGGCGACGTTGGCGGCGCCGCCGGCGGTGTCCGTTTCCTTCTCGCGCTTGACCACCGGCACCGGGGCTTCCGGGGAGATGCGCGTCGCGTCACCCCAGATGTAATGGTCGAGCATCACATCGCCGATGACCAGCAGGCGCAGGCCGGCGATCTTCTTGAGCAGTTTGCGGGTTTGGGCGGGCGAAATGGCGGACATCAGCCCGGATCTTTCATGGCCTCGCCGACATTTTCGAGCGAAATATCCATCCGGCAGGGTTTCGCCGGATCAGCGGAGCTCCCAGTCGTAATGGTAGTGAGAAAGCAACTTCGGCCGGCCGGCGGTCACCTGCACCACGTCCTCGATCCGGCAGGCGCCGAGTCCGGGATAGTACAGCCCGGGTTCGACGGTGACGACGGCGCCGGCCTTCAGTTCGTAGTCGACGGTCCCGGAAATGCGCGGCAGCTCGTGCACGGCAAGACCGAGTCCATGGCCGGTGCCGTGAAAAAAGCCGGTGGCCCGACGCGGCGTGTGCCGGGTGGGGTAGTCGTGATCGTTGAAATAGCCGGCCACGCCGTTGTGGACGTCGCGGCCGTTGACGCCCGCACGGATCGCCTCCAGCGCCAGCTGCTGGGCCGCGCGCACCGCGGCCACGAGGCGGCCTTGGGCGTCTGAGGCACTCCCGCGCAGAAAGGTGCGGGTCATGTCGCCGTAATAGCCGCTGGCGGTATGGCGCGGAAAGACATCGACAATGATGAGTTCGTGGGCGCGGAGGGGACCATGCCCGCTCTCGTGCGGATCGCACGCCTGGTTGCCCCCCGCGGCGATGGTGTCGAGCGAGACAGCGCCGGAGCGGAGGCAGGCGGTCTCGATGGCAAACTTGAGGTCTTCCGAAGTCAGCTTCCGGCCCTGATGATAGAGCCAGCGGTCCTTCACTTTGGCCCGGCGGAGGAGGTCCTCGGCGGCCGCGATGCCACGCGCGGCGCAGCGGTTGCCGGCGCGCAGGGAAGCAACCTCGGCCGGACTCTTGATCTCGCGCTCCGGAAAGATCATGCCGGTGGCCGGAATCAGGCGCAGCCCCGCGTCCACGAGCTTGAACGCCACGCCCGCGGGAAAATCATCGGGCACGGTGAAGGAGCGAATTCGGTAGTGTTCCGCCAGCAGCAGGATGACCTCGGCGGGACCGATGCGCCGGTCCGGCCAGCGCCGGCGCGCCTTGCGATGCCAGGCGTCCAGCGGCAGGACCACGTCAAAGCTGGAGGCGCGCTTGACGCGGCCGAACTCCAGGGCGCTGACAACGCACACCTTGCGCCGGCCGGCGCAAAAGGAGATGAACGGATCGGGAATCTGAATCCGGCCGAAATAGCGCTGGTCCGGATTCGTGGTCGAATCGGCGTAAAGGAGCGGCGGTGGATGCACTGCGGTCAAAGCAGGGTTGAATTTCAGAGGGCAATGCATTAGCCACCAATCGCACAGAAAACGCAAAGATGTTTTGGCCAATTTCCAGGCTCCGAAGGCGTGTCGGCGGACTGATGTTCGCGCTGGCGATTCTCGCGGCGGGATGCGGGCGGACCGTGCCGGAGGCGGCGGTGCGCGCGAAGACCGTCAACGATTGGTTCGCGGTGGCGGTGGGCGGGCGGACCGTGCAGATGCAGCTCGCGGTTTTTCCTGCTGAAATGGAGCACGGCCTGATGGAACGGCGCGATCTCGGAACAAACCAGGGAATGCTGTTCGTCTACGGCGATCCCGTGCCGATGAGCTTCTGGATGCGCAATACGCCGCTGCCACTCGACATCGGATTCTTCAGCGCCGACGGCGAGTTGAAGGAAATCTATGCCATGCTTCCCTACGACGAAACCACGATCCGGTCACGGAGCGAGGCGTTGAAGTTTGCGCTCGAGATGAACCGGGGCTGGTTTCGCGAAAGCGGGGTCAAGCCGGGCGCCCGCCTTGATCTCGCGGCCGTGCGCGAGGCCCTCAAAGCGCGGGGAGTGGCGCTGGAGGCGTTCGGATTCCGGTAGAACTTTCGCATCGGGGGCGCATCTCCCGATTGACGGTAGCGGCGCGGCGTTCCGCGCCGTCGGAGCCGGACGCCAGCTCCGCCGCCACGGCGCGAGCCAGCCTTTGCTGAAGCTCCGGCCCGGCACGCGGCTCCGCTACGGAATCGCCAAGTGGCCTGCTTCACCGTCAATCGGTGGATATACCCTCGGATTGGGGGAATCCGGTTCAGACATTGACGTTCCGTGAAAACTGGCGGACTTTGCATCGTGCCATCTGCCAATCGTGAAACATGAAACGGATCCTTCTGATTGATGACGAGGAAGCCGTGCGCCGGACCGTAAGCGAGATTCTGAAGCGCGCCGGCTACGACGTGCACAGTGCCGGGGATGGAAGAAGCGGAATGGAGCTTTTCCAGCAGCAAAGTTTCGATTTGCTCATCACTGACCTGCTGATGCCAGAACGCGACGGACTGGAGACGATCATGGCGCTACGCCGCGGTCGCACGCCGCTGAAGATCCTGGTCATATCGGGCTGCGGCCAGTCGCTCGGCGGAGAATTCATGAAGATCGCCCAACACCTGGGCGCCGATTTCACGCTGGCCAAGCCGTTTACGCGGGTCGAGCTCTTGACGACGGTGGCCAGTCTGCTTGGCGAGGCGACGCCGCAGGTCTAAGTTTTGCCAAACCGGACGATTGTTGGAGACGCGGCGCCCACGTCGCGTTTTCGAAGGGCGTACCCGGAATGTGCCGATTAGGGATGGCATGCGTAAGCTGTGTTCCAAATCGGCAGTGATCGCCGCCGTTGGCGTGCTGTGGTCGGTTACCGGTTGCGGCACTCCTCCGAAGCTGGCGGAGGGGGCCCAGTCCATGGCGCATTGCTTCGTCGTCAACCTGGGAGATTGCGAATGGCGGATCGCCATCAGTCCGGTGGCCGGCGGGGAGGCTCGTGCGCTCCGTCTGGCGGCCCGGGCGTCGCAGGTCGTTGACATTCCGGGTGGCGAATACGCGATCGAACAGACTCTGCTGACCGTTGACGCAGGCACCGACTCGGTGCGCCGATTTTCGGTCCGGATCGAGGTTGGACAAACGTACCGCTGGCGCCTGGCAACGCTTCTGACGGCTCCAACCGGTGAAACCGGCCGCGACACGGCAAGCGACAGACATGAGCGAGAGCGATAGTCCGCGGCGGGTGACGGCTGAAATCCGTTTTGGGGTCGACCAGGCGGTTATCGCCAAGGTCGGCAACCGTACCGTCTTTCAATACTGGCAGCTCCTGGCGCGTGATTTTCAAGGAATCCTGCTGGCTCCTCAGCGACGCCCCGATGAAGGCGGTGTTTCCTGGAACTGGCGGGAACCCGCCAAAAGCGATCCGCTGACGGCTTCGGAGCTGGCCGGGGTGCGCGAACGGCTGGCACACGCCAACCGGGCCTTTGCGAAAAACCTGGATGCTTCCGGATTGCGCGCGGAGAGTCCGGCTGGCCCTGGTGCCGGAGAGGGCGCTGAACAACTAGGCGTGCGGGTCAATGAGATCGTCACAAAACTGATCGAAAAAACCGATGCCCGGCTGGCGGGTTACGCGTGTCGTACCGACACCGGATTGATGATCCACAGTTGGGGCGCATCGATTCCGGCGCGGCCGCGTTATCCGGATGCCCGCGATTTCGAGGTAAGCGGCACCGTGGTGGTCGGGGAGAATGGAGCCGCGGATATCGAAGTAGTAATCGAAAGCCGGACCGGCGTTTGTCTCGCGCGAACGCGGTCCGATGCGTCCGGTGCCTTCCGCCTCCAGAAGATCGGTCCGGGAACCCACCGGGTCCGCGTGATCTCCGACCGGGTGGATTTCCCGGTCAGCGGAGTGACGGCGATCGTGGAGCATGCGTCGATCACCAACCTCGAATTGCGGAGCACATCGGTCACCGTTGCGACCGGTGCGAATCCGACCAAAGGGCTGGCAGCGATTTCGGCCAGGACGACGGGTTCTGCCGCAGACGCAGAAGAGAAGGCGAGCACGGATCACGCTTCTCCCCGGCGACGCTGGCGATGGGCGATCATGCTTGCGCCAGCCATTGTTTTGATCGCGGGCGGCGTTTGGTGGGCGCTGCAGTGGTGGGATGCCGACGACCTCAAGCCCGACGTTGCGGCTGGAGGTTCTTCATTTGCCGCCGGCCAGTTCTCGGGCAAAATCGGGGGCAGCGGCCTGCCTTCATCCGCGAGGGCCTCGGATCTCGGACGGATCGGAAATCGGTCCACTGGTCCGACGCGGAGCCCGCTGTCGAGGTCCACGCAGAACCGGCCGGGGACGGCCGGATCCTTAGGGTCGCAAAGCGGACCCGTGTCGGCCGCAGCGGCGGTTTCCGGCGGCGGTCAGCTCGGTGAGCCTGCGACCGACCGCCGGCCGGATCATCCAGTGCCGGGTCACGCAGACCGAAATCAGGAGAAACCGGAGCGCGACACGACGGAAGCGGCAGCCTCGGCGAACGACTCTCCGGACAACACAGCCCCGCCGGTCGCGGATGCGGATGCGACGAGGCCCAAAGCATCAAAGGAGGCTCTGGATCCGAGCCGGCCATCGCCGGTCCGGAAGACGGCGAAGCCGGCCAGACCGGGGCCGGCAGAGAAGGCAGTCGTGGCTCCGGTTGCCAACGCCGCGGAGCCAAAGGCTGCTACCCCGGCGGCCGGTGACGGAACGATCGCGGCATTGCCGGCCAATCCGCGGGTTGGACCCCGAGCGGCGCCGACGGGAGCAAAATCGGGAAAAGTCGCGCGAGAACCGCAGACTGATTTTGCAGGAAAACAAACCGCGGATGCTGGCGACACGGACGGTTTGCCAGATTCCGCGGGCGCGGGTAATTCGATCTCGGGGCGCTCTGGAACTCATCTGGCGAATCGCGCCCAGCCGGCGGGCGGGGCGGCTGGAAAATTTTCGCCAGCCGACCGGCCGCAGCCGGGAAAGGCATCAGCCGAGCCTGGATGCGAATCACCAGGTCAGACAGGCGCTTCGGACCGCCGGGACGGTGCCTTGGGGGCATCCAGCCCGGTCGGAGCGGGCGATCGAGGAATGGCACTGCCGGTTGCAGCTTCGCCGGCTGCTTCGCCCGCCGATTCTGCATCGGACGTCGATGCCCCGGACAAGGACGCGGTGGCATCTGCGCAAGCGCCTTCGCCGGATCACGACTCCGTGAAGCAGGAAGCAGTGGTGCGCTCGCACGAATCCAAACGGGCAGCACCGGTGCAGGCCGATGTACCTGCTGATGTCGCTTCAGCCGGGGCGAGTAACACACCGACTGCGCCGATGATTCAGCCGGAGATGCGCAAGAGTCCGCCAGTCCCGGGTGCGCCGGTGCCCGTTGTTCATTCGATCCCCGGCGAAGCCTTGGAAATGGCTGCAGCAACAGAGGGCAATCACACCGATGGCGAAGGGCCTGTGAGTGAGGTACTGGCGTCTTCATTAGTTGACTCGCCGGCCGGCAGTGCGGACACGACGGCGACGGGCGAAGGATTGGTTCAGCGACGGCGCATCCGGATTTCGCCGTGGCAACCGCAGTTGGTGCGCGACTCGATTCTGCCAACCCGGCCGGTGCGTGAAGGCGAGGATGACGGGATCGAGAGTCTGCGTGAGCGATCTTTGCTCGAGCGGAAGAACCGGATGCCCGAGACATTCAAGAATCCGACGCTGTGGAGTGGTTGGCTGGTGGAGAGCTCCCCGGCCGACGTTGGAGAGAAACGACCACTGCATTGGCGCGAAGCGACGGCCGACCCAAAGACTGGCGCCACCGTGGACGGACTGCGGGCGGAGATTTCCTGGCCCGGCGGGAATCCGCCGGCGAAGGCCGATTATGTCCTGTGCGGAATTGGAGATCGCGTGATCGCGAGCATCTCGGTGCACCAGGGAGAAATGACGATCAGGGCAACCAGGGGAGTTCGTTGCTGGTATTGGGCGGCGGCGGCTCCGGCTGCGACGGATGCCAGCGGCCAGCCGCCGGAACGCGCGGCGTCCCGCTTTGGCTGGCAGATTCTGGGTGGGCTGGCATCCGCGCCGGATTCGATCCGCCGGGACGAGCGCTGGCTCGATGGACGCGCACGGCGTCTTGAACTGCCGTTGGATTTGCGCGAGAGCGCCGGGAAGATATCTGGCGCGCTGGTCTTCGTTGACCGCATCACCGGTTGGGCCATCGGCAATGAGATCGAGCAGACGCAGGAGGCGTCGGCCAACCGCCGGTAACGGGCCGGCCGTGCGCCGGTGGTTCGGTTGCCGTTGTCCCCTCTGGTTCAGGTTGGCCGCCTGATCTGCGGAGATTGGTTCTCTCAGCCCATGGGTCTTTGCGTGAGGCCTGCTGGCGAGTGTTGCGGTGCCGATGCGATCCATTGACCAGGATCGTGCCTGCGTTCACCATCTGGCCCGTGCGATCAAGCCCCCTCGTTCTGGTCCTGCTGCTGATGTCTCTAGCCCGCGGTCGGGCGGCGAGTACCCGTGCAACCACGGCAGCTCCGGCGATCCCGATGGCTGGCCCGGATGTAGCCGTCGCTCCGCTCGAATCTGGCGGGCCGATTGAGGCCGCAACGGTGGCGCCCCCGCGCCCGGTCCCCGCCGATTTCAAGTTTGATTTTGGCCCCGGCCGGGCGCGCGACGGATACGTGAAGGTCCTGCCTGAGACGACCTATTCGTCCGGGCGGGGCTACGGATTCGACTTCGGCTCCAAACCTGTCGGAGTGGAACGGGGCGGCGGCGATGCGATGACCGACGGATTTGTGACGACGGACGATCCGCCGTTCTTCTTTTCCGTCAAGGTACCCGAGGGAAACTACCGGATCACCGTCACCTTGGGCGACGCGCAG
This sequence comes from uncultured Verrucomicrobiae bacterium, assembly GCA_963804395.1. GTDB lineage: Bacteria > Verrucomicrobiota > Verrucomicrobiia > Opitutales > Opitutaceae > Fen-1467. The sequence goes on along the minus strand of CAWDQK010000106.1, from coordinate 2,318 downwards.
GGCGGATCGCGCACGACGATCCGCACCGAGGCGGGCCACCTGATGGCGCCGGACATCGTCACCCTGGCCGGAAAATTCGAAACGCGGACCTTCTATGCCAACGTGCGGCGGCCGCAACTCCCGCCACCGCCACCCAACGCGCCTGGGGGAACGGCAGTCCACATGTTCCTCGCCGGGGAGGCGGAAGCCCGGTGTTGGGACGAGAAACTCACCATCGAGTTCAACAACCTCCGGCCTTGCCTCTGTGCGATGGAGATTGTGAAGGATGATATCGTGCCGACGGTATTCATCGCCGGCGATTCTACAGTCGGCGACCCGCGGCATGGCCCGGGGGGAAACTGGCCGACTCAGCTCTGTCAGTTCTTCAAACCGGAGGTCGCAGTCTGCAACAGCGCTGAAGGGGGGGAAACCAGCAAGAGTTTCATCACCGGACTGCGGATGGACAAGGTTCTCAGTCAGTTGAAGGCGGGCGACTTCTTCCTGATCCAGTTTGGGCACAATGATTCGAAGGCACAATGGCCTCAGAGCTACACCGAGCCGGGGACGACCTTCAACGCCTACCTCCGCGTATTCACTGCCGAAACCCGGCGCCGCGGGGCCACACCCGTCCTCGTCACGCCAATGGAACGCCGCGCCAATGGGGATTCGGTGGGTCGCTGGGCCCGTGCGATGCGCGACGTCGCCGAGCAGGAAAAGGTCCCGCTCATCGATCAATGGGCGTTGAGCAAGGAACTTTGGACGGCGCTGGGGCCGAATGTGGGCCAAGCGTTTGCCGACCAGACCCACTTGACCGGCTACGGCGGTTATCTGCTCTCCAAGCTGATCGTCGGAGGCATCAGAAGGAATGTCCCGGCACTGGCGCGTTTTGTCGTGGACGACTTCAAGGAGATGGACCCGGCGCATCCTGAACCTCCCCCGGAATACCTGAGACAGTCGCCGGGTCCCCTCGGGCCTGCCCAGGCGGCCGGACCGGCACAAAGACCTTGAGCTGATCGCCTGGCATGGAACTAATCAATTGCGCCACCAATCAACCCGAACACCCGTGGTCGATCATTCGTCATGCAACGTCTCAACCCTCTCCAGTTTTGCGCGGTGCCCCGAGTTCTCCTGCTGGGGCTGCTTGTGTCCCGGTTTGCAGCCTGGCCTGCATTTGCTCAAGACCAGCCGCTGCAAATCCCAAGTCCCAACGGCCGGCTGGTCGTGGAATTCGAGCTCGATGCGGCTGGCTTGCCGCGTTACGCGGTGCAATTCTACGGAAAGCGGGTGTTGGAGAGTTCCCGTCTTGGTTTGATCCGCGACGATGCTGATTTCTCCCAGGGTTTGAAACTTGTCTCCGCCTCCGGAGCGGAGCCGATGCAGAATCGTTACGAGATTCTCACGGCGAAGCGCCGGGTGAACCTATACGCGGCCAACCGGCGGGTCTTTCACCTCCAGACCGACTCCGGGCACAAGATGGACATCATCTTCCAGGTCTCCAACGACGGCCTGGCGTTTCGCTTTCTTTTCCCCGAAACCGATGCCGCCGTTCACCGGCTGAGCGAAGAGGTGTCGTCATTCCACTTCCTGCCGGGCACGCGGGCCTGGCTGCAGCCGATCGCCGTGGCCAAGAGCGGCTGGAAGGAGTCGAATCCTTCGTACGAGGAATACTACCAGAAGGACATTGCGGTGGGCACGCCGTCGCCGACCGGCGCGGGCTGGGTGTACCCGGCGCTATTTCGCTCCGGGGAGACCTGGTTGCTGGTGAGCGAAGGATCATTGCCGCGGAATTACTGTGGCACGCGTCTCCGGTCGGAATCGCCGGACGGAGAATACTCGGTCGGCTTTGCGGATCCGCGGGAGGTCTTTCCGGGCGGCGTTGCCAGCCCCCAGTCGACGCTTCCGTGGATGACGCCCTGGCGCATCCTGGTGGTTGGCAGCCTCAAGACGATCGCCGAGTCCATGCTCGGGGTTGATCTCGCGGAGCCGCCGGCCGGGCCGGTGGACGCCAAGATTTCGCCCGGCAAGGCGGCCTGGAGCTGGCCGCTGCTCGGAGATGGCAACACGACCTACGAGGTGCAGAAGAAGTTCATCGACTATGCGGCCGACATGGGTTGGCGCTATTGTCTGATCGACGCTCTATGGGACACGCAGATCGGATACGACAAGGTCAAGGAGCTGGTTGACTATGCCCGCGACCACCAGGTCTCGATCCTGCTGTGGTACAACTCCGCGGGAAGCTGGAACTCGACGCCGCAAACCCCGCGCGACCGGATGCTCACGCACGAGAGCCGGCTGAAGGAATTCGACAGCAATACGGACGCAACCAGAGGGCATAGAAC
>CAWDQK010000105.1:0-21628 GCA_963804395.1 uncultured Verrucomicrobiae bacterium | reverse complement strand
TGCTGGCCCCGGATGTGACATCGGCCGTGACAATCCCGATGCGACCGCCGGCCGATGAGATGATCTCGAGGAAACTGACAGCCGGGCTTGCGGGAGACGGTTCGGCGAAGATCGAATACACCGACGACTGCCTGGGTTTGGGCGCGGCGGATGCGATCTACGCGGACGAGACGGTCTCCAGGCAGGAAAGAACGGCCAGGATCGAGAGGCGAGTCCAGCGCCGGGTTCCTTTGATTTCAAACCTGTCGTGGGAGGACTCGAGTGATCCGAAGGCGCATCGTTGGAGCCTGCATGCGAGTTTCGATGCGCAATACTTGGGCAAGCGGACCTCTGGCGGAATGTATGTTTCTACGGACGTCATGTCGGCGATTCCTTCCCTGGATCCATGGGAGGGCGAGGTCGAAGGCTGGTTGGCCGTCAAACCGATCTCGACGCGCCGGGAAATCAAGCTGACCGCGCCTGCCGGCTGGAAGGTCACGGAGATTCCTCAGGATTGGTCCCTGAAGACGGCGGCCGGCGAAGGCTCGATGCACTATGCAGAGCAGGATGGCGTCATCCAGGAGGAGATCGACGTCCGGATCGATGGCGGGGTGCTCGACCACAAGGCTTACTCGGAATTGCGCGATCTCGTCCGCGCCGCCACGAAGGCGGAGAGACGGCCGGTGATGTTGAAACCGCCGCCCAAACCGGCGGCTCCCTCGCCCGCGCAGGCGCCGGCCCCCGCTCAAGCGCAGGAACCTGCGCCAACACCGGCTCCAGCGGCGGCGAAATGAATGGCTGCCGCGAAACCGCGCTCAAAGAGGAACGGAGCAGGTTTTGATCCTCGCACTGTTTCCGCTCCTTCCGTGCGAGGGCGCCCTTTATCGTGGTTTGATACAGGCCAAACAGCTCGTTGTTCCAATCGATGCGATCGGACCTTAGGCTCCCTCGTGTTTCAGTGCCCGCGCCGCACTCGGCCCGGATTCGGCGAACACGGCACGGCACTGGGTTCGAATCCCGGTGGAATCTGCGTTTTGAACGCCGGGGTAGTGCCTGAATCCTGGCCAGATCAAGGCCCGATGCCGGCAGGTGTCGCATCAACGGTCAACGCCGACTGATGCTCTTGACATTGGGACTTAGTGAGACTTATTGGTGAGACATGAAAACAGCCACCGTTCGACAGATTCGTAACGCGTTCCCCTCGGTCCTCCGGCTCATTCGCAACGGCGAGACTGTTGATATAACGTCACGCCGGAAGGTGGTGGCCACGTTGACGCCCCCGGTAGTCAAGAAGAGGTCGCGCCGTTTGCATCCGTGGGCTGACCTGGACGCACGGCTTGCGGAGCTGCAACAGTTGCCGATGCTCCCTGTGTCAGGTGCTGACATGCTCGCCGAGGATCGTCATCGCTACTGACAGGCCGATGATCTACGCGGACACATCGTTTCTGTTCTCTCTCGTGTTGCACGACGCGAATACGGCCGGAGCCGTTGCCTACCTGAAAGGCCATCCCGCAAGCCTTGCCTTGACGTCGTGGCAGGGATGCGAGTTGCGCAACGCGGTTCGCCTTGCTGTTTGGCGTGGAAACTGCGATGCCCTGGCGGCGAAGCGTGCGCTTGATAAAATCGCGGCGGACCTCGCAGTCGGCAATCTTGTCGAAACACCGCTCGTTTGGCCCGACGTGCTAATGATCGCCGACGAACTCAGCGAGAAGCATGCAGCCGCCCTTGGGGTGCGTACCCTGGATTTGTTGCATGTCGCCGCTGCGGTCAGCCTTGACGTGAAGACATTTCTCACATGCGACGGAAGGCTACTTGCATTGGCGCGTGCAGCAGGTCTCCACACCGACAAGATTTAGGTTCCGCGCATCCCTGAACAAACAGGAGCCTCTCGCTGGCTCAAAATGTCCAAATCAGCGAGGGGAATCGGATGGAAGTACCCGGCCAGACGGGATTCGAAGACACTCCGCCTCACGACGCGGAATTGCGCTTGAAAGCCTCCTCGATCATCACCATGTGCACGGCGCAACATCGAAAGTTGCTGGAGGGCAGCCCCGCAAGGACTTTCCTAACCTCGCAGCAAACCGCTGTCGGCACAGAGGTCCAGTGACGACCGGTTTTGTCAACGGATGCCGTTCTCAGCTGGCGCGCAATAGCTCTTGATCTCGGTAATCATTCCCGTTCCCGCCCGCCCCAAGGCCCAAGGCCTGACCCTGTTCGATCGGTCTCGTTGACCCTCACACTGGTGGCGTCGCTCAGAAATCGTCGGTCTGGGCCGCGAAGAGTCCGCCTGGAACAAGCCTCGGCCGGATGGCTGCGGGCAAAGGTCGGCGGGGGGAGTTTCCAGTCATTCGATCCCAGGATCGAAACATCCAGATCCAGAATAGCAGCAGGGGCGCATTGAGCAGCAGGATCAGCGGTTCGGAGAAATAGGGGATCGACTGGTCGGTTTCTGGCAGGAGTTTGGTCGAATCGAACCGTCCACGATCATCCGCACCGAGGAGCCTGGCAGCGGCGAGCGCGCTTCCAGAAAGGGGAATGCGGGGCAGGTCGGCGTCGCGCGCGGTTTGTCCTGTTGCCGGATAAAGCAGATCGACGATCGTTCCATCCACCCGGCATTGCACCCAGGCGTGGCGCGGTGTGGCCTCGATCCATGCGTTGTGGCCTAGCGATCGCAGGAGCGAACAAAGGAGGATCGACTGGGTGACGCAGTTCCCGCGAAGCGAAGGCCAGCCGTTCTTGCGCGCCTGCCGGATCATTTGGTCGATGCTCGGGATGCAGCTATTGCAGCCCCAGGTCTCGTAGGCGTCCCAATACGGAACCAGATGCCACACCGCCTGTTCTGCCACCGCGACCTGTTCTGCGGGAACCGAAGTGACCGTTCGTACGGCGGCAGCCCAGGGTAGGATGATCGGGTGCTCGGGCTCCACGTGTCGCGCCAGCCGCCATGGGAGCACAGGGATGAATGCATCGGGCGTATCCTCGCCGCAGGCGAGCAGGTAGATTACCATCAACGACCAGCCGGAAAGGAGTGCCAGCACCATCAAGCCGATTATCCGCACGGGCGAGATGTCGAGCGCAGGCAACGCATACCTTGGCCACCGATCAATAACGCAGGGCTGGTCTCTCATGCCGGGACTGGTTTATTCGGTACTATCGTCGCAAATCGGAAATCATCCAGCGACAACAAGCGATTGGCCGGATGGTTTTCACGTTAGACGTTCTTTTTACGATCCCGGTTTCAACCGGATTGAAAGAACCTTGCGGGAAACGTCTGGCATGTTCGTTTTTGATTCGTCAGCAAATCCCGGAGAGAACGGCGGAACGACCGCGGAATAAGCGCCACTGATGCACAAACAAAGGGCTTGGCGCGGTCTTGTTGGATTTATGCTTCACGGTCGCAAGCATGAGTGACTTGTGTGAGATCGGTGGCAGATAGGTGCCTGAAAGATCTCCTCAAATCGCATTCGCGTGCATTTCGGTGCATTTCTCATAGGAGGAGAAAGAAGTCCTCGCTCATGCGAAAGATGGATTTCCAAACCGTCGGTCGCGGGTTCGAGCCCCGCCCACCGCGCCATCCTTCGCTCCTGCGGAGCTACGGATGGCACGCCAAATGGAGGAAACGGAGGCCTTGATCAGTCAGATTGGAGGAGCGAGGGATGGCGCCCTTCGAAGCTCCGCCTGGCGGAGCGAAGCAGAGCTTCCTACGTCGCCCTTCAGGCTGTGGAGGACAGGCCGGATGGCACGTCAGGTAGTGCAGACCGCAGGCTTGATCAGGCGGAGGCGATGAGCGGCCGATGGCGCGCCGCATGAAGGCGGGAGTGTTCATGCGGGGGATCCCTCCTGGCCTTCAAACCGGCGACCACCGCCTTCAGTTCCGAGGCGAGGATTGCCATCATGGCGTAACGTTGCCGGTAGAGGGAACGCTTGTTCAGTTTGATCTCTTCCAGGGGGCGCGCGGCGTGCTGGAGCGGGAGCGCAAAGAAACCGTCGGTGCGCAATGTGCCCTGGCACTCTGTCCAGAATTCATCGTAGTTCAGGAACGCCTGGCGGGAGCGGTTGAAGCGATAGTCCCGGTGGTTCGAAATGTGGAGCGTGTTGCTCACCGCCCGGATGGCCCGGAGGTTCCACGACTGGGCGAGTACCTGGGCCATATGAAAAAGCAAAGCTTTGGGTCTCAGCCCGTGGAGCGACCTGGCAACATCCTTGATGATGTCCTTCGACACCCCCCGATCAAGCCCCTGCGTAGCCCCGATTATCATGACGGGGCAGGTTCCGTCGTGCGACGCGACCAGAAACGTCAGGCTGTAGACCCGGACATTGTGCTGCTGCGAGTAGAGAGCCAGGGTGATCTCGCCTTCCTTGTTGAACTTGCTCTCACTTTGCAGGACGACCCGATATGGTTCGCCATCCTTGCCGGCGATCTTCAGGAGCGGCAGTCCGGGCATGCTGGATACAGCGACGATGTCTGCATGGGACATATGCCGGGCGAGGAACTCGTAATGCGCCCGGATCATCGCGATCTGTTGGAATCTGGTGCAGTTTGGTGTCAGGTAGGGACGAACGATCTTCTTGTAAAGGCAGGGGTTCGCCTCGGCAATTGCCGCCATGAGGGGACTGCGCAGCCAGCGATACCATGCGTCGGTATGCGGACGGCCAAGATAGCTGCGGACAACGAAGAGCGCGCGTTTGTAGGCTCCGTTGAGTGTCCGGTGCGGCTGGGTGCGCCACGCAATTGCGGAATATAGGGAAAGCGAGCCGGAGGATCCGGACAGCGAGGGAACGGACAAGTCGAGAGACGGAGGTTGAGGGAGTTCGACAGGCGAAGCGTCGGACATGCGATTCAGTCTTGTTGATTGTGGCCGGACGTTGATTCGGTTGACCGAAGCCGGGTGCTTGCGGCGCAGCCAGCTGACAACCGAAACCGATGGGCGGTTCCACGACCTCACCCGGAGAATCGATCTGAAACGAGGGTTTGAGGAGCGGCCGATGCAAGTTGGCACAAAGCGTTCAGAATGAATAAGCTGACGAATCCGAAGAGGACAAGTCTTGCGGCCGCATGCCTGTTTACCGATCGACCTCGGAGCAGGACTTGCGGAATCAACAGACTGTGATATTATCGATATCGCGTCCGGTTCGGAGACAATGGGTTTCGTTTGCAGCCTCGCGCTCGCTGGTGTGGCTCCGAGTTGGGTCGCGCCATTCCCGTTCCGATCGACCATGGACAAGACATTCGCCGAACTGTTTTGCAGCCAGCGCCGATTGCCGCCCCAGCGGTTCAACAAGGCGATGCTGCGGTGTTGCCTCTATCCTCGAGCCCGGTTTTTCCGGCCTTTGCTCGCCATCATTTGGCCCGGCTTTTTCAAGGCGGACTACGAGTTGATTTCCAGAGCGGGCCGGTTGACGGAGCTGCGCGCATTGGAGCACGAAATCGACGAGTTCCACGATCATCCCGCCAACCGCGGCTTCCTGCGGCGTACCCTGCGCCTTCGAGTTTCGACCAAGCGGTTGCAGCGGAATTTCAATTCCCTGATGCGGCGGGCTGCGTCTCCGACAGCCAATCCTGCAACGGGTGCCAGTCGCGTCCTTGCCTCCTAACGCGGCGATCCACGGAGGCTCTTTGGCGGACCCTCAGTAACGGTCCATCACGCCATACATGACCCAAGTGACGCCAGCGGTGAAGATAACCATGCCCGAGATGCTGTAGACCATCACCGGCGCATTGCTCCAGCCAAGGCACAGGGTCGAGCCAAAGAAACCGTTCCCGACGGCCATCAGAATCCAATAGTCGAACCGCCGGCGGTTGGATCGCGGGGGCTGGACGGACAGTTGGTGCAGCCCGGCCCGCATTTCATGCTCCCGATTGAGCTGGAGGATCTCAAAAATCTGATTGGGAGTGGTGGCCGGGGGTGCCGGGGAACCGGCGGCTGGCGGTGGCGGCCGATTGGCCGCGGCGATCAGTTCGCGGTGATCGACCGGCGTTCCTCCCCGTTGATTCACCCGTTCGAAGCCTTCCGGCTTGAATTCGCTTCCGGGGCGGTTCGCGAAGAAATCGACGCCAACCTGGCTCTCGCAAAACTTCATCCACGGGCCGGCGGCACCGGCGGCCGCCTCGGTTTCCAGCGTGATCAGGCCCCGCTCGGCCAGCGCCCGCAGTTGTTCCGGCGTGAACGGTCCGCGCACTTCCTGGTCGATGCGAACGAATGAGACGGGCCAGACGGTCATGGCGGGATCAATGCGGATGGGCGGATTGGGCGGCGCAGGCGCGGGGTGGAATCGTCACGGGTCGAGCGCAGGCGCTCCGTGACGAACTGCCGATATTAGGATGACGATTGGCCCAGCACGGCGTGCAGTTTCTCCTGCAGGTGATCGCGGGCGAAGGGCTTCTGGATGAAGCCGGCGAGCGCCTTGCCGGCGAAACGATCGATCGTGTCCTTCTCGGTGAATCCGCTCATGAGCACAACGGGCACCGCCGGATTGATCCGGTGCAGTTCGCGGTACGCTTCCTCCCCGTTCATGTGCGGCATCGTCAGGTCGAGGAGCACGAGGCGCAGCTGGCCGGCGTGCTCGCGAAACAGGCGCACGCCCTCGGCTCCGTCGGCGGCCGTGAGCGACGTGAAGCCGAGGCTTTCCAGGGTGCGCGCCGTGACAGCCCGCACCGTTTCTTCATCGTTGACCACCAGGGCGAGACCGGATCCGCGCCAGGCGGAGACCTTGTCGACGGATTTTTCCGACTCGGGGAAACCCTCGGCGATGGCGGGAAACAGCAGCTTGAAGGTCGCACCCCGGCCCGGCTCGCTGTAGACCTTGATGGTCCCGTGATGGGAGCGCACGATGCCGAGCACGGCGGCCAGTCCGAGCCCGTGGCCGGCGAATTTTGTGGAGTAGAACGGCTCAAAGATGCGCGCCTTGACCTCGGGCGCCATGCCGCAGCCATTGTCATTGACCTCCAGGAAGACGTAGTCGCCGGGCGGCAGGTCCGGGGAAAGAAAGGTTTCCTCAAGATAGTTTCGCTCGGCGCGCATGAGGCCCGTGCAGACGCGGATGAGACCACTGCGGTCGCCGATCGCATCGGACGCGTTGATCACCAGGTTCATGATGATCTGCCGGATCTGGGTGGAATCGGCGAGGATCCCGGGCAGCGGGCGGTGCAGCTCAAGTTTCAACACGCACTTCTTGCTGATCGACACGTTGAGCAGCTGGGTCGTGTCCTCGACGAGCGCGCTCAGGTTGACGCGGGTGGCGGCCAGCTGGCTGCGGCCCGAGTAGGCGAGCATCTCCTTGCACAGTTCCGCCGCGCGGACGGCGGCGCGCTCGATCTGGCCCAGCGACTGGTGGGCCGGCGATTCAGCCGGCAGGTCCAGGCGCGCGAGGCTGGAGTTGCCCAGCATGGTGGTGAGCAGATTGTTGAAATCATGGGCGATGCCGCCGGCGAGCACGCCGAGGCTCTCAAGCTTCTGCGCCTGCAACATCCGGCGCTCGGTCTCCATCCGGTCGACCTCGGCTTTCTTCTGGCGGGAGATGTCGCGGATGATCGTCGAGAGAAACGCCGGCTGGTTGTCGTCATCGCGGTGCACGAGCAGGACCTGGGACACGGGAAACTCGCGCCCCTCCCGGTCGAACATCGTGGTTTCGCCGTGCCAGAAACCGCGTGCCCGGGCGGCGGGAATGGCATTGCGGAACAACAGCTGCACGACCCAGTCGGGATGGTTGTCGGACAGGGGCCGGCCCCGGGCGACTGCCAGACCGGCGTAACCGCGCAGGCGCAGCAGGGCGCCGTTGGCGTAGATGGTCCGGCCTTCGAGATCCATCGTGGCGACGTAGTCCGTCGTGGCCTCGATGATCTCGAGGAGGCGGTGGCGCTCGGCTTCCGCGCGCTTCCGCTCGGTGAGGTCGATGTGCGTGCCCGAGACCCGCAGGGGGCGTCCCTGGTCATCCCGTTGGACGACCGAGCCGCGGGTGAGCACCCATTTCCACCCGCCGTCCTTGGTCTGCAACCGGTGTTCGGTCTCGTAGAAGGGAGTCTGCCCCTTCAGGTGGGATTCGAGCGCGCTGGTCACCCGCGGCAAATCCTCCGGGTGGATGAGCCGCTGCCAGGATCGTTCGTGCGGTTCCACCTCGTCCAGCTGGTAGCCGAGCATCTCCGTCCACCGCCGGTTGAAGGTGAGATGGCCCGAGATGATGTCGCGATCCCACAGGCCAAGCTGGGCCCCGTCGATGACCCGGTCCAGGCGGGCCTCGCTGGCCGCGAGCCGGGCCTCGGCCCGGGCCCGCCGGGTGACGGTGGCGCCAAGTCCGAGCCCGACCATCGCCACGGCGAGTTCGAAAAGCAGGAAATCGACCAACGTGTGCGGGGGCGCGTGGGTCAGGTGCAGCTCGGCCAGACCGCTGATGGTCAGCCCGGAAGTGGCGAGCGCGGCCCCGGCAAGGCCGTGCTTGAGGCAAACCCAGACGAGCGGGAGAAAACACAGGTAGAAGGCGTGGTGGTCCAGCAGCCAGTCGGAGCTGAACACGAGCCAGAGGCAGGCGGGGAGCGCGAAAACCTGGGCGACGATCACCGCCCATTTTCGCCAGGGCCGCCGCCGAAAACGCTGCGCCGGCTGCCCCTCGATCCAGGGCGCCACAAAGACCATGATGACCGGCACGACCGTGACAATGCCGCTTTCATCGCCCACCCACCATTGCGCGATCAGCGTAAAGAATCCGCCCGGCGGGACCAGACCATTGGCTTGCAGCAGCCAGCCGCTGGCGATCGCGGAACCGACGGGCGCAGCGCCGGTCGCCAGCAGCACGATCAAGGTTTCTCGAAAATCCCGCAGCAGGGGTGCCGGGCCGACCAGCCGCCGGATGCACCAGGCGATGCCCGCGTAGTTGGCGGCGAGGATGACCGACAGCAGGATCTTCAGCCACCAGGGCACCGCGCCCGCGGAGGTCAACGTCGCCAGCAAGTCTGCGGCCAGGACCACGGGAAAGTATGCGGGCCCCAGGACGGTGAGCAGGGCGAGGGCCAGACCCGCGGGCAGGTACCAGATCGCGACGTGGGGACTGAGCGCGAAGGCGCCGGCCATCCGGTCGGTCAGGATGTGAAGGAGGCAGTAGAGGGCGCAGACGAGGGCGACCCGGGCCGCGGGGGTAGACTTCATGCCGGTAAGTCGGGGGAGTTCAGCAGCATCAGAAGAAAGGGCGTAAGCTCAAGGCTGAAGCGGTAGCGGCGCGGCCAGCCTTCGCGCAAGGCTGCGGCATGGCAGGCGTTCCGCGCCGGCGGAGCCGAACGCGGCTCCGCTAGGCAATCGCCGGCTGGAGGGCCTGCAGGATTTTTTCGCGCAGGTGCGTGCAGCGCAGCTTCGATTCGCTGTTGCGCACGGCCATCGCATAGGCGGCGGGCTCGCCGACGAGAAACACCTGTTTCCGGCCCCGCGTCAGGGCGGTGTAAAGCAGGTTGCGTTGCAGCATCACGAAATGGCCCTTCAGCAGCGGGATGACGACGGCGGGATATTCGCTGCCCTGGCTCTTGTGGATGCTGATGCAGTACGCGAGGGCCACGTCGCCGAAATCGCCGCGGGCAAAGACGTGCCGGTCGCCGTCGAAATCGGCGGTGAGCGCGCCCGCCGGCAAATCGACGGAGACGACGGTGCCGATGTCGCCGTTGAAGAGCCCCTTGTCGTAATTGTTGCGCAGCTGGATGAGTTTGTCGCCGGGACGGAATTCGCCCGCCACGGTGCGGAGGCTGGAACCGGTTCTCCCCGGAGCGCCCGGGCGGCCGGGGTTGAGCGCCGCCTGGAGTTGCTGGTTGAGATTGGCGACTCCGGCCACGCCCTTGTGCATCGGCGCCAGCACCTGCACGTCGTTGACCGGGTGCAGCCAGCGATAGTGCTGCGGGATGAATTCCGTGCAGAGCGCCACGACCTTCTGCAGGCAGTCCTGGGCGGAGTCGGCGGCAACGAAATGAAGATCGCCGCGGGGCGGCAGGGAAGCGACGTCGGGGGAGACGGGCGGGGGCTGCGGTTCGCCGGCGTTGATGGCGTGGGCGGCGGTGACAATGGCGCTCTGCCCCTGCTGGCGGTAGATGACCGTCAGACGGGTGACGGGAATGGCGATGTCCGATTCCCGGTCGCCGGATTCCTCCCCGCGGGCCGGGCCCGCCCGGCCTCCGGCGGGCACCGCGGGAGGCGTGCTTCCGACGGCGATCAGGTCCTTGAGCACATTGCCGGCACCGACGGAGGGCAGTTGGTCAATGTCGCCCACGAGCAGCAGGTGGGCCCGCGACGGCACGGCGCTGAACAGCGCGGCGGCGAGCCGCACATCGAGCATCGACGCCTCGTCCACAATCAGGAAATCCGTGGCCAGCGGGCTCGATTCATTGACGGTGAATCCACCCTTGGCGGCGTCGTATTTCAGCAGGCGATGGATGGTCGAGGCGAATCCTCCCGTGGTTTCGGCCAGCCGCTGGGCCGCCCGGCCGGTGGGCGCTGCGAGGTGCACGCGCACCCGCTTGGCCTTCAGAATGTTCGACCAGCGTCCGGAGGATGGTGGTCTTCCCCGTGCCCGGTCCGCCGGTCAGGATGCTCAGTTTGTGGGTGAGGGCGCGGCGGACGGCGGTGGCCTGCAGGTCGTGGAAGGCGAAGCCGGCGCGCTGCTGCGCCCAGTCAATCGCCGCCTCGACCCGGATTGGCGGCAGGCCCGAGCCAACGCGTATCAGGCGAGCCACTACTGTCGCGATCCGCTGCTCGGCCCGGTCGTTGCCGGGCAGCTGGAGGAAGGCCGCCCCCGGCAGCGGCGGACCGGCGCCCTCGGGCGGGTGGCGCACCAGCTGGCCGGCGGCGACCAGGGCGTCGAGGCGGGCGGCGATCCGCTCGCGGAGCGTCTGCAGCAGCTCCGCGGCATGGTCGCGCAAATCCGCCTCGCGGAACGCCGTATGCCCGTCCTCCTGCAGGGTCTCCAGGGCATACAGGATGCCGGCATCGAGCCGGGGCGGCGCATCGTTGGCGAAGCCCAGGTTGATCGCAATCCGGTCGGCGGTCTTGAACCCAATGCCCTCGATCTCACGGGCCACGCGGTAGGGCTCGGCCAGCAGCACCGCCTTCGCCTGGGCCCCGTAACGATCCACGAGCTTGACGCACTGCGAGGTCGTCACGCCGTACGTCTGGAGGAAGATATGGATCTCGCGCAGCTGACGCTGTTCGTCCCAGGCCTGCTTGATTGCAGCCGCCCGCTTCGGGCCGATTCCATCCACCCGGCGCAACCGGGCGGACTCCTCGCTCAGCACGCGAAACGTGTCGGTGCCAAACGCGTCGACGATCTTGTTGGCGTAAACCTTGCCGATGCCGGGCACCAGACCGCTGCCGAGATACTTTCGGATGCCGTAGACGGAGGCCGGGAGCTCGGACGTGAATGACTCGATCTTGAACTGGTCGCCGTGCTGGCTGTGCCGGGTCCACTGGCCGTGCAAATGGAGGGTCTCGCCGCACTGCACGCCGGGCAGGGCGCCGACAATGGTTGTTTTTTCGTTTGTGTCTTCGCGGCGGAATTCGGCAATAGTGTAGTGGTTCTCCTCGTTGAGGAAGATAATGCGCTCGAGCACGCCGGCGAGCGTGTCAACCGATGGGGGAGGACCAGCCACAGACCTACAGTGATAGACATGGATCGAGACAGGGGAAGCGCGGAAAATAGGCCGGACATCGACGGTTGCCAGTCCCGCCCCGGGGGAACATCTTCGAATCATCCCAATCAACCAACCAAGGAACACTGATGCCTGCCTGCACCCGTTGTAACGGCCGAGGGTCCATCGCCTGCCCGCAATGCGAGGGCCGGGGGACAATCAATGAAGCCCAGCTCGAGCTACCGGTGGAACCGCTTCGCGGTGCGCAACATTGTCCGGCCTGCAACGGAACGGGCAGCCTCGCCTGCCCCGACTGCGAGGGATCCGGCGCCGAGGTGGAGGATAACGATGATTAGCGGGGCGCCGGCCGGGACTGGATCGGTCCCCGGGCGGGGCGGTGGCTGCAAAAAATTCTGGTGAAGTGGCGGGGAACCGGCGAATGTAGCGGCCATGACCGCGATGCCACTCCTTGCGCGCGCCGAGGCGATCCCTGATGGGGATGGCCTGGTGGTGACATTGGGCGGCGACTGGCGCATCACTCAGCCGCTGCCCGTCTGGCGGAAGGTGCGCGGCAAACAGCAGCCGTGCGTGGTGCGCATCCGGGTCAACGACCTGGAGCGGTGGGACAGTTCGCTCGTGCGGTTCGTCTACGAGATGATCGTCTGGTGCCGCCAGGCCGGCGCGGCGTGTGACCTGGCGGAATTGCCGGAGTCGGTGCGCCGCCTGGTCGGACAGCTGGAGGAGGCGCAGAAGCAGCGGCTGGACACGGATCATTCGCGGAATTTCTTTGCGACGGTGGGCCAGGCCACGACCGATGTGTTGCAACAGATCCGCGGCTTTGCCCGGTTCATCGGGGAATGCACGCTTAGCGCGATCGGACTGGTCCGGCGCCCGGGCCGGTTTCGCTGGGGCGACTGCCTCGCCGAGATGCAGCAATGTGGCGCGATGGCGGTGCCGATCGTCAGCCTGAGCAGTTTCCTCGTCGGCCTGACGCTGGCCTACACCGGCGCGATCATCCTGCGCCAGTTCGGGGGCGACATCTGGGTGGCCGACATCGTCGGTTTGAGCACCTTGCGGGAGATGGGGGCGGTGATGACGGGCGTGGTGGTCGCCGGCCGCACGGGAGCGGCGTTCGCGGCCCAGCTGGGCAACATGAAGGCGGGGGAGGAGATCGATGCGCTGGAAACGCTGGGAATCGCGCCGGTGGATTTCCTGGTGCTCCCGCGCCTGGTGGCGCTGACCTTGATGACGCCGCTGCTCACCATGTACGCCAACTGCCTCGGGATCCTTGGCGGTATGGTCGTGTCAGCCACCTTGCTGAGTATTCCGCCCAGCGCCTACTGGATTGAAACCCAGGCGATCATCAACATGTCCGATCTCAGCGTGAGTGTGATCAAGAGCGTCACCTTTGGCATGCTCATCGCCGTTGCCGGCTGCCTGCGCGGATTGCAGGCCGAGCGCAGCGCCGCCGGGGTGGGTCAGGCCGCGACCTCCGCCGTTGTCACGAGCATCCTGCTCCTCATCGTGGCGGACGCCGTGTTTGCGGTGGTGTTCAACGTCCTGGGACTATGAACCCCAACCAGGAGAAGGCGGTGCAGACGCCCGGGCCCGGTGACGCGCCGCCGGCGATTGGCGTGGCAAACCTCGAGTGCCGGTATGGCGACACGGTCGTCCTCACCGGGGTGTCCTTTGCCGTGCAGGAAGGCGAACTGTTCTTTGTCATCGGCGGCAGCGGCTGCGGCAAGAGCACCCTGCTGCGGCATCTCGTCGGACTGATGAAGCCGACGCGGGGCACGGTGTCCTATTTCGGGGAGAATTTCACCGACGCGGACCTGGTGGCGCGGCGCAACCTGCTCAAGACGTTTGGCGTGCTGTATCAGAACGGCGCCCTCTGGACTTCGATGACGGTGCGCGAGAATGTCGCGCTCCCGCTGGAGCAGTATACGACGCTCGACCGGCGCGAACGCGACGAGATCGTGAGCCTCAAGCTGGCGCAGGTCGGGCTGGCCGGGTACGAGGACTATTTTCCGTCCGAGCTCAGCGGCGGCATGCGCAAACGCGCGGGGCTGGCCCGCGCGCTGGCCCTCGATCCGCGCATCGTCTTCTTCGACGAACCGTCCGCCGGCCTTGATCCGGTGACGTCCCGAAAGCTCGACGACCTCGTGCTGCAGGTCCGCGAGACGCTCGGAACGACCATGGTCATCGTTTCGCATGAACTTGCCAGCATCTTCGCCCTGGCCGACCGGGTGATCATGCTCGATCGCGAGGCGCGCGGCATCATCGCCGAAGGGCGGCCGCGCGAGCTCGCCGCCTCGAACGACGATCCGCGGGTCCGGGAATTTCTGACCCGCGGCGAGGAGAAAGTTTAGACAGCCGAACCAATCTCGCCAGAATATCAATCGAACCGGCCCGGGCCGTCGGGCCGCCACAGAGCCGGTTCAACAGCCTTGCCGGAAGCCAATTTCGTGAAAACCAAAATCAGTCCCTCGGTGGTTGGGGTGTTTGTGCTGGGCGCGTTGCTGCTCGGCATCGTCGCGTTGCTGTCCTTTGGAGGGCTGCATTTCTTCTCCAAGCCGCAACGGTTTGTCGTCTACTTCAACGAATCGGTCCACGGGCTCGACCTGGGCTCGGCCGTCAAGCTGCGGGGCGTACGGGTGGGGCGCGTCGCCGACATCAGCATCCGGTACAGCGCGGCCACGAACACATCCGTGGTCGAGGTCGTGTGCGAATTCAGCCGCAACATGATCGTCGATGACCGGGGCCAGCCCATCGATGTTTCGGACCGGGCCAAGCTCCAGGCGATGGTGGACCGCGGCCTGCGGGCGCAGCTCGGGGTCGTCGGCCTGGCCACCGGCCTGTTGTTTGTCGAACTCGATTTCAAGGACCCGAAGCTGTACCCGGCCGGCACCGCCGCTGCCGGCGACAAGCGACTGATCATTCCCGCCGTGCCGTCGGCCATCTCCGAATATCAGGCGAGCCTGTCGGAGATCCTGTCCAATTTGAAACGGGTCGATTTCGCCGGCCTGTCGCGCAATCTCAATGTTACGCTGGCCATCGCGAATCAGAAGCTGCAGGGGCTCGATACCGTGGGCCTGAGCGAGCATTGGATCAAGACGGCCGACGCGATCCAGACCATGGTGTCCGACCCGGAGATCAAGCAGACCCTGGCCAACCTGAACGCCGCCGTGGACGACCTGCGCGGTCTGGTCGCCCGGATTGACGAACAGGTGCAGCCGACCAGCGACCAGCTCGCGCAGACGCTCAAGGAAGCCCAGAAGGCCCTGGCGGCCTTCAATGATGCAGCCGCGAGCGCCCAGCGGTTCATCGTGGCGCAGAGCGGAGTGGGCGAGGAGGCCAGCCTGACGATGCAACAATTGCGCGAAGCCGCCGCGGCGGTGGAGCGCCTCGCGGATTTCCTCGAACGCCACCCCAACGCCCTCATCACCGGGCGAAAATCGGAATAGCCTTTCGCCGCGAACCCAGGGAGAAAACATGAATTCCAAAGCCATTGTTCGCAATTCCACCGCCGGAAGCCCGGCGGGCACGCCAAACCGGCGGACCGCCCTGACCGGCCGCCGGCTCTCCGGTCCGCTGGCCGGTTTGCTGGTGGTGGGCCTGGGCCTTTTCACGTCCTGTTCGATTCCCCTGCCGACGGCGCAGCCCGACCTGACGCGCTACTATCTGCTGAATTCGGTCCCGGCCCGGCCGGAGGCAAAGGCGGCGGCGCCGGCGAAACGGTGGGTGCTTGGAGTGCGCAACGTGGAAATCCCGTCGTATCTCCGGAACAAATCGTTCGCCATCCGCTCCCACGCGAACGAAGTCTCCTTCCTGGACCTGGCGCGCTGGGGCGAGCCGCTTGACCAGGGCGTGGCGCGCGTGCTCGTGGAGAACCTGCAGCTGCTTCCCAACGTGGTGCGGATTTCGACGCAACCGTTCCGGGCCGAGGAACAGCGGGATTTCGACCTCCTGGTCCAGGTGTCGGCGTGCGAGGGCACGGCCGACGGCGCGGTGCTGTGCTCGGCCACCTGGCGGATCACCGCTCCGACTGCGGCCGCCAACACCGTGGCGGAAGGCCGGTTCACAGCGGCGGGTTTGCATTGGGATGGTCGCGACTGCGGGCAGCTGGCCGCGAAATTAAGCGAAGGGCTGGCCAGCTTGAGCCATAACATTGGAGTGGCCCTTCCAGCCAAGGAACCGGAGCCGGCGTTTCCGCCAGCCGAGCCCGCATTTCCGCCGGCTGAGATGCCGGCGAAGCCAGCGGCCGAAGTCGCCCCGGCGGCGCCAGCGAAGCCTGCGAACGAGGTCGTGGCGGCGAAGCCCGACGCCGGAGCGGTCACGCCGTCGCCAGTTGCCGAAACGGCACCGGCGAAACCGACGGCCGAAGTCGTGCCGGCGAAGCCGGATGCTGGAACGTCAACGCCGCCGCCCACCGTTGAAGCGGCACCGGCGAAACCGACTGCCGAAGTAGTGGCGGCCAAACCGGATGCGGGACCGACCGCGGCGCCGTCCAGCGCCCCGGTTTCACCGCCGAAGGCTGCTGTTGAGAGCAGGGCGGAGCAGCCAGGCGCTGCGACTGCACCCGCCCAGCCCCCCGCCGCTCCAGACCAGACGCCGCCGCCGGCTGTCTCGACGCCAGCCCAGTCCCCTGCTGCGCCGGCGCCTGCGGTCTCAACGCCCGCCCAGCCCCCCGCTTCCTCCGCGCCCGCCCAGCCGCCTACCGGATCAACTCCGGCACCAGCGGCGGCCGCGGTTGGTGCGACCCAGTCGTCCGGATCCGCCAAATAGCCGGGCCCCCCTCCGTCGCCGCCGATTTTGACCGCGTCCCGCCAGGGATCGATGTCAACTAATAGATGACATTTCGGTCTGGCGCATCTCCCGGTTGACGGTGGAGGCGCGGCCAGCCTTCGCCAAGGCTACGGCGGACAGGACGGAGGACTGGTCGCCTGAAGTTGCCTTTGTCAGCTTACGAACGCTCCAGTGAGATCCCTTTTTTCTTGCCATTTACTACAAACATAGTTTTTATGACCACATCAATAGGAGATCGGGTGAAGAAGAACAAGATCAGCCTTTCCCGTCTGGAACTCGAAATCATGCAGCCGCTTTGGCGGCTGGAGCAGGCCACGGTGCGCCAGATTCGTGAGGCCCTGCCTGAAGAACGGCGGCCCGAGTACACGACGGTGCAGACGATCGTCTACCGCCTGGAGGCCAAGGGCGCGGTGGAGCGGTTGAAGAAGGTGGGGAATGCGCACGTCTTCGCGCCGGCGGTTTCGCGCAAGTCCACCGTGGGCGCCCTGGTCGAAGACCTGGTGCAGCGGCTCGGGGGGACGGCGGAGCCGGTCATGGCCCACCTGGTGGAGTCGGGCAAGGTTGGCTTGAAGGAGCTTCGCGAACTCGAGGCGCTCCTGCGGGAAGGGAAGACGGCGCGCCAGGATTGACCCGACCAACGCGATGAATGCGCTCTCCAGTCTCTGGTTGCATGCGGCCGCACTTCACCTCTGGCAGGCCACGCTCTTCGGGCTGGTCATCAGCCTGTGCATCGTGTGGCTGCCGGCGGTGTCGGCCCGGGTGCGGCATTTCGCCGGATGCCTGGCTCTCCTGCGGTTCATCCTGCCGGCGGGTTTTCTTGCATCGCTGTTCGGACCGGCGCACTGGCTTGCCCATGGCGGCGGTTGGCTGCCGGGGACGGTTGGCTCGATCTGGCTGCCGGTGTTTTTCGTTTCGGGCAATGACAGCGGAACACCCTCAGCGGTGGTGCGGCATTTTCCGACGGCGACCGCTCTGACTCTGCTCTGGGGTGTGGGAACGATTCTGTTGCTTGGAGCTGGAATGGTCCGGCTCTTGAGAGGGATGCAGGCTGTGAAGCAAAAGCAGGTCCCGTTCGCCGCGGAGCACCAGGAGCGCCTGGAGGCACTGGCGATCCGGGTGGGTCTCATTCGAGGCAGCGTGACCGGTTGTTATGTTCCGTCCAGCGGCTGGCTGGGCGTGACCGGACTATTTCGATCCAGGGTAATCGTCCCCGAGGGTCTGTTCACGGCGTTGGATGACAGGGAAGTGGATGCGGTGCTGCTGCATGAGCTCATGCACGTGAAGCGGCACGACAATCTGCTCCGGCTTTTCCAGTCCGGGGTGGTGGCACTTTTCTGGTTTCATCCGCTTGTATGGTGGCTCGACCGGCAGCTGCGCTGGGAGAGCGAACGCGCCTGCGATGACGGTGTGCTCCGCTTGACGGAAGCAAACCGCGTCTATGCCAGCGGCCTGTTCAAATCCATGCGGTTCGCGCTCGGATTGAATCTCCCGGGGGTGTCAGGCATGTCGCGGCTCCGGCTGCAATCCCGCATCCAGGCCGTGCTCAACCATCAAAATCGAAAGGAATCCCCCGTGAAACTCGCATTGACGGTCAGTACCCTGGTCGGCTTCTTCGGCCTCGCCACTCTGATGGCATCTACCCCGGCGGCGCCGAACGTCGCAACCGCTCCCTCCGCCACGGGCCTAGCTGCCGAAAACTCGGGAGCACCAGCCAATCCTGCCTCCGCCGACAACACCGCGGCCGGCCCGGCAGAGGGCAAGATTCTTGAACTTTCGGAGCTCGATCAGATTCCCGTCGTTCGTACGCAGGCAAGGCCGATGTTTCCGGCCGAGAAGACAGGATTGAAAGAGGGAATCGCGTATACGGTCAACGTCGGCATGGTGGTCGACGAACAGGGAAAAGTGGCCGAGGTAAAGGTTGTGGATTCCACCGACCAGGCGGCGATGGATGTCGGCAAGGAGAAGTTCATCGTTGCCCACGACCGGAGATTTGATCAAGCGGCGATGGATGCGGTGCGGCAGTGGACGTTCTCGCCGGGATTGAAGGGCGGGAAGCCCGTAAATGTTCGCATGAGTGTCGCGGTCGTGTTTTCGATCGCCGAGCCGAAGCCCGGCGGCTGATCGCCGGAAGCAATCTAAAGACACGCCGCCCTTCGCTGCGTTTCCGCCGGGCATCCGCGACGAGGGCGTCGCGTCTCCATGAAAAAGACGTTGTCCGGTCACTAATCACCCGGGGCCGGCAGGAGCCTGCCGGGCGCAGGTCCGACTGAATCTCGGTGTCACCCCTTTCTGGATCGAAACTCCGCTCCATCCTGGCGCGGAGAACTGCGAAAAACCGCCGCCTGGAAACGGCGGTTTTTCTTTTGCTGCCGGTGGGGATTCGCCCGCAACGGTGAAGCTGGCGGTTGCGTGGGCAGAACCGGACACATTCATTATTGGCACGCTTTGGGCTCATGAGCGACCGTCATGAGCACTGCCAAATCGGATCTCCGCGACTTCTCCGTCTTCCAATTCTCGCTCGACGTCGGGCCGGAAGGGCAGCCGCGCCAGCAGGCGGTGCTGCGCGGAGCGTCGGTGACCGTCGAGGAGGCCTTCGAATCCGCCCGGCGGCTGGCCTACGAAGAAGTGGACCGGCTCAAGGCAGCCAGTTTGAAGCGGGAAGGCGAGCCGAGGCCGGTGGAGCTGATCGACACGGAATGGGGCTATGACATCCGCTACGGCTGGCTCGTCGTCACGCGTTTCTGGGTGCACGACGCGGCGGCCCGGTGCAGCGTCGCCGTCGAATGACCGGCAGCCTGCGGGACATGGCCCAATGAAGGGACATGCCGGGCATGGGTCGTGCGGTGCGCTGGAGCAGTTTCAGGAAAAGTGTGGCCGCGAGCGTGAGCGAGTGGATGAGCATTCCGCTCGCTCACGCTCGCAGCTACGTTCGCGTTTGCGGCCACGGTTCAGTTTAATCCGCTCTCGCCCGCCCAATCGAGCGCTGAGCGCGGGCCAGAGCTCCGCGCCACGTGGAGGTCAATCACTGCGCCAGGTCACGCTCAAGGATTCAGCGCGGCGGCGATGCGGTCGAGCGCCGCGACCACATTCTCGCGGCTGTTGAAGGCGCTGATGCGCACGTGGCCCTCGCCGCACCGACCAAAGCCGGCGCCGGGCGTGCAAACCACGCCGGCTTTTTTCAAGAGCAGGTCGAAGAAGGCCCAGGAATCGCGGCTGACGTTGGCCCAGATGTACGGTGCGTTCTCGCCGCCGACGCAGGGAAAGCCGAGCCGGGTGAGCGCTTCCCGGATGAGGCGGGCGTTGCCGAGGTAGAAATCAGCCAGCGCCCGGGTCTGTTGTTTGCCCTCGGCTGAATAGATGGCGGCTGCGGCCCGTTGCACCGGATAGGAGACACCGTTGAACTTGGTCGACTGGCGGCGGGCCCACAAATCGTGCAGCGGGTGGGCGGTGCCGGCGGCGTCGCAGGCCATGACGGTCCGGGGAACGACGGTGTAGGCGCAGCGGGTGCCGGTGAAGCCGGCGGTCTTGGAGAAGCTGCGGATCTCGATGGCCACCTCGCGTGCGCCCTCGAGCTCATAAATGGAATGCGGCAGCTGGGGATCGCGGATGAATGTCTCGTACGCCGAATCGAAGAGGATTACGGCGCGGTGGCGCCGCGCGTAGTCAATCCAGCCGGCCAGTTGCGCCCGCGTGGCCACTGCTCCCGTCGGATTGTTGGGGAAACAAAGATAGACGAGGTCGGCGGGCTCGGCGGGCGGGGGGGGGACGTAGCCGTTGGCGGGAACCGAGTCGAGGTAGAGAATCCCCTCGTAGCGGCCGCCGCGGTCAAAACCGGTGCGCCCCGCCATTACATTGGTGTCGAGGTAAACCGGGTAGACCGGGTCGGGGATGGCAACGCGAATGTCACGGGCGAAGATCTCCTGAATGTTGCCGCAATCGCACTTGGCCCCGTCGGAGACGAAGATCTCGTCCGGCTCGACCCGGCAGCCACGCGCCTGGTAGTCGTGTTGGGCAATGGCTTCGCGGAGGAAGGCGTATCCCTGGTCCGGGCTGTAACCCCGGAACGTCTCTCGCCGGGCCATCTCGTCCGCGGCCGCGTGCAGGGCGGCGACGCAGACCGGCGGGAGCGGTTCGGTGACGTCGCCGATTCCCAGCCGGATGATGGCGCGGTCCGGGTTGGACGCCTGGTAAGCCGCGACCCGGCGGGCGATGTCGGCGAAAAGGTACGAGGCCTTGAGCTTGGTGTAGTGTTCGTTGATGCGGATCATCGAGGATGAGGGGGCGGGAGCGGACCGAGCAAAGGACTTGATTAAAGTCGGTCGCGCCGGGATAGTTCAAGTCCGGTGTTTATGGGGTGGCGGCCGATCCCGGCCTGAAACCCCCTTCTTCCCATGCAAGTGATCGCATCCGTTTTTGACATGCAATCCACCGCGGAGAATCTGCGGTCCAAGGATCGACTGATCGGTCTTGTGCCGACCATGGGCGCACTCCACGAGGGTCATCTGAGCCTGATCCGGCTGGCCAAGGAGCGCGCGGACACGGTGATTGTATCGATTTTCGTCAATCCCACCCAGTTTGGCCCCAGCGAGGACTACAGCAACTACCCCCGCGACCAACCGCGCGACCTGGAGTTGTGCGAACGGGCCGGCGCCGACGTGGTGTTCGTGCCGACCGTGGAGGAGATGTATCCGAAGGGTTACTCGACCTATGTGACCGAAGAGGTGGTTTCGAAGCCCCTGTGCGGCGTCTCCCGGCCGGCGCATTTTCGCGGAGTCACCACCGTCGTGGCCAAATTGTTCAACATTGTGCGGCCCGACCTGGCGGTTTTCGGCCAGAAGGATGCGCAGCAGGTGGCGGTGATCAAGAAGATGGTCAACGACCTCCATTTCTGCGTTGACATTGTGACCGGTCCGACGGTACGGGAACCGGATGGGCTGGCCAAGAGCTCGCGCAACCGGTTTCTCACGACCAGCCAGCGGGCTGAGTCACTGGCGATTTCCCAGGCCCTGCAGAAGGCCAAGGACATGTTCGACGGAGGAGTGCACAACGCCGACCGGCTGATCGCCGAGGCCACCCATCTGATGGGGACCCGGCGCCGGGTCCGCATCATCTACACGTCGATCGTCGATCGAAACACCATGGAAGCGATGCGGGAGGTGGTCCCCGGAAAGGCGATGATGGCGATCGCCGCCTGGGTCGACGAGGTGCGATTGATCGACAACGTCTTGCTATGAATCGAGGCCGCGA
>CAWDQK010000104.1:0-33457 GCA_963804395.1 uncultured Verrucomicrobiae bacterium | reverse complement strand
TGACATCATGGAAGCAGCCGGCGCAGTCGGGGTTCGCCTGCAGGTATTCAAACTGAAGGTGCAACTTTTGGTCGTCAGACCAATAGTCGTCACCTTCGCAAATGGCGATGTAGTCGCCGCGGATCCAGTCAACGAACATCGGAAGAATCTTACCCCCTTTCTGGTACTGGTTCTCCTTGCGGACGACTGCCCGGATGCGACCGGGATAACGGGACGCGTAATCACAGATGATGGCAGCTGTGTTGTCGGTGGAACAGTCGTCGTGGATGATAATCTCCACGGGCAGGGGCGTCTGCTGCATCAGGAACCCGTCCAGCGCCCGGGCAATGAAGCGTTCATGGTTGTAAGTCATGCAGCAGATGCTGATGACCGGGCGGGGCGCGCCAGAGGCGGGGGCCGGTTCCGGCATTGCCCTGGAAGTGCTGGACTTTCTCATCATCGGGATGGGTCATTGCGGCCGGCCTTGGCAAGGATGCGGCGAAGAATCTGGCCAATAGTGCGAATGGCCTCAGATTTGACGGCCTCACCGGTGGGGAGAACGAGGATTCGACCGGCGAGGCGTTCGGTAGCCGGGAGCATCGCGCCGGCCTGGGGTTGAAGGGTGCAGTAGGGTTCCATGCGGTGGCAGCCGGGCCAGAAATACCGTCGGGCGAGCACGTTTTCGGCGCGCAACACGGCGAGTAGTTCGTCGCGGCTGCAGCCGGCGGCACCGGCGTCCAATTCAACCACGATGTATTGGTAATTGTTATGTTCGGCCGGGTCGTAGGTTATGAGCGAGAGACCCGGGAGGGTGGCCATCTCGTCGCGGTAGGCTTCGTAATTGCGACGGTTGCCCGCCACGATCTCATCGAGAGCATCGAGGGAGGTGAGGCCCATTGCGGCACAGATCTCGGACATCTTGCCGTTGATCCCGAGGGAAACGACCTTGTCGAGACCGGCGAAGCCGAAGTTCCTGGCCAGGCGCAGCTTCTCAGCGAGGGCTTCACTGTTGGTCGTTACGGCGCCACCCTCGAAACTGTTGAGAAACTTGGTGGCGTGGAAACTGAGCACCTCGCAGGCGCCAAAACCACCAATCATCCGGCCGCGGTGGGAACACGCGAATGCATGAGCGGCATCGTAGATCACCGGTATGCGGTGCCGGGCGGCAATCAAATCCAGTGCCTCGGTGTCGCAGGGGCGGCCCCAGACATGAACGCCGACAATGGCGGATGTCCGCGGCGTGATGAGGCCTTCCACCGAACGCGGGTCGAGGTTGTGGGTGGCGGGATCGATGTCCGCGAACACCGGGGTGAGACCGAGCCAGCGGAACGCATGAACAGAGGCGACGAAGGTGAAGGAGGGGACGATGATCTCGCCCTTCAATTCAAGGACCGAACCAACGGTTTCGAGTGCGACGGTGGCGTTGCACATCACCACGCAGTGGCGCACGTTGAGCAACTGCGCGATGCGGGTTTCGAATTCCTGGACGAGTGGACCGCCGTTGGTGAAAATGCGGCGGTCGAGCATCGCGGTGATGCGGCTGAAAAGCGCTGCGCGGTCGCCCACGTTGGGCCTGCCGACGTGCAGCGGCTCGGAGAAAAGCGGGATCGACGGTTTACCGGCAGGGAGGCTCATCGGGTGCAGGGCCGTTGAAAGATCTTGGTTCGCCTTCCAAGGGAGGAAAACAATAGGTGCTGCAATAGTCCGCGGCCTTCACCTCGACCTGTCCACCGACAATACTCATCCGTTCGGCGGCCAGCCAATCGTGGATCTGGTATAGCATCGGCAATTGAAGATCGAGAACGGCGTCATATCCGGAGGTGCGGAAGACACGAGCTGAGACCGCGCTCTGCATGATGATTGGGCCGGCATCGACCTTGTCGGTCACAAAATGCGCAGTGTTTCCAAGGAGGTGGGCGCCGGCTCGGACCGCTTGATCAATGGCATGGCAACCGGGAAAGCTCGGCAACAAGGACGGATGGAAGTTGATGATTCGCCCCGCATAAGACCGAAGCAGTTCGCCGCGGAGAATATGGGCCCCGAAACTGAAACAATAGTCGATCCTTTCTGCGCGGAAGCCATCGGCGATCAATTGAGACAACGCGTCCGAGCGGGTCGCCCTCTCCCGCGACAATGTCGAATACTCGACGCAGATGAAGCGGATCCTTTTCTTGCCCAGAAGCGGGGCGAGATCGTGGTTCCTTTCGGTGTCAGAAACCACAAGCTTGGTCGCCCCGACCAAATCAGCGCGACCGCCGGCAAGAATCTTGCGAAGGCGGGTTGCATTTCCGGAAACATAGAATGCCAAGTTCATGGGGAGCTGACCTTCCGCCAGAAGGACGGCCTAGAAAAGGTCCCCCGTCAATGATTGCATGTTCTGCAAGGGCATCTCTCTGTGGCGAAGGAGGCTACACATCCGTGCTCTGACAGAATCAGAGGAAATACTTGGGCTGCCGGTCAAGGTGCTCCATCACGGCGCGAGGATCATTCCACGCAAGCACATCAATGATCGACAGGTTCTCGACGAACTCGAAACCAGGAGTCGCGTAGAGCATGGGGCGGAAGGATTGGATCTCGAGGCGGATGCCATGGCTTGCGAATCGTGCGGGATCGTAAAGATCCCTTCCTCCGGGAGGATTCAGGTAGCCGTCGGCACCCAACTCCAGGCAGAGTCGCAAGGCCCAGTCGCCCGGCTCTGAGACCGACATCTGACCGAGAGGCAGCTCAGACAGGCGGCGCATGCGAAGCGGCAGCCCAAGGTAAGCGCAATAAGCAGCGGTCAATCTGATATTGAGCTCTGCAATTGACGTGAACGACATTTCGATTGCTGCGGCGAGAATTGCCCGGACAGGCTTGTGGAACGGTGACGAGCCGCGCAGAACATCGAATTGTGCCAAAATGCGACTAGGCCAAGGTTGGCTATCGTCGGTAAGAATCTTATTGATAGCAGTTTGTAGTGGTGCGTGCTGGACGGGTACTGTGATATAGGCCCAACCTCCGCCTTGTTTCGTAAGGCGGTTGCGATTCACCCAGCCACGGCGGATATACTGCGCTGTATCAAAGAATACCCATTCATCAGTCTGCCGGATCAGGTCGAAATACCCTAAGTACGGCAAGAAGTAGGGTTGCATGAGTCCGAGTTTCATGCTGGGTCGGACTCGACAGCGGCCGGATGGCCGACGAGCCACCCTGCTGGTTGCGAGGCAATAGCCGTTCTATCCATAAATCATCAATGCAAGCGGAGGGTGATTCTGTGTCTCGCGCTTGATCTTCCCGGAGGTTTGAAAGGTTGCCCGGCAAACCGAATAGAAAGCCTTATCACGCGGCTCAGAGAATCGCGCAGCGAGCGTGATAGGGAGGGCGTTTCTTCGGGCTGGGCTTTGGCCGGCGATTTGGGCATTGGTAGAAGACCATGGCAATAGGGAAAATCTTTTGTATTGGCAGGAACAAAACAGGAACGACGTCACTTGAGCAGGCCTTGAAGAATCTAGGATACCAGCTCGGCGATCAAACCAGCGGAGAACGGCTGTTCCGCGACTGGATTCGGCGTGACTTCCGGCGGATTGTGGACCTCTGCACGACGGCTGACGCCTTCCAAGATATCCCGTTCAGCCTGCCGTATACTTACCAAGCGCTTGATCAAGCGTTCCCCGGCTCTCGATTTGTACTCTCCGTTCGGGATAGCGCGGACGAATGGTATGAATCGATGGTGCGTTTTCACACCCAGATTGTTCGGGAAGGGGCGCACGCCGACCGCAGACGATCTGAGGGAGTTCAAGTACTGCTATCCGGGGTTTCTCTGGGAAGTTCAACAACATGTGTTTCGAGTCAAAGAAGGGCAGGAATATGATCGCGCGGTCTGCACTGAGAACTACGAGCGCCACAACGAGGACGTGCGACGCTATTTTTATTATCGCCCCGAGGCGCTGTTGGTTCTGAATGTTGCAGATTCGGACGCCATGCGCTGCTTGTGCAGGTTTCTGGGACGGGAGTATTGCGGGCAGGAAATGCCACACCTCAACCGATCACAAGGTTGACCGGCGAGATGGTCGTTAAATGGGGACGAATCTCCCTGCTCCCAAGATGCGTTGCGATTGGTCATGTGTTCCCATCGACCAGGGCGACTACCGCGTCTTGATGCACGGGGCCGTAGATACCGAGGTTGAATTGAGGCGCGATTTCGATAAATGCGGCATAGGCGACGAGGTCGGAGGCTGTCGCGCGCGTGTAATCGAGGGTTCCGATGTCGAAGCGCGCGTCGTCCGGGAATAGATAGACTCCGGCAAAAACCGTGAATTTGCCGGCGCGAAGGGGTAGGCGACATTTCATCGTAACCGCGGTCTCTCCGGCGGGAAGAACTTTCAGTCGCAAACCGTGGGCGCGATCACTGCAGGAGAGCAGTTCCTGGCCCTGCAACGTGATGACCTCCATGCTGACTTGGAAAAGACCATCGTATCCATCGGTGCTGCCAAGCAGAAATACTGCAGTGATCTCTTCATCCCATCGGAAAAGGGAACTCCTTTGGCCTTGGTCGTTCAAGAAGAAGAAGTTCTGGATCGCCACTGGACCTTCTCCCCGACGCTTGGTGGGAGCCGTTTTCTCGAACTCCGACCGATCAGCGCGGAGCAAAGCCGCGCGGTTTGAGTGAACCGGTTCTCCTGCCGCCTTGGTCGGCGCGGCAGGGATTTCCTGCAGCCGCATTCCCATGTCGCGCAAGCAGTCACGATCATAGGCGCCACAGGTGTTCGACCGCGGAACCAGACGCTGCGATGGCGCCAACCTTGAGCCACACGGCACGCTGGCAGAACGTCCGCACGGTTCCCATGTCGTGGGAGACCAGCAAAACAGAACACCCTTGGTCGAGCAATGAACGTATCCGGGCAAAACATTTGGCCTGGAACGGTGTGTCGCCGACGGAGAGTGCTTCGTCAACGATCAATATTTCGGGCTCAACCGCTGTCTGGACGGCAAAGGCTAGCCGCATCTGCATACCACTACTGTACGTCTTGACCGGCTGATCGATGAAATCACCGATGTCGGCGAAAGCGGCGATTTGAGCGAAGCGTGAGTTCGTCTCATCCCTCGATAATCCGACGACGGCTGCGTTGAGATACACGTTTTCTCTCCCGGTGAAGTCCGGATTGAAACCGCTGCCCAGTTCGAGGAGCGCCGCGACGCGGCCTTTGACCCGGATCGAACCCGTCGTGGGCTGCAATATGCCGGCGATGATCTGCAGCAGCGTTGATTTGCCCGAGCCATTTCGTCCGATGATGCCCACGCTCTCACCACGATGGACCGTGAAGGAGATGTCGCGCAGTGCCCAAAAATCCCGATATCGTCTTCGAGCCCTCAGTTTGAGGGCCTCAGCTACTCCCGATTTGCTCGGAAGTGCTCTGGCAAAAAGTTCCATCGCCGGGCTCACAAGGCGGGATGCTGGTCCGTCCCAGATGCGATAGGCCTTGGAGACGTTTCCGACGGAGATCGCGGGCTCGTTGCTCATATGGCTTGCGCACTTCCATTCAAACGACGTCGGCAAAGGCCGGCTTCAGGCGGGCGAAAACAGCATGGCCTCCCCAAAAACCGATCAGTCCGCAAAGATAAAGAAACGCCAGGTGACGAATGTTTAGGGGCAGGTTCCACAGGAGCACGCCACGGACGTCCTCGATGGCCAACAGGACGGGATTGAACCGTAGGAAGAACCACGCCGTCGGAGCCTTCGTTATTATGAGGGATGTCGGATAGAAGACCGCGCTCGCGTACATGAGTACTTGAGAGATAAATTGTGCAGCCTGACCGATATCGCGAAAGAAAACGCCCAGGGAAGCGATAAGCCACGAGAGTCCCACGACTAGGAGAATGAAAGGAAACATGATAACAGGCGTCCAAAGAGCGGACCAGGACAAGCCGGGCCCGGCAAATGCGATTCCCAAGGTGACGAGACACATCGAGACAAGGAAATGGAAAATGGACGCTCCGGCGCCGGCCACCGGCAGGATCTCCAGCGGGAATACCACTTTCTTCACGAAATTTGGCTGGCTTACGATGACAGTCGGACTCACTCCGATCACCTCGGCGATTAACTGGAGGACGGCCAATCCAATGAAGAGCCCCAGCCCGAATTCGATGCGGGTCTCATTCGCCAGCACCCCAAACTTGCCGCCGAAGATAAAGCCGAACACAAATACGTACAGGCCAAGCAACAACAGCGGATTCAGGACTGCCCAGATGAAACCAAGGTAACTGCCTTTGTGGCGCAGTTCGATGTTACGCAAGGTGAACTGCCAGAGCAGTTCGCGGTGGCGCCAGAGGTCGGTGATGAAGGACGGTGCTCGCATTGAATGAAGAGGGCCGCCGGGGCGGAGAACGGCGGAGTGAAATCGGGCGCAAGACAGAGATAAACTTGCCCGAAAGGCAATACTGCACAGGGACACCCCTTCTCGAACAGGCGCATCTCCCGATCGACGGTGGAGCAGCAAGCCCGGCGATTTCGCTACCGTCAATCGGTGATGTGCAAGCGGCCGCGATCCGTAGCGCAGGCTT
Source organism: uncultured Verrucomicrobiae bacterium (assembly GCA_963804395.1). Lineage (GTDB taxonomy): Bacteria > Verrucomicrobiota > Verrucomicrobiia > Opitutales > Opitutaceae > Fen-1467. Next base: position 26,938 of record CAWDQK010000104.1, on the reverse strand, counting down.
CCAGCCTGCAACCGATGCAGCCAGGGATGGCTGCGCTACGTTCAGAATCATTGTCGATCGGGAGATGCACCCGCGCAATCCCGGATCGGCAGTTTCTGAATTGCCATCGCGGTCCGCAAGCGCCTCTGTATGGTTTTTGAATGTCCAATCGATCAGCTTTCAGTAGAATTTGAAAAGAACATTGGTCTGCGGTGCGGGTGGCTTCATTGGCAGTCATCTCGTCAAACGGTTAAAGCGCGACGGCTATTGGGTCCGCGGCGTCGATCAGAAGAATCCGGAGTTCTCGGCGACGGCGGCGGATGACTTCCTGCTGCTCGATTTGCGCAGACCGGAGAGCTGTGAGGCTGCGCTGCAGGCGCCGGGTGGCGGGACTTTTGACGAGGTCTATCAGCTCGCGGCCGACATGGGCGGCATGGGCTTCATTCATTCCGCGGAATGCGAGATCATGTTCAACAGCAGTTTGATCAATGCGCACATGACTCGCTGCAGCGCCCTGGCCGGCGTCAAACGCTACTTTTTCTCATCCTCGGCCTGCGTGTACCGCGACATGAGCAAAGATGAGCCCGAGTTGAGTGAAGAGCAGGCTTATCCCGCCCTGCCCGACAACGAATACGGGTGGGAGAAGCTCTACGCGGAGCGCATGGCCATGGCCTACGGCCGGCGATACGGAATGACGGTGCGGCTCGCCCGGTTCCAGAATTGCTACGGCCCTGAAGGAACCTGGCGCGCAGGCCGCGAGAAGGCCCCGGCCGCCCTCTGCCGCAAGATCGCCGAGGCAGCCGATGGTGGTAGCATTGAGGTTTGGGGCGATGGCACGGCCATGCGTGCGTACACCTACATCGACGACATGGTTGATGGGATTGTCACATTGATGCATTCCAACCTGGAAAACGGCACGAACATCGGCCGTCAGGAATATGTGTCGGTCGATCATCTGGCCGGGGTCATCGCCGAGATTGCCGGCAAGAGGATTGAGATTCGCCACATCGCCGGTCCGGTCGGCGTCAAGGCCCGCAATTTCCGGATCGATCGCATGAGCTCGATCGGCTGGAAGTCCCGCATTTCCTTGAGCGAAGGCCTCTCGCGCACCTATCCCTGGATCAAGCGCCAGGTCGAGGGTTAGGGGCCCGTCGGACTTACGTCCTCCGCGCTCTCAAGTAAATCGCCGCCGATTTACTCGCCGGAAAGGACGCGCCCCAGCGCGTGTGGACACTCCCAACAAATGGCTGTCCGAACAATCCATTCACCGCGGATTGCGCAGATCGCACGCCTGAGAACCGTTGACCCGGACGGCGGCTGTCACTTCATCTCGGGGGTATGCGCGCCGGGCTTCACGTGGCACGGAGCTTCAGTCCGCGCGCCCATGCAACAAGACAAGTAACGCAATGCGTTCCATTTGCTGACCGTCCTCAGCGGTCTGAGGCTGCGCCTCGCTGGGACCCAACTGGCCGGGAATGCAGCTTGCGGGCGGGGATGGGGTTGTTAGTTTGCAGCAGAACCGGTTCGCCATGAAACCAAATACCGTAATGGGAAAGGTATTGCTGATCGCAGTTTTGACCGCTTCCGCTTGCTTGCTGCGGGCGGAGGGAGCCAGCGGCGGCGCAACGCCGCCACCGGCGGCGGACAAGGCGGTCCCCGCTGTGCCCGACGAGAAGCCGGATCAGCCGAAGATTCCGGGCACGGTCATCCCGCGGCAGAAAGGTGGGTTCCTCGGTCTGGTGGTCGAGAACGGCAACTTCAAACTCTCGTTCTATAACGAGAAGAAGGGGCCGGTTCCGATCGACGTGGCGCGCGCCACCGCCCGCTGGGAAGGGCACCACTCGATCTACGACGAACGCGCGGTGCTCAATCCCACCCCTGACGGCAAGGCATTGATTTCTTCCAAATTCGTCCAGCCGCCGTACGTGTTCAGATTGTACCTCACCCTGATCCCGGAGGGCGAAAACCCCACGGTGGAATCCCATACGGTCGATTTTCATCAATAGCGGGCGAGGCGTTGACAGCCGGCGAACTTCGCCAGACCATGACTGAGATTCCCCCACTGGCTTCCCTCCTTCCTCCCGTGTCTACCACCTCTTCGAATCCGCCGTTTGATACCGTCGAATCCGCCCTCCAGGAGATTGCCGCCGGCCGGCTGGTGATCGTGACTGACGACGAAGACCGCGAGAATGAAGGCGATCTGATCATGGCGGCCGCCAAGGTCACGCCGCAATCAATCGGCATGATGGTCCGCTACTGCAGCGGCATCATCTGTGTGCCGGCCACCGAACCCCAGCTGAAACGCCTCGGGCTCGGGCCGATGGTAGGCCAGAACCGGGAGTCGCGCCGCACGGATTTCACCGTCAGCGTCGACGCGGCGGAAGGCATCACGACGGGCGTCAGCGCCCAGGACCGCAGCCAGACGATCTGCATTCTCGCGGACCCGCGGGCGCGGCCCGAGCAGCTCGTACAGCCCGGACACGTTTTCCCGTTGCGAGCCCGGCCGGGCGGGGTGTTGGAGCGCGCGGGCCACACCGAGGCGGCCGTCGACCTCGCCGTGCTGGCCGGATTGCCGCCTGCGGGTGTGCTGTGCGAACTCGTGAACGATGACGGCACCGTGCAGCGGCTGCCGGAGCTCCTGGAGTTCAAACAGAAGTTTGGGCTGCGGATGATTTCGATCGCACAGCTCATCGAATATCGCATCAAGCGCGAGAAGCTGGTCGAGTTCGTCTGCAGCAAGCCGTTCCCAACCGAGTTCGGTGATTTCGAACTGCACGTTTTTCGCAGCACCCTCGACGAGCGGCAGCATCTCGCGCTATCGATGGGCACGCTGGACGCGTCACCGACGCTCGTGCGCGTCCATAGCGAGAATCTGCTGAGCGATGTATTCCGTGCGAAGGGCGCTGGCAGCGGGCACTCGCCGGCGGCCGCGCTCGAAGCGATCGCCCGGGCCGGCTGCGGGGTGATGCTCTACATGGAACCGGCCAACGCGGGCGAAGTGCTGCTCCAGCGCCTGAACGCCGAGCCGGGCGAGACGGTTTCGCCGATGAGCCTGCGCGATTATGGCACCGGCGCGCAGATTTTGCGCGCGCTGGGCCTCGGTCGGATCCGGCTGCTCTCCAATAGCACGCGGAAGCTGGTGGGGCTTGACGGCTACGGTCTGGAAATCGTCGAACAGGTGCCGCTATAACAAATTGTCGGACGCGACGTCCTCCAATCTGTTATCATTCCACGGCTGCGCCGTGGAGCAGGATCATACCGGGATTTCCTTTTTGTTTTGCTCCGGATTGCAAACGGGGTTCCGGTGGGCGCCTTCTTTATGAGCCAGCATGCACCCAGCGCGTCAGGCACCGATGGTTCCGCCTTCACGGTCGGCATCGCGGCCGCGCGTTTTAACCCGCAGTATGTCGAGGAACTGCTGCACCAGGTACATGACTGCCTGCGGGCCGCGGGCGTCCGCGAGCGGCGGATCATTCTGGTGCGCGTGCCGGGCTCGAACGAATTGCCAAGCGCGGTGCAACTGCTGTGCCGGCGGCACCGCCCCGATGTCTGCATCGGCCTCGGGGTGATCATTCGCGGCGAGACGCTGCATTACGAACTGGTGGCCGGGGCCGCCTCGCAGGGACTGGCGCAGGTCGCGCTCACGGCGCGGATCCCCGTCATCAACGGTGTGATCGTGGCCGAGAATGTCCGGCAGGCGGCTGCCCGCTGCGGGGGCCCGCTCCGCAAGGGCGAGGAGTTTGCGCAAGCCGCGCTTGAAATGGCCGCGCTTCAACGAAAGCTTTCCCGATGAGCCGCGGACAATTCTCCCTTCGACGCGACGGTCGCGTGGCCGCCCTGCAATACCTCTACGCGTGGAGTCTCAACACCCCGGTGGATCTGGCGGACGATCTGCGGGTGTTCTTTGAGGGACAGGAGAAACCGCGAGATCACTATGCCTTCGGCGAGGAACTGATCAACGGCGTGATCGAACATCTCGGTGAGATCGACGGAAAGATCCGGGTGCTGGCGCAGAACTGGGAGTTTGACCGCATCGCGAAGATCGACCTTGCGATCCTGCGGCTCGCGATCTTTGAAATGCTGTTTCGCAAGGACATCCCGCCGGTCGTCTCCATCAACGAGGCCATCGACCTGTCCAAGGAGTTTTCGAACGCCGATGCGAAGCGGTTCATCAACGGCATTCTGGACCGGCTGAAGGGCGATTTGGGGCGCGATGCGCGCAAGGCGACGACCTGAGTTCCACATCGGGATCTGCAATTGTCGCATGCTTTCCCTCCTTCGAAAGTTCAAGGACGGCCTGGCCAAGACCGTCGCGGTCATCGCCCAGAAGACGCACGCGCTGTTTGGCGGTCGAAAGATCGATGCCGCTTCGCTCGACGAACTGGAGGAGGCGCTCTACACGGCCGACTTCGGCGTCGCCACCACGACCGAGATCCTGGAGGAGATCAAACGCGCCCATCGAAAGGAACAGGGTCTCCAGGGGCAGGAGGCCGCGGCGATCGGCGCCGCCGTCCTGCGGCGGGTGCTGGCGGGAAGTGCGGGTCAATTTGGAGGAGGCGCCCGCCGTCCGGGCATAGCGGGCAACCCGGAGGTCATCTGCCTGATCGGCGTCAATGGCTCCGGCAAGACCACGACCGCCGCCAAGCTCGCCTGGATGCTCAAGCAGGATGGCAAATCCGTGACCGTCGCCGCGTGCGACACGTTTCGGGCTGCGGCGATCGAGCAGTTGCGAACCTGGACTCAGCGTCTCGACCTCGAACTCATCGCCAGCCATACCGGCGCGGATGCGGCCGCGGTCGCGTTTGACGCCTGGCAGGCGGCGAAGGCCCGGGGGCGCGATTATGTCATCATCGACACGGCGGGGCGCCTGCACACGAAAAGCAATCTGATGGAGGAGCTGGCGAAGATCCGCCGCGTGCTGCAGAAGCACGATCCGACCGCGCCGCAGCACTCCTGGCTGGTGATCGACGGCTCGCTGGGCTCCAACTCAATCGAACAGGCCAAGGTGTTTCACAAGAGCTTTGGTCTGACCGGACTCATCGTTACCAAGCTCGACGGAACGTCGCGTGGCGGCGCGATCGTCGGCATCTGGCGCGAGTTGAAGCTGCCGATCTACTTCGTCGGCCTCGGCGAGCGAGCCGAGGACCTGCAGCCCTTCGACGTTGACAACTACGTCAACGCCGTCTTCGGGGTGGGGAGCTGACAACCGTCCGTGCCCCGCCGAGCGGGGGAGACGCCGCAATCCTGGAGCGGTTTAACTTGAACCGTTGCTGGGAACGCGACGGTAGCTGCGAGCGTGAGCGAGCGGAAAGGTTGTCCACTTGCCCGTTCGACGGGCTCAGGACCCCGAGCAGTTTGACTTGAACTGTCGCCGGGAACGCGAACGTGGCTGCGAGCGTGAGCGAGCGGAAGGGTTGTCCACTTGCCCGTTCGACGGGCTCAGGGCCCCGAGCAGTTTGACTTGAACTGTCGCCGGGAACGCGAACGTGGCTGCGAGCGTGAGCGAGCGGAAGGGTTGTCCACTCGCCCGTTCGACGGGCTCAGGGCCCCGAGCAGTTTGACTTGAACTGTCGCCGGGAACGCGAACGTGGCTGCGAGCGTGAGCGAGCGGAAGGGTTGTCCACTCGCTCACGCTCGCGGCCACACTTTTTATGAACACGCTGCAGGAGCGATGGCTGGGAAAAGGCCCGACGCGACCTCACTCTTTCCTGGCATTCGGGAAACTCGCCATGCTCGTCCCCGATGCCGTGAAGGTGAACACAACGTCGAACGAGGTCTCCGCAGCCTCCGTGCCGACGACCACCGGCGCGTCGGCAGCCTGCGGATCAAGGCGGGCGAGCTGAGCCGGTTCGAAGCGCCATTGGGACAGCGCCGCTTCGATCGCGGCGTCGAAGTCATCCTTGAATCTGGTCGGGAGAGTGATGCGAACGAAACTGGGATCCGTCGATGTCACCCTGCCGTTGGTGCCGACGGTAATCTTGACGGCAATCGTGACGTTTCCCAAACGGGCCGCCAGCGCGCTCTTGGGATACACCGGAGCCGCGAGCGGCAAAATGGGCTCCGCGTTGACAAACACACTCATCGACTTTGCGATCCTCAGCTTGGAGGCGTCGCGAGGTTTCGGCATGTCGGGTCCGTTCGACGAACTCAAATGAGCTGGCGCCCGTCGGCAACTGCCTGCATCCCGCGATGGGCAAGAGGGCCAGCAAAGCAGGAGCGGCCAGCGGGAGGAGGCGGAAGCAAGCGTTCATCCTGGAATTGCCCGCCGGTTGCGGTAGAGCGGGTTCCGCCAATTCATGATTTGATCAACCGTCCCTGATCACTTACTCCGTTCGCAACAATCGTGCGATATCGACTCGCGCGGCCCGTCGCGCCGGCAGCCAGCACGCCGCCGCGGCGGCGGCCAGCAGGACCAGCGCCACCGCCGCATACACCAGCGGATCGTAGGGCGTTGATTCAAACAGAAGGGTCGAAACCCAGATCGGTGCGATGCAGCCGGGAGAACGACTGCACCATCAGGCCGGCGCCGGCGAGCAACACGACGGCAAACGCGGCCTGGAAGACGACCAGGGAGGTTCGCACGCGTCCGACCGCGCGACTGGAACCGGCGGCGGCGCTGCTATCCTTGAGGCCGGGATTCATCTCGGTTCTCGCAATACGCAGAATGGGAGCCGCCACGATGGCGAAAAAGCCAGCCGGCTCGCCTTCCACGACCGCATTGGCGGGAGCGTGGGTTACCGCAGCAAATTCGGAGAAGACGTTGGTCTGTTCCTGAAAGGCCTGAAACTGGACAGCGCACTGATAGGGATTCGACGGGCTGTGCCTATTCTTGAAACCAAGCATATAAAGCTGTTCGGGGTGCGGATAGGGCTGGGCAAACACGAGAATCCATGCGGTCAGGTCGAACACAAAGGCCGCGACCCCGATTCCCAAGACCAGCATGGTCAAAATGGTGAGGGTGAAGCCCCGGGCCCGGCCCAGCGAGCGCACGGCAAACGCCGCATCCTTGAAGATTTGTTCCAGCCAGATGAACCCGCGCCGTTCGCGGCAGCGTTCCTGAATCTGCGTCGTGCCGCCAAAGCGGCGCATCGCCGCCTGCCGCGCTTCGTCGAGTGGCATCCCGGCGGCGAGGTTTGCCTCTGTCAGCACGTCGAGGTGCGCCTGCATTTCCTCGGTCATGGACGCTTCCATCCGCCGGCGCCGGAACAGGCCGGCCAGTCGGAACAATAACGTGTACAACTGTTCCTTCATGCGAGGCGACCCGCTGGTTCTCTGATGCCGGGCTTTGTAACGTATTGCGTTACATAATGGCTCCATCGGCAGGGCGCTGTCACCGAGGCCTTGGCAACGGCGGTTGGGCGCGCCGGGGCCATCGGACGGCCCGGCCCGGCCGCCGTAACCTTAATGAAGGCGGGCGGTCCGTCCCCACCGCCAGGCGGAATTGCGCGGTTGAGAGGTAGGGGCGCAGGCTTGCTGCGCCCAAGGCGGGCGCGACCAGCCGTCGCCGGGCAACGGCACGGCCGGCAAGATCGTGCCCCTGCGGATTTCTGTTTTGATCGCAGCGGCGCGTGCCCACGAATTCTCCGAGCTGGGATGATGCGAATGTGGGTTCAACCCTCCTGCATGATCGCGCTGATCGCGACGCACAACCGGGTCCAGTCCCGGGCCTCGGTCGCGAGCTGCTTCCGGCCGTCCCTCGTCAGCTCGTAAAACCGGGCCCGGCGGTTGTTCTCGGACTGGCCCCATTCCGCCCGGATCCAGCCCTTCTGCTCCATGCGGTAGAGGGCCGGATAGATCGAGCCTTCCTCCACGATCAGCACATCCTTCGACAAAAGCTGGATGCGGGCGGCGATTCCCCAGCCGTGCATCGGCCCGGTGCTAAGGACCCGCAGCACGAGCATGTCGAGCGTTCCCTGCAAGAGGTCCAGTTTTTCCATGAGCGAAGCTTCCTGAGAATGTCTATGGGAGACGCCTTCCCTTAGAATATCAATGGGAAAGACGGCGGCGTGCGCCGAATCGGTCTGGCGCGACGTCGGACTGCCAGCGCCGGCACCCGTGGGGTGGCCGCGAGCGTGAGCCCCTCGACAGGCTCGGGGCCCTGACCCATTCGACCCTGCTCAGGGTCATCCCGAGCCTGTCGAACGGATGACCTTGTCGAAACGGCGAGTGGACGCCCTTTCCGCTCGCTCACGCTCGCAGCCACGTTCGCGTTCCCGGCTACGGTTCAAGTTAAAACGCTCTAGAACGTGAGGCCGACCGAACCGAACAGGCCCCGGCGCTCGCCGAACTGCGCGGCATTGACGCCGACGCCGGTGCCGTCGCGCAACTCGTAGGTCTTGTCGAGCAGGTTGATGACATCGAGGCGGAGCTTCAGCTTCCGCCGGGCCTTCAGCCGGAAATCCTGCTCCACGCCGAGGTTGAACGTGTAATAGGCCGGAACATGGCCGCCATTCGGGATGACGTTGCCCTGGGCGTCCGTGGAATCGGTGCGCAATCCGCTGCCGTAGAGTGCATCCAGATACACGCGGGTGTTGCCGCGGGCTTCCTTCCACGTGTAATTCATGCCGGCGGACGCCGAGAGATCCTGGTCGTGATCAAGGTGGATCCAGTGGTTCTGGAGGTAGGCCAGCTGGGTCGGGTCGAACAGAAACTGGGCGGAGTCCCAGTCGCGGCCCAGCGCGCGCGATCTGGCCAGATTGCCGTACACCGAAAAGCCACTCTTCGTGTAGGAGCCGCTGAATTCGATGCCATCGATCCTGCCGTCGCGATAATTGAACGCCGAGAGGATGAGCGACTGGCCGAACAGGCCGTCGTCCAGTTGATTGCGGGCGGTCTTGTAGTAGCCGTCGATTCCGACCTCAAGTCCCGGGGCGAGTTGTTGGCTGAATCCAACATCGAAATAGTCCGCCCGCTCGGCCCTGACCGGATCATCCTGCGTCACGGCGGACGCGTTCGACGTGCCGTTGAACTGCGCCACGGTGGTCGGCGGACACGTTTTCCAGGGGCGGCGGCGTGAAATAACGGGCGTAGCCGGCGTGAATCGTCGTCGCGGTTGTCATCTGGTAGATGAGATTCACCCGCGGACTGACTTGGTCCTCCCGGTCGGACGAGGAGGAATAGAGGTCGAAACGCGCGCCGTAGTTGAGAGTCAGATCGGTCGCGAGCTTCCATTCATCCTGTGCATACAATCCGAAAAACACAGCGTGTTGGGCATGGCTCTCCACGATGGGGTAGCTCGGACCGGTCGGGTTGCCGGCGGCATCCACCGGGAACACGGTGGTGCTGGTGTCGGAGCCCAGGTGCTCAGCCAGGAGCATGGCGCCGGCGCGCACGGTGTGAAACTCGTGGACGAGATCGCTGGCATCGACTTGCAGTCCGCCCGAATAGATAGTGCGGGCCACGTCGCTGGCCACGCCATTGAAATACAGATCGCCGATGGGATCGGGAAGAAAATGGACACTGCTGTACCGGCCGTAGCCGGCAACCTGCAGGTTCAGATCGCCGGCCGACTTCTGGTAGGCCGCCACCCCGAAATAGTTCTGCTCGTTCTGCCGCTCGTTCAGGCGGGCGGAATCGAAGCTTCCCGGCAGCCAGGAAGTGCCGTCGGGCGACGTCCCCGCCGAAAGACCGGGTGTGTTGGGAACCTGAAAATTGCTGTAGGAGGCGCTGCCCATCAGGCTGATCCGGCTCGTGTCGTCCAGGACTTGTGACAGGTAGCCAAACAGCTTGGACTGGTCCGTGAGGTCATGCACCGGCGTTGCGCTGGCGGTGGGATTTTCGATGCCGAGGTTGTCATGGTCGAAACTGCCATCGACAAAGTAAGTCGCTTTTCCGGCGGAGCCGCCGGCTTCGAAACCCTCCCGCAGCGTGTCGAAGCTGCCGCCGAACGCCTCCGCCTCGCCGCCGTTCGCGAACGCCCCGCCCTTGGTATGGATGTCCACAATTCCGGCCGTGCGGAAGCCGTACTGCGCCGGAAGCGATCCCGTGATCAATTGCATCGAGTTCGACAAAACGGGGGTCGAGCTCGAGGCCAAATCCCGAAATTCCCTCCGGCAGCAGGACATCGTTGACGCGGTACTGGAGATTGCCGTGCTCGCCGCGGACGTGCAGGTCGCCGTTGATGGCCGAGTCCTGGGCCACTCCCGGGGCTTGCAGGATCACCTGGCTGAACGGCGCATTGTCGCCGAGCGGCTGGAATTCAATCTGGGAGCTGGTGATGACAAACGTGGTGGCGCCGAGGCTCGGCACAATATCGTCGCGGGATTTGTCGAGCTGGCTCGTGACCACAAATGGGTCAAGAGCGACCGGAGTCTGGTTGATGGTAGCGTCGGCGGAGGGGTCGTCGGCGGCGAAGACGGAAGGGGCAAACAGGCAAAAAATGAGAAGATGGCGGACGGACATGGAAAGGCTGAGTTGGTGAATCTGAACGCATGGCATCCAGGCCGGCGATTTTCGCGGCAGGCCCGGGGTGGAGCGACGGAGGCGCGCAGGCGTCCGCCGCAAGACAGCGATCAATTTAGCGCGGGCGGTGCGTTTCCCGGGGGCAGCCCATAGCGCCGGAGACGCAGGTCCGGTGCGGCGGGCGGAAGGACGACCAGTGCGACCACGATCCATGCCGCCGCCGTCGCCGCGATCACCGCCACCGCTGCATCTGCTCCGTGCTGGAAGAGCGTGACGGCGCATTCATGATCCGCTTCGCCCGCGTCGCCATGCAGCCACGCGTGCAGCCCGGGACTGGCCGCCAGCACCGCCAGGAGCAGGACCAGCACAATTCCGCCCGCCGCGAGGACGCGGTGCAGGAGCGGAACGACGGTGGTTGGTGGAAGATCCGGGCCTTTCATCAGACGATCGACCAAAATGGATAATCGAATGTCCGCGCAAGGCAAGTGACCACAGGTTTTGTCCGGGGACGCGGCAGCGGAAGCAACATTCCGAGCGGTGGCTGCGAGCGCCAGCGAGCGGCACAGAGGAATCGTGGTTCGATGAGAGTTACCCGGCGTTCGGGCGCATCTGCCGATTGACGGTGGAGCAGGTAGCTCGACGATTCCGTGGCGGAGCCGCGTGCCGAGCCGGAGCTTCAGCGAAGGCTGGCGTCCGGCTCCGACGGCGCGGAACGCCTGCCATGCCGTAGCCTTGTGCGAAGGCTGGCCGCGCCGCTACCGCCTATTTGGAGCTGCACCCCCGGAGTCCTTCCCAGGCTCTCTTTTTCAATGCGACACCGGGCCGGAGTTCTGCTAGTGTGGCATGAGAAACAGAGTGGCTGCGAGCGCCAGCGAGCGGACGCCCCCGGCTTGCCCGTTCGACAAGCCCCTCGACAGGCTCGGGGCCTTGAGCTTGTCGAAATGGCTCAGGGCCCCGAGCCTGTCGAGGGGCTGGCGCTCGCAGCTACGTTCGCGCTTCCGGCCACCGTTCAAATTGTACTGCTCCAGCATTCTGCTTCGAAAAGAATCTTGCGTCATGATCTCCCTGACCCTGCAACAACTCGTCCCGGTCATTCAGACCGCAGTCGGTCCGGTGATCCTGATATCCGGTGTCGGACTGCTCCTGCTGTCGATGACCAACCGGTTTGGCCGGGTGCTGGACCGCGCGCGGTTGGTGGCGCGCGAACTTCCAGCGGCGGCAGAAGCCCAGCGCGAACACCTGTCCCAACAGCTCGGCGTGCTTTATCGGCGGGCCAAGATCATTCGACTGGCCATCATTCTGGCCACCGCAAGCGTTTTGCTCGCGGGGTTGTTGATCATCTCGCTCTTCCTGGCGGCACTGCTGCAGGTGGAGGCGGCACTGCTCGTCGCGATGTTCTTCATTCTCTGCATGACCTCGCTGATTGGCTCGTTGGTCGTCTTCCTGGTCGATCTCCACGTGTCGCTCACCGCCCTTCGGGTTGAGCTGACACAGGCAGGCTTCGACGAGACCTAAACCGACACGTCCAAGAGCTGGGGCCGCTGGCCGAAAGCGACAAATCAAACCTACCTGCCGCAGCGGCGCAGGTTGCGAATTCGTCAGAAAAAAACAACCGAGCGACGGAATACCAAGCAACCGCTCGCAAGACCCCGCCATCCCACCGCTGCGCGTCTCGCAAGGACAACAAAACAACCAACGCCTTGCAATTAGCGCAGCGCTCACGCCGGAGTGCGAAAACTCCCGGCTTGGGGTGTTACGGAGTGGCCGGAGCAGCGGGCGCGGCCGGCGCGACGGGCGCAGGTGGCGGGGGCGGCACTGGCGCTGGCGCCGGCGGGGCAACGGGCGCGACAGGAGCGGGTGGCACTACGGCTTTTGGCGCAGCCTTGACGGCAGGAGCCACGACTTTCTTCGGCGCCGGCTTGCTGACGATTACCTTCTTTGCCGGGGCCTTGGTCTTCGCCGGGACCTTCTTTGCGACTGCCTTCTTTACGACAGCCTTCTTCGCGACAGCCTTCTTTGCGGCGGCCTTCTTTGCGGGAACCTTCTTGGTTTTGGTCTTCTTGGTAGCCATTTGTATTCGCTCCTTCGTGTTGACCTCAGATCTGTTTGTTGGCGCTTCCTCGGCCGACTTGATTGGTCGTTTCGTTTTTTGGGGGTGACGGGTCTTCGGCCCGATGGTCATAGTGTCTCAGTTATCCAGCTCTGTTTCAAGCAGACACTCAACTTTATGCGAAACTCCTGCGGCGAACATTTCCTGGCCCGGCGCCTGCTGCTGACAGTGTTAAAACTCGAAAAACGGGGTACTGGTGCCGGGACGGACGACCGAGCAACCGCACTTGAGCGCGGCCAGCACACCGGCGCAGGCAGTCTCCACCGCGGCGGGACTGTTGCAGTCGCGGCTGAGGTGGGCCAGGTAGACGTGGCGCCACCGTGGCGAGGCCACGGACAGCAGCAGCTCCCGGACGCTGTCATTCGAAAGATGACCGTGCCGCCCGCTGATGCGTTGCTTGACCGACCACGGTCGCTTCCGGTCGTCCTGCAGCATCTGCGGACTGTAGTTGGCTTCGATCACCAGGACGTCGGCTTCGCGGATGCGCTCGCGGATATGCTGCGGCGCGTGACCCAGGTCGGTGAGCCAGGCGAGACGCCCGCCCCGCGTGAACAAATCATCCGCGCCATGGGTGAAGATAAACGCCACGGGATCATGCGCGTCGTGCGGCACCGGGAAGCTCTCAATCTCAAGGTCGCGGAAGCAAAACCGCGCGCCCGTCTCGAAGCACTGCCAGTCAGGACGGTGTTTGAGGCCGGCTTGCACGGCGCGGGCCGTGGCGTGGTTGGCAAAAATCTTAATGTGCGGGTGGCGGGACAGTCCGCTGATGCCGGCAGTGTGGTCGCCGTGTTCGTGGGTGAGGAACACGGCATCGATCTGTTCGAGCGACTCGCCGACGCCTGCGAGCATCTGGCCGAGGCGGCGGGTCGAGAAGCCGGCATCGACCAGGACGCGGGTTTGCCCGGTCTGCAGCAGGGCGCAGTTGCCCTCGCTGCCGCTGCCAAGAATGCAGAACCGCATGCTCATGGGGGGTGACGCCCGATGCAATGGACCCGCGGTCTGGCGAAGCAAGCCAAACCGTCCTTTGGGAACTGCCAGAACGAAGACACGCGATGAAAAGAGTGGATTTGCCCTCGGATTCCCGGTTGTGCGGACTAAACAGAGCGACAGAAGTTCTTGCGCATGTTTGGACGACGCTCAGAGGTAAAAACGGAAGAAATGCGTATTTTGATCGGTCGTCGTGTTTAGATCGACGATTCATTTCTCGGGCGGTTTGGCCGTTGGCCCGGATGTCATCGACGCCGGGCCGGCAGATTCGTGCATCGAACAGACTGTGGCTCTGCGGCGGAGTCAGGCGTGAGACATCCGGGCCAGCCATCCTTCCTTGCGACGATCCGTTCATCCAAAATCGCTGCAATGGTGGGATCGTTTGTGGTGTCTTGGCCCTAAACCGCACCGCTCTAATGGACGACGTCACCGCACGCCGACCAGAACACTGTCCGGTGACCGCGATTGAACGCCAGCCGTTTGACTTTTCACTGCATTTAAACGCCCGTTGCTTGCCTTGGCCGCTGCGATCTCTGAATCTCCCAGCTTTTCCGACTATCGAACCATGAGCTCAACCACCGTTCTCCAACCAGCCGCAGTTGCCGGCAAGCCAGCCATTCCGGTCCGCAAGAAGTCGCAGCGCAAATGGTGGATCCTGGCCGCCATCGTCGTGCTGGCCGGCCTGATCGCGGCTGCGGTGGTCAAGGGCAAAAGCGCCGAAAAACCGACAACAGTCACCACGGACAAGGCGGCGACCCGCACCATCACCCATCTGGTCACTGCCACGGGCAAGGTGCAGTCCGAGGTCGAGGTGGGGATCGCACCCGAGGTGTCCGGGGAAATCGTGGCCCTGCCCCTGAAGGAAGGCTCGAAGGTGCAGAAGGGTGACGTGATCGTGAAGATCAAGCCGGACTTCTACATGGCCGCGGTCGAACAGCAGGAGGCGGCCCTCGTTTCAGCCAAGGCAGTGTCCGTCCAGGCCAACGCCCAGCTGCTCAAGACCCAGGACGACTTCAAGCGGAGCGAGGATTTGCATGCGAAGAATCTCATCTCCGACTCCGATTACTCCGCGTCGAAGACCGCGTTCGACGTGGCCAAGGCCAACTTTGACAGCTCGCTCGCGCAGATCCGCGGCACCCAGGGCTCGCTGAACCAGTTTCGCGACCAGCTGGAGAAGACCACCGTGTATGCGCCGATGGATGGCACGATCAGCGTGCTCAACAACGAAGTCGGCGAGCGGGTCGTCGGCACCGGCACCTATGCCGGCACGGAGGTCATGCGCATCGCCGACCTCACCCGGATGGAGGTGCGCGTGAAGGTGAACGAGAACGACATTGTCAATGTGAAGATCGGCGACCGCACCGCCATCGAGGTCGATGCGTTTCCGGGCCGGAAGTTTGACGGCACCGTCAGCGAGATCAGTAGTTCCGCTCTGAATACGGGAGCTGCCGGGTCGGGCTCCAACCAGGCGGCGCTGGCGGCGTCCGCCTCCGACGAGGTGACCAATTTTCTCGTCCGGATCCGGGTCAATGACCGGGAGGCCCGGCTGCGCCCGGGCATGAGCGCGACCGTCGACATCGAGACCGAGACCGTGACCAATGTCGTTTCGATCCCGATTCAGAGCGTCACGGTCCGGGCCGAGGGCGGCAAGACGAGCGACGAGCTTCAGCAGCAGCGGGCCAAGGAGGCCAAGGAGCGTTCGGGCAACGACCTGGAGGTTGTCAAGGAGCGCCAGGATGCCAAGCGCACGATGGAGAAACTCCAGCGGGTCGTGTTTGTGCGGCAGGGCAATGTCGTGAAGTTGCGCCAGGTGGAGACCGGGATCGCCGACAACACCTACATCGAGGTCAAGAGCGGCTTGAAGGTGGGCGAGGAAGTGGTGTCGGGCAGCTACGCCGCCATCAGCCGCACCTTGAAGGACGGGACCAAGATCCTCGTCGAGAAGCCGAAGAAGGATGACAAGAGTTAGCGAGGTGCCGTCCCAGACCATTGCCGCCATGATTCCGCCCTCCGCCCCTCCGCTGAATGCCCGGCGCACCGTCCGTCCGCGGGGACCGCTGGTCATCGACATCCGGGATGTCACCAAGCTGTACCGCATGGGCGAGGAGATCGTGCACGCCCTGCGCGGCGTCTCGCTCCAGGTCCATCGCAACGAGTACCTGGCGATCATGGGGCCGTCGGGCAGCGGCAAGTCGACGCTGATGAACATGCTCGGCTGCCTCGACACGCCGACCAGCGGCCACTACGAATTCAACGGCAAGGACGTGTCCAGCATGTCGGACGATGAGCTGGCGGCCATCCGCAACCGCGAGATCGGCTTCGTCTTCCAGACCTTCAACCTGCTGCCGCGGTCGACGTCGCTTCACAATGTCGAGCTGCCGCTCATCTACGCCGGCGTGCCGCCCGTGGACCGGCGCGCGCGGGCGCGCGAGGCGCTGGAAAACGTCGGCCTGGGCGACCGCATGCTGCACAAGCCGAACGAGCTGTCCGGCGGCCAGCGCCAGCGCGTGGCCGTCGCCCGCGCCCTGGTCAACCATCCGTCGATCATCCTGGCCGACGAACCGACCGGCAACCTCGACTCGAAGACCGGCGTGGAGATCATGGAGCTGTTCGACCAGCTCTACGAGCAGGGCAACACGATCATCGTCGTGACCCACGAGGAGGACATTGCGCGCCATGCCCGGCGCATCGTCCGGCTGCACGACGGGCTGATCGAGAGCGACAAGCTCATGGTGGACTTGGTGCCGGCCTGAACCGCTGTGAGCCATGAAAGCCCTGGCGCGATTCTATTACGAACTGAGCGAGTCCATCCGGATCGCCTTGGCGCAGATTCGCGCCAACAAGATGCGCTCGGCGCTGACGGCGCTGGGCGTGATCATCGGCATTGTCGCGGTCACCCTGATGGGAGCAGCGATCAGCGGCATCGACATCGGGTTCCAGAACAGCCTCGCGATGCTGGGCGATGATGTGCTCTACGTGCAGAAATGGCCCTGGGGCCCGGTGGAGGACTGGTGGAACTTTGCCAATCGTCCCCAGATCCAGATCGCGGATGCCGAGAGGCTGAACCGGATCATCGAAAACACCCCGAATTCCCTGCTCGACGTTGCCGTGCCGGTGGCCGGCCGCGGCGGCCCGGTGAAGGCGGGGGACAGCCGGGTCGATGGCATCTACATCTATGGCACCACGGCGGACTATGCGCGGATAACCGGCCGGACTACCGTGAGGGGCGGTTGTTCAACGAGATCGAGGCCAGCGGCGGCCGGGCGGTGTGCGTGGTGGGCTTTGATGTCGCCGAAGCCCTGTTCCCCGGCCGGTCGGCGCTGGGGCAGACCGTCATTGCGGACGGCCATCCGTGCACCGTAATCGGCGTGTTTGCGAAGCAAGGCGAGTTTCTCGGCCTCTTCAGCTTCGACAACCAGCTCGCCATGCCGATCACCGCCTTCACCAAGATGTTCGGGTCGCGGCGGGGCGCGGAACTGCACGTGAAGGTGACCGACAAACGGCGGTTGATCGAGGCCAAGGACGAGCTGACTGGCGCGATGCGCCGGGTGCGCGGCCAGCTGCCCGGGGAACGCGACAACTTTAGCATCAACGAGCAACAGGCGTTCAAGGCGCAGCTCGATCCGGTTAAGACGGCCATTGCGTTCGCGGGCTTGTTTGTCACCGGTCTGTCGCTCTTCGTCGGCGCCATCGGCATCATGAACATCACCTTCGTAAGCGTTAAGGAGCGCACGAAGGAAATCGGCACCCGCAAGGCGATCGGCGCGCGCCGGAGGACCATCCTGCTCCAATTCCTCGTCGAGGCGGTGTCGATCTGCCTGATCGGCGGTGTGATTGGGATGGTCGTGGCCTATGGCGTGTTCCTGGGTATTCATTACCAGATGCCCAGTTTCCCGGTGGAGTTCTCGCCGGACCTGGTCGTCATCAGCGTGCTGGTCTCGGTGGCGACCGGCATCCTGTCCGGCTTCGTGCCGGCCTGGGGCGCCTCGCGCCTCGATCCGGTCGTGGCATTGCGCTATGAATGATTTGTGAGTCATGAATCACGACTTTCGAATCCGGACGGATCTGACTTGGGCGGACGGGCGCCTCTCCCGATTGGCGGTGATTCCGAACGTAGCGCAGCCATCCCTGGCCCGGGTTTTTCATGAACATCAGGTCGTCGTCTTCGCAGAAAAACCCGCCTGCCCTGCGGCAGGGCGACCTGGTCGCGGCAGCCCCGACAAAGTCGGCCCGTTCGGGGCGAACATTTCACGCTTTCGTGAAATGTTCGGGCTGGCTCCGTCGGTTGCAGGCTGGAAGCCTACGTCCGGAAATCGTCCTCAACAACCGTCAATCGGCAGATGCACCCTGGCCGGACCTGCGAGACTTCTTCGGAACGGCTGAATGACCGGTGTTGTCCTCCGCTTCCCCGGCCACCCGCGCCGATCGCAGATCTGAAATCCTAAATCGAAAATCCCGATGCCCCTGATCGAAATCCTCCGCATTGCCTTTTCCTCGATCGGCGTGAACAAGCTCCGCTCGATCCTGACGATGCTGGGCATCACCATCGGCGTGTTCTCCGTGATCGGCGTGATGACTACGGTGACGGCCCTGCGCAGTTCGATCGAGACCGGCCTCAGTTTTCTCGGCTCGAATGTCTTTCAGTTCGGCAAGTATCCCACCGGCATCTCCGGCGGCTCCAACCGTCGCAAGATCGAGATGCGCCGCAATATCACGTTGGGCCAGGCGATGCGCTACCAGGAGCTGATGGAGGGCACGGCGGACGTCATTTGCCTGAAGGTCTTCGACTACAACGGCGCCCAGGCGGTGTACAACGGCCGCAAGACCCCGCCCGGCCAGAGCTTTGGCGGGACCAACGAGTATTTCCTCAACGCGAACCAGTATGCCATGGAGCTTGGGCGCAACTTTCAGCCGGAGGACATCACCCTCGGTCGTCCGGTGATCATCATCGGCCAGGACATCGTCAAGAAGCTGTTCCCGTCGGAATCGCCGTTGGGCAAAACGATCAAGATGAAGGGCCGTGCTTATGTCGTCATTGGTACCTTCGCCGAGAAGGGCTCCTCATTCGGGCAGAGCCAGGATGACATCGGCCTGATCCCGATTACCCGGTTCTTTGCCGATTTCGGCTCTGAGCAGTTCACGGTGAACATCGCCACCGAGGCGCCCTCGCACGCGGTCTACAACGAGACGGCCGACAAGGGAGTGACAGCGATGCGGGTGGTGCGGGGGCTGAAGCCGGAGGACGAGAACGATTTTGAGCTCTACTCCAGCGAATCGCTGCTCAACGCCTTTGCCAGCGTGGCGGATGTCATTACGGCCGGCTCCTTTGTCATCAGCGGCATCGCGTTGCTCGCGGCCGGCATTGGCATCATGAACATCATGCTGGTCAGCGTCACGGAGCGCACGAAGGAGATCGGCATTCGCAAGTCGATCGGGGCGCGCAAGAAATCCATCCTCACCCAGTTTCTGATCGAGGCCGTGACGATTTCGCTGGTCGGCGGCCTGTTCGGCATCGTGCTCGGCGTGGGAGTCGGGAATCTGGTGGCGATGCTGATGAAAGCCGAGGCCGTGTTTCCCTGGAATTGGGCCGTTTTGGGGCTTGTCGTCTGCTCCGGCATCGGCGTGGGTTTCGGTTTCTACCCGGCGTGGAAGGCCGCCTCGCTGGACCCGATCGAGGCCCTGCGGTACGAGTAAGGAAAACGGCGGGGCCGTTCTCCTGAGGCGTGCTGCCGGCCAAAGCGGTTTCAAGAAGAGGGTGGCCGCGAGCGTGAGCGAGTGGAGGACGTTGCGCCTCCATGAGGCAGCCTTAGCCCCCCGGGAGACATTTTCTCCGATTCCATGAAACCAACCATGGCGCTTGCGCGTCTCCAACTGCGATTCCTGGGCAGTGTGCTGTCAATCGATGGGCGCGGTCTGGGATGATAGTTGAAGCTGGACTTGGCGGGGTCGTCTTCGGGCGGCCCCGCCTTGTTTTGGGCGCCGCGTTGAGGCCGGCCTGTGAAGACGAACGAACCTGCCGGGGTCAACGCCCCCGGCTACAGGAGACAGTCCGTTGTAGCCGGCCGCGTTGAGGCCGGCCGCGCCGTGTTGGCAATTGGATCGGAGATTCACTGGGGACGCGACGCCCTCGTCGCGTGCGCTTGCCGGAAACGCGACGAGGGCGTCGCGTCCCCAGGTTGGGATCGGCTGGACGGGCCATTCTCTGGACAAACGATCCCGGCTAACGCTTGCCGCGTCGCCCGGCCGGAGCGCCGCCCTCCATCTGACCCCGGGTGACCCCAAGCTGGTTGATCAGCTGGAACTCCCGCCAGAGTGCGGCGCCCGTGGTCTCGCCGCGAACGAGCTGCTGGTAGGCCCGCACCGTATGCTGAAGTTCGTCCGGCGATTCAGTGAGGAATTCCACGCGAAACGCCCGGGCGCCCAGCGCCAGCATTTGCGCGACATACTCCGCGCCGGTTTGGGCCCGGTTGTTGAACACCGTGTTGCGGCACCCGGCGTCCGCTTTTACTGGAAGCTCCGCTCCAACCCGGTCGCGCAACCGCAGATCGTGGCGGTCGCACGGCCGGCCGCAATCGTGGTAGTCCTTGCCGGAAGTCAGGAACGCACAGAACACGCAGTGCTCCATGTGAAACAGCGGCATGTGCTGGTGAATCGTGATCTCGAACCACGCGGGCGGAGCGGCCGCGAGCAAGGCTTCGAGCTGGGCGACGTTCAAATCGTAGGACGCGGTCACACGCTCCAGCCTGCAATGCTGGAGAAAGTAGGCGGCCGAGAGCGGATTGGCGATGTTGAGCGAATAATCGCCGCGCAGGCGCCGGCCGCGGAAGAACGCCAGATGATCGTAGTTGCGCGCGAGGTAGCCGTCGGCATCGGACGACAGGACCTGCCGGAGAATCCACTCCTCCCCGGGTTTGAACACGCGCGGCGGCGCAACCCAGATCGTGGAATTCTGTTTGGCGGTCAACGATTCTTGATTTGCGATCTGCGATTTGCGATCTGCGATCGGCGACTGGCGATTTGCACCCTCAACCGCTTGGAGTTCGCGAAAGCGCCGGACCGCCTCGCGGTAGCGTTTGGGATCCTCGAATTCGCAATAGATCGTGCGCGCACCCGCCGACCAGGCCGCCTCCAGCTGGTCCAGCTGCCGGACGAGGACGATCAGTTCTGCATCGCGCGGGTCCGATCGAGCCGGGTCGGGGACGGTGGGTGCGCAGCTGACGGTTGCCGGTGGTTCCGAAGGATTGCCGGGAGTAGCGCAGGCTTCCCAGCCTGCTTCACCGGCAGACGGGAGTTGCGTCCGGGCCATCACATCGGCCCCGGGCAGACTTGTTGCCCCCGGAGTAGGCGCGAGTGTCCAGCGTAGCGGCCGGGCCCGCAGTTCGTCCAGTTCAGCAACCATCGCCCGGCGCAGGCGGTTCAGCTCGCTGATCGGGAGCATGACGTTGCCTTCGACGAGCGACGTGAATTGATCGAGCCAGAACGGCGTGCCGCCCAGCCGGCCAAGCTGTTCCTGCAGGCGTTCGGCCGTCAGCGGCTGCGTCCGGGAGTGTTCGAGCGGCATCGCCGACTCCAACGTCACGGAATGCCCGACCCGGTCGTCCGCCATGACCTTGAGCGGAGTTCCAGCGCAGCCGCGCGCCTCGATCCGGAGCGGCCTCGGGAAGCGGATTTGTTCGCCTTGAAATGTCTGCCGGATCTGTTTTTCAAGCGCTGGATCGCTGGTCTTCCAGACGCGGTCGCCGGTGTGGATCCGGCGAAAATCGAGGTCGCCGGTTCCGAAGCGAAGACGGGTGACGGCGCCCAGCAAATCCACCTGGTAAACCCGCCCGCCTTCCTCCTTTTCCTCCGGGCACCCGGCGTCGAAGACGATCCCGTCACCCGGCTTGAGCGGTGCGACCAGGCGAAGCGCGACGAAATCGGGACCCACGCGCGCGACCTCACCGAGAAACACGCCGCGCTTGGTGCCAAAGTTCGCGTGCACGAGCGCCTGGTTGTCCGTCCCGCGGAACCAGCCGGAATAGAGGCCGCGCGAAAACGTCATCTCCATCGCATAATCGTGTTCGCGATGAAGCGCCGCCAGAACCCCGGCTTCGGCATGATTTCCTGAGGCGGCGGCGTCCGAACCCGGCCCGTGCAGCCCAAGTCGAGAAACTGGCTCGACTCCAGCAGGAGCGGGTCTTGTAGCCGGGGGCGTCGACCCCGGCCCGTCCGCCGAGGCGCCTGTGACGACTGGGCCGGCCTCGGCGCGGCCGGCTACAACGCTGGCGCCTGTCTCCCGATCGATCTCAGCCATCACGCGATCCACCGCCTGCCGGTAAACCCGGGTGATTGCAGCGACGTATTCCGGGCTCTTGAGGCGTCCCTCGATCTTGAATGACGCCACGCCGAGCCGGATGAGGTCCGGCACTACGTTGACAGCGGCGAGGTCTTGCGGACTCAGCAGGTAGCGTCGCTGGCCGAGGTCTACCAGCTTGCCGTCGGCCAGCAGATCGTACGGCAGGCGGCAGGCCTGCGCGCATTCGCCGCGATTGGCCGAGCGTCCTCCGAGCGCCTCGCTGGTCAGGCATTGGCCGGAGTAGGCCACGCAGAGCGCGCCATGGACAAAGACTTCAAGCAGAAGAGGTGGCGGGGGACGGGTGACGAGTGACGAGTGACGGGTGACGGGTGATGGGTGCCGGGTGGCGAGTGGCGGGGGACGGGTGACGGGTGACGAGGGACGGGTGGCGAGTGGCGGGGGACGGGTGACGGGTGACGAGTGGGGAGTGACGGGTGACGAGTGGAGAGTGCCGGGTGGCGAGGAGTCGATTGACGGAGGACGATTGACGTCCTGTGCCGCCTGTATGGTTGCGATGTCCGCCACCGAATTCTCCCGCGCGAGCACAACCAGGCTGGCCCCCAGTTCCTCCGCGAACGCGATGCCGGCGGCGCTCGTGATCGTCATCTGTGTGGAGCAATGAATTGGAAAATCGGGCGACAATGCGCGGATGAGCCGGCATACTCCGACGTCCTGGACAATGGCGGCGTTGACCCCGGAGGCGATGATCGTCCGAAGATATGCCTCCGCTTCGATGAGCTCATCGGCGAACACCAGCGTGTTGAAGGTCACGTAGCCGCGGACCCCGCGCCGGTGAAGATACTCCATCAGTTTTGGCAGATCGGCTGAAGTGATGTTCTGGGCCCGCATGCGAGCATTGAAACGCTCCAGGCCGAAATAGATCGCATCCGCACCGTTCTCGACCGCGGCCCGGGCGCATTCCCAGTCTCCGGCCGGCGCCAGGATCTCCGGTCGGCGCAGCGGAACCCGCAGGTCGGTTGGATTTGAGGGGAGGGCGGTCGCCGCCATGACCGCACTACTATGCCGCTCCCCACCCGCAGCAACTGGATTCACGGGATTGAAGCGCGCTGTCTCGACCGGATCGACGGATTCTCGGTGCTTCCGAAAGCTTGCCGGACGTAGCGCAGGCTTCCCTGCCGGCTTTGCCGCCAATCGGCGAATGTGGCCCACAAGACCGGACAACCCAAATGCTTCCTCGCCTGCTGATCCGTGGCATCCGCGTAATCCGCGGTTGCTCAGGTCCGCTTGTCGCTTCTTCGGATACATATCGGAGAACCGAGGGTGACGAATCACATTTGTCATCCATTAAATGACAGACCCAGCGCCACGGTTCTGCATGTTCCACGATTGCTGCTGCGACCATCTGCAGCGACCTTGAGCTGGATCGTGGAGCACAGGGCGCCGCGGCGCTCACAGGTCACGGGCAAAACGCTTCACCGCTTCGTGATTGCCGGCGAAATGAAATGTCAGACAGCCTTTCCTGACCTGGAAAACGAGCCGAACGTTCAGGCCGGTAAGGGCTTCAAACCAGTTGCCTTTCAACCGGCGGATTCCGATTCCAGCGTGCAGATGCGGCGTGCCCCAGGCGGTAGCCGTGGTCTGCATCGCGGCAAAGACAGCCGCGCGGTCCAGGCCGAGTCTCTGAACACATTCGAGGAACCGGCCGGTGAATTCAACGGAGATCATCGGGCGAGGTCAGCCGGCGAATGGTCCCGGACTTGCGCTCCCGAGTAACCTCACGATCCATCCGTTTGACCCAACGGTCCAGTTCGTCCGCCGTGAGCCCGTATTCGGTCTGCGCGTAATCGGAGCCGGCATCCACGAGGGCAAACGGGATCCGGCGCTGCTGAACGATCTGAGCATAGAGCATGTTCACCGCGTCCGACGGCTTGAGCCCCATCCGGGAGAGAATTCTTTCGGCCATCCTGGCGCGCGAGCGCTCCACGCGGGCACGGACCACTGTAGTAGGCATGGGCACATTTGGGCGCAATTGGGCCTCAAATTCAAGGTCAAAGCCTGTGGTGACATCCAGGGGACCAACGCTGCCATCGATGTCACCCTCGCCCAAACGGCGGAAGCCGTTTGTCAGGAGCTTGCGGGCGTAGTCCGTCAGGCTCCTGGTTACTTGTGCCGGCCGTGCCGGATGATGTCCACGATCACCCAAAAGCCGAGCAGGGCGGACAAAAGGTAGCCGGCGATCCCGAGCGGCGGGTAGCCGAACAGCTTGTGCTCGCCGATTCCGGCCGTGATAATCTGGGATGAACCGATGATCAGCGCACCGATGATGAGGCCGAGGGCGATCCGGTTGCTCGCGGCTCGCAAGGCTTCGTTCAGCCCTTCCAGGCCGCGGTGCTGGAAATTCACGGTCAGGTCGTCCTGCTCCAGCCGCCGGAGCAGACGGTCGAACTCGGCAGGCAGGTCGCCCAGCCGGCCGGCGACCGAGGCGAAAAAGGAGCGGGTCTTCCCGATCAGCGCCCGGGGGCTCCAGCGCTCATTGTGCAACTCCCGCAGGACCGGCCGCGCGTATTTGCGCAGGTCGAACGTGGGATCCAGGGTGCGGCCGACCTCCTCGATCGAGAGCACCGCCTTGGCCATGAGGGCGTAGTCGCGGGACACGCTGATGCCGTTGCGACCAAAGATTTCGATCAGCTTGAGGATGAGGCGGCCGATCCGCTCCTCGCCCGTGGCAAAATTAAGGTTCTCCCGGAGGGCGATGGTGACCTCCTTTTCCATCGTCCGGAAGTCGGGCTTGGCCCGCGGGCCGGCGAGACTCATGCCGATCTGGACGATCTGCTCGGCATCGTGGGCGGCTGCGGCCATAAAGAGGTCGGCGAGCGTATAGCGCAGCCGCCGCGTCAGGTGGCCGGCCAGACCCCAGTCGAGCAGGCAGAGCCGTCCGTCGGTGGTGACCAACACATTGCCCGCGTGCGGGTCGGCATGAAAGAAACCGGCGATCAGAATCTGGTGCAGCAGCGATGTGGCCCCGGCATGCGCCAATCCCCGGCCCTGCTCGGGGGTGAACTCCGCCTGTTCCACCCGGCGGCCGTCGATGCGCTCCATCACGAGCATCCGGCGCGTAATAAAGTCGCCGATCATCTCCGGCGCATAGACCTTGTCGGGCGTCGGGTTCTGCGCGTTGAAGAACTGCTGGTTGCGCGCCTCATGCCGAAAATCGAGCTCCTGGATCAGGCCATCGCGGATTTCTTCCACGATCCCCGGCAGATCATACGGCCGCGCTCGCGCCACGAAATGGTGAATGCGCGCGGCAAGATACGCGATGATGTCGAGGTCCGACTCCACGGTCTTCTGCAGATCCGGCCGCTGAACCTTGACGGCGACCTCGCGGTTGCCGGCCTTGAGGCGCGCGAAGTAAACCTGCGCGAGCGAGGCGGACGCGACCGGCGTTTCGTTGAATTCGCTGAACACGTCGGCGACATCACATTCGAGTTCTTCCTCGATGACCTGCCGCATCTTGTCAAAGGGCAGGGGTTGGACGGCGTCCTGCAGCTTCTGCAGTTCGAGCACCAGCGCCTGCGGCACAAGATCCGGCCGCATGCTGAGCAGCTGGCAGAACTTTACAAAGGTCGGTCCAAGATCCTCGGCGGCGAGGCGGATGCGCTGGTAAATGCTGCGGGGCTCGCGGGGCGTCGGCACAAAATGCTGCCACCAGGCGCCCGGGGTTTCGATCTGTTCGATGGTCCCGGCAAAGCCGTGCCGGACAAGCACGACCACAATTTCCTTCACCCGCACGGTGTTGGCCAGCAGGTCGAAGGGCTTGAAGGAGACACCCGGCATGGGGTTCGGCCGGCGCGGCGGATCAGGCGGTGGGGCCGGGGCCGCGGGCCGCCAGGGTATGCTCGAGCTTTCGCACCCGCGCTTCCAGGGCTTCGATGCGGGCCTTGTGGGACAGATCGGCTCTCTCCGCCAGTTCCTTCAACTTAGCCGCCAGTTCTGCGCTCATGGTCTCGAATTCCTTGCGGCCCTGTTCCGCAATCTTCTCGGCCATGATCCGCGCGTCTCCGGCCGAAACCTTGCCCTGCCGGATGTAATCCTGCATCGCCTCCTCAACCTTTTCCTTGGTGATGATGGTCGCGCCGACGCCCGCCAAGAGGGTCTTTTTGATTAGATCGATCATATTGACCGACATGTTAATGCGGCTCCGGAGCGGCGGCAAACCCGAAAGAGAAAGTGGCGGAAGGGCACGGCATCTCCGCCGATCGTGAGCGAACGCGACGGGGGGCGTCGCGTCCCCAGGTGCTCGCCCTGGAGCGGCGGCGCGCTGTCGCCGCCAAAGGCGCGAATATGGCGATTGTAGGAGCGAGCTTGCTCGCGATGGCCGGGCAGGCGAGGAATCGCCTGCAAGCAGGCTCCTACACCGATCATCCAACGGAGCTCGTGGCCAGGGACGCCAGCGAGGGTGGATGGGAGCCCACAGTAAACACGATCAGTCTATTTCTGCGCGCCCGGCGCGGTGCTGTGTTCCTTCAGCCACGCCTCGTATTCCTTGCGCGGCAGGAAGCGCAAGGACGCCGAATTGATGCAATAGCGCAAACCAGTCGGCGCGGGACCGTCGTCGAACACGTGCCCGAGGTGGCCGCCATCAACGGTGCAATGCACCTCAACCCGGAGCATCCCGAAACTGAAGTCCCGTTCCTCGGCGACGAACCTTGGCTCGATCGGCCGGGTGAAACTCGGCCAGCCGGTGCCGCTCTCGAACTTGTCGCGGCTGTCGAACAGCGGGGTGTCGCTGCAGACGGAAAAATAGACGCCGTCAGCATGGTTGTCCCAATAGGCGTTGCGAAAGGCGGGTTCGGTGCCCTGCTGCCGGGCGACGCGGTATTGTTCAGGCGAAAGGAGCGCGCTCCACTCGGCATCCGTGTGCTGCACGCGGGCCTGGCTCATGTCGATCACCACCTTGGACGGCAACCCGCAGGCGGACTTCCCGCCGGCAATGGTGCAGGATGGGGCGGCGGAAGAGTCGGATGATTTCATGGTGGAGTCGGCCGGACCGCCGCCGGCGCGGGTCCCGGGCGCGAACGCGACCAGGACGGCGAGAACCGGAATGGCGGAAAGACGGTGCATGACGGAAACAAAGCGGTTCATGGAGGGATGGCAAACGGCGGGTG
>CAWDQK010000103.1:0-67839 GCA_963804395.1 uncultured Verrucomicrobiae bacterium | reverse complement strand
TGGTGCTGTTTTCGTCTTCGACTTCGTAGGTAGCTGCTCCAGCGCGGCCGAATTCCGAGATGATCACCGGCTTGTCTCGCGTAATTGTCCATCGGATACGGTTGATCTTCTCCGGCAGTCCGTCATACCAGCCGACGTACTCGTTGAAACTCTGGAGGTCGGTGAATTCGCCGAGCGGGTCGTCCACGATCTTGTGGGCAGCATCGGCCGGGTCGGTGCGCACCTCCATGGCGGCGGAGACGAGCCGGGTGCCATCCAGCGCCCGGGCGTCGTCGATGAGCGTGCGCAGGAAGTGCGTGCGGGCCTCGCTCACCGGCGTCTCGTTGGCGACTGACCAGATGATGACGCTCGCCCGGTTTTGGTCGCGCCGGATGAGCTCGGCCAGCTGCCCGCGGGCGTTGGCGAGCGTATCGGGATCGTCCCAGGTGATGGCCCAATAGACGGGGATTTCCTCCCAGAGCAGCAGGCCCAGCTTGTCGGCGAGGCGGGCCAGGTGCTCATTGTGCGGATAATGGGCCAGCCGGAGAAAATTGCAGTTCAGTTCCCGGGCCCAGCCGAGCAGCTGGCTGGCATCGGCCAGCGAGTAGGCGCGGCCGCCGCGCAGCGGGTTCTCCTCATGGAGGCAGATCCCGCGCAGGAACACGGGCTGCCCGTTGAGCAGGATCTCGTGGCCGCGGACCTCGATCGTGCGGAAACCGATGTCGTCGGTCAGTCCGTCGGTCTCAGCGGTGACGGTGACGGTGTACAGCTTGGGGTGTTCGGGTGACCAGAGCGCCAGTCCCGGCGCCCCAAATTCGATCGCCGCGGTGCCATCCGGGCCGGTCGTGCCCGCAACGCTGAGCGACAGTTCCGGAATGGTGACGACAACCCGCTGCACGGGCCGGGCACCGTCGAGCCGGACGCGGACGGCGACGCGGTCGCGCGCGCCGGCGGCGAGATGTACGGAACAGTCGGCGATGAACGTGGCCGGCGCCGCGACCAGCCGCACATCGCGGGTGAGCCCACCGTAGTTCCACCAGTCGGTCATGACGGTCGGAACGCCTTCGCGATGCCGCTGATTGTTGACGCGGACCACCAGTGAGTTGCCGGCCGGTTTGAGGACGGCGGTCGCCTCGAACGCGAACGGGGTGAATCCGCCCACGTGATGGCCGAGCTTGTGGCCGTTCAGATAGACATCGGCCTCGTAGTTGGCCGCGCCGAAACAGAGAAACAACCGGGAATCTGCGGCCGGCGGGGTGTAGTCAAACAGGCGGCGGTACCAGACCGTCCCCTCGTAATACAGCAACCGTTCGTCTTGGGAATTCCAGTCGCCGGGCACGGCGAGGGTCGGGCTCGCGTCGAAACTGTATTCGATCAAATCGGATTCCGCCTTGGGGCGCCGGTCGAGGAAGAACCCGCCGGACGGCTCGGGGGCGGCGTCGTAGGGCTGCAGCCGGTAGTCAAAATACCCGGTGTCGTAGGGATCGACGATCTGGTGCCATTGACCGTTCAGGTTGAGACCGGGGCGGAGGAACGCATTGGCCGGGGCAGCGCGGAGGGTCAGGGCAGTCATGAGGAGAAATCCGAAAAGGGTGGTGGAGCGGAGCATGGGAAAAGTGAAGGACGGAAGCGCAATCTGCCAGATTGCGCGCGGGTTAGAAGCGGAAAAGTCCGCCGATGGGGTGATTCAGTCTACCGGTTGGTGGCCGCTCGCAGCTACAGGCCGGAGGCCACTCCCGGGCGCTTGCAGCTACGGGCCGGAGGCCGCTCGCTCACGCTCGCAGCTACGGAAACCGCTCGCTCACGCTCGCGGCTACGGGCCGGAGGCCGCTCGCTGGCGCTCGCAGCTGCGGTCCGGAAGTCGCTCGCTCACGCTCGCAGCCACAACCCGATACCACTCGCTTACGCTCGCGGCCACAACCCGACGCCACTCGCTCACGCTCGCTGGCGCTCGCAGCCACGGAGGCCAATGTGCGAGCGAGCCGCTCAGCGCCGTTTTGGCGGGCGGCTCTTCGGGCCGATGTTGAGGTAGGTCTTGGCGAGCATTTGGGCCTCGTAGAATTCGAGCCAGCGCACACCGACGCGCGGCTTCACCAGGTCGCGGCGGGTGGCGTGGTCGATCTGTTGTTTCATCCGCCGGCAGAGCTCCTCCTGCTGGTATTGCACGCCCTCGATGACATCGGCCACGCGGCTGCCGGCGAGCGCCTCCTCGATGTAGAAGCCGTTGGGCTCGTCCTCCTCCAGGAAAACGTGGATCTCGTTCACCCGGCCAAAGAGGTTATGCAGGTCACCCATGATGTCCTGATAGGCGCCGGTGAAGAAGACGCCAAGATAGTAGGGCTTTCGGTTGAGCGGGTGCAGGGTGATGTAATCCTTGACATCCTGCAGGTCGATGAAGCTGCCTATCTTGCCGTCGGAGTCGCACGTGATGTCGACCAGGATCGCGTTGACCGACGGTTTCTCATTGAGGCGATGCAGCGGCGCGATGGGGAAGAGCTGTTTCAGCGCCCAGTGGTCCAGGAGCGACTGGAAGACGGAGAAATTGCAGACGTACTGGTCCGCCAGGTGCTTCTTGAGGTCGTGCAGCTCCTCGGGCTGGTAGCCCTTTTGCACGCCCTCCCGGTCGATCTGCTCGCAGATCTGCCAGAAGATCGCCTCGGCGGCGGCGCGGTTCTCGATGTCGAGGTAGCCGAGGTTAAAAAGCGAGATCGCCTCCTCCTTCTTCTGAATCGCGTCGTGGTAGCGTTCGAGGCGGCCGAGCCGGGCCTTGTTCTTGAGGAGGATTTCGAGATCGGTGACGACCTTGTGCTTGACCTTCGGCTGGTGCTGCTGGCCGAGCGACTCGCGCTTGTTGATGCGCTCAAACACCTCGACCACGAGCATCGAGTGCTGGGCGACCACCGCGCGGCCGCTCTCGCTGACGATGTCGGGTTCCGGCACCTCCGCGGCGCGGCAGATCTCGCGGATGTTGAAAACCACGTCGCGGGCGTACTCCTCCAGCGAGTAGTTCATCGACGACTCGAAGTTGGTGCGCGAACCGTCGTAGTCGATGCCGAGGCCGCCGCCCACGTCGAGATAGCCCATCGGGAAGCCCATCTTGAAGAGCTGGCAGTAAAACCGCGTGGCCTCGATGACCGCGTTCTTGATCGTGATGATGTTCGGCACCTGCGAACCGACATGGAAGTGAATCAGGCGCAGGCACTGGGTGAGCTTGGCCTGCCGGAGCTTCTCGATGGCGAAGAGGATTTCCGCGGTGTTCAGTCCGAACTTGGCGTTGTCGCCGGTGGACAGCGCCCACTTGCCTTCGCCGCGCGTGAGCAGCTTTGCCCGCAGGCCGATCATGGGCTTCACGCCGGTCTCGGCGGAAATACGGATGATTTCGTCGAGCTCGGACAACTGCTCGACGACGATGATGACCTTCTTGCCGAGCTTGCGGCCGAGCAGCGCGAGCCGGATGTAATCGTCGTCCTTGTAACCGTTGCAGATGAGCAGTCGCTGGGTGCCCTCGTGCATCGCGAGCGCAATCATCAGCTCGGGCTTCGACCCGGCCTCGAGGCCGTAATTGTATTCCTTGCCGGCCGCGAGGATCTCCTCGACGACCTCGCGGAGCTGGTTGACCTTGATCGGGAAGACGCCGCGGTAGGTGCCCTTGTAGCCCTCCTCCTTGACGGCGCGCACGAAGACGTCGTTGAGCTGGATCACCCGGTGTCGCAGCAGATCCTGAAACCGGATGACCATCGGCGCCTTCAGACCCATCCCCAGCGCCTCGTGGACCACGTCCATGATGCGGATGCAACGGCCGTCGGCGAGCGGCTGCACCTGAACGCAGCCCTCCTCGTCGACCGAGAAATGGCCGGAACCCCAGCGCTTGAATCCATAATGATCCTCGGACTGCGCGACTGACCAGGCGGATGAAGACTTGCTTTTCAACGCTTGCTTTTTCGAAGGGGGCTGGAGTTAATCCGCGTTTCTTTTCCGAAAAACCCGCGCAAGCAATGATTAAAATGCTCCTGGCATCCACTATTTTGCCCTTCGCCCAGCAAACCGCGCCCGCTCCCGGCGGCATGGGGCCTGGAATGACGCAAATCCTCTTTATCGGCCTGATGTTTGCGGCGATGTATTTCCTGTTGATCGCCCCCCAGCGCAAGAAGCAGAAGGAACAGCAGAAAATGATCAATGCGCTCGCGCCCGGCGACGAAGTCCTGCTGGCCGGCGGGATTTACGGCGAGATCACGAGCGTCCGCCAGGACCGGCTGATCGTGCGCATCGGCGACAACACGAAGGTCGAGGTCGAGAAGGGGTTTATCCATACGGTCGTGCGCAAGGCCGGTGAGGCGGCGGACAAGAAGTGACGCGTGCTCCGGGGCGCCTGGAGGCAGGGGATGGCAGGCGGGCGGGGACAGGCATCCGCGCCATGGGAATTTAACCAAATCAAACAATGCTTAGACAATACCTCTGGAAGCTGCTGCTCAGCGTGGCCATTGTCATCTGGGCGGTGGCGGAATTGATTCCCCTCAAAGACCGGGATTTCGCCCAGTACATCAAGGAGGAGGCCACGGCCCAGCCGAAGGAGTTCCTGGCGCTGATGAAGGATGTCAGCGATCGCGTCGCCTCGAAGGAGGCGCCGTCTGTCTATGTGGCGCTCAAACAGATCGGCAAAGAGCGCAAACTGGATCTTTCCCAGTTCTTCCCCGAAATCCGGCTTGAGGCCTCGCTCAAGAACATTGAGAAGCGCAACAACATCCTGCTCGATGAATTGCTGAGGCGCTCGAAAGGACGGCTCCAGCTCGGCCTCGACCTCAAGGGCGGCGTGGCCTTCACCCTCGAGGTGAACGAGAAGGCGGCGGCCGCGGCGTCGCCGCGCGACAGCGAGCAGAAGCTTGCGAAGGCGATCGAAATCATTTCAACCCGCATCAACAGCCTCGGCGTCTCCGAACCAATCGTTCGACCGATTGGCAACAACCGGATCGAGGTTCAGCTCCCGGGTGTGTTCACCAAGGATAATCCCGAGATCGTTACGAGCCTGAAGAAGCCGGCCCGCCTTGATTTCCGCCGGGTATACCCGAACGGCACGCCCGAGACCATCCCGCTCAATGACGCGCCTCCCGGCTACGAGGCGATGACCCTGGAGCAGGAGGTGCGCAGCGGCGAAATGCGCACCAGCGAACTCTACGTGAAGCGCATTCCGGACATGACGGGCAGTGCGCTCAGCGAGGCTTATGCCAGCATGGATGAGTTCGGCCGGTTCAAGATTCTGCTCCGTTTCACCAAGGAGGGGGCCAAGCAGTTTGCCGATGTGACTCGGGCGATTGCGGATGAGCGCAAGACGACCGGCCACCTTGGCCAGCTCGCGATCGTGCTGGATGGCAAACTCTATTCCGCCCCATCCGTGCACGAGGAGATCCCGAGCGGCAGCGCCGAAATCACGGGCACGTTCACGCAGCGCGAGGCCATCGAACTGGCCAACGTCTTGAACAACCCGCTCGATCTGCCCCTCGACATCAAGGAGCAGTACGAAGTCGGTCCGTCGCTGGCGCAGGACGCGATCGACAGCGGGACTTGGGCCTCGGTCATCGGCGTCGCCCTGGTGGCGGGCTTCATGATTTTGTATTACTGGGTGGGTGGCGTGATCGCCGTCGCCACGCTGGCGGTGAACGTCGCCATCATCCTGGGCGTGCTCTCAAGCATCGGCGCGACGATGACACTGCCCGGCCTCGCCGGCATTGTGCTGACCGTCGGCATGGCCGTGGACGCGAACATCCTGATCTTTGAGCGCATGCGCGAGGAGTTGAACCTCGGCAAGAGCCTCAAGACGGCGGTGGTCGCCGGCTACGACAAGGCTTTCTTCACCATCGTCGACGCCCACGTCACCCAGCTCTGCATCTGCGCCATCATGATCTGGCTGGGCACCGGGCCGGTCAAGGGGTTCGGCGTGACGCTCGCCATCGGCGTGTTCTCCACGATGTTCTCGGTGCTGATTACCAGCCACATGGTCCTGGAATACCTGGTCAACACGAATGTCATCAAACGGATCTGGATGCCGTTCCACCCATTCGCCAACATCCAGACGGATTTCGTCAAGTACTTCAAACCCGCGTTGTTCGCCTCGTGGACGCTCGTGCTGATCGGCATCTCGGTCTTCATCTACAAGGGCAAGTCCACCTACGGCATCGATTTTGCGGGAGGCGACCTCATCAGCATCGAATACAACAAGCAGCACCAGCCGGATCTGGCCCAGGTGAGGAAGATCGCCGACCAGAACCAGATTGGAGAGGTCAACCCCTCGTATGTCACCGCGCTCGCGGGCGGGCGCGACGTGCTCAAGATCGAGACGCCGTACAACAAGTCTGCTACCTTGTTTTCAGCCCTGCAAAAGGCTTTCCCGAACGCCGAACTCAAGAACGTTGGCGAGAGCCGCATCGGGGCCACGATCGGCAAGGAAGTGGAGCTGAATGCGCTCAAGTCGGTGGCCCTTTCGATGGTAGTCATCCTGCTTTACGTAGCCTTCCGGTTTGAGGTCGGCCTCGGGGTGGGCGCGGTGGTCGCCTCGATTCACGACATCCTGATGACGATCGGGGTGTTCGTGCTGTTCGGCCGCCAGTTTTCGGCGCCAATGGTCGCGGCCATCCTGAGCATTGCGGGCTACTCCATCAATGACACGATCGTGGTGTTCGACCGGATCCGCGAGGAATTGAGGATCAATCCGAACACGTCGCTCAAGGACATCATCAACGGTGCCGTCCGAAAGGTCTTCTCCCGGTCAATCATGACCAGCATGACCACGTTTCTCGCGGCGCTGTCGCTTTTTGTGTTCGGCACCGGCATCATGCGCGACCTTTCGTTCACCTTCCTCGTCGGCATCATCACCGGCACATTCTCGTCAATCTACATCGCGGCTCCGGTCTTCTATTGGTGGCACAAGGGGGACCGGAAGCATGTGGAGGCGCATCACGATGTCGCGCCGAAGTACGAGTGGACTGGTTCCAGCAAGGCCTCGCAATAGCGGGCGCGGAAGGATCATCGCCAGGCAGGAGGCAGCAGCACAGTTCAGTGGATTCGACCGGTCGGGCTGCCCCTCGCTTGCGATGACCTCCAGCCCGGGAGGTTTCACCGTGAGAATGGCTCTGACGTGCAAAGTGCATGCTGGAGACGCGACGCCCTCGTCGCTTGGCCCGGCAATGCGTGCGACGAGGGCGTCGCGTCTCCAGACTGACTCGCCAGCCTGAGGCCACCGCCATGCGCTGGATCCACACGCCCCGGCCCGCCGCCGAAATCGAGGCAACCTGCCGACAGTTGGAGGTAACCCCGGTGCTGGCCGAATTGCTGTTGCGGAACGGGCTGCGGGACCCGACGGCCGCCACGCATTTTCTCCGGCCGGTGCTGGCGGGTTTGCAGGATCCGTTTCTGCTCGACAACCTGGCGGCGGCCGTGGCCCGCATCCGGCGCGCCATCGAGCGCAACGAGACGCTGGTCGTACTGGGAGATTACGATGTTGACGGAGTCAGCAGCACAGCCTTTTTGGTGAGCGTTCTGAGGCGTTTCGGTCTCAACCCGCGCTTCGTGGTGCCCCGAAGATTGGAGGAAGGTTACGGGTTGAGTCGAGGCGCCATTGACCGGGCGCTGGAGGCCGGCAAGCCGGATCTGTTCATCGCACTGGATTGCGGGACGAACTCCCACGACGAACTCGCCTACCTGCAGGCGGAAGGGGTCGACGCAATCGTGATCGACCATCACCGCTCGAAGGAGAAGCCCCTGGCCGATGGAATCTTGATCAATCCCCACGTGTATGCCGGCTCGGAGGGTGCGCCATGGCGGGATCTCTGCACGGTCGGTCTCGTATTCAAGCTGGTGCACGGCCTGCTGAAGGAGTTGCGGGCCGAGAACCATCCAGTGGCGTTCCGGATTCATCTGAAGGAGTATCTTGACCTGGTTGCGATGGGCACGGTGGCGGATCTCGTGCCATTGGTAGGAGAGAACCGCATTCTGGCGCGTCACGGGTTGGAGATTCTGCAGCACACCCGCCGCCGGGGCCTGCGTGCGCTCATGGATGTCGCGGCGCTCAAGCCCGGTCAGGAGATCCAGCCGGTGGACATCTCGTTCCGGCTCGGTCCGCGAATCAACGCCAGCGGCCGGCTGGCTGATGCGGCGCTGTCGGTCGAGCTGATCCTCAGCGACGATGCGGCCTTTTGTGTCGATGCTGCACGGCAGCTCGACGGATTCAATCGGGAGAGGCAGGAGATCGAGCGGTCGATCACGGAGGCGGCGGAGCGCATGGTCGAGGAACATTACGCCGATGCGCATGGCATCGTGCTCTTCAATGGCGACTGGCATCCCGGCGTCGTGGGAATTGTGGCGAGCCGGGTGACTCGCAAATATCACCGGCCGTGCATTGTGCTGGGTGCGGAGAACGGCCTGGCCAAAGGCTCCGGCCGCAGCATTTATGGCCTAAACCTGGTGGAGCTTTTGGGAGGGTGTGCCGACCTGCTGTCGAGCTGGGGAGGGCACCCGATGGCGGTCGGAGTTTCGCTGCCCCGGGTAAACCTGGAGGCGTTTCGCGAACGATTCGCGGCCATGGTGCGGACCTCCCAACAAGGCTTGTTTGCCGAGCCTGGTCTTGAAGTGGCCTGCTGGCTTACCCTCGAACAGATCCGGGAGCAGTTGCTGACCGAGCTGGAGGTCCTGCATCCGTTCGGTCAGGGGAATCCGGAGCCGGTGTTTGGAATCCGCGGGGTGCAGTTCCGCCACCGCCCCGAGGTCTTCAAGGAACAGCATTTCCGCTTCCACCTCGAGGATGAGCGCGGCCGGCGGATCTTCGGAGTCGCGTGGAAACTGGCCCACCGTCTGCCTCCGCTCGGCGTGCCGCTCGATCTCGCAGTGCAGGTCGCGTGGAATGTTTACAACGACCGCAAGCT
Organism: uncultured Verrucomicrobiae bacterium; assembly: GCA_963804395.1. Classification (GTDB taxonomy): domain Bacteria; phylum Verrucomicrobiota; class Verrucomicrobiia; order Opitutales; family Opitutaceae; genus Fen-1467. The sequence goes on along the minus strand of CAWDQK010000103.1, from coordinate 58,948 downwards.
GCTGCAAATGGAACTGCTGGACTGGACAGTATCCAGCGCCGCTGGAAACTGCAGCGCCGGTCTGCGACCGGCGACGTAGCCGCCTCTGGCTTCCGCCCCAAGGTTTGCGGAATGCAAGACCTTGTCCGTGGCCAATCCCCTCCAAGATGGCGGAGCCATCTTGGTTTGGCAGCGGGCAGGACGAAGTCCGGCACGCGGCCCCGATTTCAGCTTGCAGTTGCCCGGGAAAGCTTGCTTCTTAGCCCCTCTTTCCCGCGCCCATAGCTCAACTGGATAGAGCATCAGACTACGAATCTGGAGGTTGCAGGTTCGACTCCTGCTGGGCGCGCCACTTGATTGTCCGGCGGGCGCCGGAAAATCAGATTCTGAACTCCGCCTTGACCGCGGCGAATTTCTCGACGGCAAAAGCAAGGTCCTCCCTACTGTGCGCCGCCGACACCTGGGTGCGAATCCGGGCGGCACCCTGCGGAACCACCGGATAGAAAAAGCCAATGGCATAAATCCCCAGTTCGAGCAGCCGGTTCGAGATCCGCTGGGCCAGGGCGGCATCGCCGATCATCACCGGCACGATCGGATGGATGCCGGGCTTGATCGCCAGGCCGGCGCCGGCGAGTCCAGTCCGGAAGAAACGGGTGTTGGCTTCAAGCCGGTCGCGCAGCTCCGTCGAATGGGAGAGAATGTCAAGGGCGGCGAGCGAGGCTGCGGTAATCGCGGGCGCCAGGGAGTTGGAGAACAGATACGGACGCGACCGCTGGCGGAGCAGCGCGATCAGGTCGCGCCGGCCGCTGGTATAGCCCCCGCTCGCCCCGCCAAGCGCCTTGCCCAGCGTGCCCGTGATCAAATCCACCCGCCCTGAAACGCCGCAATGCTCGGGGGTCCCGCGGCCGGTGGGCCCCATGAATCCGACGGCGTGACTGTCATCGACCATCACGAGGGCCCGGTAACGCTCGGCAAGGTCGCAGATTCCGCGGAGATCGGCGACGGTGCCGTCCATCGAGAACACGCCATCGGTCGCGATGAGTTTGAAGCGCGCGCCTGCGGCGTCGGCCTCGCGCAGCCGGCTCTCAAGATCCGCCAGGTCATTGTTGCGGTAGCGGAACCGCTGAGCCTTACAGAGCCGGATGCCGTCGATGATCGACGCATGGTTCAGTTCGTCGCTTATGACCGCGTCTTCCGTGGAAAGCAGGGTCTCGAACAGGCCGCCATTGGCATCGAAACAGGAGGAGTACAGGATGGTGTCTTCGGTGCCGAGAAACGCGCTGATCCGCGCTTCGAGTTGCCGGTGAATCTCCTGCGTCCCGCAGATGAAACGCACCGAGGACAGGCCATAACCCCAGCGGTCGAGGCCCGCGTGGGCAGCCGCGATCACCCCGGGATCCGCGGCGAGGCCGAGATAGTTGTTGGCGCACAAGTTGAGCACCCGTTCGCCCGTGGTCACCGCAATCCGGCCGCCCTGTGGCGTGGTGAGAGTCCGTTCCCGCTTGAAGAGGCCGGATCGTTCAATGCCATCGAGGGTCGCGCGAACGTGGTCCGAAAAGCGTTGGTCGAGCATGTCGGCAGGTTAGATCGAAATCGCCCGGGAGGGAAGAGAAGAGGGACGCGACGAGATCGCGCCCCTACAGCAAAGGCAGGACCTAACTCGGCAAAATCCGCAAGTAGGGGCGCAGCCTTGTCTGCGCCCGCTTTGCCTGCGCCCGTTTCGAACAGCCAGCGCTTGCCTAGGCTGGACGTTCACCCGGGTTTCTGCGATGAAAGGACGCGCCGACCGATCAACCACCAACCCCTGTTTCTCATGAGCCTTGTGTTTCTGGTCTTCACCAATCTCGTCCTGATCACGCGGCTCTGGCACCAGGTGAGTGACGGCGGCGTGAACTGGCGGCTTTGGGGCACGAAGATGGCGATCGAACTCGCCGGGCTGGCGTTGTTTGAATGGCATTCCTGGTTGCTGGCGGCGGCGGCGACCGTGATCGTGATGAACATCGCGGGCGTGCTCTGGGAGGCGTTGGGCTGGCGGCGCAACGCCGGGCACTTCGCGCTCGGGTTGGTGTATCTTTTGGCGCTCAGCGTGTGGTTCTCGCCGGCGTTTGGGCTCAGATTCTGGCCGGTAATCGATTCGACCTTTTCCAACTTGAGCCAGCTCACGGCCTTTGACGCGATCTTCCAGAGTTCGTTTTCCACGTCTGCGATGCTGGTGCTGTTCGGGTTGTTGGTGGCGATGAGCGAGATGAATCTGGCGGTTCGCGCTGTATTCGATTACTTGAACCTGAAGCCGCGGACCGCGGCGGACCCTGACGAGGTGGATGTCGTCGCCTATGATCGTGGGCGGGTGATTGGTTTCCTGGAACGCGCGCTCATCTACGCCTTCGTCCTTGGCGGACACTACGACGCGGTCGGATTCGTGCTGGTGGCCAAGGCGTTTGCAAACTTCCGGCACATCGAAGACCGGGCGTCGCTAGAGTACGTCCTGATCGGCACGTTGATGTCGACAGGGCTGGCGATTGCGGTCGGCGAGCTGGTCAATCACCTCAGCGCGACCTAGCCAGTTTGGCGGGCAGTGCCCCGCCAAACTGAATTGGTCCGCGCAGCGGACCTCAGGCGGGGTGCGGAACTGACAACAGCTGGCGTGTGTCCGCGATGATTTGGCAGATTCCGGCAGGCCTCAAGCCGGCACCCCGCCTTCCCAGTTCAGGATGACCTTGCCAGACTGGCCTGAACGCATCAGGCCGAACGCCTCCTGAAACTCGGTGAACGGGAACCGGTGGGTGATGACCGGCGAGATGTCGAGGCCGCTCTGGATCATCGCCGTCATCTTGTACCAGGTCTCGTACATCTCCCGGCCGTAGATGCCGCGGATCGTGAGCATGTTGAAGACCACCTTGTTCCAGTCGACCGCGGCCTTTTCCGGCATGATTCCGAGCAGGGCGATGCGCCCGCCATGAGACATGTTGTCGATCATGTCATTAAGCGCGCGCGGGCTGCCGGACATCTCGAGGCCGACGTCGAATCCCTCCTTCATCCCGATCTCTTCCTGAACGTCGGGGAGGTTCTCCCGCGAGACATCGACGACCCGCGTGGCCCCCATGCGCTCCGCCAGGGCGAGGCGGTCGGGATTGACGTCGGTGACCACGATCTTGCGCGCGCCCGATTTCCTCGCGATCGCGGCCGCCATGCAGCCGATCGGGCCGGCGCCGGTGATGAGCACGTCCTCGCCCACCAGGTCGAACTGCAGCGTGGTGTGGGTGGCGTTGCCGAGCGGATCGAAGCAGGAGAGGACTTCGAGCGGGATCGCGGGGTCGACGTGCACGGCGTTGCTGGCGGGAATGCACAGGTATTCGGCGAAGGCGCCGTCGCGGTTCACCCCGACCCCCTTCGTGTCCTTGCAGAGATGCCGGCGGCCCGCAAGGCAGTTGCGGCATACGCCGCAGACGATGTGGCCCTCGCCGTCGACGAGGTCGCCCGGCTTGAAGCCCTGGACGTTGGCGCCGACCTCCGCGATCTCGCCGACAAACTCGTGGCCGATCACCATCGGCGGCTTGATGGTCTGGCTGGCCCAAGCGTCCCAATTGAAGATGTGAACGTCGGTGCCGCAGATCGCGGTTCGCTTGATCTTGATCAGCACGTCGTTGACCCCCGGAGAAGGAACCGGAACCTCGATCAGGTCGAGTCCGGGACCGGGTCGGAGCTTGGCAATTGCGCGCATTGTCTTGGTGGCCATGGGAGGATTACGTTTTCTACGGGGTCTGGTCAGGCGGCAAAGCGCCTCCCTCGCGGCGCGCCGAGTCGCCAAGCAGGAAGAAGGCGACTAGCGCCGAGCCGTACCAGGCCAAGCCGCAGGCGCCGAAGGCCGTATCGAAGGTGAGGTGAGGCATGCGGAGGATGAGGGTGAAGGTGAAGGTGAAAGTGAAAGTGAAAGTGAGAGTAAGGCGTAGCCCGGGACCGGCGGGCCGTCAACGCAGCGCGTGAGGGGATCGTGTCCCAATTTGCCGTTGGCACGGATCCCGTGACAAACACGGCGCTCGGCCGGCCGCTTTGTAACGTAATAAGTTACATTGCCGAGATTGAATCGAGATACTCCGCCTGCGTAAGCACTGTCGCGTTTCTTGACACCGCCCGCGGGGGCGCCTGGCCCGCACGGCCGACGCTCGGCCTGGCGCCAATTCTCGACTTGGTCAGCCTTCCGCTTCCTGGTCGCGCCAATGCTCAAGACTGGCGATGGGCCGTGCCTGGCCATCAGAAATTCATTTGCCCCGGTCCCGCGCCACCCCTACGTCCTCCAGCATGCAGAACCGGTTCTACACCGCCTTCGACGAGGAGACGCTGGGCGGGACGCGCAAGATGGACTATCGCAGTACGTTCCAGATCGATCGCGACCGCGTGATCCATGCGCACGCCTTCCGCAAGCTGCAGTCCAAGACCCAGGTGTTCCTGTCCGGCGAATACGACTTCTATCGCACCCGTCTCACCCATTCGATGGAGGTCGCCCAGATCGGCCGCTCAATCTGCCGGTACCTGCACAGCCGGGGCGCGCCGCTGCGGGATGACTTCCAGATTGACTCCGACCTCGTCGAGTGCGCGTGCCTCGCCCATGACCTCGGGCATCCGCCCTTCGGGCATTCGGGCGAGCGCACGCTCCAGGAATTGATGAAACCGTACGGAGGCTTCGAGGGCAATGCGCAGACCCTGCATCTGGTGGCGGAGACGATTTACCAGAACGAACGCGGCGTCCGCGGCCTCCAGCCAACGCGTGCGCTCCTGGACGGTGTCCTCAAATACAAGAAGCTCTACGGGGAATTCCCGGAGCCGCCGTCGCAGCATTTTCTCTACGATCCGCAGCGGGTCTACCGCGAATTCGTCTTCGGGGGCGGGGAGATTCCCGCCGCCCTCCAGGCCGGGCCGGGGCTCAACACCTTCAAGAGCGTCGAGTGCCAGATCATGGACTGGGCGGACGATGCGGCGTACTCCCTCAACGACATCGTCGACGGCGTGAAGGCCGGCTTCCTGACCATCGAACGGATCGAGCGCTGGGCGGCCGGCGAGCCCCTGGATTCCTCCGGGCAGCTGCTGCTGGACGCTTTGTTCGATGCGATCCGGGGCGATCGCCTGGAAAACGTTTTCTCGATGAAAATCGGACGGTTTATTCAGGCCTGCCGCCTGCGGGAGCGCGACAACTTCATGGCCGCGAAGACCAACCGGTACCGGTTCGAACTGGTCGTGGCGGGGGACGCGGAACGCGAGGCGCTGTTCTTCAAGAAACTGGCCAACGATGTGATCTTCGAGAGCCCGCAGCTTCAGCAGATCGAGCACAAGGCGCGCCTCGTGCTCTCCAGCCTGTGGGATTCGTGCTGGCGCAACTATGTGGAAACGGAGCCGCGGGTCATCCGGATTCTGCCGCCCGCCGTCGGCGCGCTCCTCGCCGCGGAAACCACGGTCGCCGGCAAGGCGCGCCGCATCTGCGACTGGCTCGCCGGCCTCACCGACGGGATGATTGTCCGCACCTACCGGCGGTTGTTCGACCCGGAGTTCGGCTCGATCCGCGATCTTAGCTAGGGCACATCTTGATGGGGACGCGACGCCGGGCGCGCACGACCGTAATCCGTCGGGATAGCCACCTTGAAGGGCTGGCCGGATCCATCGACCCGCGATACGCGGCGAGATCTGACCGGGACAACGCCGCCACGGCGCGCCCGATGGCCCCGGCCGGGAACACGTCGGAATTGCGCGAAGCGGTGGCTGGTTCATCGGGCGCTGCAGCTCCGGCGGCCACGGTGGAAGTCATAAGGATGAATCCCGCGATCAGGGCGGAACGGTTCCGGCTATGCCTGGGGCAAAACACGGAAAACCAATCGCCGCAGCGGGTCAATGAGCCAATGCTTCAGCTGGACCAATGCGGCGGACCCAGGGCATCGCTGGCTGCCGGGCCGTTTTTCCGATGGCGCCCCGGCCCGGCTGCGGCCGCCTTGACCCCCTCGGGGCCGGAGCCTGCCCGCGGTGAGCCACTCGAACCTGGCGACACGGTCCCGGCCCGGCCCGCCATCCGAGGATGGAGACCGTCATCGGCCCTGCGCGGTCCCGCCGCAAAGTCCAACTTGGGGCGGCGGATTCGCGCGCCCGCTCGGGCCAGGCCGCTGTTTGCCGCTTTCTTTCCGACGAAATGTCAACTAATAGTTGACGTCACGTATGAATCCACTGCCCAGACTGCCTCGCGACCGGAGAATTGCGATCGACCTGGCCGAGATTCTTGCCGGCACGGCGATCACCTATGTCGAAGACCGGCGGCGCGCCTTCCGGATCGCCCATCGCCCCCGGAAGGGTGCCACGTTGCGACCCGGCAAGGATACTCCGCTGTGGAACGCGCTGGTCACGGAGATCCGCCCTCTGCTCCGCCGGTACGGCACCCAGGTTGCCCTTGGACGCTTGCTCGGGTTGGACCGGCAAACCATTCACGCGTGCTTCGTCGCGCGTACCCGGATGCCGGATGCCGAGCGGACCCTGCAGGTGCTGACCTGGCTGATTGCGTTTCGCAAGAACGCGTCCCCCTCCTGACGCCGCGGGGCGGAGGCGAGGCGTGTTTTCCCACGGTCGGGCCGGCGGTCGAGATGTCAACTATTGGTTGACATGTTCGCAAGCGGGCGGATCGCGGACGCACCGCGGTTGGGATGACGCGAGGGTCGGCGGCGGGAGGTGGCAGCCCTCCATCCGAAGCAGAGCAAACCGTATTCGCGCGGTCGCCGGCTGCATTGAGGCCGGTCTCACCTCCGCCGAAGCCTGGACGGAGCTGTCGGGGTCGGCCCGTTCGGCAGGCTCAGGGCGGGCGCCCCCGGGCTACTGGCTGCTTCCCAACCGAAGCGCATCCGTTCTGCCGTGGAGGCCAAGCGAATCTGGTGGGCCTGGCCGGCGGTGGCGCTCACTGCCAGCCGATGGGCCGGCCCTGGTTCTGCGTCTCAAGCCACGTTTGTAGTGGCGCGAAATAGTCGACCATGGCGCGGGTGGAGAGATCCTCGCCGGTCGCCTCGCGCAGGACTTTTCGCCAGTCTTCCGTCGCGCCTTTGGACATGAATCGCTTCAAGAATTCGCCGACGGCGGGGCTGCCGGCATAGTTGCAGCGCTGCGGCGGCTGATGGAGAATCCGGCGGGCGATGTAGTCGTGTAATTGGAATCTGAGCACGGTGGCAAAGGCGTAGTTCGGATAGTAGCAGGGGGTGTCGTTGATGTGCGTCTTCGTGGCGGCATCGCACCATTCCTCCCCGCGCGCCGCGGGCGGTTCGATGCCCTGGAAGTCGCGGACGTACTGCCACCACCGGGCGTTCCACTGGTGCACGGGCAGGCCGCCCGCGTACACGTCGGCTTCCCAGTGCGTCATCGTACCGGACGCCCAGTACATGAACGGAATCGAGCTCGAGAGCGCGTCATCGAGCAGGAACGCCACCGGGTCGTCCTTGAAATCGGCCGGCAGCACCCCGAGCTGCTGCAGGTATGGCACCTGGGCGGCGGCCAGTTCGCCCAGCTCGGCGATGCCCTCGTGGAAGCCGCCGTTCGGTGCGTCGCGCAGCAGCGGCGGCACTTCCGGACGCGTGTAGCACATGAAATAGTGACCATGGCCCAGTTCATGATGTGTCGTGGTGAACCATTCCGGGTTCGGTTCCACATTCATCAGCGAGCGGATGTCGGCCTCAAGATCGATGTGCCAGCAGGAACCGTGGGTGTTCTTCTTCCGGGTGCTGTTCGCCGGCAGCGCGTAAAGGTCCGATTTCTCCCAGAATGTCGGCGGCAACGGCGCGAATCCGATGCCGGTCCAGAATCGCTCGGCGCTTTGCACCACCCACTCGGCGGTGCGATTCTTGAAATAGGGGCTGAGGTCGGCTGCTGTGACCAGGCCGGTCCATTCCTGCCCCCAGCGGTTGTTGATCCAGTGGGCCGGAATGAGCTTCGGAACCGGTTGATTGAACTTCTTGGCGAGCGTATACTTGGCCCAGGTGTGCAGCTGCAGGTAGAGCGGGCGCAGTTCGCGCATGAAATCGTCGTTCAACCTGACCATCTCCGCCGACGTCATTCCGTAGGCGGCCATCTGCAGCGCAAAGTAGTCGGGGAATCCGAGTTCGTGGGCGACGCCATTGCGCAGGTCGCGCAGCTTGACCAAGCCGGGCCTGAGCGCGGGGCCCGATTCCTTCGAGGCCTCCCAGATCGCCTGCCGTTCCGTGAGATCGGTGGTCAACTGCAGCAGGTCGTCGATTTCGTTGGCGGTGGTGGGTTTGCCATTAAGCTTGAACTCGAAGCTGTTGAGCAGGGACGCCTGCTGGGTTTCGGCGGCGACGCGCGCGGCCACCAGGTCTGGATTGGTCATGGGACCTTCGGCGGCATTGCGCAAGACCCTCTCCAGCTCGCGCACCGTGAGCGGGTCGAGCTCGGCGCGTTGGTCGAGCAGGGCGCGCGCCTCGGTGATCAGGGCCGGGTTGCCATTGAAGGCCGCGTAGGCTTTTCCGGCCACCTCTGCGGCGGCATCATGGGCGGGCGTCACATCGGTGGACGCGGCCCACTGTGCCTCCTGGTCAACGCGAAAGAGCGCCTGGTAGCCCGCATTGACGAGGGCGAGAAACCGGTCGGCGCGCTCCTGGATTGGCATGGCGGATGGCGCGGCGCCAGCGGTGCACCAGAGGCCGGCAAGAATGAATGGAAGAGCGAGGGATAGGGCGATTCGTCGCATCCTTTGCAGTGTGCCGACCTGGCGGCCGCGGACAAGAAAAAGCCCCGCGCGGGTGAGGCGCGGGGCTGGTGAACAGGCTTGCTGCTTACGGCTTGAAGCTGGCGGCTTACTTCCTGGCGGCTGCGGCCTTCGCTTCGGTGACGGCGGCCTGGGCCGCGGCCAGCCGCGCCACCGGCACGCGGAACGGCGAGCAGCTGACGTACGTCAGGCCGAGCTTGTGGCAGAACTTCACGGAGTCGGGGTCGCCGCCGTGCTCGCCGCAGATGCCGAGCTTGATGTCCGGCCGGGTCTTGCGGCCCTTCTCGACGGCGATCTGCATCAGCTGGCCGACGCCGGTCTGGTCGATCGAGGCGAACGGATTCTTCTTCACGATCTCGAGCTCCTGGTAGTGCGGCAGGAACGAGCCGGAGTCGTCGCGGGACATGCCGAGGCAGGTCTGCGTGAGGTCGTTCGTGCCGAAGCTGAAGAACTCGGCCGTCTCGCGCGATCTCGTCGGCCGTGAGGGCGCCGCGCGGGATCTCGATCATCGTGCCGACCGAGTAGGTGATCTTCACCTTCTTCTCGGCCATGACCTCGCGGCGACGCGGTGGACGATCTCGACCTGCAGGTCGAGCTCCTTCTTGAAGCCGACGAGCGGGATCATGACCTCGGGCTTGACCTTGAAGCCCTCCTTCTGGACGTCGGCGGCGGCCTCGAACACGGCGCGCGCCTGCATCTCGGTGATCTCGGGGATACTCGATCCCGAGGCGGCAGCCGCGGAAGCCGAGCATCGGGTTGAACTCGTGCAGCTCGTGGACCCGGGCGCTGATCTTCTCGACCGGGATGCCGAGCTTCTTCGCCAGGTCGGCCTGCGGTCCTGCGCGTGCGGCAGGAACTCGTGGAGCGGCGGGTCGAGGAAGCGGATCGTCGCCGGGAAGCCCTTGAGGGCCTTGAAGATGCCGAAGAAGTCGTCGCGCTGGTAGGGGAGGAGCTTCGCGAGGGCGGCCTTGCGGGCCTCGACGGTTTCGGCGAGGATCATCTCGCGCATGGCGTCGATGCGGTCGCCCTCGAAGAACATGTGCTCGGTGCGGGTGAGGCCGATGCCGACGGCGCCGAACGCGATGGCGTTCTGGGCCTGCTCGGGCGTGTCGGCGTTGGTGCGCACTGACAGCCTCGTGGCCTGGGAGCACCACTTCATCAGCTGCTGGAAGTTCTTGAACTTCTCGGTCTGCTTCGCGGCCTTGTCGTTGTGGATGCAGGCCGGCGATGATCTCGGAGCGGGCCGTCTTGATCTGGCCGGCGTAGACCTTGCCGGCCGTGCCGTCGATCGAGAGGAAGTCGCCCTCGTTGAAGGTCTGGCCGGCGACCGTCATCGGTCTTCGCGTCGTAGTCGATCTGGAGGGCGGACGCGCCGCAGACGCAGACCTTGCCCATCTGGCGGGCGACGAGGGCGGCGTGCGAGGAGACCCCACCGCGGGCGGTGAGGATGCCCTCGGCGGCGATCATGCCGCGCAGGTCCTCGGGCGAGGTCTCGATGCGGACGAGCAGCACCTTCTCGCCCTTGCTCGGCCGCCGCGACGCGCGCGGTCGGCGTTGAAGTAGATCTTGCCGGTGGCGGCGCCGGGGCCGGCGGGCAGGCCGGTGGCGATCACCTTGGCCTTCTTGACCTCGGCCAGGTCGAAGACCGGGCGCGAGGAGCTGGTCGAGCTGGTCGGCCGGGTTGCGCAGGATGGCGGTCCTGCCAGTCGATCAGCTTCTCCTTCACCATGTCGATGGAGAACTTGAGCGCGGCCATGGCGGTGCGCTTGCCGTTGCGCGTCTGGAGCATGAAGAGCTTGCCGTCCTGGATCGTGAACTCGATGTCCTGCACGTCCTTGAAGTGCTTCTCGAGGGTCGCGCGGACCTTCAGGAGCTCGGCGTAGGACGCCGGGCATCTGGTCCTTGAGCTTGAGCGACGGGCTCGGGCGTGCGGACGCCGGCGACGACGTCCTCGCCCTGGGCGTTGATGAGGAACTCGCCGTAGAACTCGTTGGTGCCGTTGGCCGGGTTGCGCGTGAACGCGACGCCGGAGCCGGACGGTCTCGCCGGTGTTGCCGTAGACCATGGCCTGCACGTTGACGGCGGTGCCCCATTCGGTGGGGATGTTGTACTTGCGGCGGTAGACGATCGCGCGGTCGTTCATCCACGAGCCGAAGACGGCGCCGGCGGCGCCGCTGGAGCTGCTCCCACGGGTCGTTCGGGAAACTCCTGCCGGTGCGCTCCTTGCACGAGCGCCTTGAAGCGCTTGACGAGCTCCTTCTGGTCCTCGGCGGTGAGCTTCGTGTCCTCGATCTCGGCGCTGCGTGGCTTCTCGTGCTTGAAGCCGCTCGATCACGGTCTCGAACGGCTCGTGGTCCTCGCCCGGGTTCTTCTGCACGCCGAGCACGACGTCGCCGTACATCTGGATGAAGCGGCGGTAGCAGTCCCACGCGAAGCGCGTATTGGCGGTCTTCTTCGAGAGCGAGACGACCGTCTGGTCGTTGAGGCCCAGGTTGAGGATCGTGTCCATCATGCCGGGCATCGAATCGCGCGCGCCGGAGCGGACGGAGACGAGCAGCGGGATGCCGAGCGTCGCCGAACTTCGTGCCCATGATCTGCTCTTCGATTGTGGCGACGCCGGCTCCGACCTGGGCATCGAGCGCGGCCGGGTAGGTGCGCTTGTTGGCGTAGTAATAGGTGCAGACCTCCGTCGTGATCGTGAATCCGGGGGGCACCGGCAGCCCGATGCGGGTCATCTCGGCGAGGTTCGCGCCCTTGCCGCCGAGGAGCGGCTTCATCGAGCCGTCGCCGTCGGTCTTCTTGCCGAAGAGATAGACGTATTTTGGGGTCTTGCCGATCGAGGCCTTCGTAGCCACCGGAGCGGATTTCTTGGATTTTGCTTTTGCAGGCATGTTTGTGAGTAAGTTGTGTGCGTGCGAAATGGCACGGTACTGATACGCACGAAGAGGGAATCGGAACACCGGGCAGGGTGAACTGTCAATGGTGGAGACGCGGTATTTGCTCCGGCGGGTGCATCTGCCGGTTGCCGGTTGTTGAGGCGGTTTCCGGACGTAGCGCAGGCTTCCAGCCTGCTTGACGGTCAATCGGGATATGTGCCCTGCTCCGGCGCCGCCTGCTCCGGGCCCGGGCTCGCAATCCGTCGGGAATGCGCTATCAGTTGAATCCAGCCTCGGTCCCGCGCGCTGGCTTCGTTCATGCCGGCGGCCGCGGCCGCCTCAAATCGCCAACCCATGAATCCACTTCATCGATCTTTGCTTGGTCTCTGCGCCTTCGGGCTCGGCTTCAGTGGCATCGTCTCGGCCGCGCCCGCCGGCGGTCCCTATCATTTTCTGAGGGAGATTCCGGTCGGCGGCGACGGCGGCTGGGATTATCTGTCGGTCGATGCGGCGGGCCGGCGCCTCTACGTGAGCCACGGCACCCAGGTGGTCGTGATCGACATCGATCATGACACGGTGGTCGGCGCGATCTCGGACACACCCGGAGTCCACGGGCTGGCCGTCGCCCCGGAGCTGAAGCGCGGATTTACCAGCAACGGCCGGGAGAACAAGTCCAGCATTGTGGACCTCCAGACGCTGAAGACCCTTTCCAAGGTCGACACGGGACAGAATCCGGACGGCATGCTTTACGAGCCGGGCCGGCAGGAAGTTTACATGTTCAACGGGCGCGGCCATTCGGCGACGGTGTTCGCGGCGGCCAGCGGCGCCGTCGTGGCCACAATTCCACTTTCGGGCAAACCGGAGTTTCCGACAGCCGATCCTAAGGCCGGGCGAGTCTTCGACAACATCGAGGACAAGAGCGAGGTGGCCGCGATCGACACGACGACGCATGCGGTGGTGGCCACCTGGCCGGTCGCGCCGGGTGAGGATCCGTCCGGCATGGCCATCGACGTGGCGCATCACCGGCTCTTTCTTGGCTGCGGCAACAAATTGATGGTCATGCTGGACTGCACGAACGGCAGCGTGGTCGCGTCGGTGGCGATTGGCCAGGGCGTCAACGCAAACGCCTACGATCCGGGAACGCAGTTCGCCTTCGCGTCGTGCGGCGACGGAACGGTCACGATCGCGAAGGAGGAGGCTCCGGACAAGCTGACGGTGGTCCAGACGCTAACGACCGAGCCGCGCGCGCGCACCATGACGCTCGATCCAGCGACGCACAAGATCTACCTGGCCTCGGGCAAATTTGAGCCGGCGCCCCCAACGGTGCCGGGCGCGCCGCGCCAGTGGCCGAAGATGGTGGCCGGCAGCTTCAAGATTCTGGTTTACGGGATGGAATAGGCCGGAGGCGGCGGAAATTGGTGTGAGCCGTCACCATTCCTGGAGACGCGACGCCCTCGCCGCGCTGTAGCCGGCCGCGTTGAGGCCGGCTGACGCCAAGGCTACGGCACGCCGGCTGACCATTTGCCGGGGTCAGCGCCCCCGGCTACAGTAGAAAACGCCTGCGTTGTAGCCGGCCGCGTTGAGGCCGGCCGCGCTGAGGCGGTCCTCACTTTCGCCGTCGAAAGGCCGGGCCTGTCGGGGTCGGCGCCCCCGGCTACAGTAGAAAACGCCTGCGTTGTAGCCGGCCGCGCTGAGGCCGGCCTCCGCCTAGGCTGCGGCACGCCGGCTGACCATTTGCCGGGGTCAGCGCCCCCGGCTACAGGAGAAGACGCCCGCCCTGTAGCGAGCCGCGTTGAGGCCGGCTGAATCCGCCTATTCCCGGTCCTTCGCCTCGATCTGGGCCTTCAACACGGCGCGGAACATCTGCAGTACGAGCCAGAAAAGCGCGGCCAGGCAGGAGGCGCCAATCGCTCCCCACAGCCACCGATAGAATGGCTCATTCGAGGGGACGTGGGAGCTGAGAATCCAGGTGAAGAATGCGAAGGCGATGGCGGTCAGGCCTGCATCAAGCGCAAGCGCGGCACCGCTGACGGGCATTCTTTTGGGCGAATTCATGGCCAAGCTAAGAGATTCGGCCGGGCAGCATTGTCCAATTGTTTCTTGCAGAGCCCAGAGCACGGCGGCTCAGCGCTCCTCAAGGAAAACAGTTGGGACGAACACCTCCATGGCATCGGCGCCGAGGATCGGCCTCATCCGGCCGCCGTGCCGCCGGAAGGCAGCGAGCATCGGCGCGTTGTCAGCCTGCACTTGGGCGCACAGATAGCCCAATCCCCGGGCGCGGGCGGTCTGCAGCAGCAACCGCAGCAGGGCGGTGCAGATGCCGAGTCCCCGCTTGTTCTCCCTCACCACAAACGCCATCTCCGCGGTCCGGCCCGTGGGATCGAGCAAATAGCGGCCGACGGCGTGCAGCACGTCCTCGCCGTCCGGCGCGCGTTCGAAGACGCCCAGGGCGACGTCGCGGGTTTGATCCACGCCCACCAGCCCGTGGGCGCGCTCCGGGGTCATCTCGGAGATCTGGTAGCCATACCGCTGACGAATTGTGTCCCCCGTGTGTGAATTGAAAAAGGAGATCAACCGGCCCTGGTCCGCCGGTCCCAGCGGGCGCACGAGATAGGGTTTTCCGCCAAAACAGAACTCCCGTGGCTCCGGCGGACGGGGATCCGCCTGAGGCGTGGGCGCGGGGGGGAAGGCCAGCAACGGGTCGAAGGCGCCAGACTTGGGCGCCGGCAGGGCCGCCGGACGGCCCGGGCGCACGTTGCCCCACGAACGCGGCGGATTCCCACGTCTGCTGACCGCCCGCCGGTTCGGCGGGACCTCATTCGAATCTTTATTAGCCATCTGCCCCAACCGATTAACGAAATCTAAGGGACGTTAACGCCCTGTGCCAGAACCGTCTGCGCACGCCTTGCCGAAGGCTGTGCGGATCTTGCCGCAACGCCGACCGTGGTGCCGCCCCCGGACCGCGTTCCGCGTTGCGTGCCGAATCGAGACGTTGTTGACTGCCGAACGCAATGTCGGATTCAGCTGAAACTCTTGCCAGACGCAGTCGTACGATTGTCGATCATCTATCGCGGTCGGAAATCTATCGCGATTACAAGCGCGCTTTCCAGGAAGCCACCGGACTGCCGCTGGACCTGCGGGCCGTCGGGGCGTTTGATCTTCCGTGTCATGGCGGACTCGGCGAGAATCCGTTTTGCGCGCTGCTAGCCGCCAGCAATCAAAGTTGTTCCGCCTGCCTGCAATTGCAGCGAAAAGTTGAGGAAGGGGCCGGAGTGGAAGCGGCGACTCTGAAATGTTTTGCCGGACTGTGCGACTCCGCCGTGCCGATCCGGATTGGGGACGAACTGATCGCCTTTCTCCAAACCGGCCAGATCCTGCTGCACCGGCCGACGCGGCGGGACTACTCCCGGATCGCCCGGCAACTGACCCAATGGGGGGTCGAAGCGGACCTGCAGCGGGTGGAGGCGGCGTATTTCCAGACGCGGGTGTTAACGACGCAACAATACGAATCGATTCTCCGGTTGCTCACGATCTTCGCCCAGCACCTGGCCTCGCTCAGCAACCAGTTGATCGTGCAGGAGGAAAAATCGGAATCGCCGCAAATTGCGCGCGCCAGGGTCTTCATCAACGAGCACCAGGACGAGGATTTGACGCTCAGCGAGGTGGCGGGGGCGGTCAACATGAGCGCATTTTACTTCTGCAAGATGTTCCGGCAGGCGACAGGCCTGACGTTCACGGACTACCTCGCACGCATCCGGGTGGAGAAGGTGAAGAGCATGCTGCAGGATCCGCACAAGCGCGTCAGCGAAGTAGCTTTTGCTGCGGGCTTCCAGTCGCTCTCCCAGTTCAACCGCGTGTTTCGCAAGGTGGCCGGGGAGGCTCCCTCGACCTACCGCGAGCGGCTGCACAAGACCGCGGCCGCGTAGGAGCCTGTCGGACCTCGTCCTCCAGGCTCTCAAGTAAATCGCCGCCGATTTACTCGCCGGAAAGGATGCGCCCCAGCGCGTGTGGACACTCCTAAACGAACGGCGGACGCCGTTCGGTCACGCCGGGCGGAAAATCCCGGGAAACATCGTCCTTCCCGGACTCCGCCAAAATGGCGCAGCCATTTTGTTCTAGCAGAGCGGAGGACGGAGTCCGACGCGCGGCTAGAGCCGCACGGCTTCCCACTGCGGCCGCAAGCGGGGAATGCGCATCGGACGACAGCCTGCCGGCGGGAAGGCTCGGCGGCCGGCCGCCACTCGCGCGCGAACGCATTTTGAAGTGCAGAGGTCGCAAAACGTCTGGAGTTCCGATTGGGCGAGATAGTGAAACGTGAGGTGCACCCGGGAAAGGATCTGATCTTCCTCCTCCCGCTCCCGGCTGGTTTCCAATTCGGCCAAAACCTGGCCCGCGATCGCCAGGATGGCCCGCTCCCCGGAAACAAAATAGCACAGCAGCGGATTATGCTGACAGGGACAGGTCTTGCCCAGGGACTGGCAGAGCAGCGGATGGCGGGCGAGCCAGCGGCGCGGGGTGGAGGAAATCGCGGCCGCAAAGAATGCATCCAGGGTGCGGTCCATCATGAACACCAGCGTGTCGGGGTTGCCCAGGGCGGAGGCGGGCGGTTCGGCGCGGAGCAGCACTTCCCAGCAGGTCTTGATCATGGGCCGCAGTTCCGCGAGTGCCTCCAGGAATTGCCGTCTCATGGGCTGACTATGCCAGAGGCTGGCGGCGGTCGCTCTGCATGTCTTGGCGAAGCTTGCGCATGCGTTGTTGGGGACCAGGAGCCTGTCGGGCTTTGCCCTCCATGCTCCTGAACAAACGGCGGACGCCGTTTGGTCCAGTACGGCGATTTTTCTTTAGATTCAGCAGAGAAGCATTGAACTCTGGTGTGGGCCAGAAATGCCCGCCCGTTCTGCTGTCCAGCAGAATGACCGGGGACCGCGAGACTCCGATGGAACTGCTGCCCGATCTGCGCAACTGGATCCTCATAGCGCTTTCTGCAACCTCCGGCGGTTATGCCGAGCCAGTAGAGTGGATGGCGAAGCCCGACAAGCTGCAAAACGCAAAATCTGCGCAGCCAGCTTGACAGCCGCGGTTTTTCGCCAACCCATGTTGGTAGAGTCTGTTCGGCGCCAAATTCTGAACACTATTGTGCAAAAATGCGGAGCCTCGGATCCAGAATTCGCCTAGGATTCCTCCGCACAACCGCCTCCCGCCATGTCCGTCATTCCACTCACGCTCACGATCAGCCTCTGCCTCGTCTTCACGTTTGTCATATTTTTCCTTCGCGAGCAGGCGCGCCGTCCCTTTGGCAGTGCGGAGCGCGACTCCCTGCTGCCGCTCGCGGACGAGACACCCCGGGCGGCGGATCCGGCGGAGCCTCGCGGTTTGGATGGCTCCCGTGGACCTGATTTCAGCTGAGGCGGTGCGTTCGAGGGATTGACGCGGCGACCGCGTGGCGTCTCCATGATGCCGCTGGCATCAACAGATCGTTCGCCATCGGACACGCGGGCCAGGCCAGGATCCGGATCTGGGACGCCCGAGGTCCACGGCGAATCCGCCTTTACCCTTCATGAGCGACCGCAAGATCACCATCGAATACAATGACGGAATCGTCCGCCAGTTTATGCTGGCCGCGATTATTTGGGGCGTCGTCGGGATGCTGGTCGGCGTCCTGATTGCCGCGCAGCTGAACTTCTGGCGGCTGAATTTCAATCTGCCCTGGCTCACGTTGGGCCGGTTGCGCCCGCTCCACACCAACGCGGCCATCTTCGCCTTTGTCGGCAACATGATGTTCGCCGGCGTCTATTATTCCACCCAGCGTCTGGTCAAGGCGCGCCTCGCGAGCAATTTCCTTTCGACGCTCCATTTCTGGGGCTGGCAGGCGATCATCGTTGCGGCCGCGATCACGCTGCCGCTCGGGTTGACACGCGGCAAGGAGTACGCCGAGCTCATCTGGCCGGTCAACATCGCGGTGGCGGCGATCTGGGTGGTCTTTGCGGTCAATTTCTTCTGGACGCTGGCGCGGCGGAATGAACCGAGCCTGTACGTGGCGCTCTGGTTCTACATCGCGACCATCGTGACGGTGGCGATGCTCTACATCGTCAACCACCTGTCGCTTCCCACCAGCTTGGTCCACAGCTATCCGGTCTTCGGCGGGGTGCAGGACGCGCTGGTCCAGTGGTGGTACGGGCACAACGCCGTGGCCTTCTTCCTCACCACGCCGATCCTGGGCATCATGTATTATTTCGTCCCGAAGGCGGCGGAACGGCCGGTCTACAGCTACCGGCTTTCGGTGATCCACTTTTGGTCGCTGGTTTTTGTCTACATCTGGGCCGGCCCGCATCATCTGCTGAACACCGCGCTGCCCGGACTGGCTCCAGGCGCTCGGCATGACGTTTTCGCTGATGCTCTGGGCGCCGTCGTGGGGCGGCATGCTCAACGGACTGCTCACGTTGCGCGGCGCGTGGCACCGGCTGCGGACGGATCCGGTCCTCAAATTCTTTGCGGCCGGGGTCACGTTTTATGGCATGGCCACGTTTGAAGGCCCGCTTCTCGCGATCAAATCGGTCAATGCTCTCGCGCACTACACTGACTGGATCATCGGCCACGTCCACGTCGGAACGCTGGGGTGGAATGGGTTCATGGCTGCGGGCATGTTTTACTGGCTTGCGCCCAGGCTCTGGCGGAGGCCGCTGCATTCGCCGGCGCTGGCCAATCTCCATTTCTGGATCGGGCTCGTCGGCATTCTGCTCTACGCCTCCGCGATGTGGACCAGCGGCATCACTCAGGGAGTCATGCTGAATGCCACGAATGAGGGCGGCACCGTCCTGGCGTATCCAAACTTTCTGGAGACGCTGAACACGATCAAGCCGATGATGCTGATGCGCGTCATCGGGGGCGGCCTTTATCTGACCGGCTTTTTGCTGCTGGCCTATAATGTCTGGCGCACCGTCGCCGGCGCCCAGCCGGTCAATGGGACGGTGGAGGTTTATGTCGAGGAGCCGGCGGCGGAGGAACGCCTCGGGGCCCGGGGCACGATCCTCAATCCGCCGGTGATCTTTAGTGTGCTCGGGGGATTCTTCCTGTGCGTCTGGTTGTTCGCCGGCGGGATGCTCAATCTGCTGGGCCTGTTCGGCACGATCTCCTGCGTGATCCTGGCCATTGCCCACTTTCAGGCGCGGGCGAGGCATTGGGGCGACTGGTACGACCGCCTGCTGGTGAACTCGGCGCCGTTCACGGTGCTGACTTTCCTCGCGGTGGCGGTGGGGGGGCTGATCCAGATCATTCCGACGGTTACCATGAACACGGCCGCCAATGTTGAGGACCGGCGGGAGATTCCCTGGACTCCGCTGGAGCTCGCGGGGCGCGACATCTACGTGCGGGAGGGCTGCTACCTTTGCCATTCCCAGATGATCCGCACGCTCGTGCCGGACGTGCTCCGGTATGGCGACTATTCCCGGCTCGGAGAATCAATCTACGATCATCCGTTTCAGTGGGGATCCAAGCGCAATGGTCCGGATCTCGCGCGCGTAGGCGGGAAATATCCGCACTCCTGGCACTTTGACCACATGCTCAATCCGCGCTCGATCTCGGAGGGGTCGATTATGCCGAATTATCCGTGGCTGTTTGAGCACGACACCGACGTCGGCGCGCTGAAGAACAAGATCGACGTCCTGCGGAAGCTGGGCGTGCCCTATCCGGCCTGGTCGGCGGCCGACATCAGCGCGGCGGCCACGGATCAGGAACAGCAGATCACCCGCGATCTCCGCGCGCAGCAGCGACTCGTCAGGCCCGAGCGCGAGATTGTGGCCGTGATCGCGTACCTGCAGAAGCTGGGCAAATATGAAGCGGACGCAAACCGACCGCCTCGCGCGAATGCCCCTGGTGGATGATTCGCCGGTTATCGACCGCCATGACTGATCCCGTCCAGCAGCCAACCGCCGGGGACAAGCTTCGCCCCCACAGCTACGATGGCATCCAGGAGTACGACAAGCGCCTGCCGAACTGGTGGCTTTGGACCCTCTATCTGACCATCATCTTCGCGGCAGTCTACTGGTTCTACTATTTCACCACCGGCGTCGGTCCTGACGACCGCACGGTGATTGACGAGACCATGGGTCAAATCGAGGCCGCCAAGCTCGCCTCGGTCGCCAGCCTCAGCGATGACACGCTTTGGAAGATGAGCCGGAACGACGCCTTCGTGAACGCCGGCCAGTCAACCTTCATGGCGAACTGCGCGACCTGCCACCTGGCCAGCCTGCGCGGCAAGGCCGAAAACCCGGCGGCAGTTGGTGCCAGCCTGATTGGCACGCGCTGGATCTATGGCGGGCGTCCGATGGATCTGCTCAACACCGTTTCGCGCGGGACGACGCGCGGCATGCCACCGTGGGGACCGATTCTCGGAACCAAGCGGATCACCGAAGTCGTGGCCTTTGTGATGAGCCATCATACTCCGGGCGAGCCGGTCGAGATCGTGCCGTCGCCGGCTCCCGGAGTGAAGTAGATTGAATGCCATTTCGAGCCCCGATCTTACATGCCGCGACAGAGCCGCAACCAAAGTGGCACGGGTCTCCCGATTGACGATGAAGCAGGCTGGAAGCCTGTGCTACGCCCGGAAATCGCCCCCAACAACCGTCAATCGGCAGATGCACCCCGTGCCACCCAAGAGTCGTCGCAACGCGCGACGATTTGAACAGAGAATGACAGGGAGACGCGTCGCGCCCCCACCAACCAGTGAGAACCGAAGAGCCATCCCCATGGTGAAGGATCATGGGAAGGGCCGCCACTGATCTGCCAATGACCCCGAACCCACCAACACGGCGAGCGGAGCGAATGCCTGCCGCTCCCGTGCCATCGATCGAATCGGTTACGACGATCCGGGCCGACGGCTCCCATGTCGTGCTGCATCCGGCCGACGTTGCCGGGCGATTCACGTGGTGGCGGCGAATCGCGGGCTGGGCGCTGATCGCGCTTTATCTGGCGTTGCCGTGGATTCAGGTCGGGGGATACCCGGCTGTCTTCCTGGACCTGGCCTCCCGCCGGTTCCATCTTTTCGGCTGGACGCTGGCGGCGCAGGATCTGTGGCTGCTCTTTTTTCTCATCAGCGGATTGGGTTTCTCGCTCTTCGTACTGACGGCCTTGCTTGGCCGCGTCTGGTGCGGCTGGGCCTGTCCCCAGACAGTGTTCCTCGATCAGGTCTATCGCCGCATCGAACGCTGGATTGAAGGGGACGCCGTCGCCCGCCGCCAACTCGATGCGGCGCCCTGGACGTCAGTCAAAGTCCTGCGGCGGGGAACCAAGTACGCCGCCTTTGCAGGATTGTCGCTTCTGATCACCCACCTGTTCCTGGCCTATTTTGTATCGATCCCGCGCCTTTGGGGAATGATGCGGGCCGCACCGGCTGAGCATTGGGGCGCGTTTCTCTTTGTTTTTCTCGTTGCCGGCGTCCTGTTCCTGAATTTCGCCTGGTTCCGCGAGCAGTTGTGCATCGTGCTTTGTCCCTACGGTCGCCTGCAGTCGATGCTGATTGACGACGATACGCTGGGGATTGGCTACGACGAGATTCGCGGTGAGCCGCGGCGCCGGCACGAGCATGGGCACGGCAGGGCCGGAGTGCCTGAGTCGGCCCTGTTGGGCAAAGGAACCTCGACTGTCGTGGGAGCCAATGAGGCCGGCCGGGAGTCGGATGCAGTAACCGGCCGCGTTGAGGCCGGCCCGGCATCAGGCCCGCCTTCCACGGTCGTGGCGAAGGAAGGAGATTGTGTGGCGTGCAACCGCTGCGTGGCGGTCTGCCCGACCGGAATCGACATCCGTCAGGGACTGCAGATTGAATGCATTGGCTGCGCCGCCTGCATCGACGCGTGTGACGACGTCATGACTCGCTTGCACCGGGATCGGGGCCTCATCCGCTACGATTCCCTCAACGGGCTTGCCGGTCGCCAGACTCGCTGGCTTCGCCCGCGGACCTTCTCCTATGCCGTTCTGTTGCTGGTCGGATGTGCCGTAGCGACCTGGGCTTTCTCGACGGTGCGACCAGCCTCCTTCGGTGTCACCCGGATGCTGGGAGCGGCGTATTTTTACGATGCGGGCACCGTCCGAAACCAGTTCTTCGTGCGGCTTGTGAACAAGCGAGCGGCTCCCCAGCGACTGGTCGTCGCGCTGGAAGGTGCGCCGCCGGGCGTGTTCCAGGCAGGCTTCGAGAAGCCGGTTGAGCTCTCCGGAATGGCGGAAGATGTCCGGCCGCTGGTGGTGCTCGTTCCGCGCGGCATCTACGCGGGATCATTCCGTTGCCGCGTGGTGGTGCGCGATGAAGCCGGCACCTACCATCTTTCGCGGGAGGTCGAGTTTCTTGGTCCCGATCCCGTGCTGTTGCGGGAAGCGGAGGAGGATGCCACCCGAGACCGACGGAAGTCCGAAGAGCCTTAGGTTGCCTACAACCACGCCGAGGGCTGCCAGGCCTGCAGCGAGGTTGCAGTCAACCAATAACCTGACCGGAAGGCGGCAGAGTTTAAGAGACATGTAACTTTAACTTCTTGCAATAAAGTCTCTTAGAATCTAAGCTGCCAAACTGGCACAAGGGGTGCATTTGTTTTGGTGCATGTCGTGGCCACCGCCACCAGATCGAACCTGCTTGGCACGGCGAGGCATCCGGTCTGGTACGGCTGCCACTCAGGAATGCCCTCCCGCTGCGCACCACCTATTAGGAAACGATAAATATCCCATTCCCTGCCATGAACTTCATTAAGAACGGTTCAATGTTTCTGTTCCTTGTTTTTGCCGGCATTGTGTCGGTGGCACTCGGTTGCGGAGGGAGCGGAACGACAACCGACCAGGGCGCCGAGAAACCCTCCAGGATTCGCACCTGTGTCCGAGAATATCAGCACGACGTTGCAGATTCATGTCGTGAACGCCAGCACCGGGCTCGCGGTTCCCGGGGCGACATTCTCGTGGACGGCGCTCGCGGCGTATACCGGAACGGATCAGTCGCCGGCGTGGTTCATCCCAACGATCAGTCCCAGCTACCAGACCGATTCCAACGGCATGATTTCGATTAGTGGAACGATCTCGGTGGGGAATCATCCGACCACGACTTTTGACCGTTCCATGGCGTACAATTGGACATGCACCGCTCCCAATTTGAAATCGGCGTCGGGAACCCAGGAGTTTTCGACGGCTTCGTGGGCGGCCACGGGTTCAGAGCTTTCCCACACGGTCAGCTACGACGCGTTTAGTGGAGTCCTGCTCCAAACGATCCAACTGTCCCCGTAAGTCCGAGCGCGTCTGAGGCCGACCCTGGATCTCGATGCAGGCGACCCAATCCAGCAGCGCGAAGACTGAGCATTCAAAGGGAAGCGCGGCCCCTGGGTGGGAGCGCGCCCCGGAGAGCCGCAATCCGGTGAACCGGCTCGCCTGGCGATTTGCCCACCATCCGCCGGATCCCTGTTTTCGCGAACATGTCTGGCTCGTGCATGGTTTCTACCTCTGCAAAGGCTGCACGGTCGGCGCAGCAGGAATGGTGGCAGGCGCGGTGGTTGCGTGGGCCAGCGGTTGGATTTGGAGCCGGCCGGAGGAACAAGTGGGGTTGATTCTGGCCGTCCTTGTCTTGCCGACGGCAATCAGCACCCTCCTCGAACTGCCGCGACCGGTGAGGCATGCAGCGCGTTTTCTCCTCGGGGTGGCGACGGCATCGGCGTTCATCCTGCTGTTTGCCACGGATCGATGGATTGTGCGGATCGCGGTTGTGTGCGTCTATTTTGCCGTAAAACTTCCCCTGCAGCGACTCCGGCAGCGGCGCATCAATGCTGAGCTTGAACGAAGCGGGAAGAAGAGCTAGACGCGCTATTGATGCTACGGAGGATTACCCCTTTCCTCATGCTGTTGGGAGTGAGCAGCTGCATGTCGCCGCGATCAGCGATCGATGCGGAGCAGCGGGATCTGGCCAAGCAATGGCAGGATGCGGCAAAACCATCCCCGCCGCAGCAGGTTGAACCGCTGGCTTGGTCCGATGCGGTGACGCGGGTTCTCGCCCGGAATCCGGAGATCCAGCACGCGATCGCGGACCGCCAGACCGCGGAACGCACCCTCCGACAGGTCTACAACCGGCTCGTGCCGCTGGTGAGCGTCCAGGTTGGAGTCACCGAAACCCTCCATGACCTTTTGCACCAGGGAATCCGGAACTTTCTCACCCAGGTGGACATGTTCTCCTATTTCGACGGCGTGATGTCGATGAACCGTGACCATTATGCGGCGGAGCTCAGTTACCTGCGGGCAATGGCAGCCGAAGAGTTGGCCCGACGTGAGAAGATCGCCGAACTCTATCGCGCTTTTGTCGCCGACCAGGAACTGCAGCGCGCCGAGCAATTGGTCGAAAGGGCGCGAGGCTGGCTCTCCCTTCTCTCGTCGTCGGCGGCGACCGGGCAAGATGCTGCGAACTGGGAGGATTTGCGGATGCAGGTGCGAGGCCGGCGCGAAGAATGGCAGACATCAGTCGCCGGACTGCTGCAGTCGTTCGACGAGACGATCCTTCTCAAATCCGACACCGTGCCCCGGGTCGATTATGCCGGTTCATCAATCTTGGATCGGGACCCCGGGCAGGTGGGAGTGATCCAACGCCAGCTCGTGGCGATTGAGCTGGTGGGGGCGGAGGCAAGGCTCGCCGGCGCCAAGCTGGCCTACTGGCCCGATCTGTCGGCCTATGTGAGCAGCGGCCCATTGTTCACGAACACGAATGGCCAGTCCTACTGGTTCTCAACCGATCAACTGACCGTGTCTGCCGGGATCCGGGTGCCGGTGGATCTCAACGGCCAGCTCAAGAACGGAGTGACCGAGGCGCGGCAATCACTGGAGGTGCTGCGGACGGAAGTTGCCGCGAAGCAACGGCTGCTCTTGCGCGAATACCAGCAAAAACAACGCGATCTCGGGTTGATCGAACACGACCTTGACCTGCTGGAGAAGAAGACCCGCCTGGTTGAGCAACTGATGGTCTCCGGACCGCCGCCCATGCTCGCCTCGCGGTTGCAGGCCTGGATTCAACTCCAGTCCAGCGCCTCGGATCTGCGTTTGAAACGCGCGGACGTGGTCTCGCTTTTTCTCACGCTTGATGAAACCTTTTGGAGCACGATGGATCCGAATGCCGCCGGCCCAACCCGCGTTCTGGCGTCTCCGCAGGGACATCCGGGCGCCAGCCAGTCCGCTTCGCCGCCATGAAGCTGACGCCCCTGATCATGCTGGCGGCGGTGGCCAGCCTCGCCCTGGGCCCGGGTTGTTCGCGTCCCGGTCGGGTGGACCAGGCCGCGACGGAACATCCTCCGGCCTTGTCGCTGGAGCGGTATCCAAAGAGCGCGGTGCTTGCCATTGCCACCGTCAACTGTCGTCTGCAGGCAGCGAGGACGATCCGCGTCACCGCTCCGGGAACCGGACGCCTGCATCTGCTGGTGCCGCCGGAGAAACACCAGCTGGAGAAGAACGAGCTTTGGGCCGTCTTCGATCCGGCCACACTGGAAGCGGACGCCGCCGTCGTGGCCGCTCGGCGGGCCGCTCTGGCTGTACGGAGGCAGCATCTGCTCGAAATCGAAGTGCCCCGGCACCGGCTGGACCTTGAAGACCAGATCGCGGAGACTCGGCGCTTGCAGGATATCGCCCGGCGCCTTGGCACCGATGACGAGATCCGGCGCAGCCTGGCGGAATTCCTGCCCCCAACGGGCATGCCGGCTCCCGGGGATCTGGCCGGTTACGACCGGCGGACGAGTCTGCTGGACCTTGAAATCGCCTCGGTTGACGCGACGCCGAAGAGCGAGCTGGCAGTGGGGGAGGCGGAGCTCAGGCAGAGCGAAACCGAGCTGGCCGCGAAGCAAGCGTCGCACGAGTTGCGGGCGCCGTTCGCCGGCGAACTCGGGTGGAATATATCCGCGCAGAGAAACGAACCGGACTACAATGTCACGGCCGGCGAGCTGGTCGCCGTCATCCGTCAGACCGACGCGATCGAATGCGAGGTCCGCATGCAGGACTCGCGCTGGGTGGTCCTGCCCACGGAATCCCTGGTTCTGGCCGTGTCGTCGCCGGGCGGAAGAAAAGTGCGGGCGCCCTTCGTGCGGTCGCGGCTGCGCGAAGAACAGCAGCAGGACGCAGTCTATTACATTTTCCAGATTCCGCCGGATGAGGCTGCGGAGTTCAACGCGAGCGGCAGTGCGTTGCTGCCCGGCGAGATTCTGGAGCTGCTGCCCCAGGAGGCGCGCATCGTGCCCAAGATCGAACTGTTGCGGGCGTATCCGGATGTCTTCGACCGCGCCGATTGGGCGGGTGGCGTTCCGCGCATCTGGCCCGGGGCGCACGTGCAGGCCCTGGGCAACGCGTACGTGGCGATCCGGGAGCCGCCTGGCCGGAAGTAGGCATGAGCGCGCTCCTGCGATATTTCGCGAAGGACATCTGGCTGGGCTGGCGCGCAAGTCCCTTCGTTCTTCTCGCGAAATTGACGACGGTGGCGCTGCTCACCGGCGCCGGAACGGTGATCCTCGTGTGTTTTCACGTGTTCGTCGAGGAGGCGAGGGTGCGGCTCGAGCAGATTGGCGCGACGTCGGTTGTCATCCGGCGCGGCGCGTCACCCAGCCACCATGCGGACAATCTCTGGCTCGAGGATGTGCTGCACTCGGCCAGGGTCGATGCCTGGCACCACTTCGACCGTCTCCTGTTGACGGGAGAAACCGACCTCGGCGATTTCGCCGTTCCGGTGTTCTCACTCGATCCGGATGACCGCTGGTTTCAGGAGAACGCGGCTGGTTCCCCGGCCATCCTGCTGACGAGCCGGGTTCCGGCCGCCCGGGGGCTGGACGTGCGCGTCGGCGCGGCCGTGATGCGGGCAACGACGCAAGGCCGCATCAGCTGGGCGGACCGGCTCGGTCCGGATCCGGTGCTGTTGATTTCCCGCGACCGGATTCCGCGTTTGGGGGGCTATGAAGTCGATCGGATCGATTATCTGGAGATCGCGGGAGGCCGTAAGCCGATGTTGTCCACGGTTTCAGCCATCGAGGCTCTCGCCCGCGAGGCCGGGGAGCGCTCGCTGGTCGTCCAGCACCCGCTGGCAGTCCTGGAGGAACTCGAACGCCTGCAGGCCACGCAGCAGGTCTGGGAGTATTGGATCGTGATGGGGTTTGGCAGTGCGCTGGCGCTGGTGATGGGGGCAATCTCGGCGTTGGAATACCGCGAGCGGCGCTATGTCGGCGCTTTGTTGCGCAGCTTTGGGGTACATCCGGCGGCCATTGTGCTGCGCCACTGGGTGGAAGCCGCCGTGCTGGGCAATGTGTGCCTGGTGGCGGCGGGATGGCTCACGCTCGGTCTCGCGCCGCTCATCCTCGGTTCGCTGGGCGTGCCGGCCTCCGCGATGGCGCAGCTCGATATCGCCGGGTTTCTGGCCGCGAACGGCCCCGCGTTGGTATGTTTTGTGAATCTGGGTTGTTTGCTCAGCGTCCTTCCGGTGGCGATTGCCGGATTTGAAGAAATCGGCCGGGTCCTCGAATGAAGCCGACCATCCGAGTCGAAACGGTCACCTTCGGGTATGGACGGGGCCGGGCACCAGTGTTCGTGAATCTCGACTGTGAATTCGGGCCCGGCGTCACTTTGCTGCGCGGACCGTCCGGCTGCGGCAAATCCACGCTGCTGCGTCTGGTCGCCGGGTACCTGCGTCCCCAGGCCGGCCGGGTGGCGGTGCCGCCGTCGGACGAATCTCCGACCCGGGAGTTCCAGCGGCAAAAACTCGGCTTCCTTTTCCAAAGCCTGAATCTGCTGCCGAACACCAGCCTGTGGCGGAACCTCGAACTCGCGGCGAGCATTGCCGGGGTGCCGCGGGCGGAATTCGAGCGGCGCCTGGCATCGTTGGGACCGCAGCTGGGCCTGGAGGCACTCTGGGATGAGGTGCCATCGCAACTCTCGGTCGGCCAGCAGCAACGGGCGGCGTTTGTCCGGGCGGTGATTCATGAACCGGCGGTCCTGTGCCTCGATGAGCCGACGTCCGGACTTGACGAGCGGAACTGCGACAAGCTCCGGGAGGCTTTTGTCGCCTTTGCGGGCACCTCACGCCATTGTCTGATCGCGTCTCATGACGACCGACTGACGGCGTCGGCGAACCGGGTGATTGATTTTCGATCGCTGGCGGAAGCGCGTCGGTCCTGAACCAAAACATGTCTCGTGGGGAGCGGAAGGGGCGTCCACTCGCCCGCCCCGAGACATCTGTCGAGAGGCTCACGCTCGCGGCCACACTTCTGCTGAAACCGCTCTATTGAGGTTTCAGTGTTCAATGGGCATGCATCCTCGGAGGGGAAAGGCGCATCCATTCTTTGGTGAAAGATCAATAATCACTCATTGTCACCACACCGCCGTCGCCGTCCACCGTGATATGCTGGACGCTGCGGATGCGCTGGGTCGCCACGCCGGTCCCCAGCACCGCGGGCACTCCGTATTCTCGTGCCACGATCGAACTGTGACTCAGCGGGCCGCCGACGTCGGTGACAATGCCGGACGCCAGGGCAAACAAAGGTGTCCAGGCCGGCGTGGTGATCTTGGCAACCAGGATGTCCCCCGGCTTCATCTGATCAAACTCCTCCGGACCGTGGATCACGCACGCGGTCCCGGCCACCCGGCCCGGGCTGGCCCCGATTCCCCGGATGATTTTGCCGGCCGCCTGGTCGCTGCGCGCGGGCATCCAGCGACTGAAATCGAAGCCGAAAAACCGGGCACCTTCCTTGAGCGGCAGGGCAACCGGCGGGGTGACCCCGTGTGTCCGCTTCCAGGTCTCGCGCCGTTCCGCGATCGCGCGACGAAAATCCGGTGCCGGCTGGCCGGCATCGAGCGCGCGGGCCGCGCCTTCCACCTCGTTCCATTCCAACCAGAACACCTCGTCGCGCTCCGCGATCGCGCCCGCGGCGGCCAATCGCCGCCCTGCTTCGCGCAGCATGCGGCGCAACACGGGCCACCCCAGGCCGACGTCAGCCAGTGTATCTTCGCGCAGGGGTGCGGAGCGTTGCGCCCACCGAAGCACGGACCGGAGCAGCCGCCGCCTGAGCCAGCCCAGGCGAGCGAACAGTCTCCCGGTGGCCAGCTCCCGCGCCGCCGTTGCTGCCGCCTGCCTTTCATGCGGGCTGCGACCTCGGCCCGAGACGAAAAACCTCAGGGTTTCGAGCAGCGATGCGGGCTCCTCGGCGGGCACGCTGCGGGCGAAATCCAGGTTGTATACTACGTGGCCAAAACGACCCAGGTGTTCGGCGAACCGGCGCGTGAATTCGTGCCAGCGATCTCCGGCGGCAACCGGCGTGTCTTGTGCTTCGCACGCGACCGTGATCTCCCTGCCGCTTGTCCGCGCAAGATAGGCGGCAAGATCGCCGTGCTGGCGGGCCCAGGCCGCCAGATCATAAAGCGACTTCTCCGCGTTGATCGGTGAACTGTCAAAACCCAGCAGGAAAGTCAGGGCCGGCGGGTCGCCGTCACGTTTGACCAGGCGGTTGTAGACGACGGTGAAAATGGCTTCGCTCAGGTTTACGGTCGCCAGGACCATCTGGATGCTCACGTAATAGTCCGCAGCGGCCGCAACGATCTCGCGCGAGCCGGCCAGCAACTCCTGCGCGGGCACCGCAGCCAGGTCGCGCCCGGCCCAGGCGCCGACGACGGTGGCATAGCGCGGGCGGGCCTCATCGGCCCACCGCTTCCGGCCTGAGCGCAGCATCCGAATCATCCTCGGCGCCAACACTGGCAACGTGACCAGCAGCCGCGCCGATTGCCAGGGAGTGAGGGTGAAATCGTAATAAGCGTAGCCATTGACCGTCACCAGGGCGAAATCGCCCGCCTGCCGGGGCCGGACTCCCATTGATTCCAGGAACTTGCGCTGCGTCGCTTCGCTCCACCGCGGCAGGGCGAGCGTCGCGAACAGCGGTGAGAGCGGATCAGGCAGCAATTCTGCGACGCTGCTTCGCCAGTACCTCCGTCCCTTATGCGGCACGTTCCATTCAAGTGTCGCGCGCGGCTCCGGCAACGCCGTCACCGGCCGCGCCTGAAGAATGAAGATTCGGCCGTTGTGCATGGCCCATTCGATGTCCATCGACTGGCCATAGAGCTGTTCGATCTTCAGGCTGAGCTGGGCCAGTTCGGTTGCCTGGAACGTCTCCAGCGCGGCCCGGGTGCGTTTGTCCTCCGGCACCGGTTCGTCACGAGTGCCGTCATCCAGGCGCACCGTCATGACTGTCTTGCGGGCGATTACTTGCGACACGATCGCCCGGGTCTGCTTGTTGATGCTGATCGAATCCGGCGTGACGCGGCCGCTCACGATCGCCTCGCCCAGACCCCAGGCAGCATTGATCACCAGTTCGTCGCGCGAGCCAGTCACTGGGTTTGCCGTAAAGACCACGCCGGCAACATCGGCCGGGACGAGCTGTTGCACGACGACGGCCATGCCGACCTCCTCCGGGCGGATTCCCAGCCGGGCGCGATAGCCGATCGCGCGCGCCGTCCACAGCGACGCCCAGCACCGCCGGACTGCGTCGATCACGGCGTCGCCACCTCGCACGTTGAGGTAGGTCTCCAGCTGGCCCGCGAATGATGTTCCGGGGAGATCCTCCGCCGTCGCCGACGACCGCACCGCCACGGCTGCGTCGGCGCCCAGGCCGGCATAGCCCTGCCGGATCAGCCTCACGATGTCACCGGGCACCGGACTTCGCGTGATGAGCGCCTGAATCTTTTCCGCCGCACGGTCGAGTGTGGCCGGCTCGCTGGGTGCCGCCTGGGCCGCCGCGGACAGAATCTGGTCGTTGAGGCGGTTCTCATCCACAAAACGGCGATAGGCGGCCGTCGTGACATGAAACCCCGGCGGCACGGGCAGGCCCGCACGCGCGAGGCGCGCGAGCGACGCCCCTTTCCCTCCGACCTGCGGCAGTTCGGCCGAAGCGTCGGCGAGCGGCAAGATGCAGGGAAATGTCTCGTGCATGGGGTGGGGGCGCCCTGCTGGCCTGAAGGGACGCCATCCCGGGCGCGCAGAAAGCGCCAGAATAGGTCGGACCGCCGTTGACAGACAATCACAGAACTTCGGTCTTCGAAACCGACGCACACTATGAGACCTCCGGAGCCTGCCGGATCATCTAGCGCCATGGTCCGGCGATGAGCGCCGACCCTACAGTGGGGCGCCATCCCATTCTGGGGCCGGTTACCGATACAGCCACACGATGTCCTGCTGGCGGACCCAGCCGGTCTGGCCGTTGGCAAACGCGAGCCGCACCCAGCCGAGGAATTCCTTGTCCACAATCGCGAGCGAACCGGCCGGCAGCGAGGAGGTCTTCTGCTGGGTGTCGGCTTCGGTGGGGATCGACCGCAGCAGGACCTGGTGCCACGCGATCGCGGCGCGCGGATCGGCCGTTTCGCCATAAAGCCGGAGGGACATCAGCGCACCGAGCGCGACTACGAACGCCAGGAGAATGACCGCCAGGGCGGTTGGTCGCATCCAGTTGTTTGATACGGTCCGGTAGCCGCGGACCAGGAGCAGCAGCAGCCCCGCGGCCAGCAGCAGGCCCGCACCGACGAGCAGCCACTGCCACTCGGCGGGCGATGCCAGCCGGGCGAGCAGGTGCGGTCCGGAGGCGACCGCAAACTCGCCGTAGCCGGGCGGCGTGTACTCGGCGCGCTCGTAGCCGAGCGCCAGATGCCAGCGCACGGACTCGTCGCGGGGATTGAGCAGGAACGCAGAGGTCCATTGGGCCGCCGCCTCCGGCCAGTGTCCTTGCTGGGCCAGCGCGAGCGCCAGGTTGTGGCGGGCCACCCAGTCGGTCGGATCGTGGCCGATGGTTTCGCGCCAGCCCTGCTCGGCGGCCCCGAAATCGCCCGCATGGTAGGCCGCGCGTGGACTCGCGAAGGCCTGCGGAGTCGCGGCGGCGGAAGCCGGTTCCTCTCCGGTGGCCGCAGATGCCGGGGACCGGATGGCAGCGAACAGCAAAGCCAGGAGGACTGCCGTGGCGACCTTGCCGGCGGCGGAATTGAAAATGCCGGCCCGGGAGCGGGCCAGCCATGGCAGTAGATTGGCCGTCTGGAACAGCGAGAACGGGCGCCAGGCCGGCACGTGCGTTGCGGCCAGCGCCGTCTCGGCCCGGAGGGCCCAGTCGTCGGGCAAGGTGGTCTTCCGGCCATAGAGCGCCGCGTCCGCGTCGGCCCAGAGCTTCACCCAAAGGTAGCCATCGGAGCCGGCCGGCGTAGTGCCGTCTGAGCCGCGGGAAATCCGCGCGAGGAGGGCCGCGGTTGGGGCGGCCTGATCGATCTTCAGCAGGACCGCGGCACAACGCTGCCATGCGTGCAACGCCTCCGCGCGTTCCGCCGCACTCTTGGCGGCCTGCACCGTGGAGAGAATCGGCCCCAGACGTTGGCGCGCCTCGCGCCGCGGGCGCAACGGATCGTTCTTCCGAGAACGCAGCGCGGCCAGGATGACCCAGACCGGGATCAGCCAGATCACGGACGCCAGCGACCAGAGATACCAGGTGGTGGCCTCGAGCGGGATCCATCCGCCCTCAGAACCGGGCAGGGGGTCGCGGGGAATCGCGGCCGGAGGCAGCGGCGGTGTCGCCAGTTGCGGCGTGTAGGCAGGCGCGGCGGGCGCCGCGGGATGAGCCGCGGCAGGCGGTGGCGTGAACAGCGGGCGGCTGTTCTGCCCGGCGGCTCCGGCTGGTGTGACCGTCAGGGTCGCGCCCTCGGCCCGCACGCTCGCGTACGTCCCGGAATGCGGATCAAAATAGGTGTAACTCACCGGCGCGAGGTTGTAGGTGCCGGGCTTGGTGGGAATGAGTACGACGTCCTCGGTCAGCGTGGCCTCGAAGAGTTTGCCCTCGGCCGGCGCGCGCTTCGCCTGCGGTTGCAGCACCTTGAAATCTTTGGAGACTTCCCGGGCGGGCAGTCCGTGCACGTCGGGCCAGTTGCCGGTCCCCGTCAACTCGAGCGTCCATGTGACCGGTTCACCAACGCCCACCTCAGATGGCACCACTTTCGAGGTCAGATTGAATTGACCAACCGCACCGCCAAAATCCGCGGGTGCTCCATCAGGCAGCGGATTAATGGTCAACGATGGCGCGTTGCTGGTGATCGTCGGCTGGATGATCTCATTTTGAAAAGGAAAAGAGAATGCGTCGCCCCCCGATGGCACCACGAGGGCGGCCTGCTTGCTGGCCGGCTTCAAGACGTAGGTGCCCGCGGCACTGAAATAGCCACGGGCCTTGTAGCGAATCTCGTCGTACGGTTCGCCGCCGCGATCGACGACCGTTTGTTCCGGCTGGGCCCAGTCTTCGACGACAAGCGGCTCGTGACTCCATTGGGTGGCACCAACCCCACGGAGGTGGAAACGCTGGGCCACGTCCAGGGTGTACGTCACCGGAAACACCTCGCCGGCCCAAAAAGCACCGCTGGCCGGCTCCAATCTTGAGGTCGCGGCGGTCTCAAGCGGAATCGTCGTCCGGCCGACCGTGGCGTTGCCAACCGCAAACGTCGCCGCCGCGACGTGCTGGGTGCCCTTGTCGGTCTCAATATCAAACGCCGGAATCTGGACCTCGGGCCGCTTGGTCGGACGCGCTTCGAAATTGAAAAAGTGCTTCCGGGAAACGCTCATGTTCACCATCGAAAAGGTCGAGCTGGTGCCGGCGGGGTGGAGTTCCAGTCCGTTGACGGCGGGCAACTTTGGGGCGCCCTCGGGCTCGCAGTTCTCAAACACGAGCTGGAGCGGACTGTCCTGTTCGAAGGCGAGCGAACCAGCGTTGGGCTCCCAGGAGACGCGCTGGGCTGACGCCACGGCGCACGAAAGCGCCCACAAGATCAGGCTAAAACGGAGGCGGTTGGGCATGGAAAGCTTCACCAATCATGACCTTTCTTCGGAGGCGGTTTGCGTTCGCGGCTGTCGAGCATCTGGAAAAGCTCGGCGGGCGAATCTTGATTACGAAGCTGGTCGAGCTTCTGGATGGGAAGAACCAGCGACGGATCGGCCTTGGCCGCCGCTTGCTGGCGCGGTTGGCCGCCAATCTTCTGGGTTTCGCCGGTGTTCGCCTGGTTGGGCTCGGGCGGTGGCGGCTGGGGCTTGGGCTGCGATTGCTGGGATTGCTGTTTCTGATCCTGCCTCTGTTGCTGATCCTGTTGCTGGTTCTGTTGCTGGTTCTGCTGCTGTTGCTGGTTTTGCTGCTGTTGCTGGTTTTGCGGTTGCTGGTCTTGCTGCTGTTGATTCTGCGGTTGCAGCTGTGGGGGAGGCTCGGGCGGCTTGATCAGCAATTCCCCAAGCTGGTTGCGAAAACGCGGCCAGTCCGCCGCCTCACGCGCCAGCTTTTCGCCGGCGTCAACTCCCGCGAGCGCGTCGTGCACCGGTCCGGGTGTCACGGGCTGTTTCGCTTCGCGCAGCCGTTGGCCCCAGGTGACCGTCTCCTGGGCCAGGGAGGCATAGCCGGAGGCGGACAGCTGAGGCTGCGCCGAAAGGTGTTCGACCAGCTTGCTGAGCGGCGCCGCATACACCGAGGTGTCCTCAGCCGTCCGCCCGGATGGCCGGAGCAGTGTCAGGCAGAGCAGGGCGAACAACAATGCGCGGGCGGCCGTGCTGGCGGCGCCCTGGAACCGGGAAGCGGGAGGTTGGACCGGCCGCACAGGAATCGGAGCCAGCGGCAGGCTGCGCACCTGCGGGCGGACCGGGAACTCGCGCCAGAGGCTGATCAGGAGGCACAGCAACGCCGGCCCGAGCGCCCACTGGTAGCGCTCAATCAGCCGCGCCTGGATCCGCTCCTTGAATTTGCCGCGACTCCCGGTGGCGACAGTCTGTTTCAAGACAGCTGCTAGATCGACCCAGGTGCTGGCATCCGTATAGACGCCATTCGTCGACGAAGCGAGTTCCTGCAACGTGGAGCTGTTAAGCTTCGAGAGGACCACCGCGCCGCGTTCGTCCTTCATGTAGCTTCCGCCTTCACTGGGAATGAACGCGCCCTCCGCCGTGCCGACGCCCAGACCAATGACGCGAATATTCTTTTGATGCAAGTCGGGCAAAAGGTCCCGCCAGGCATCATCCTCGCTCTCACCGTCGCTCAAGACGATGAGATAGCGGTCCGCGGCACCGGAGGCGCTGAAGGCGTCCAGCGTGGCATGCAGCATCGCTTCATAATTGGTGCCTCCCACCGGCATGAAGGCAGGGGTCAGCGACGGCAGAAACTCGTTGAGAACCTCATAGTCGGCGCTCAACGGCACCTGGAGAAAGGCCGTGCCGGCGAACACCACCAGGCCGACGCGCTCGCCGCGCAGACCATCGAGCAAACCCTGGATCAGCAGGCGGGCGCGTTCAAGGCGGGAGGGCCGGACATCGGGAGCAAGCATGCTGCGCGAGAGGTCGAGCGCTATGACGATTTCACGCGACTGGTCAAAAACCGGCTCCTCAACCCGGCCCCACTGGGGGCGCGCCAGCGCCACGACGCCGAATGCCAGCCCGATCCAGAGCAGCAGCCGGCCGCGCGGGCTGTGGTGACCGCTGCCAATTTCGGCCCGGCCCGCGCCAGCCCAGGCGCGCAGGATTTTGGGCCGGCTCCGCGACGATTCGCCGCCGCCGCGCCGCACAGAATCAACGACCGCCAGCAGGGCGACGGGGACGAGCAGCCAGAGCAGATGAGGCCAGAAAAAAATCATGGTCGGAGCAAAGAGCCGCCAGCAACGGGCGGGCGGACTCGGTCAGCGCGTTTCCAAAGCGTCGGCCAGGCGAGCGCCAGCCCGGCAATCAGCAACAGGGCAAATCCAGGGATGGCGAGCCATGGGAAAAGCTCGGTTGTGACGAGATAAGACTTGGCATCGAACTCGATCTTCTGCGCCTCGTCGATTGATTTGAATGCGGACTGGATCGTGCCGGCGTCGCGCCCCCGATAGAAGCGGCCGCCGGTCTTTTCGGAGATGCTCACGAGTGCGTTTTCATCGAGATCTGCCAGGATCTGGGTGTAGTAGAGCGTCTGTCCCTGCCCATTTTGGACGGGAAGGTAGCTGTAGCCGTCCTTGCCCGCGCCGATCGAGTAGACGGGGATGCCCCGGGCGCGGGCGATTTCCGCGGCCTGGTCGGGCGAAAGGACGCCAGAGTTGTTGGAGCCGTCGGTCAGCAGGACGACGAAGGCTCCCTTGCGGCGGGCGCCTTCCTCGCGGCCCGCCTGTTCGAGACGCGTGAGCGCAACCCCAAGTCCGTCGCCGATCGCAGTGCTGGAAGGATCGATCACTCCGATCTCGACGCGTTCAAGCTGGCGGGCCAGCCAGGCGTGATCGAAGGTGAGCGGCGAAAGCGTGTAGGCCTGCGTCGAGAAGAGCACGATGCCGATCCGATCGTTCGGCCGGTTGTCAATGAAGGCCTGGATAACCGGCTTGATAATCTGGAGACGGTTCGGAGCCCCACGATGGCTGTCCTCGGCCAGCATGCTGCCCGAAAGATCGACGACCAGCATCAGGTCGTAGCCCTGCTGGTGAACCTGCCGCTTGTCTTCGACCCTCTGGGGACGCGCCAGCGCCCCGACGAGCAAAACGAGCCCGGCAACTCCAATTCCGACTGGCAGACGGGAATAGGCCGCCAGGGTTGGGCGATACCAGGCGGCCGCAAACGGCACGACCAACGCGGGCACTCCGCGCCGGCCGCGGAGCCACGTCACCAACGGGATGACAGCGAGTGCCGCCAGCCACCAGGGATCGTGCATCGTGTATTTGCCCCAAGTCATGTCAGGAACGCGCAGAAGCGCGCAAAACGCCAAAGGCCAAAACTCCAAACTCCCCAGACCAAATCCAAAAACTCCAAACGCCAAAGGCCAAACCCCAATTCCCAAGGGCCAATCTCCCCAGATCAAATCCAAAAACTCCAAAGGCCAAACAAGCCCCGGGCTTCAATTCCAACAAACCAAGAGAAACCCCGGGGAGAACGGCCGATTTCTGATGATACTCTTTGGGATTCGTCATTGGTGTTTGGAGCATTGTTCGTTCAGCGACGGTTTCTGGGAATCCTCGTCGGAAGTAAGACCTTTGGAATTTGGCCTTTGGAATTTGGAGTTTGGGATTTGGCGTTTGGAGTTTGGGATTTGGAGGTTTGGAGTTTGGGATTTGGAGGTTTGGAGTTTGGGATTTGGAGTTTCACCCTCGCGATCGGGTTTTCATGCGCGCGTGGAAGAACCGGACCAGCGCATCGAGCCGGGATTCCTCGGTGCTGACGACCAGACGGCTCAACGGATTGGGAAATAGATTGCGAAAGGCTTCTTCCCGGCGCTTGCCCCATTCCAGATGCCGGAGGCGCTGCGCGGCGGTGCCGTCGAGCGTCACAAGACGGGCCGCGAGCGGATCGTAGGCCACGATTGTTTCGCCGGTTGGAAGGGTACGGTCCCAGGGATCGTCGACCCGGAATCCCATGGTGTTGTAACGCCGGCGCAGCACGCCCCAGCCATCCGGCGCCTCCCGGGGCGAAAAGTCGGACAGCCAGATGACAATGCTGTGGCGCGGGGCGGACCGGATCAGGAGCTGCCAGGGAATTTCCAACTGCGGAGGCTGCGTAGACGTCTGGCCATCGCCCGCCGCCTTTTCCGCTGACTCGTTCTTCTTCGCGACCGGCGGGGCGATGATTGGCGGAGTTGAGAGTCCGCGAGTGATGAAGGGCGGCACGGAGAGTCCCGCGGCGAGGCCGGCCGAGGCTCCCCGACGGTATTCCAACCCGGGCGGCGGCATGCCCAGGAGCGTGGAGGCGGCATGGAGGATTGGTCCGCGGCCGCGCACCGGTTCCCGCAAATGATAACCGCCGGGGGCGGCATAGACGTAGCCGACCCGATCCCGGTTGACGGCCCCGAGCAGCATCACCAGTCCGGCGAGCTCAAGCAGGGCCTCGCGTTTCGACAGCGCCGAGGAGCCGAACTGCAGGCTGGGGGAATCCTCAAAGACGAGCAGGAGCGTGACTTCGCGTTCCTCCACGAACTTCTTGCGGTAGGGCTCGCCGAGGCGCGCGGTGACGTTCCAGTCGATGTCCCGAACGTCGTCGCCGAACTCGTACCTGACGACCTGGTCGAATTCCATGCCGCGCCCGCGAAAGGCCGAGCGATATTCACCGCTGAGTACGTTCTCAACGGCGTGGCGCACGCGCCATTCCATCCGCCGCAGTAGAGCAAGGGCTGAATGGCTGGAGGGCTGAAAGGCTGAAGGATTGCCCTCCTCGGCGATTGTCCGGTTCATGATTCAGCGGTTCAGTCCTTCGGACCTTCAGCCCTTCGCCCCAGTCGGCACCGGCGTGCGGTCGATGATCTGTCCGATGATCTTGTCGGTGGACATCTCCTCGGCTTCGGCTTCATAGGTGAGTCCAAGGCGGTGGCGCAGGATGTCCGGGGCCAGCTCCTGCAGCAGTGCCGGGGACAGGTAGTCCTCGCCCCGCAACCACGCGAGTGCGCGGCCGGCCTGGAACAGGGCGAGCGAAGCGCGCGGAGAGGCGCCGAAGTTGAGCTGGCGGGTGGCGGCGGGGTTGTCCGTGCGCTCGGCCATCATGCGGGTGGTGCGGACCAGCGAAAGGATGTACCGTGAAACGTCGGTCGCCACGTGGATCCGGTCGACCTCCTGGCGCAGCCGCAGCAACTCCTCCCCGCTTGAGACCGCGGTGAGCGCGGGCTGGCTTGTCACCAGACCCCAGCGATCCATCATGAGGGTTTCCTCTTCAATCGACGGGTAATCGACAATGAGCTTGAACAGGAAGCGGTCGGTCTGCGCCTCGGGCAGAGGGTAGGTGCCCTCCTGCTCGATGGGATTTTGCGTAGCCATCACGAAGAACGGCGACGGAAGGGCCTGCGAGAGGCCGCCGATGGTCACCTGGCGCTCCTGCATCGCCTCGAGCAGGGCGCTCTGAACCTTGGCCGGCGCCCGGTTGATTTCGTCCGCCAGCAGCAGATTGGCGAAGATCGGTCCGCGGTGCGGGGCGAACGTGCCCTCCTTCGGCTGGAAAATCATCGTGCCGACCACGTCGCTCGGCAGCAGGTCGGGGGTAAACTGGATGCGCTCGAATTGCACGCCCAGCGCCTGGCCAAGCGATTTGACGAGCAGCGTCTTGGCGAGGCCGGGCATGCCTTCGAGCAGCACGTGGCCATTGGCGAGCAGGGCGACCAGGAGGCGCTCGACAATCTCGTCCTGACCGATGACGGCCTTGGCGATTTCAGTGCGGAGTTTCTTGGACCAGGCGGGACCGTTGGGCATGGGTGGAAGAGAGGATTGGTGGACCGGAGGGGGGTCTTGAAACTGGAAGACGATTAAATTGATGCGGTCGCAAAGCTTCGTTTGACTGCCGGATGCCGCATAAGTTTCACGGCAGAGAAGCAAACCCATGACCGGATTTCCACTGTAAATCGAGGCTGATATGAACAAGGAATTTGAAACCAGGCTGGTGGCGCTCGGGACGCGAAGCGCGGCGGTTGAGGAGCGGTTTGTTCTCGGCTCGGGTCGCGGCGGGCAAAAACTCCAGAAGACGTCCTCTTGCGTGTGGCTCCGCCATGGCCCGACAGGCATTGAAGTGCGCTGCCAGCGGGAGCGTTCCCAGTCGGTCAACCGGGAGCTGGCCTGGGCGGAGCTTTGCGCCAAGCTGGAGGAGCGCAATCGGGCGGCGGCGGCCGCGGTGCAGGATGAGCAGGCCAGGGAGCGCCGTCGCCGTCGCCAGAAAAGTCGCGGCCAGAAGGCGCGGATGATCCAGTCGAAGAAGCACCGGGCCGGCATCATATCCAGCCGCGGTCGGGTGGGGGCGGATTGAGATGCGCCGGTGGCTTCCGGAGGCGCGAGCCAGGCGCACATTGGCTGGATTCCTGTCCGAGCGGATCCTGCAACTGATTAAACAGACGTTTCTTTCTTTACACCTGACACATTTTCAATGCCGTTGCGAAACCGCCCATCGATCCTTGTGGAATACTTGCATGCTCTGAGATCGGACACGGCTCTTCCTTTGACTGCCCCCACGCCTTCAGTCCGTAGTTCTGGCCGGCGGTATCTGGCACCATGCCTCGGAGCCATATTCGGAGTCGCCCTGATCCAGTTTGGCACGCCCTCTTTGCGAGCGGACGACTCCGGCGAGACGGTGTCGCTGCCGCAGTTCACGATCTCGGCGGCCCGGGACAAGGGCTACCAGGCGAACGACTCGGTGTCCGGTTCACGCATCGACACACTGATCAAGGATCTTCCCTTCACGGTCGATGCTTTCACCCCGCAGTTTATCGAGGACATTGGCGCGGTCGATCTCACTGACATCGTCGCCTATTCCCCCGGCGTGTCGCAGGCCACACGCGGGCAGGTCGCCGGGGACTGTGTCTACACCATCCGGGGTTTCCAGAATGCGCCCCAAGTCAACGGATTTGTCTCACCGAATTCGATCGGCCAAACCAATACCTCGGGACCTGACGTTGATGCAGTCGCGATCGAACGGGTCGAGGTTGTGAAGGGCCCGGCGTCGCTGCTCTACGGCCAGGTGAATCCGGGCGGCACCGTCAACTATCTAACCAAGGTCGCCCAAGATGCGCCATTTGCGTCGATCGGCGTCGAGGGTGGAAGTTTTGATTTCTGGCGCACGACCGCCGACATCAACCAGCCGTTGATCCCGGGAACGCTGCTGTTCCGGGTCAATTTCGCGTATGAAAACGACTTTCAGTGGATCCAGCCCTACAAAGGAAGGACGACGGTGATCGTTCCGACCCTGACGTGGAAGGTTTCCGACCGACTCTCGCTTAAGCTCGATTACAGCGAGCTGCATCGTCTGGAGGCGCCAATGCCCAATACGCCGCCGACCATCAACATTGTGGCTCCGCCTGGCGCCAACGGGAGGCTGGGGTCCACCGGTGCCCTGCAAAACACAAACAATTTATCCAACCCCGGTCTGGTCGGCTTCTACCCGTTTCCCCTCAGTTACAACGACAATAGCACCAACGACTGGCGGTAT
Organism: uncultured Verrucomicrobiae bacterium; assembly: GCA_963804395.1. Lineage (GTDB taxonomy): Bacteria > Verrucomicrobiota > Verrucomicrobiia > Opitutales > Opitutaceae > Fen-1467. The sequence goes on along the minus strand of CAWDQK010000103.1, from coordinate 18,432 downwards.
ACCAACCTGCAGACGTTTTCAGCCGAACTCGATTACAAGATCGGCGACCGGTGGGTCGGGCGGATCAATGCGAGCCGCGACATCACCTACGTCGCCTTTAAATCGACGGGGCTGCAGTCGGGAAGCGTGACGGTGGACGTGCCCGCGAGCTATACCGCACAGTACCCGACCTATGCACAGGCCGCCCAGGCTTTTGCCAGCGCGATTCTGCAAAACCCTTCGGTGGTCCTCCAGGCGCCAAACCAGCAGCTCTCCAGAAACGAATATCTTCGGGAAGCGCCGGCGCAGGAGACGGCCATCCAGGGGGAAGTCACCGGCAAGGTCGATCTCGGCTGGGTGAAACTTGCACCTCTATTCGGCGCGTATTACGACGGCGGGTGGTCGATGGATCGCAGACACCAGTCCGGAGTGAATGGGACCTATACTCCGTTCACCGTTCCTTCGGCGGCAAATGCAGTCACGGCGCCTCCGCCGTGGGACTTCGCCGACCTGGCGCAGTTCCCGATCGATAATGGCACAAACTTCGACCCCAGCACGCTTCCGTACGCCAACACGTTTACCCAGACATTTGCCCACGACCGGGCGGCCTATGCATCGACCTCGGCCAGGCTTCTTGACGACCGACTCCTGGTGGTCGCCGGCATCCGCTACAACGAATCGGATCAACGGATCGTTAATTATCTTACGAATCCGCTGGCGAACAATCCGAGTTCCCCCACTTGGACACCGCTCTATCGGGAAACGAAACCCACCTACCAACTCGCCTCGGGCTACAAGGTGACGCCGAATGTGATGCTGTATGCGTCCTACAGCGAATCCTACTTCGCGGTCGCGGACCTCCCCAACACATTGGGCCCGTTGCCGGCCAAGCCGGAGACCGGCAGGGGATATGAAGCCGGGATCAAGCTGGATCTTGATGAAGGACGGGTGTCGTCCACGATCTGCGTGTATCAGATTGATCAATTCGACCGGCCCATTGGCGTAAGCTATGTCAATGCGGCCAACCAGAATATCTCCACCAACTTTCAGGGCACGGAGGATCGAAGCCGGGGCGTCGAGGGCCAGATCACCTATTCCCCGACGGACAACTGGCAGGTCCTCGCCAGCATCTCCGAGGACGACTTCCGTCTGATCAAGGCGCCTTCGTTGCTGAGCTATTATCTGGGAACGGCTCCGCAGGACGTTCCGAAGATCGAGGCCAATCTCTGGACCCGATACAGCTTCCGGGGCGGCCCGCTCGTGGGACTCTGGGCGGGAGGAGGCGTGAACTGCACCGGCAAGAAGGCGGGATTCATCACGAATCCAGTCTATAAGCTTCCGGCGGTGGAGGTGTTTCATCTCGCCGCGGGATATGATTGGAGATTTGGGAAGACCCCCATGTCGATGCGTCTGAACTGGGATAACGTCGGGCGGGGCGCCTACTACGCGACGGTTCAGGCAGTCGGGCTGCCTTCACGTGTCACTTTGTCGTTGAAAGCGACCTACTGATTCTCCGCTTCGATCAATTCCTGCCTACACGATGTATAGAATGCTCGCTCGCTCGACCAAACAAATGCTCGGTTCCACTTCGGCATGGCTCCCGGCGGTTTCCGGGTCGGCTTTGCTGTGGTTGCTGGCCCTACCGCTCGCTGGCCAAGCCTCGTTCGAGACCGGGCCGGATCGGGTGGCGATCAAGATCAACGGCCAGCCGTTCAGCGTTCTCCATTTCGGGAAGGAAGAGCATAAGCCGTTTCTGTTTCCGTTGCTGACCGCCTCGGGCAAGAATATTTTGCGCGGGTTTCCGGTCAGCCCGCTGCCTGGCGATTCGCTGGATCATCCCCACCAGCGAGGACTATGGGTGGGCAGTGAGAATGTGCTCGGGCCTTCCGGCAAAGAGGATTTTTGGGAGAACGATCCTCTTTATCCACAGGAGCATAAAGGCTCCATTGTATTTGAGAAGCTCATTGCGGCGACCACTGGTGATGAGAAAGGGACGCTTGTTTTTGAGACCCACTGGATCAGCTCCGAAGGCCGGTTGTGGGTGATTGAGCGGCGCACGATTACGTTCTACAGCAAGCCGGCCGACTGCCGGATGTTTGATGTTGAAATCGATCTTGAAGCGACCGAGGCGATCACATTCGAAGATGGCCAGGACGCGGTTCTGGGGATGCGTCTGTCGCTGCCTTTCGACGTTCACTACGGCGCAACGATTCTGAACGAGGATGGAGTCCGCGATGCAGCTGTCCGCGGGCGCCGTTCATCCTGGCTCGATTGGACTGCGGATTTGGGTCCGATGGAATACCGGACCACACCTCACGGCGCCGGCGAGAGGGTGGGCGTCGCGGTGTTCGACCATCCGTCAAACCTGAATTACCCCACTCGCTGGCATCTGAGGGATTTCGGCTTCCTGGCGGTAAACCCTTTCGGCGGACAGGCCTTCGACAAGGCGATTCCGAAAGCTGATTTCACCATGAAGCGCGGTGACAGGCTACACCTGCGCTACCGCATTCTCATCCATCCGGCGGCAGTAAGCATTAGCCCCTTCGTCAAGGACTGGGAAAGCCGGAAATGAGGCTCGCGGGCGTTTGCCGTGAGCGAAAGATCAGGCTTTGCGTCGGGCGGAATTCTGCCAAGATTCGCGGTATGGAACAGACGGATCCAGCATTGGAGGAGGCGCGCCGCGCAGGCATCGACCTCGACCTGCTTGATTCGAACCTGGCGCTGACCTACGAGGAACGGGCGTTGCGACACCAGTCGGCTCTCCAGCTTGCATTGATGTTACGGGAGGCCGGAGCTGCCTATGAACGATCTCAATCTTCTTCTGCAGAGGCTCGCTGACGCTGGTCTGGAGTTCATCGTAATCGGCGGCTATGCGGGGGTCTTGCACGGATCCTCGTATGTCACCAACGATCTGGACATCTGTGTGGCCATGACGCGCGAGAACGTTGCCCGGCTGAGGACTGCACTTTCGGATCTGCACCCCGTGCACCGGATGACGCATCGGAAGCTGTCCTTCATCGACTACCCACCGGACGATCAGGATGTGATGAATCTCTATCTGGAAACGGACGGCGGAATCGTAGATATTCTTGGCGATGTTCTTGGCATTGGCGATTTCCAGAGGCTGCGCCAGCACGCCGTCGAGATTTCGCTTTTTGGGCGCCGTTGCTGGGTAATGTCGATGGAGGACCTGATCAAATCCAAGGAGGCGCTGGGGCGGGAGAAGGACCTGCTGACGGCGAAAGAACTCCGGGCCATCGCAGCCAAACGCCGGCAGGGCAAGCCGTAGCCAACTGCCGGGGTCCTGCGATCGCAGCGTGCTCCTGCGGGATTTGGAACTTCGTTATCCGGGAGCCAAACACGCAGAGCGTGGTATTGCTGACGAGGGGAGGTAACCTGCAGCCGGGTGCCTTGGCCCTGCCGTCGCCTCTCGCGAAGGCGGGCGACCCCGGCGGGTCTGCTTGACCGTCGGCGGGTCGCGGCCGGCCTCAACGCGGCCGGCTACAGCGTGGGCTGTTTCAAACGAGACCGCGGAGGCTGCGGAGTTCTGATCAGACGGTCCCCGGCCGGAACTGGTTTCTCCGTGCCATGGCGACGAAGTTACTCAAAGCAGGTGCACCGCGTCGCCGACTGACACGCGGCCGGTCTTGGTTTCGTTGATGAGATTGCGGCCGAACATCACGGTGCCATCGGTGTCACGGCGATAGGTTGCGAGGGTGCGGAACGGCTCCGGTCCGCGCTCGGCGGTCAACTGGTCGTTCGTGATCACAGCGCACCGGCCGCAACGGGTGGCGCCGTGGAATACGACTTCGCCGATGCGGAAACATCCCCAACTGTCTTCGGAGTAGGGAGCGCCTCCGGACACGACGAGATTGGGCCGGAATCGGTTCATTGGCAGCGGAACGTCGAGGCGGGTGTTCAGGTCGGCGAGGGAGGCTTCCGAAATCACCAGAAACGGAAAGGCGTCAGCGAACGACACCTCATGCTGGAGAGTGGCTCGAAGATCGGTGGCCGGCGTTCCGACAGAGGGGGCGGTGAGCCCGGGCGGGACCTTGCGATCCGGAATGCGTCGCGCGTAGGCGGATCCCGCGCACACGAGCCGGCAGGGGAAATCAAGGAAAGCACTCAGCCATCGCGCCGGATCATCGCCGCAGTCATCCGCAATTACCGTATCCTTCCACACGGTGACTGCAGACTGCCGTGCCAGCGACCCAGCGAGCGGTACGATGACGCTGCCGTTGAGCGGCGAGGAAAGGACCAGGTTGTCGCCCGAGAAAGCCGTCCGGATCAGCGCCAGGCGGGGATGGGCGCGCTGGGTCAGAAACCGGCCGTTTCCGTCCACCAGCAGAAACCGGCGGTCGCCGACGAAACCGAACGCGTCAACGCTGGCCGAATCCGCGGCGAATCCACCGCAGGATTTCACCGGATATACGTAAATGGCCGATACGCGAAGCATGCTGGGGACAGGCTATTGCGCCCCTGGCCAGCCGGCAAGTGCGGCAGGCACGCAAAATATCAGTTGACGGCGAATCCGCCCAAACCATAGTCCGAAACTTCTTTTCGCGGGCGTAGCTCAGTTGGTAGAGCGCCACCTTGCCAAGGTGGTTGTCGGGCGTTCGAGTCGCCTCGCCCGCTCCATTTCAAAAGCCGCCGGCCGCCCGGCGGCTTTTGTATTGGCCAGGCGGGCGGAACGGGTAAGGGTGGAGGCGGTGAAAGCCGCCGATTTCTTCACATTGCCCCCCTCGCTGGCCGTTTTCGCGGCGCATTTTCCCGCCGGCGTCCTGCCGTGGGAATGGCTCAAGAACATCGGTCCGGCCCTCGCGGAGTTTCACTTCGATGCACCGCTGCCGAAATTGCCGCCCGGGGTGCATGTCGAAGGCCAGCTATGGATCCATCCAACCGTCAAGCTGCCGCCGTATGCAACCTTGCTCGGTCCCGCTTACATTGGAGCAAGCACGGAGATCCGCCCCGGAGCCTATGTCCGCGGCAACGTCATTGTCGGCGAACGGTGCGTGCTGGGGAATGCCTGCGAGTACAAGAATTGCCTGCTGATGGACCGCGTGGCGACGCCACATTACAACTACGTGGGCGACTCGATCCTGGGCAATCAGGCCCACCTCGGCGCCGGAGTCATCTGCTCGAACTACCGGCTGGATCATGGCGACGTGTCGGTGCGCGAGGGCGATCGGGTGCACGACACCGGGCTGCGGAAGTTTGGCGCCATCCTCGGCGACGCCGCCGAGGTCGGCTGCAACACGGTCTTGAATCCCGGTTCCGTCCTCGGACCGCGCGCTCTGGTTGCGCCCGCCATTGCTTTCAGCGGGTATCTGCCGGCCGGACGGTTTGGCCGGGCGCGCTACACGATCGTTGACGAGGCGCGGCGGGCGTAGGCCGCCCATTCCCAGGGGACGCGACGCCCTCGTCGCGTTTCCAAAGCAAGGTGAAGGCCCGCTGCGATCCGATCGGCCGGGAGATTCCCACTTGCCCCGTTTCCCAATCCCGCACTTGCTCATAGCCCTGTTGTCGCGATCGGGACCTGACCCGCGCGCGCCAACGCCACTGTCAATACCATGAGGATTCTATCGGGCATTCAACCCTCCGGCTCGCTCCACATCGGCAATTATTTCGGCATGATGAGCCCGGCGATCGAGGCGCAGGCGCAGGGCGAGGCGCTATTATTTCATCGCCGACTACCACTCGATGACGTCGGTCACTGACGCCGCCGAGCGGCGCCAGAACACGCTGCGACGTGGCGCTCGACTTGCTCGCCTGCGGACTCGACCCGAAGAAGAGCGTCTTCTTCCGGCAGAGCGACGTGCCCGAGGTCTGACGAGCTCGACCTGGATGATCGGCACCCTCACGCCGATGGGCCTGCTCGAGCGCGCCCACAGCTACAAGGACAAGATGGCCAAGGGCATCGCGCCCAACTTCGGCCTGTTTGCCTATCCGGTGCTGATGGCGGCCGACATCCTGCTCTACGACACGAACGTGGTGCCGGTCGGCCAGGACCAGAAGCAGCACGTCGAGATGACGCGCGACATCGCGATCAAGTTCAACCAGACCTACGGCGAGACGTTTGTCGTGCCCGAGCCGGCGATCCGCGACGAGGTCGCCGTCGTGCCCGGCCTCGACGGCCAGAAGATGAGCAAGAGCTACGGCAACACGCTCGAGATCTTCGGCGAGAGAAGGCGCTGCGCGGAAAAAGATCATGTCGATCGTCATGGACAGCCGCACGCCGGCCGAGCCGAAGCCCGACGCCGACAAGAACCTCGCATCCAGCTCCTGCAGCCTCGTCGCCCCGGCGGACGTCGCGGCGCGACTACGAGAACCGCCTGCGCGCCGGCGGCCTCGGCTACGGCGACCTGAAGAAGGCGCTGTTCGAGCGCTACTGGGCCTTCTTTGCCGCTCGCCCGCGCCCGCCGCGCCGAACTCGCGGCCAACCCGGACTACGTCGACGGCGTCCTGCGCGAGGGCGCCGCGCGCGCCCGCGCGGTGGCCAGGCGTCGTGATCGAGCGCGCCCGCAAGGCCAGCGGGCTCGGGGTGTAGTAGCCAGTGCTTTGGGGACGCGACGCTCTCGTCGCGTTGTTTTTCCTCGGCGGCGAGGGCGCCGCCGCTCCATCGCGGGCCTGGCGACATCGCGTCTCCAGGAGCAAGTGCATCACGGCGCCGCGGGTGGCGGCCCGAGTTCGACGCGCAGGCGCTGTAGCCGGAAGCTGACGGCGCGACCGTCGCTGTCGGAGGACACCGCGGGCGGCGGCGCGGTGCGGAATTCGATGCTGGTTTCCCCCGGTGGAAGCAGCAGCAGGGAGGTTTGCACCAACTGCGGCGCGTGATCCACCCGTCCTGACCAGAGTTCGGCGCTGCGGGCGGTCAGCCGCAATTCGCGCGGCACCGGGCTTCGAACGACAAAGGAAGTATGAACAGCGATGTTCTCCTGAGTGCGATTGACGAACACGAGGTTCGCGACGGAACCGGCAGCCCAGCGCCAGGCTTCACGTTCATTCCATTCCTCGGCCGACCAGCCCGGACCGAATTGAACGCTGATGGGCGCCGCGGCCGGAGCCGGGGGCGGATTGACGATGACATATTCCGCCGGGGCTGGCGGCGCATCGCGGTTTGCGCCGAGGTAGTAGTAGAACTGGTAGATGCCGAACGGCACAAAGCAATTGCCCAGCAGGAACCAGGCGGGCCAGGCCCGACCCGGCCGCGCGGCGAGCAGGAGATTAAACGCCAGCGTGATGGGCAGGGCGTGGCGGGTGACGGTGAAATGGCTCTCCCAGGCCGGGAAACCGATGCACAGGAAGTAGGGGACAAAACACGCGGCGACCCGCCAGAACCGGTTTTCCCACGCCCGGTGAGTCAGCACGTAGACGCACTGAGTCAGGATCGCCACGACGGTCAGCAGCGCATGCAGCTCCGGACTCTTGTAAAGTTCGAAGAACCACCGGTGCCAGCGGATGTGTCCATGTCCGGCGGTGACGGTAAACTCACCGAGCTTTGCCATGATCCCCCGCAGCGGCCAGTCGAGGTTGTCGCCAGAAACGCTTTTGCTGACCCCGAGCCGCCAGGTGACGTAGGCGCACCAAAGCGCGAGCGGCACCGCAGCGATCAGGGTCAGGCGGAGATTTGTTTTGATCGCCTTGCGCCACGGAGGCTGGAATTCCCACAGGCCCACGAGCCCGAGCAGGCTGGTTTCGCGGGCCAGCGCAGCCAGTGCGAGCATGCTTGCGCCGCCGCCCCCGCCAAGGAACACGGCGAGGGTCATCAGGAAGACGCCGGGCAGGTCGGTGAGGGAAGCCCAGAGCGACTCGATGACACCGCAGGTCAGCAGCATCGCAGCAAATCCGGCAAGTCCGGCCCAACCATAGGGACGAAAAAGGACCGCCAGCAGTACGGCGAGGCCGACCCAGAAGACAAGATTGAGGGCCGCGTACGCGTTCAGAACCCAGAAAAGACCGGCCCAGGCCTCCGAGCCACGCCAGCCATGGCAGGAGAATGCGGCGGGCCCGATACGGCGGATTGTCAATGGCGGTTCTAAGACCGGGATCCCGAAGGAGCGGATCGAGCGCGATCTGCGCATACTGCTGGCCGTCGAAACCAACGCGGTGCGGCGGATACGGATCGATGTACTTTGGTGTCGCGCGATAGGGAGCGATCCCTTGCGGGGCGAATTCACTCCCGATCACGATCAGCCGGGTCAAGCCATAGTCAGGCGAATAGATCCGGACGAAGATGCCGAGAAGAAGAGCCAGGGCGGCTGCGCCCACCAAGGCGAACGGCCAGAGCGGCGGGCGCTGGCTGGCGCGAACAAGATCTCCTTCAGGCTTCATCGAGGAGGCAGTGAATTTGAGGTGCCCGGGCGGGGATGCGAGAGTCTGGATGATGCGCCGCCAGAAACAAACCTGAACCATCCTCCCGAAGGCAAAAAGAAAAACGGCGAAGGCGAGTGGACGTAAAGCCACGCCGTACGTTTCCCTTTGTCGGCTGCCAGGAAACAGCGTCCCGCTGTAGCCGGCCGCGCTGAGGCCCGCCTTCGCCAAGGCTACGGCGCGGCGGGCCGGGAGTAGGTTCTGGCGATGCCGGGGTCGATGCCCCCGGCTACAGGGCGCATCTGCCGGTTGTCGGTGATTCCGAACGTAGCGCAGCCATCCCTGGCTTCATCGGTTGCAGGCTGGCTCGCGCCGCGGCGGCGGAGCTGGGAGCCTTCGCCGCGACCGCTCGTTCATCACGGATGCCGCAGGCTTGCCTTGCCGCGGGTAGCGGCAATCGTGGTTGTCCCCGCCCATCTCTCCGCATGACCGATTCAAACAGTTCCGTTCCTGCCGGCGAACTCTGCGGTCTTTGGATCGACGGGGGCGGGGTGGCGCGCCTGACAGTTTCGACTCCAGCCGGCGGCCGGGAGGAGCGGACGGACGAGTTCCAGCCGTTCGCATGGCTGGGTGACGCGGCCATGGCCAGCGGGGTGACCGGAGTGACAGTCGAGAAGCTGAAAGGAGAGGGGCCGTTCCGCTGGCTGGCCCATGCCAGAACCCGCGCGGCGTTTGAAACACTGGTCCGCGAGGCGCCGGACGGTGCGGCGATCGACTGGATCCGGCCGCTGGAGAACCAGTATCTGCTGGCCAAGCGACGCCGGCAGTTCGGCGAAATGACCTTCGCCCAGCTTCGGCGCTGCCAGCTCGACATTGAAACCGGCAGTGCGAGCGGCGGCTTCAGCGACGCGCGCAATCCGGGCGACCGCGTGCTCGCGATCGGGCTGCAGTTTGACGGACGGCAGAAAACCTTGGTCCTGCAGGAGGAGACGGATGCCGCGGAGGCGAGGCTGCTCCTGGAATTCAATGAGGTGATTGAAGCGGAAGACCCCGATGTGATCGAGGGGCATAATCTTTTCAAGTTTGACCTCGAGTACCTGCGATTGCGCTGCAAGCACTACCGGCTGCCGTGCGCGTGGGGCCGGTTTCGGACAGCCAGCCTCGTTCCGGAACAGCCGTCTGAAAGTGGCGGAACGCTGGATCGATTTCCCGCGCTGTGATCTCCCGGGGCGCACCGTCATCGACACCTACCTCCTGGTGCAGCTCCACGACATCAGCACGCGGGAGATGCTGTCCTATGGGCTGAAGGATGTCGCGATCTATTTCGGCATCACCGACGAGACGGAGAGCGAGCGCACCTACATTGAGGGCAGCCGAATTCACGAGGCGTTCCACACGGATCGCGCGCGGTTTTTGGCCTATCTTGCCGACGACCTGCGCGAAACCAAGGGTGTGGCGGATCTGCTCCTGCCGACGTATTTCGAGCAGGTGAAGACGTTTCCCCTGTTGTTGCAGGACGCGACCTTGCGCGGCACGACCAACAAGATCGACGCGCTTTTCCTCGAAGAATACTACCACGCGCGGCAGAGCTGTCCGGTGCCGCCGGAGGTGACTCCGTTCGAGGGCGGCTATACCCGCAGCTTTCAGGAGGGCGTCTTCCGACACGTGCTGCACTTCGACGTGGCGTCGCTCTATCCGAGCCTGCTCCTCTCCATCGGCCGAAATCCCCGCACGGATTCGCTGGGGATCTTCATCCCGTTGCTCACCCGACTGCGCGAGTATCGCCTCAAATACAAGCAGCTGGCGCGAACCGCGGCGACGGAGGACTTGCGGACGGAGTATCAGGCGCGACAGGCCAGCTTCAAGATCCTCATCAACTCCTTCTATGGATACCTGGGGTTTTCCGGGGCGCGCTTTGGCGACGGCGAACTGGCAGCCGAGGTCACGCGCCAAGGCCGGGAGTTGCTGCAGAAACTGATCGACGAGTTTGCACGCCATGGCGCCACGATCCTGGAGGCGGACACCGACGGGATCTACCTGTCATCAGAGCAGTATTTCGCGGAACCGGAGCAGTTGCTGGCGCTGGTGACTTCGGTGCTTCCTCCGGGAATCGAACTCGAATTCGACGGCCGGTATCCGGCGATGTTCTGCTACAAGGCCAAGAACTACGCCTTGTTCGACGGGCAAAAGATCATCCTGCGCGGTTCCGCCCTGCGGTCGCGCGGCATCGAACCGTTTCTCCGGCGGCTGACGGACCAATTGCTCCATCACTTGCTGGGCACGGGAGCGGAGTCGCCGCTAGGGCTGGTGGAAGACTACCGGCGGCGTCTCGCGGGCCATGAGATGAAGATTTCCGAGATCGCGAAGTCGGAGATCCTGGGACAGAATCCGGAGGCTTACGCGCAGTTCATCGCCGGTGGCGGCAAGCCTCGCCGGGCCGCGGCCGAAGTGGCCCTGCAAATGAACCCGGCGCCGCGGATGGGCGACCGGGTGAGCTACTTCATCACCGCCAGGGCAAAAGGGCGGACCACGGACTGGCAGCGGGCGCAAGCCGTGGCCGCCTACGATCCGAAGCGCAACCCATACGATCCGGCCTATTACAGGAACAAACTCGACGACTGGCTCGAGCGTTACGGACCGTTTCTCGGAGCGCAGGCCGCGCCGTCGCAAGGCGAACTGTTTTGAGTTTCTGCGGGACCGAGATCATCCGGAAGACGCGGTTCAATTGGGTCGATTTCCGATCGCCGGCCTCAGCGCGGCCGGCTACAAACGAAGCACAACGACGCGGTGCCGACCTTGTAGCCGGGGGCGCCGACCCCGGCAGGATCCAGCTGAGTCCCCGCAACGAAGCAGCCGGCCTCAGCGCGGCCGGCTACAGCGACCTGCTTCTGCCCGGGGCTGGTCTCAGCGAACAGGCGCCTTCGACCTTGTCAGAATAAGAAGGAATCCCGCCCAGACGGCGACGGTCAGCGTGAGCGCCGGCACCATCCACGTGGGAAGCCGGGTGCCGATCTCCGCAGTGCTGACTCCATACCAGCACGCGGCCCAGGCATCGATTCGCACGCTGAATATCGCCAGCATCGCGGCACAGCTCGAAGCCAACTGGACAATGTAAGCCAGCGCGGCCGCCGCTCCCGATTTGCCCCGAAACAGAACGAATTGCCAGATGCTCATTGCGAGCATTATTCCAACGATGATTCCAGCCGTCGTCCGATCGCGGGCCCCCCAGGCCAGCGCAAAGACGCAGGAGAACAACATCAGGTTCGTGCCAAGCGTCGCCAGCAGGAGCGTGCCTGGCCTCATCGGTGCGGCCGACGGGCCAGGCATGTCTCCGGCTGCCGGGGCCGCTGGCCGCGATCGCTGGTTCCATCGATACACCGCGACAGTCCAGGTGGTGATGACCGTTGCGTAGAACCACCAGAACCACGCCATCGCTTTGAAAAGCTCCCGGTCATTCCATCCCTGGTGCCGTCCAAGCCATTGTACGCCAAATTGACCGCCGATCGAGAAGATCAGGACGACGACCCAAGCAACGATGAGTCCGCCGCGTCTCGCCCGGCGTTCGCCCCCCGTGGGGCCGGCGCCGAACAGGGTCCACTGCGCCGCAAAGCCGGCAACGATTCCAAGCGCGGGCAGGAGCCACGCCGCCAGGAGGCCTGCCTTGGCCGCCACCGTGCCTTTTGCGCCCAAGCCGACACTGGCGGTTGCCGTCGCGCCGGCGGCCGCGGGCAGGGCGGCCAGCACGGCGCCCGAGAACACCTGGCCGGACGCGGTCCGCCGCAGCGTGTTCTCCACAAAAGACTGAACCTCCTCCTGCAGCAGCTTGCGGCCGCGCGACAAACGCTGCTTGACGACGTCTTCCGACAACTCCAGTTCCGCCGCCACCTGCTCGATCGATCGGTGCTCGCGGTAGAACAAAATGAGCGGTTCCCGGTAGTTCTCGGGGATCTTCTCCAGCGAACGCCACAGGATGGTCTCCTCTTCACGGCTGACGGCTTGTTCCGACGGAAGCGCCTCGGCGGCCGGCGAGTCAACCGCATCTTCCAGGGGCGTGGCGTTTCGCACCGGCTCGTGTCCGGCGGCCCGCCGGCTGCGGTGCGCCTGGTTGCGGACAATGCCGCACAGCCAGGCGCGAAGTTTGTGGGGCTCGCGCAGGAGCCGGAGGTCCTTCCAAGCGCTGATGAAGGTCTCCTGCGCCACATCCTCGCTCTGGGTGACGCTACCGGTCGCGCTGTAGGCGAGGGAGCAGACCAGGGTCTGATACCGTTCGACAATCTGGCGGAAGGCATCCCTGCGACCGGCGAGGCTGTCGGCGACCAGGTCGGCATCGTTGGGCTGCGCGATGGGCATCGTCTCGGTTGTCATCATAACGCAATCGTCAGCGACGGGAGCCAGCCACCTGCGACGTCCGATTTGTCTCTGAGCTGAACGGCCGGCTCCCGTTCGTTGCACCGTCTGTTTGGGCTTTAAGGCTGGCCACTAGCCCAAGAATGCAGAGAAGATAGCCGAAAGCGATCATCCCCGCGACCCATGGTTGCCGAAGTAGGGATGGGCCCGAACTATAAAAGAGCTCTAAATGCCGAACGATATTCATATATTCTACGCCGGATGTAAATGCCCATGCTGCCACGAGGTAGCGCGAGCCAGGAATATCGTATCGACGGCTCCTCCAAGCACCACACAGCAAGAGTGCACCCATAAGATAATGATCAAACCCCCATGCGATGGTCCCTCCGCCCCATAGCCGCAAACTTTCGCCAAAAAGGAGGGCGATCCCAATCGCTATCGCGAGACGTTGACTAAAGATCAGATTCATGGATGTTATCCCAACGCACTATAAGGGCCAGAAATGAACAGAGAGGTGACAGGAAATCCGTGGGGTCACCGTTCGGCGCAGCAGTCGGACGTCTACATTCCCGGCAGCCCGCCTTTGCCGCCCTTGCCCTGCATCGCCTCCATTTGCCGCATCAGCTTCCGGCCGCCGCCACCCCGCATCATCTTCATGAGCTTTTGCATCTGCTGGAACTGCTTCAGCAACTGATTGACGTTCGACGACTTTCACGCCAGACCCATTGGCAATCCGCATCCGGCGGGAGCCGCTCAAGATGCCGGGACTGCGGCGCTCCTGGATCGTCATCGACTTGATGATCGCCTCGGTGCGGGCCATCTGTTTCTCGGCGTCATCGCCGATCTTCACGCCGCTCATTCCGGGCATCATGCCGAGAATCGATTCCATGGATCCGAGTTTTTTGACCTGCTGCAGCTGGGCGAGGAAATCCTCCAGATTGAAGTCCGACTTCCGAAGCCTCTCCGCCATCTTCTCCGCCTGAGCCTGGTCGATGGTCTCCTGGGCTTTCTCCACGAGGGAGACAACATCGCCCATGCCCAGGATGCGGGACGCGAGGCGATCGGGGTAAAACGTGTCGAAATCTGCGGTCTTTTCGCCCACGCCGATAAACTTGATCGGCACGCCGGTGACCGCCTTGATCGAAAGCGCCGCGCCGCCGCGCGCATCGCCGTCCAGCTTGGTCAGCACGAGACCCGTGAGAGCGAGCGCGTTGTGAAAAGCCCGCGCCACGTTGACGGCCTCCTGGCCGAGGGCGCCATCCGCGACCAACAGGACCTCGTCCGGCGCCACCCGGGCGCTCAGGCGTTTCACCTCCTCGATCAGATCGTGATCGATCTGCAGACGGCCGGCGGTATCGAACAGGATGGCGTCGGCTCCGGCCTCCGCCGCGACCTTAAGCGCGGTCGCGCCGATGGCCGGGACGTCCTTGGAGACCCGGTCGGCGTAGAATCCCAGGCCCTCCTGTTTCGCCAGGATCTCAAGCTGATCAATTGCCGCCGGGCGCTGGACGTCGCAGCCGACGGCAAAGGGACGATAGCCGCGCTTCTTGAGCAACCGGCCAAGCTTCGCCGTCGAAGTGGTCTTGCCCGAGCCATGCAGGCCGACCAGCAGCACCTTGAGCGGTCGTTTCGTGCTCAGCTCGGTGGAACCCTCGCCCAGCAGTTTCACCAGTTCGTCATAGATGATCTTGACGATCTGCTGCCCGGGAGTGACGGACTTCAGGACATCCTGGCCGGCAACCTGCGCCTGTACGCGCTCGACAAACTCCCGCGCCACCTTGAAGTGCACGTCGGCCGACAGGAGGGCGGTGCGCACCTCTTTGAGGGCCTCGGTGGTATTCTCTTCGGTGAGTTTGCCGGCCCCGCGCAGATTCCGCAGTGCCTGGCCGAGACGTTCCGTGAGGGATTCGAACATGGGAGAAGGCCAGTAGGAACGACGGATCATCCCAGATCAACACGGATGATGCTGGCGCATCCGGAGCCCACGGCCTTCTGTTTTGGCGCGAGGTCGCCATGATGATCATGGGGAGATTGGCCAAACTGTTGATGCGATCATATCACAGAAATGGCCAGCTGTTTGGGGCGCCAAATCAGAAAGCCCTGTCCGGAACCGGCCATTTCACCGGCAGGCGATTTCGATGCCGGCGCGGGCGTGGCCAACTTTTTGATACGATCGTGACAAAAAAATGGCCAGTGGTCGGTGGGATGACATCCCGGAACCTGGTACAGGTTGGGCAGGGGTGGGCGGCACTTTAACGTCGCAACGACTGGACCAGCCATGGACAGACATGAGCCTTCGCGGATGGCCGGTTGGGCTGACCTGAAGAAGCCGATTCACGCGGCAATCGAAGCGGCCCAGCCTTGACAGCCACCGACGTCAAACTATGTTTTACACCATGATCAAAACCATCACGAAGATTGGCAATTCGCAGGGCATCATGCTCGATGCCGCGCTGATGGACCTGGCCCATCTGAAGGTCGGCGACCAGGTGAACCTGACGGTCCACGAGGGCGGGGCCATCTACCTGGCACCGGTCCATCCGGTGGTGACGCCTGACGAGGCGGCAACCATGGCACGCCGCACGATTGCCCGGAACAAGGAACTCTTCCGCAGGCTGGCATGAGCCAGAACTGGAAGCACATTTCAGCAGCGGCGGCACGAGCGATTCACGCCGAGGTTATTGCGGCGGACGGCGGTAGCGATGGATTGCGCGACGAAGGCCTGCTGGAATCAGCTCTTGCCGCCCCGCAGGCAACGTTCGGCGGCGAACCGTTGATGCAGGATGGATGCGAGATTGCTGCAGCGTATCTGTTCTATCTTTGCCGGAACCATCCGTTCGTGGACGGCAACAAACGGACCGCACTGGCCGCCTGCGTGGTGTTTCTTGAGATTAACGAACTTCTGAGCAAACGCCGGCTACCGCTGGCCGCATGGGAATCGCTGGTGCTCGATGTTGCGGCCTCACGGCTGGATCGCACGCAGACCACCGAGCGGCTCAGAAGACTGGTGACCCGGGCCCGACATTGAGCATGCAGAGAATCCGCGCCTAATCCGATTCGGACTCCATCTTTCACATGCGCATCGTTGACGCTCACGTACACCTTTACCCGCCGGAGGTCGGGCGGGATCCGGCCGGTTGGGCGGAGGCGCGAGGCGAGTCGCACTGGGCGACCTTGTGCACCCGACGACGCCGCAATGGCACGCCCGTGCAGACCTTTCCCGACGTGGAGCAGTTGCTTCATGACATGGATTGCGGCCACGTCGACAAAGCCGTCCTGCTGGGATGGTATTGGGAGAAACCGGAAACCTGCGCCTGGCAGAACCGGTTCTACGCTGATTGCATCAAAGCGCACCCGGATCGTCTGGCGGCGTTTGCCACGCTTCATCCAGCGGTCGGGGAAGCTGCCGTGCGCACGGAGATCCGGCGGGCTCGTGATGCCGGCTTTTGCGGGTTGGGCGAGCTTTCACCCCATTCGCAGCACTGCCGCGCGGATGATCCGACCCTGGCGGTCGCCCTGGATCTCGCCGGCGAACTGGGCCTGCCGGTCAACTTCCATGTGACCGAGCCAAATGGGAGGGCATATCCCGGCAGGGTCGAAACCCCACTCGATGATCTTCGACGGCTGGCGCGGGATCACCCCCAGACGAGTTTTATCCTGGCCCACTGGGGCGGCGGCCTGCCGTTGCTCGAAGCCGATCCGGTTGTCCGGAGCGACCTGTCCAACGTTTTCTACGACACCGCTGCTTCGCCGCTGATTGATGACGGCCGGATCTGGCGAACGGTTCTCGACGCCATTTCACCCGACCGGGTGCTGTTTGGCACCGACTATCCGCTTGTGCTCTATCCACGAACTGAGGTGGTGCCCGGGTGGCACAGCATTCTGGAGGAAATCGAAAGATCAGGGTTGAATGCGCCCGAGAAGGAACGATTGCTGGCCGGGAACGCGGCCCGCCTGTTCGGCCTCTGACTTGAAGAACACCGTTCGTGTGGGAGCGGTCGGGTTTCGCAGGCTGAGCATTGGGGACGCGACGCCCTCGTCGCGGGTTCGGTTTATGGACGCGGCGAGGGCGCCGCGTCCCCAGAAAACATCCACGGACAAGAGCGCCCAGGTAAACAGGTCGGTTTGGCAACGAGGCAGAGGCGGCGCGCCCCCATGAAACATCTCAGGGCAAGCGTATCCGGATAAACAGCTTGGAACCTTTTGGATCGTTTGCAGTCGAAGGAGATCACCAACCCCAACGCCCCGTCCTTGACCCGTCTTTGGATCGTGCCATATCGCCACCACGTGTCAACGGAGGCCAAGAAACCCGGAACAATTCAGAACTACGCCCATCAGAGCGAGGTGGAACGCATGTCAATGAAAGCCCAAGACGTGGCCCTGGACCAATTGCTGGTGGATCGCTTCAAGCAGGGCGATCCGTCTGCCTTTGAGCAGATGGTCAGTCGCCATTGGGACCGGATCTACGTGATGGTGAACCAACTCTTGCGCAATACCCAGGACGCGGAAGAGGTGACGCAGGACACGTTCATCAGGGCACATCGCGGGCTCGCCAATTTCCGGGGTGATTCGGCGTTTTCGACCTGGCTTTATCAGATCGCCACCAACCTCGCGCGGAATCGCTACTGGTATTGGTGGAGGCGACGTCGGGACCAGACAGTTTCCTTCGACCAGCCGGTCGGTTCCGAGGCCGAGACCACCCTGGCGGAGGTGTTTCCGGCCGAGCTCGAAACCCCGGAGGACGCCACGGTCACCCAGGAGTTTGTCAACCGGATCGCAGAGTGCATGGACAAACTCAATCCGAAGCACCGCGAAATCCTGATTTTGCGCAACGTCAAAAACCTGTCGTATGAGGAGATCGCCGACATTCTCCGCATCAGCGTGGGCACGGTGAAGAGCCGGATCGCCCGTGCGCGGGAAAGTCTGCGGGCCAAAATGGGAGATGAATTCAAATGAAAGAGTCCAAATTTATCGAGCTCCTCAACCTTTACGTCGACCGCCAGATATCGCCGGAGGACGCGGCTTTGCTTGAGGCGGAAATTCTGCAGAACCCGCGGCGCCGGCAGACCTACAGCCAGTATTGCCGGATGCATCGCGCCTGCACGCTGGCCCTTGATCGATACCAGGCCGCCGGTGAGGCGGGACGCGCCGAGGCCAAGGTGGTGGCGTTCGAGGGGCCACGCCGGGCGAGATGGGGCTATTATGTGGCCGGTTTGGCCGCCGCGTGCGTGGCCCTGGTCGCGGTGCACTCGGTTTTCGGACCTGGAAAGACTTCGACGACCCCGTTCGCGCGCGCCGTGCGATCCCAGCCAGCGACGATGAGATCAGAGGCCCAAGTCCTGCTGACGTCGGTCCACCTGGACGCACCCACGCTCGGCCACTGTCGAAAACCGAGGGTTACATTGCCCAGCAGTTGCGTTTCGTTTCCCCGATGCTTTTGCCGGCGAACCGAAGGTCGCTCGCCGCCGCCGACCGCCAGGACGGGCGCAGCCTGCCGTTGCAGGCGCCGAAACTTCAGCTGAGCTCGCGCTCAATCATCGAGGATTTCGTCTTTGCTCATGAGCCCGCCACGCCCGACAACACCCACATCTTCCGGGCGCGGCAACTGCCGGACGATCAGGCGGCGATGAACGCCATCGAATACCAGCGGCAGTAGGGCGCCGGGTCAGCCCAGCGCCTTCTTGATCAGCTGCTCGGTGGTGGCGGATGGCCCCAGCGAAATCCACGCCTGGCGCACGACCTTGTCGGCGTCGGGTGCCTTGTAGCCGAGCGCGATGAGCGCCATGACCGCGTCGC
>CAWDQK010000102.1:0-14561 GCA_963804395.1 uncultured Verrucomicrobiae bacterium | reverse complement strand
GGCCGGCGAGCTCGGCATCGATCGTCCAGTCCAGCAAAGGAATCAAGCCCGTGGAAATGGAGGCGCAAGGGCCGCACCAGCGCGGTATGTCGGACGCGAAGCGCCGCCGGCAGGCCTTGAACCGTCTGTGCCATCCAGTGACCGGAGTCTTCCAGACTGGTGACCGCCAGACCCGCTTGCAGCAAGGCCGCCGTGCTGCGGCCGCTCCCGAACTCAAAGACCGTGGTTGCCCCGATCTGCCGGGCGAGCGCGATGAGAAAGTCCAGGGCAGGCGCGGGCAGGGCCGCCCAAACGACCGGATCGTCTCCCTCCGGGTAGGATGCAAGAAGGAGCGGAGACTGGAACAACGCCATGATTTGAGAGCGATTGGGCACGGCTGAAACCCGGATCATTCCCCGCGGAGCGGGAGCGATGCCAGCTGCTGAATGGTGGCGCGGAACCGGACCTCCGCCGAATCCGGGCGCGGCAGCGGAGGCGGAATGGGCAGCGCTGCAGGCAGCAGCCCGCGGAAGGAATCCTCGTCCTCGTAGCAAAAGAGCCCGGGCGTGCCGTACCGGTCGCGCGCGGCGTTGGCGTTGGCAATCACCGGCACCCCCGCCGCCAGCGCCTCGGGAATGCGCGTCACGGCGCCGGCCCCGCCGAATGTGTGGATTAGCAGAGCGGAGCAGGAGGCCAGGCAGCCGGCCAACTCCGGCCAGGAAACCTGCCCCAGCAGGCGCACACCCGGCCCGGCGAATTCCGCGAGCCTCGTCGCCGTTTGCGGGCCGACCACGACCACGCCCGCGGCCGGCCAGCCGGCGGTGCGCAGCAGCTGCAATTGCCAGCGCATGCCCCGTTCGGTGGCGGGATTGAAGGCGCTGCCGACGAGGAGCAGCGGTCCGGCCACGCTGCCATCGGGACGGGCCTGCGCCTGCCGGACGCGACGGATTCGCCGGCACTCTTCTGCAAGCTCCGGATCCGGGTGAAACGGCAAATACCGCGGATGGAGCCCGCGCGCCTCCAGCAGCCAGCGCTCCTCCTTGGAGATGGTGAAGATCGCGTCGGCCAGCGCGAGGCGCCGGATCTCGAAGGCCAGGTCGGCAATGGCGTCGTGCCGTGGATCGGCAAATGCCGCTTCGCTGACCAGAGATTCCAGGTTGTGGGGCAAGGCAATAACCTGGTAGCCGGACGCGCGGGCCAGGGCCGGCAGCACCGAATCGTACGTTGTCTCCCACAACAAGACTTTCACCCCGGCGTGCTGCGCAAGGGCGCCGCGGTAAGACTGGCTGCGATAACCGAGCAGGCCGACCCCGGCCCGGTCGACCGAGGCGTATCTTCCCCAGCGCAGCCGCGCCTGCAGGCCCGCGAGCCAGGCCTGCCACCGGGGAACTGCAGCCGGCGGTTGCATGTCGGCGACGGAGAATCCGGCCGACTCGCAAAGCGCGAGGACCTGGGCCGAACGCTTCTCCGAGCCGGTGCCAAACGGGTTGCTGGCAAAGCGGGTCCAGCGGAGAAGGGTGGGAGTCACTGCTGGATTCATGGCGGGAATCGCGAAAGCTGCGCCCAGGCCGCCCACGCCTGCCTCGCTCCGCGCCGTCGCGCGTCGTGGATGATGCGCTCAATCGGTCCCGGCAGTTGACGCAGGCGGCATTCAAGCAATCGCCCGAGGAGACTGCACGGAAGCGGCGCCGGCTGGGTTCCCCGCAATGCCATGAACCGAACGGTGGAACGGTTCATCCCGTGACTTTCCGCGCGGTCTGCCCGGTTGACCGGCGCGAGCTCATTCGGCAACGGTCGCTCCCGGGAAGTCGCCCGCACGGCGCGCAGGGCAAGGCGTGAAAAGACTCCCGATGGCACCAGGACCGCTCTGATCATGCCACGGGGGGCGGAGACTCCTGCCATTGCGCGGCCAACCGCAAGCCGCCGCCGGGAATCTGAACGCTGCCGACGTTGGTCCGCGGCCCGGGTCGCACCTCGATCATGCCACAGGACGGCAGGTTATCAAGGCTGGTCACTTCGCCCAGGCGGGCTCCAAGATCAAGGGCATAGCGGCCGGGACTCAACGGCAGATCCGGCAGGTTCAGATCGATCCACCCTTCATGGTTGGCCCGATAGGATAGGCGCCTGCCATCGAGATCGGTGTCAAAGGTGGCCAGCCGGGTCCCTTCCGGCGTGCAGAAGCCGAGGCCGAACGCGACCCCCTCCAACGCCGACTGGGTACGAAAATGGATCCGGGCGCGGAAGGATTCGCGGTGCACGAGGGGTCGGCCGTCGTTGAGCTGGAGGCCGGTGATCACCAACCGGCCGGTGCGACGGTCGGCCCCTCCCCAATGGCGGAAATCAAAATCGCTTCCGGCAATCTCGGTTTGGCCGCGCAGGTATTCCGCGGCGACGGCGGCAGCCGACCCGACCGTGCGCAGCCGCCCCTGGTCGAGCCAGAACACCCGCCCACATAGGCCGACCAGGCTCCCGAGATTGTGGCTGACGAGGAGCACCGTGCGCCCGTCCTGCCCGGCCACGGTATTCATCTTTCCAAGACATTTCTGCTGGAAGGCGGAGTCGCCGACGGCGAGCACCTCGTCGACGATCAGGATCTCCGGCTCGAGGTGGGCGGCGACGGCGAAGGCGAGGCGCACATACATGCCGCTCGAGTAGTGCTTGACCGGCGTGTCGATGAACTTCTCCACCTCGGCGAACGCCACGATCTCGTCGAACTTGGCGCGGATCTCGGCGCGCGTCATGCCGAGGATGGCGCCGTTGAGGAAGACGTTTTCGCGGCCGGTCAGCTCGGGGTGAAAGCCGGTGCCGACCTCCAGCAGCGAGGCGACCCGCCCGCGCAGCACGGCCGAACCGGCCGTGGGTTCCGTGATGCGCGACAGGATCTTCAGGAGGGTGGACTTGCCGGCGCCGTTGCGGCCGATGATGCCGACGACCTCGCCCGGCTGGACGTCGAACGAGACATCGCGCAGCGCCCAGAACTCCTTGGCGTCGGCCCGAGACACCCCGCGCAGACGGTCCCACCGGCGGCTGAACGCCTCCCGGATGGACGTCGCGCCGATCGCGCCCAGTCGGTAGCGTTTCGACAGCCCGCGGACCTCAATGATGGGTTGGGACATTACACGACGTCGATGAAGGTTTTCTCCACGCGCTGAAAGACCAGCATGCCGGTGACGAAGGCGAGCGTGGTGGCGCCGAGCGAAACCCACAGCAGGGTGGGGTTGACCCAGCCGGTGCCGAGCAGCAAATACCGGAAGCATTCAACGGGCATCGTGACGGGATTCAGGGCCATGTAGATGTGCCAGTGCGGCGGAACCCGGGTGAGCGGCAGGATCACCGGCGTCACATACATCCACAACTGGAGCAGAAAGCCGGACAGGACGGCGAAGTCGCGAAACTTTGCCGTGAGGGCCGACAGCCAGAGCCCCACGCCCAGGCTGAGCGCCGCGAGTTGCACGAGGACCAGCGGCAGAAACACCAGCGCCTCCCAGCGGGGCGCGCAGGTGGCCAGGGGGTGGCCGGCGCGGTAGACGGCCAGGACCACAAAGAACGAGGCCAGTTGGATCAAAAACGAAAACGCATTGGAGATGGCTCCGGCCAGCGGCACGATCAAGCGGGGAAAGTAGACCTTGCCAAAGAGGGCGGCGTTCGCGACGAACGTGCCGGAAGTGGAGGTGAAGGTCTGCGAAAAATAGTTCCACGCCAGCAGGCCGCACAGATAAAAGAGAGTGGGCGGCAGGCCGTCGGTCGGAAGTTCGGCGACCTGGCTGAACATGACGGTGAAAACCACCGTGGTCACCAACGGCTGGAAAATGTGCCAGAGCGGACCGAGAATCGTCTGCTTGAAACGGGTGGCGAAATCGCGCCAGACCAGCAGCCAGAGCAGGTCGCGGTAAGCCCAGAGCTCCCGCCAGGAAAGCGCGCGCATGCCGCGCGTGGGCTGGATGATGATTTCAGTCGGCATGGGTCAAAAACCGTGGACTTGAAAACGCCCGCAACGAGCGAAGGCGGACAACCAGCGTCGCCGGGGAAGGTGGTTCAACGGCGATGATCAGATGAGTGACCTTCATGAGCTGGCTTTCAGCGCTTGCTCCAGCCGCGACTTGAAAACCGGGTAGCTAAATTGGGCGGCGTGCGCCTTGATCGCAAGGGGATCCCAGTGCTGTTGCAGCGCCCAGACCAGCTGGTCCTTGATCTCCGCGAGGTTCCCGTAGCCGGCGAGCACGCCCGAGGTCGGATCGATGATTTCCGGGATTGCGCCGGCGCGCGCCCCGAGGCACGGCTTGCCCCGCGCCATCGCCTCCAGGAACACAATCCCGAATCCCTCCGCGTAACTGGGCAGCGCGAACAGGGTGCAGTCGCGGTAGGCCTCTCGCAGTTGCTGATCGTCCAGAAAGCCGGCAAACTCCACCGCTTCGGCCACGCCTTGCTGCCTGGCCAACGCCACCAGGCGGTGCAGATCGGCACCGGAACCGACCACGCGCAGCCGCGTGCCCGGCATTGCCCGCCGCACGGCGGGCAGCGCTTCGATCAAATGATCCACCCCCTTGTAGCGTTCCCTTGGATCAAGCCGGGTGACTGCCAGGATCACGGGCGGACCTTCCGCGGGACCTCCCGCCGGCGGATCATCGGCAAAGAACGGGTCCAGCGCATTGGGCACGACTTCGAACCGCCAGTCAGGCAGGTTGACCTGGCGCTGCATCTCACGGCGGGTGAATTCGCTCACGCACAGGATCCGTCGAGCGCCGCGCAAGGCGAGCTTCTCCAGCCCGGTGTAGGTCTTCCAGACTTCGATGCCGTGCGCGACCAGGTAGTAATCGAGCCGTCGATTGCAGCACCGGGCCAGCCAGGCGGCAACGAGCTGTCCCAGATGCCCGCACAGCAACCGGTTGACATCGGAAGCCCCGTGAACCGCCGTCCAGAGGAATTGCGTCTTGTTTCCGCTGCAGGCCAGGCGAAGCGACAGGCGGCTGTTGCTGTATGCCGCCAGCTTGGCCGACGGAAATTCGGCATCGTTTAGAACGATCAGATCGACGCGGTCGCCGTCGTCCGCCAGCTCGCACAGCGCCCGGAGGTACAGACGCAGGATGCGCTGGATGCCGCTCTCGCGGGCAAAAAGCTCGGGGCATAAGAGGAGGGTTCTCATTTAGCCTGGCCGCGATTGATGAATGCGATCAAGATCGCGAGACTCCAGACCCGCGACCAATCGCGGTCGTCGTGGCCCGCAACGAAATTCGACCAGAACGATCGCACGGCGATGGATTCGAGCAGACCGGTACGTTCAATCGAGTCGGTTGCAAAGGTATCTTCAAGGAACGGCTTCAGCTCGCGCCGCATCCAGACCGCGAACGGCAGGGTAAAGCCGCGTTTTCGTCGCGACCGGATCTCTTCGGGCAGAACGTTGCTCAACGCGTCCGCCAGGGCCGACTTCGACTGGCCGCCGCCGGACTTGAAACGGGCCGGCTGCGCCCAGAGCCATTCGATGAAGGGAGCGTCGACAAACGGCACCCGGAGTTCGATCGAATGTGCCATGCTCATGACGTCGCTGTCGCGCAGGAGGACGTCAGCCATGTAGGTGCGCAGTTCCCAGGCGCTGATCGTCTGAAAGTCATCCGCTCCGGCCAGCTCGGCCGATAATCTTCCGAGTTCCGGATGGTGAGGTTCCGGCGCTCCGAGCGCCTGGCGCACCTCGGGGCGAAGCAGCGAAGAACCGAGCACGGTAGAGAAGAGACGCCGCTGGAGCGAGCAGAGCTCGTTGAGGTTCCTGGCGTGACAGAGGAAGTCGGCCAGTTTGCGCTGCCGGACGCCGCCCCGGGCAAGGCGTTGCGAGACCACCTCACGCAGCCGGGCGGGCAGGCCGCGCCAGAGCGGCAGGCAACGGGCGATTCGGGGCAGGTCGCGGAATGATGGATAGCCCCCAAACAACTCGTCGCCGCCAAGACCCGAAAGAGCAACGGTCACGCCTCCAGCGCGGGCGGCCTGGCTGACATAGTAGGTGTTGATTCCGTCGCCGGTCGGCTGGTCAAGCGCCTGGAGCAGGCGGTCGAGGTCATCCGCGACCTGGCTGCCGGTGAGCAGCATCTCGTGGTGCTCGGTACCCAGCGCTTGGGCGGCCAACCGCGCCGGAGCGGCCTCGGAGTAGGCCGCTTCCTCGAACACGATTGAGAACGTTTTGATCTGTGCGGTGCCAGCCCGGGTCATCAGCGCCACAATGCCGGACGAGTCAAGGCCACCGGAGAGAAACGCCCCCACCGGGACATCGGCAATGCGATGTGCCCGGACCGTATCCGCAAGCCGCGCGCGCAGCTCGGACTCGAATTCAAACTTGGTGCCGCAGATGGCGGCAACTGCAGCCGGACGGGGAAAGCGCCACCATTGCCTCACCTCGAGATTGCCATTGGAGAATCGCGCGCACTCGCCGGGACCCAGGCTGGAGATTCCCTGGTAGATCGTGCGCGGGGCGGGCACCGCGAGGTAGGCGAGGTACTCGGCAACGGAATGGGCATCGATCTGGCGCCGGACCGGTTCGGCGGCCAGCACGGCATTAAGTTCTGACGCAAAGACCAACCGGTCGGTCGCGCCATCGAGTGCGTAGTAAAGCGGCTTGATGCCGAAAGCATCGCGCGCCAGGAAAAGGCACTGCTCCACCTCATCCCAAACCGCAAAGGCGAACATTCCCCGCAGCCGGCGAAGGCAGCTCTCGCCCCAGTGGGCAAAGGCGGCCAAGAGCACCTCGGTGTCGCATCTCGACTGGAATGGATATCCGGCTGCCGCCAGTTCGCCCCGCAGTTCGCCGTGGTTGTAGATACAGCCGTTGAAGACAAGATGATATCGACCCCGGGCGCTCGTCATCGGCTGGTGACCGCCGGTGGGGTCAATCACGGCCAGTCGGCGCATGCCGATTGTAGCCGGACCCCGGCTGATGATGCCCTGATCGTCGGGACCGCGGTGACGCATCGCATCGCACATGCGCTCGACGGCCAGTTGCCGCTGTTCGGGCGGGATGTTGGAACCGATCAAACCGGCAATGCCGCACATGCTATATTAGACAGCTTCGCCGCGTCACTTCCGTTGAAAGTGGCATTCCGCCGGGCAGTTTCGATCAAACACCAATGCAGCGAACGGGCGACCAAGATGAGGGTGCTCCAGTCTTGTCCAACGGCCAGACTGACGGTGACTTTAACAACTGACGAGTCCGTTCTCAGGTCACCGGCAGATCGAGCGCGCAATGTCCCCGGCCTTTTCCACGGACACGAGCTTCTCGACGAGCAGGAGTCCGAGATCCAACGCGGTTCCGGCGCCGCGCGAGGTGAGAATATTTCCGTCGGCGACGACGCGTTCCCCGGCCAGGATGCGGGGCAGTTCGCCGGCGACGGAGAAATGGGCGGTATAACGCCGGCCATCGAGCAGACCGGCCGCGTTCAGCACCGTGGGAGCGGCGCAGATGGCGGCGACCCATTTGCCCGCCGCGGCATGCGCGCGGACGGTGGCGTCAACCCGCGGATCGGCGCGGAGATTCTTGACGCCAGGACCGCCGGGAAGAAACAGCAGGTCGAACAACCGCCCTCCGATCTCCGACAGCGCCGCATCGGCGTGCAGGGTGATACCGCTGCGACCGGTGACGTGGCGCTGATCCGAGAG
The DNA here is from genome assembly GCA_963804395.1 of uncultured Verrucomicrobiae bacterium. GTDB lineage: Bacteria > Verrucomicrobiota > Verrucomicrobiia > Opitutales > Opitutaceae > Fen-1467. Next base: position 6,944 of record CAWDQK010000102.1, on the reverse strand, counting down.
CGAAGCGAGCGTCACATCGATTCCAGCCCGGCGCAGGAGGTCAACCGGGGTGATCGCCTCGATTTCCTCAACTCCTTCGGCCAGCAGGACAAGAGCCGTTGACATGGATGACAATAAAGCACGAATTCACCTGGATTAAAACCAATTCCACCACGCTGCGCGGCAAACGCCTGGTGATCCTTGGTTGCGGCTACCTCGGCAGCGCGGTGGCGCGCGAGGCGATTGCCGCCGAAATGGAAGTGGATGCGTTGACGCGCAACCCGGCGCAGGCGGCGGAGCTGGCCGCGATGGGAGCCAGGGCGGTGATGGCCGATCTTGCCCTGTGGGACTGGCATGATCGCGTGCGGACGGGGGCGGAATTGGTTTTGAATTGTGTGAGTTCCGGGAGGAGAGGCATCGAGGGTTATCGACGATCCTACGTTGAACGGAATGCGGTCGAGTCTCGCCTGGGCGGTGCGCCAGCCAGTCGGCACGATCGTTTTCACGAGCAGCACGTCGGTGTATCCGCAAGATGGCGGAGTGATCGTCAACGAATCCGCCTCGACCGCGGAAACGGGCGAAAGAGGCGCGATGCTGATCGAGGCAGAAACCTTGTTGCGGGAGGCCCGACAGGCGTGCGACCGCTGGTTCATCCTCCGGCTAGGGGGCATCTATGGCCCCGGACGGCATCATTTGCTCGACCAGGTCCGTGCCGGAGTTGCGGTGATTCCGGGGAACGGCAATCACCGTCTCAATCTGGCGCATCGGGACGACGTTTGCTCCGCCGTCTGGTCGGCTTTTTCCGCACCGGCCGGAGTGCAGAACTGCATCTTCAATGTCACCGACGATGGACCTGCGGCCCGGGCGGAAATCGTGCAGTGGCTTGCGGGCCAGACCGGCCGGGCGGCGCCGGCGTTTTCGGGTGACGCTGCCGGCAAGCGTCGCCGGTTCTCCCATGAGGCGGATCGGTGGATCAGCAACGCCAGGATCAAGGCGGAGTTGGGCTGGCGGCCGCGTTATCCAACGTTTCGCGAAGGTTACCAGCACATTCTAGGCGCGGCGGTATTGTGAGCTGGCCGGGAGCCGGGTCATTGGGCAACGGGCACAGGGGTCCATTTGTCATCGATTAAATGACAAAACATTCGGACCGGGTCTCCGACGAGGGCGGTTGAAGGACGAAACTGCAGCACGGTTCGTACTTATGTCTTGCAGAATCCGGAGGGTCGTTAGTGTCCCTAGGTGTTCGTTGGCGGCCTAACCTGAACCCCGTTTCTCCCATGCCCGGTGTCGGCAAACTCCTCAAACAAGCCCAGAAGATGCAGCGCCAGATGGAATCGCTTCAGGCGCAGTTGGAAACCAAGGAGATCGATGTCACCGCGGGAGGCGGTGCCGTTGCGATCAAGATCAGCACCGCGGGCAGGGTCCTGGCGCTCAAGCTGGATCCCGATTTTCTGAAGGAGGAGCCAAAGTTTGTGGAAGAGACGTTGCTGCTCGCGCTGCAGGATGCCGCCAAGCAGGCCAAGACCCAGTACGACGCCGAGATGCAGAAGATCACCTCAACGTTCCAGATGCCAGGAATGGGTTGAGCCTGGCTCAGCCCATTCCTCAATGTTTTTGCGGAGCAAGAACATGACGCCTGCGTTCGAGAAACTTCAGAAGCATTTGAAGCAGCTGCCGGGTGTCGGGTACCGGTCAGCGGAGCGGATTGCCCTCCACCTGCTCGTGGAAAGGCCGGAGCGGCTGCCGGCGCTGGTCGAGGCGCTGCAGATGGCGGCGGCCGGAGTCCTTCGCTGCTCGCGGTGCGGCAATCTGGCGGAGGGAGAGCTTTGCGCGATTTGCGCTGACGGCAAGAGGCAGGCGGGGGTGGTATGTGTCGTCGAACAAGTGCCAGACTTGGTGGCGATCGAACGATCCGGTGCCTTCCGTGGCACCTACCACGTGCTGCACGGAAAGCTTTCGCCGATTCAGGGCGTCGGTCCTGAACACCTCAATCTCGCGACACTGGTCGCCCGCATCGAGTCCGGTGAGATCCAGGAACTGATCCTGGCCCTGTCCAACGATGTGGAGGGCGAGGCGACCTGCCATTTCCTGGGCGACCGGGTTCCGGCGGGAAAGGTGAGATTGAGCCGCATTGGCTTTGGTTTGCCGAGTGGAGGGGGCGTGCTGTACGCTGACTCGGTCACGCTCCGGAGCGCGCTGGACGGGCGGCGGAACTATTCGTAGGCAAACGGGCACGCAAGACGCAAACGATCTCGTAGCGGAGCCGCGTCCGGCTCCGCCGGCGCGGGGCGCCTCCCAGGCCGTAGCCTTGCGCGAAGGCTGGCCGCGCCGCCACACTTCAGGATTGCTGCGGGCACGATTCTGACTTTCATGGCCGCACAATCGGCTACAGTCGCCGCCGGGTGTGCCGGGCGCCATTAGTTCATCGGTAGAACGCGAGCTTCCCAAGCTTGAGAGGTGGGTTCGATTCCCACATGGCGCACCATTTGGAAGTGATTGTAATACAACGACATAGAAGACTAGAAATGGCTAGTGTCACAGAAGTGTCACAGAATGCTTGATGTGACGCGGGGATTCGGGCAGGTTCGGATCGCGTGAAATACGTGTCCGTGTACGCCAGGGTTCGGTCGCCTTTCTGGTGGATCGCCTATTGGGATCCCAAGCAACAGAAGCGCCTGTACAAGCCCACTCCGTTTCGAAAAGACGTCGTCCAGGGGAAGAGGAAGGCGCTCGACCTGGCAAACGAACTGAGCAGGGATGCTCAGGTTGACAAGGAAGAGAATGGGGCCGACCGCTGGGAGAACTGGGTCGATCACTTCTTGGAGCAACGATACTCAGGGCCCACCCGGAGAAAGAGCCTGATTAGGATGCGGGGCGCGTGGACCCAGTGGCGTGCATTCCTTGACCAAAGGAAGATCCGCGTGCCACGGGCGCTGACCTACAACGACGTGTTGGCGTTCATTGACTGGCGATCTTCCCAGATCAAACAGGTGTCGAAGAAACAGGTCTCCAAGAACACCGCGCTGACCGATTCAAAATGCATGAGCGTTGCCATGCGTGAGGCGGTGCACCGTGGATTCTGCCAGGGCAATCCGCTCGATCATATCGGCATCCCGCGGGATCCGCCGGCAGAGAAGCCCGAGATTACCGACGAAGAACTGGTGAAGATCCGCGAAGCCCTGAAGACTCGGCCGGAATGGATGAGCGTTTGTTTTGAAATCGCCATCCACCAGGGATGTCGGTTGTCCGAGACGGCGATGCCACTTGATCGGGTCGATCTTGGGAAGGGGACGATCCAGTTCTACGGAAAAGGGCGAAACGGCAAGCCACACGTGTTCACAACGAGGCTCCACCCTGGTTTGCGTCCGATCATTGAGAAGTTAAGGGCTTCAGGGCGGAAAGTGACGTGTGATCTGCCGGAGATGGCGGGCAAAGAGTGGCATTTCTTCTTCAAGAGAATCGAGCTTCCCCACCTGATGTTCCATTGTACGCGAGTTACGGTCATTACCCGGATGGCCCGAGCCGGAGTACCCATTTCTCAGGCGATGGCCTACGTTGGTCATGCGTCAGAGCTCATCCATAAGATTTACCAACGCCTGAGACCCGCGGATACAGGCGCAGCGGTTGAGGCTCTTGCCGGTTTGTCCACCGGCCAGTAATCGCGCCGTAGTGGCCTGCAATGGACACGGGCGACGGACCGAGCGTAGCGAGGCCGTGCCGAGTGGCTACTCGTTGTCGTGGACACCCACGTAGACGATCAGCTCGCGAGCCAAGGAAATCGGTTGCCAGGCCCGCTTGGGCGGACCAATCGCTCGTGGGCGTAGCGATCTGCTTCGCAGCAAAAATGAGACGGTGATTCTCGCGCTTCGCGCCAAACGGATTCAAGAGGCAGGAAAAGATGTTTGACAACGGATAACCGGTTAGCTTCATTGATCCCATGGCGCGACCTACGACTAGTCCACTCGGTCCCCGACAATTCATCGGAGTGAAGCTCACGCCTGGACAGCGTGACATAATCAACCGGGCCAGGGCCGCCGGTTTCTCCAAGCAGAAGATCGTCTCGGACGGAGTAGGGTTGGTCGCGGGAGTGAATGATCCAGAGCCATATGGGTCGCAAAGAAAGACCGTGCTTTTCAAGATTGGACCGGAGGCAAAAGCGGCCCTGAAGAACACATGCGAGCGGCTTGCGGCGACGTATGGCCAAGTGGTGACTGCATGCGCGGAGGCTCTGTTAGATCTGAAGAAAGATCGGCAGTAACATGCTGCTGAAGAATAACAAGAGACGGCGCTTGTTTTTTTACTAAACCGGCTAATCAGAAACCCGATCTGTCTACTCTAAACCCGATCGTCCGTGCGCTTCGCGCACAAACAATATTCTTCGCCAATGAAAACAAAATCCACACCCAAATCTCGTGGCCAGTTCGGCCACCGGTATTCAACCAATAATCAGAACAAGGCGCATGCCATGATTCGGCGTCGCGCCTGGCGTTGCGTGCGCCCCAACTTGAGGGAGCCGGACTGCAAGGCCCTGCGGCAGCTAGAGCAGATCGATCGCAAGGAGCTGATTGAAGTCCTCGAGGAGGAGGAGAAAAGCTCAGCCCGTGCCAAGAGTGGCGGTTGTAAGACTCCTGCCGAAGAGCGCCGCGATCATCTTCACCAACTCACATGGCTGCATTTTATGGGCGGCCTTTATGGCCGCACCCAACCAGATCTTGATCCTGCGGTAAGAACAAACTTGGCGAAGCTTCAACGGTCGCTGGAAGCCTCGATAAGGGCGCTAAAACGCGCCGGGCGTCGGATCATATGAAGACCAAACGTTCCACCAATAGGCATTCCCGGGCACAATGTCATTTACTGTGGGTTCAGTGAGGGGGATGGGAACGGGTCGGGCAGGTTGAAATGAAGGTTGCCGCCAAGCAGGAAGATGATCGCCCGGAAGTGACGCGGGTCGCGGAAACCACGGGATTTGCGTTTGGCGGTTTGGATCAAGCCATTGAGGGCCTCAGCGGCGGCGTTGGAGAAACGCGTACGGGCAAAGGCGAGCAATTCCTTCAGATGGGCTTTCACAGTGAGGGCAGCAGCCTGGATCTCTGGGATCCGAGACCGCCTGGCCCATCGGTACCATTCGTGCAACCGCACCTCCAGTTCTTTCGGATCCGGGATGCGGAAGATCTCCCGGAAGGCCTCCAGAATCATACAAGCGCGGCCGGTTTGCAGATGGCGGGACTTCAGCAACCGGGAACGGACCTGGGCCTCTTGTTCGCTGAGATGGTCTTCCCTTTTGCGCCAAGCCCACAGACTGTCCTTGAACAGTTCGGGGTTTTCGCGGTGCTCACGCTTGCGCACCTGATCGAAGGCCTCGCCAACAAGTCGGACCACATGGAAGAAGTCAACGACACGCTCGGCGTTGGGAAAGTGTTCTTGGACCCCCTTCTCATAGGCTGCACTCATGTCCTTGACCACGGTGGTGATCTGGCCGGCGGGGCACTGATGCTGTTCCAAGAACGCCTTCACTGCCCCGACCGCGCCGCTATCCCGTCCTTCGGTCACCGCGACGATCCGTGCCCGATATCGAGGGTGGCCGTCTTCTTCGCCTGTGCTTATCGCCTGGGGATTGCTCGCCACGGTCACGTAATGCTGCCCCTTGCGTGTGCTCGTCTCGTCGAGGCAGAGGACCTTCGTCGCAGACAGATCCAGGTGCGCGATCCCCTCTTCGACCAACGGAATCAACGCCCGCCACAGCCGCTTCTGCCATTCGCCAAGCACCCGCGCCGCTTCGGCCACGGTCATTCCGCTCTTGGTCAAGACCACGATCATCGCTTCGAACAGCAGCGTGAATCCGCTGCCCGGCCGCGCCCACGGCACGGTGGCCGTCTGAATTGGCGGTCCTTCGGGCCCTTCGCGGCCCACTCGCGGAAGCTTCGCGGCAATCTCGCACTCATACTGGAAGAAGTTCAGGTGCCGCCAGCGATGTTCGCTCGTGTCGTAGACCGGCATCAATTCCCCGGTCCGTGGATGGGGAAAGCGGCTGCCGCGCTCAAACCCCAGCCGGATCGTCAGCTTCCTCTGCGCCACGTCCAAGGTCACCTCTTCCACCCGCCAAGGCGTGCCCGCCAAGCCCAGGGCGGTTCCGAAAATCGTTCGTTCGTCCATGCGCTCATCGTTATAGCCCACCAGCCGCGGCGCAATCCAATGGCGGAGCGAGCACGGCCGCTCGTCGCCCGGCGACGAGGCGCGCCCACGCGCCAGGCCGCGCACAGCGGGAGGGGCTCCGAAGGGGTTTCCGCCCGCGGAAACCCCGTAGGCGGGGGAGAGGGGGAAAGTCACTTACCCACACGAAATGACAGTTGGCCCATTCCCGTGAGACCTCAAGTCATGGTCCGGCGGCGCTAGATGACAACAAGCCTGATTGGTTACCATCGAAAAGAGCTGCGCTATTGTCTGATCCCGATCCGGATTTGAAGGCCACGGCATTTTGGGAGGCGATGGAGACGGCGCGGAGAATAATCAATCGCGCATACGTCAAACAGCTCGCTCGGAACCTTTCGTCAAAGCTTCCACATGGCATCCCGTTTTCGGCCGAATCTGCAGGCCTTATCCCTGGATTAGATCAATTGCAGTAGCGCGCCTTGATCAGCCTCTGGACTTGCCGATGACGGCGTGAAGTGCCAGATTCGCGAACAACGACTCCAATGCGAACGAGAAGATCCGGCCTGAACAGGCCTGCTCCGGACGGCGGAAAAGCAGTGTCACAAAGTGTAACACACAATGCTACCGGCTCCTCTTGCTCGCTCTGGAATGCTCCGGCTCGCAACCACTTAGGCAGTCAACACTAGAGAGGTGGGTTCGATTCCCACATGGCGCACCATTTGTAAGAGGTTTAAGGATAGATAGATAAACATCCTAAACCGCCAACGTAACAAATGTACCGCCGGTTCGAGCTTATGGGCCGTTCACCGGCGCAG
>CAWDQK010000101.1:0-43220 GCA_963804395.1 uncultured Verrucomicrobiae bacterium | reverse complement strand
AGGCAATCTGGTGGCGCTCAAGTTCCTGCCGGAGATCGTTGCGCGCGACGATGCGGCCGTCGACGAACTCAAGGAAGAGACGCGCAATGCTCTGCGACTGACCCATCCCAACATCGTGCGCATCCATCACTTTGAGCGCGATGGCAACATGGCCGCCGTCTCGATGGAGTATGTCGACGGCGTGACGCTGTCCAAGCTTCGCCTGGCGCAACCGGGCAAAGTATTCTCCGTCGAGAAACTCGCACCGTTGTTGGCCCAGCTTTGCACTGCCCTGGACTACGCGCACGGCGAGGCAAAGGTGGTTCACCGCGATCTCAAACCGGCCAACCTGCTCGTGACGCCCGACGGCCGGCTGAAGATCGCCGACTTTGGCATTGCGCGCAGCCTGGCCGACACGCATACGCGGCTGACGGGCAGCACCATCGGCACGAGCGGCACCCTGCTCTATATGAGCCCGCAGCAGTTGCTCGGAAAGCAAGCCAGAGCGACGGACGACATCTATGCACTCGGCGCCACCCTCTATGAATTGCTGACCAGCCGCCCGCCGTTTTACACCGGCGACATTGCTGCGCAGGTGCGTAGCGTGATGCCGCCGACACTCACCGAGCGGCGTTCCGAGTTGAGGATCGCGGGCGAACCGATTCTCGCCGCTTGGGAAGAAACCGTCGCGGCGTGTCTGGCAAAGGACCCTGCAAAGCGGCCACAAACCGCGGGCGAAGTGGCGCGACGGTTGGGTGTAGGGCCGGACCTTGCGTCCGGGCCGACGGCGGCACCGCCTCTCGCGGCTTTCCGGAGCGTGGCGGCCAAAGCCGGCCCTGTGAAATCCAGAATGTCCAGAGTGGCGCTCCTTGCCGGTTTTGCTGTGTTGGAACTGGTCGTCGTGGTTTGTTGGTTCTGGCCGAGAAGGACACCCGTATCCAAGACCACCAGTCACTTTGTCCCTCCGCCGCCGATACCTGACACTCCTGAGTCCATTCTCGCTGAAACCAAAGCTAAGGCTGAAAGGGGCGAGGCGAAAGCTCAGGCTACCATTGGCGAGAGGTATTTGTTCGGCGACGGGGTTCCCAAGGACCGTGGTGAAGCAGTGAAATGGTTTCGCAAAGCGGCGGATCAGGGGGATGCCGCTGGTCAGGATTGGCTCGGCCATATGTACGCCGGCGGCATGGGGGTGCCAAAGGACACCGCGGAGGCCGTAAAGTGGTACCGCAAGGCTGCGGATCAGGGAAATGCCGGTGGTCAGTGTAGCCTCGGCTGGATGTATGCCAAAGGTGAGGGTCTAGAGAAGGACAGCGCCGAAGCGGTGAAGTGGTTTCGCAAAGCCGCGGACCAAGGCGATTCCAGTGGTCAGGCTGCCCTTGGTCGGATGTACGCCACTGGCGAGGGTGTAGAGAAGGACACCATTGAAGCGGTCAGATTATATCGAAAGTCCGCCGACCAAGGGAATCCGTTTGCACAACTCGCCCTCGGGAAAATGTATCTCAAAGGTGAGGGCGTGGGGAAGGATTTCGTCGAGGCGGTGAAATGGTTCCGCATGCCTGCCAACGAAGGCATTTCCGAGGCTCAGTATTACCTTGGAAAGATGTATGACGAAGGCAAAGGAGTGGAGTATGACGATGCCGCAGCGCAGGAGTGGTACCGCAAAGCTGCGGAAAAAGGAGACGCCAATGCTCAGTATCGCATCGGCGAGATTTACGAACGCGGCCTAGGTGTCGCCAAAGACGGCGTGCAGGCAGAGAAATGGCTGCGCATGGCTGCTGACCAAGGGAATGCCGAGGCGCAGAGCAGCCTCGGCCGGATGTACGCAGACGGGGAAGCAGTGCTGAAGGACAGCGCCGAAGCGGTGAAGTGGTTTCGCAAAGCCGCGGAGCAAGGAGATCCAGACGGACAATGGGAACTCGGGAAGATGTATGAATATGGCGAAGGGATGGTGTACGACAGCACTGAGGCTGTGAAGTGGCTTCGCAAGGCAGGATATCAGGGCTGTGCAGCGGCTCAGTTTGAACTCTGCACAATATTCGCCCATCACGGATATCGTGCCATTGAAGCCGACGTGCCGAAGGACGAAATCGAGGCAATGGCTTGGGTTAACGTTTGTGCAGTTTCAGGGGATTCCTATTATGCAGATTGCGCGAAGAAAATCTTTGTTTCCCTTAATGCTCACGACACGTTGGCTGCCCAGCAACGCGCAAAGGAAATCTTCAAAGAGATCCAAGCAAACAAGGCCAAGAAAACGGAATCAAAGTAGCCACCTATGGAGACGTACAAAGACGTGAGATTCTCGGTAGTCGGCTCGGGAGACCGGATTATCGATGAGATACTGGAACTTCTGCCGCCGGAATGGGCGCGGGACAAGAAGGGCGAGGAGTTTTGCAGCCGCGAAGCCGAGAAAGGGGGAAAGTACCACGGTTTCCGGCATAAGTCGTCGGGGAAAACCCGTGCAGCATGTGTGTGGATCTACGGTTCCGCGCCAACCGGCTACAGGATCATTAACATTATCCCCTCAGACGCGCCGGAGCTGTCGATCGCCGAGTACAACGAGATCTCTGATGAATTCTGCCGCCTTTTCTTGAGGCCCCTGCAGGAGAAGGGCGTTTTGACTCTCCTGGAGTTTGCGGGTGAAATTGACCTGAAGGTTGAGCTTGGGCAGGCGCTTTTCAATCTGCTTAACACCTTTTCGGTGACCGCGAATAAGGACACGGGAAGTTCACAGTCTGAGGATCGCAGACGTTGGTTTGCATTTCTGGTGGCGTTCGCGAAAACCGACGTCGAACTCTCGTCCGAGACGCTTCGCTGCTGGCTGATCGGCGAAGAATGGCCGACTGAAATTGCTGATAGATTGGCCGCAGAGTTTGAGTTTGGAGTCGGTCTTTTGCGGTCCGCCGACGGCTCGGAATAGGTGAGTTGACGCCTACGAACTTCGCGGCACCCGCATTCCGGTCTATTTGCTGCTGCAAAAGATGGCGGCCGGGGAAACGACGGTTGACTTGCTGCGCGCGTAGTCGCGAATGCGAGCAAGTGGTTCTGGGATGAACCATCCCCAAATCACCGATGTCATCTATTAAATGACATAAGTTACAAGGCGGTTGGCGTCGGCTTTCCAGCGTTTGCCGCTCCGCAGAAGCGGACATTTCTTTATGGCCGGAGGGACACGTTCGCGTCCCTCGGCGGCAACGCACCGCCTATTTCTCTGCGCCGAAGGCCAGATAGCTGTGCGGCAGCACGTGCAGATAGAAGGTGGTGCGTTTCTCCTCGTCGGGTCCGAAGTGCCAGGGGCTCGGCGGCGGGGGCTCCGCACCGGCCTGGATGCCGCTGGTGACGAGATTGCGCAGCTTCGTGAAACCTCCGGCGACGGAAACCTTCACGTCGGCCTCGTGATCGAGGAACGATTCGACGACAAACGTGTTGTTGTCGTAGGCGAACAGCGCGACCTGGCTTGGGCCGTCAAGCCGGACGAAGAATCCCTTCATCAACACGTCCTTGACCACCGTGGTGACGGCCGGCGGCAGGCGATAAAGATGGTGAAAGTTGTCCGGGATGGTCCAGACATAGAGGCTGCCCTTGCCGTATTGGTCCACCAACAACAGCGGGAAGCCGACGTTGTCGGACATGGCGCTCGCCAGCGCCCACGCCTGGTTGGTTTGAAAGCGAATCTGCGGAAAGATCACGTTGGCCGCTCGCGCTTCGTCGCCGAGGTTGCTGCGATCGCCGGGCCCGAATCCGTAGGTATAGCCATCCGCGATGATGCGGCGCTCCGTGCATTCGATCTCGACGATGTCCTCGATGCCCTTGCCCTGCAGCGCGCGGAGGAGCCCGGAGGTGATGACGACTGATTTGCCGGCGTTCAGCTGCGCCTTGATCTTGGCCACGATGGTGGGATCGAACGCGGCGGATTCGGTCAACAGCACGAGGTCGGCCTCGGCGGGGAAGGTCGGGTACAAGTCGATGGGCATTCCGATCATGCCGAAATAATTGTGGAGGAAATCCTCGCCGGTGGAGTGATGGGGCTTGTAGCTCTTGATGCCGATCGGCCTGCCGAGCTTGCCGAGGAAGGCGTCAATCTGTTCGCAGCGAGGCGCCCGCGACCCGCGCCATGGTGGGCCGGGGGCCTTCCTTGGCGGGGGCGAAGAAGACGGGCGGGCTGATCTTGAAATAATCGAAGCTGGTGGGCAGGCCCTCCCAGGGCCGTTCGCCCGGCTCGATCGGACGCTGCAGATCGGCCCAGTTGAAGAGGGTGATCTCGCGCGGCTTGGCGAACATCGTGTCCCAGAGCTGCTCGGCGTAGCGGTCGAGATAGCGGACGCTGTAGGTGTCCACCCAGCCGCCGCCGTTGCCGCCCGGCTCGATGTTCTCGAAGTAGCGGATGATCTGGTAGCTCTCGTACTGCTGGAGGAACTGGTCGGTGAAGACCGGGTCGCGGGTCTCGGTGCCGGTGTAGATCCCGTCGAAGATCTTCGGCTCCTTGTCGAGGTCGAAGCCGAGGCCCTGGAAGTGCTCGTACCAGTTGGGGAACTTGATGACCACCTTGATCTTGCGGATTCACGTCCTTGCGCCGCCTTGACGATGAGGTTCCGACGGCCTCGTCCATCAGGTCCAGGCGGAAGTCGGTCCACGAGCGGTCGCCCTTCGCCGCGATGTCCGAGTCGTACTTGGTCGTGACGAAGAAGAAGTCGTCGAGGATGAACTCGTCGAAGTGCCGGGCGGCCAGCTCGGCGTGGCTGCTTGACGAAGGCGCGGTCCGACGGGTTCGTGTAGCAGAACGAATGGAACTGGTCGTTGGTGTTGTCCGAGAAAGTGATGCCCCCGGCGACCTTCACGCCGTGGTCAGTGAAGAACTTCTTCACGTCTTCGAGCGTCTGCTCGTCGGCGACCATCCGGTCGCGCTCGGACTCGATGTAAACCTTGTCGATCTTCACCTGCCGGCTGAGCAACTCCCACTCATGCTGCCGGACCGCCGGGTCGGCTAGCCGCTGGACCACGCCGACGGGAATGTAGACCGACGTCTCGAAGTTCTGGTATTGGCCGGCGGCGCAGGCCGTGGCCGAGATCACCAGACCACAGAACAGTTTCCAGGGCAGCGAGCGGGAGGAATGGCGCGAGGTTCTCATGATGAGGATAGCTGGCGGAATCGACGATCGAGTGGCGGAACCCACCGGCGTTCGCGGCGCGAACGCCCGGGATTCAGGGACGTGCTCGGGAAAGATGGACCCGCCGGGTGAATACTCAAGTCATCAACGTTCCGGCCGCAAACCGGATGCTGCACTCCATTATTCGGAATGCATCTGCCGATTGACGGTGAATCCGAACTTAGCGCAGCCATCCCTGGTTGCTCCAGATGCAGGCTGGAAGCCTGCGCTACGAACCGTGCGCTCGTTCATCATTGTTGGCGCGGGCTTTCGGCCTGCTTCACCGTCAATCGGCGCCGCAAACCGGCGGCGGCGCCCTCTTTTTCGATGTAAAAGGCTTTCCAATTGCCGGATCGTCCGCTACGGCAATGGGCTCGTTTTGCAATTCATCCTCCGCCCCGAACCACCATCCCACCCCGATGCTGTCGCTGGCCGGGCGGGGTCCGCCCCCTGCGACGATTGATCATCCCGATTCCTTTTTCGCACACGAACCTGCAGCCCCCAAAGCACGAACCCCGTCATGCATAACGTAGCCCTCCAATGGATCGATTACACGATCATCGCGCTGTATACCGCGTTTGTCATCGGTATCGGTTTCGCGCTGAAGCGATACATGAAGACGTCCTCCGACTACTTGACGTCGGGACGTTCCATCCCCGCCTGGGTCACCGGCCTGGCTTTCATCTCCGCCAACCTCGGCGCGCTGGAGCTGGTCGGCATGGCGGCCAGCGGCGCCAAGTACGGCATCGTCACCGCCCATTTCTACTGGGTCGGCGCGATTCCGGCGATGGTGTTCCTCGCCGTGTTCATGATGCCGTTCTACTACGGCTCGAAGGCCCGCTCGGTGCCGGAGTATCTGAAGATGCGGTTCGACGAGCGGGTCCGCGCCCTCAATTCGATCTCGTTTGCGGTCATGACCGTCTTTGCCTCGGGCATTTCGATGAACGCCCTGGCCAAGCTGCTCCACCAGCTCCTCGGCTGGAATTATGACCTCTCGCCTCTGGATCTGCTCGGGCATCGTCCTGCTCTACGTGCTCAAGGGCGGTCTGACCTCCGCGATCTACACCGAGGTGCTGCAGTTCTTCATGATCGTGCTTGGGTTTGCGCCGGTCGTGTACCTCGGGATGAAGGATATCGGCGGGTGGGACGCTCTCAAGCACACCCTCCAGACCGTCGCTCAGAATCCCGCGGCTCTCGCGCTCAAGCCCGAAGGCACCCATTACGCGGCGAACGCCTGGACCAGCGCCTGGCAGCCGTTGCTGGGTGGGCCGGCCAACAACCCGTTGGGCGTCGACTGGTTTGCCATGGTCTTCGGCTTAGGCTTTGTGCTTTCGTTCGGCTACTGGTGCACCAATTTCCTCGTCGTTCAGCGCGCCATGGCGGCCCGGAACATGGGCGCGGCCCGCCGCACGCCGCTCATCGCGGCCATTCCGAAGATGCTCTTCCCGGCCTTGGTGATCCTCCCCGGCATGCTCGCCGTGGGCCTCGCGGTCCTCCCGGGCAAGTCCTACCACCTGCCTTCTCCCCCGGTGCACGAGGCCCGGATGCAGGCGGCCATCGCCGCCCTCAACACCGCCCCTGCCTCAACGGACGCTGTGATCAAGGCCGTCGGCCTGAAGATGGACGCGACCAAGGTCGGCACGCTGATCGCCGAGAACTCGGCGCACAAGCTCGATGACGCCGTGCTGCGCGACCGGATCCAGGACGCGGTCGCAGAAAACGACTATGATGGAGTCATCCTTTCGCTGGTGAAGCGCTACTGCCCGCCGGGCATGCTCGGCCTCGCGCTCACCGCGCTGCTTGCCTCGTTCATGTCGGGCATGGCCGGAAACGTCACCGCCTTCAACACCGTCTGGACCTACGATCTCTACCAGGCGTACATCGCCCCGAACAAGAGCGATGAGCACTACGCCTGGATGGGCCGCGCCATCACGGTCGTCGGCATCCTGCTCAGCATCGCGGCCGCCTACTTCGCCAGCATGTGGACGAATGCGATGGACATCATCCAGCTCGTCTTCGGCTTCGTGAACGCGCCGCTGTTCGCCACCTTCCTGCTCGGCATGTTCTGGGCGCGCTGCACCGGAACCGGCGCCTTCATCGGCCTGATCCTGGGCACGGGCACCTCGATGCTCTTCCACGCCGTCACCCTCTCGGCGGGCAACGTGCCCGGCATCAAGGGCGGCTACCTTGCCCAGTTGGGCACGTTCCCAACCGACATGGCGCAGAACTACTGGCTCGCCGCCACCGCCTTCACCGTCTGCCTGCTGGCCACGGCGGGCATCTCGCTCGCAACCCGGCAGACGAAGACCGTCGACGAGCTGAAGGGCCTGGTCTATTCGCTCACCCCGAGGTTGAAGGACGACGAACAGAATTTCTTCCTCCGTCCGGCCGTCTTCGGCACGATCCTGCTCATCGCCTGCGTCATCCTCAACATCATCTTCTGGTAACAAGAAAGGAACCTAAGTCATGGGTCTCGATATCCGTTGGCCGATTGGCCTCATGTTCTCGATCGTCGGTCTATTGCTGGCCGGGTACGGCCTCGTCACCGGCGGCGAAATCTACAAGTGCTCCCTGGGCATCAACATCAACCTGATCTGGGGCGGCGTGCTCCTGGTCTTCGGGGGCGTTATGCTCACGCTGGCCAAGATCGGCGCCGGCAAGGCGCCCGAGGACAAGAAGTAGATCGTGGCGATCTTTCGCCTTTTGCGACGCCGGCCCACCTTCGTGCGGACCGGCGTTTTTCTTGGGTGCGCCCGACAGCTTGCGACCATCAATCTGCGGCCGCCTGGGCCGGCGCCTCGCGCTTCCAGCGCGCCCCCTGGGTCAGCCAGCCGCGGAGGAGCACGGCCAGGAAACAACCCACCATCGCATAGATGCCGAGCAGAAGCCACATCGCGGCCGGACTGTGCCAGTAAGGCACCTGGTTGTGAATCAGCGCCTGTTGCAGGGGAACGGCAACCCCGTTGACCGGGACTGTCTCGGGCGACCAGTGGGTGAGCATGTGCCCGGAGAACACGCTCACCAGCGTCTTCGCCAAAAACCAGGGAATCATCGACAGCCCGAGGTAGGTGCCCTCCTGTCCGATAGGTGCGATCGCCGCGGTGTACTCGTTGAGCTTCGGCGACCACAAGACCTCGCCGATCGTCACGATCACCATGCAAAGGATCGCCATCGCGTAATGGGCGTTGACGATCCCGGAGCCGTTGAATGCCCACCAGAAGTCCGCGTTGGCGATCGTCGTGCTGTGAAAGAGCCTCCCCACCGGACCGAGGAGCACGGCGAGACCATGATGGATGACATCCGTGGGACCGACATAGATCTGCCACGCCATCGCCATCGGGAAGAGCGCGAATGCCGAAACCATGGCGCCGTACACCAATAGGTCGAAGACCTTGAACTTGTTGGCGAGCGGGATGAACAGGATGATCCCGAGCACGATGCCCACCGGGTTGATGACGTTCAGTTGCCCGATGGCCGCATCCGGCCCGATCGTGCGTTCCCAATACTTCGGCATCAGCAGGTACAAATACGTGTAGACGGCGCGGACGCCGAGGATGAGGGCAATCAGGACCAACAGGCGAAAAAAGGCGCGCTCCGTCACGACACTGACGAAGATCCGCCAGGGCGAACTCTTGACCTTCTTTTCCGCCGCGGGCTCGGGCTCCTCGTTGACGCCGCGCACCTGCTGCTCGCGGTGCACCATGGCTTCGCCGACCAGGAGGCAAAGCGCCGCACAGACGGCCCCCATCGTGAAGATGTGGACATTGCCGACCTTCAGCCAGAGACGGACGATGTTCACGGAGGCACCGCCGGCGGCGGCGCCGATGTTCATGAACAAATACCAGAGGTTGAAACCCGCGCTGCGCGACTTCTTGGTGGTGTAGCGCTGGGTGGCCGCCTGGAAGATCGTTTGGATCCCAGCCATGAACGGCGCCGTCAGGACGAGCAGTCCCCCGGCAATCCAACCGCGATAGGGCAGGGATGGCGTGATCCCGACGAAGACGATCAGCAACCGCAGCACCAGCGATCCGCTCAAGGCCACTCGCAGCGACAGCTTGATGCCCATCCAGTCGGTCATGGCGCCGGAAAACGTGAGCAGCAGGGTGACGGCCGAGGTGAAGACCGCCACCGTGTAGCCCGCCCGCTCATCGCTCATTCCGAGATCGTGCGACAGGAACAGCGTCACGATCGTCAGCATCGCGAAGTAGAACGTGCAATCCAGGAAGTTGATGATCTGGATGCCCCAGAATTCGCGGCTGGTTTCGCGCAGCACGCCAAAGTCCTTGATGTAGGCCACGATCATTTCCGTGGGGGTTCGTCGGGCGGCTGGGGTGTCACTCATGGGATTGGGGAGGGCAGGGTTTGCTTGCGACGAGCGGGGCTGAGCCGGGTCTGAAAAGAATAACGATTGCCGCCGCGGGAGGCAAGTCAACCGCGGGCTGGCTCGCGGAGCATTTCCAAGTGCATCTGCCGATTGACGGTTGTTGAGGGCGATTTCCGGTCGTAGCGCAGGCTTCCAGCCTGCTTCACCGTCGATCGGAAGATGCGCCCCGCGGAGCGCCTTACGAAGCCGGTTGATCCCGGAGCCGGGCCGGGTAGCATGGCCTGCTCAAATGGTCCACCGATGAGCGCCACCACCCAGGAAGACATCGTCGTTTTCATCACCCGCCGTGAGGGGAAGTGCGCCGAATGGACGTGCGAGAAACATTCAGGCCGGGTGGGACGGTCGGCGGCCGCCAAGACCCTGGATCCGCAGGCCCTGCGGCTGGCCGTGATCGCCCGTATCCGGCATGAGCATACGCCTTCCGATCAACGGCTCATGGAACACGGTGACCGCAGCCGGGCGCGGGCGGAGGTGCGCGCGGAGATCGAACAGGTGCTTCAACAGTAGGAGACGCCATGACCCGGTCTCGATTAGCCGTCTTTCTCACCGTTGTCCTTTCGATCTGGTCGGCCATGCACGGCTATGTATTCTGGCGGTTGGCCTCCGTGCCGTGGGTGGCCGGGCACGTCTCGAGTTCGATCGTGATCGGGGCCGCCGTGGTGCTGGCAGCGAGCTTTCCAGTGGCCCGGCTGCTCCATGCCCGCGGTGCGGCGAGGATCGGGCGGCCGTTGGAGTTTCTCGCGGCCAACTGGGTCGGGGTGGTGTTCCTGCTGCTGGTGGCGTTGCTGGCCGTGGATCTGGCCACGCTGGGTGGCTGCCTGTTCGCGGAGACGGCGCCGTCCATCCGGGGCTGGGCCGTGATTGCCGCCCTGCTGCTGTCGGCGATCGGTTTCGTGCAGGGCTTTCGGTCTCCGGTGGTCACGGAACACGAGGTGCGTCTTGCCGGCCTGCCCAAGGAACGCGACGGCTTGGTGTTGGTGGCGATCTCGGACCTGCATCTGGGCACGCTGATCGGCGAGCCGTGGATGAGGCGCCTGATCGGGCGCGTGACCCGGCTGAAACCCGACGTCGTGGCAATTGCCGGCGACCTCGTCGACAGCGAGGTCGGGGGGCTCGAACGGTTGGTTCCGGCCCTCCAGACCCTGCGCGCCCCCCTGGGAGTTTGGGCGGTGACGGGAAACCATGAGTATTACGCCGGCCTCGATCGCAGTGTGGCTCTGTTCGAGGCCGCGGGTTACCGTGTGCTGAGGGACTGCGCGGCCGAAGTTGCCCCCGGTCTCGTGCTGGCCGGAGTGGATGACCTTGGCGCCCGCCGCCAGTTTGGCGGCCGCAACGATCAGGCGATTGAACGGGCTCTGGCGCAACGGCCGCCGGGGGCCGTCATTCTGCTGTCACACTCGCCGCTGCAGGCGGCCAAGGCCGCGGCCCTGGGGGTCGGCCTCATGTTGTCCGGCCATACCCACGGTGGCCAGGTCTGGCCCTTCAATTACCTCGTGCGGCTGAGCAATCCGCTCGTCGGGGGACGTTACGAGATCGACGGCATGACGGTGATCGTCGGCCGCGGCACCGGCACCTGGGGTCCGCGGATGCGGCTCTGGCAGCCGAGCGAGATCCTGAAAATCACCCTGCGGGCCAGTTGACCCCGCCCCCGGTCCTCAGTGCCCCCCCGCCGCGCAGTTTGTCACATAATGCGTTACATCGGGACAGGTGTCTCCGCCGGCGACTTGTCACCGAATGTGTGACGTCGCAATTGAGGTTCTCCTCGCCGGTTTGTCGCGCAATACGCTACAAGGGGGTCGCTGTCGTCACCGTACGGTTTGGCACGCAATGCGGGACATCGGGATCGAAGGTCTTTCCGCCGGTTTGTCACGTAATGAGTTACCTCGGGATCGATGGCTGTGCCGGCCGGTTTGTCATTTAATCGATGACATCGGGACTGGCGTTGCAACGGGGGGGCGGGAACCGGACCAAAGATTTCCGCCGCTCAGACTAACTGGCGGCGGAGTCTGTTTCGGGTCGAACCCGAGACCACGGCTATGGTGGTTTTCTTCGTCGGTAGTCCGGCGGAGCGGACACCCAACTTGGGCTGAGATAGAAGATCGGACCCGCGCTGCAGGGATTGAATTCTTTTTATGCGATGGGTTGCAGTTGTCGCCGCGCCACGACGACTGCCGCCTACAGGTATTTCAGCTCCCGGGCGGCCCGCTCCAGTTCCTCGCGGCACGCGGGATGCGCGATCTCGATCAAGGCCCGGGCGCGCTGGCGGACCGATTTGCCATAGAGATCCGCGATTCCATGCTCGGTGATGACGAAATGGACGTGGTTGCGCGACGTGACCACGCCCGCCGCCGGCTTGAGCATGGGCACGATCTTGGAAATCGTCTCCCCGTTGCGCACCGTGGTGCTGGGGAGCGCGATGATCGGCTTGCCTCCCTTGGAACGGCTCGCGCCGTAGATAAAATCGACCTGGCCGCCGACGCCGCTGTAGAACCGGGAGCCGATCGAGTCGGCGCACACCTGGCCGGTGAGGTCCACTTCGATGGCGGAGTTGATGGCCACCATCCGGTCGTTCTGCGCAATGAGAAAAGGATCGTTGACGTACTCGGTCGGGTGGAGCTCGACCATCGGGTTGTCGTGCACGAAGTCGTACAGGCGCCGCGTCCCCATCAGGAAGCCGGCGACAATCTTGCCGGGATGCAGGGACTTTCGTTCGCCATTGATGACGCCACGTTCCACCAGGTCGATCACCCCGTCCGAGAACATTTCGCTGTGGATGCCGAGATCCCGCTTGTCGTTGAGGAAGGCCAGAACCGCATCGGGGATGCCGCCGATTCCCAGCTGCAGGGTCGAGCCGTCCTCGATCAGGCTGGCGCAATGCCGGGCGATCCGGTGCTCCAGTTCGGTGACCTCGCCCATGCGATGCTCGATCAGCGGGCGGGACACGGGCACGACGCAGGTCAGCTTCGAGACATGGATGAAGCTGTCGCCGAGGGTGCGCGGCATGCGGTCATTGACCTCGGCGATGACGATCCGCGCCGATTCCGCGGCGGTCTTGGTCACGCCCACCTCGATGCCGAGACTGCAGACGCCATTCGGGTCGGGTGGACTGACGTGCACCAGCGCCACGTCGAGCGGCAGGATGCCATGCCGGAACAGACCCGGGATCTCGGAGAGAAAACACGGCGTGAAGTCGGCCCGGCCTTCGTTGACCGCCGGGCGGACTTTGGCGCCGATGAACAGCGTGTTGACGCGGATATGGCGCTCCATCCCGGGCGCGACATAATCGGACCTGCCGAGCGTGAACAGATGGACGAGTTCGATGGGCGGGGTGAGGGCCGGCGCGCGCCGCACCAGGGCGGCCAGCAACGTCTCGGGAACCGAGCAGTTGCCGGTCATGAACACCCGCATGCCGGGCCGGATAGCCTCCACCGCCTGGTCCGCGGTGGCGATGCGGCTGTGGTAGGTTTGCAGGGCGGGTGTCATGGGGCGGCGGATTCAAACCGCCGGGTGGCCGGGCCACCGTTCGTTGTGAGAGCGGCCCGCCGACCAGCGGCAGCCCTGCATCCTACGGAGTGGTCACGGCTGGGTGCCATCACATGAGCAACTGGATTTGGTCCTGGCCGTGCACCATGCCGAGTTGCTCGTGCACATCGACCAGTACCAGCTTGTGCCGGTGGCAGCCGCTCTTGAGGCACCCTTCGAGGATGCCCCCATTGGGCAGGTAAAGGGCAAACATCGGCGAAAAACAAAAATCGCATCTGTCCGGCTCGGCCCGGAGGGAGCCGCCGCACACCGGGCAGAACATCTCAACCACCACGCCATCCGGGATCTCGACGTCGAAGAGATTCTGAAAGCTGCCGTAAACGGGATCGAGGTGGATGTTTCCGCGGATCGCACCGTACTGGATGATCACCTTGACCGAAGGCAACCCGGAGATCGGCACCGCCGGATCCATCAGGCTGTGGCCGCGGGGGCATTGCGCGTGCTCCACATGCAGGGCTTTGGCGGGGACCTCGAGGATGATTTTTTCCTTCTCCATGATTACACGGGCACCGGGGCGGCGAATGCGATGCCTGCCTCCAGGGCGTTGAGGTTGATGGCGAGCAGGTGTTGTTTGCCCGGCCCCAGCACGTCCTCGATCGCCGCGACGATCGAGGCTTTTGACACCGGTTGGGAGAGCGCGAGCAACGCGCCGAGCATCACGACATTGGCCACCCGGAGGCTGCCCTGCTGCCGGGCGATTTCGCTGGTCGGGACCGCGAGGACCCGGACGTCGGACCGCGCCGGCGCCCGGGGGATGAGCGAGCGGTTCAGCAGCAGCCACCCACCGGGTTGCACGAACGATTCAAACCGGTCGAGGGACGGGAGGTTCATCGCGATGACGCAGGTGGCCTCGGTGACAATCGGGGCCCCGATGAGGGACTCGGAGAGGATGACGTTGCAGTTGGCGGTGCCCCCGCGCATTTCCGGCCCGTAGGAAGGCAGCCAGGTCACCTGCTTGCCCTCCATCATGCCGGCATGGGCCAGCAGCTTGCCGATCATCAGGACTCCCTGGCCGCCGAAGCCGGCGACAATGATTCGTTCCTCGACCATGGTCAGCTTCCTCCTTCGACGTCCTTGTAGACGCCGAGCGGGTACACCGGCACCATCGTGTGCTCCACCCAGCGCAACGCCTCGACGGGCGAGAGGCCCCAGTTGGTCGGACAGGTTGACAGGACCTCGACGAGGCTGAAGCCTCTGTTCTCGATCTGCAGCTGGAACGCCTTTTTGATCGCGCGCTTCGCGGCGCTGAGGCGCGGCACGGTGTGAACCGAGACCCGGGCGATGAATGCCGTCGCGTCGATCGTGGCCAGCATCTCGCAGATCCGCAGCGGCGCGCCCTGGCCGATCCGGCTCCGGCCCAGCGGCGAAGTCGTCGTCTGCTGGCCAACCAGCGTGGTCGGAGCCATCTGCCCGCCCGTCATGCCATAGATGGCGTTGTTGACGAAGATCACGGTGATGTTTTCCCCGCGCATGGCGGCGTGGACGATCTCGGCCATGCCGATCGAGGCCAAGTCTCCATCTCCCTGATACGTGAACACGATCCGGTCCGGATGCACGCGCTTGATGCCGGTGGCGACCGCGGGCGCGCGCCCGTGGGCGGCCTCCTGCGCGTCGCAGTTGAAATAGTCGTAGGCGAACACGGCGCAGCCCACTGGGGCGACGGCCACGGTCCGGCCCAGCACATCGAGTTCCACCAGCGACTCGGCCACCAGCTTGTGGATGATCCCATGGGTGCATCCCGGGCAGTAGTGCAGCGGGACGTCAGTCAGGCCGGCTGACTTCTGGTAGACGGTTTTCATGGACCTCCTCCTCCCAAAAGCGCCTGCACCTGCTTCACGACTTCCTCCGTGGTTGGCACAATGCCGCCGGTGCGGCCGTAGAAGGCAATGGGCTTCCGGCCCGCCACCGCGATTTTTACGTCGTCCAGCATCTGCCCCATGCTCATCTCGACAACCAGCAGGGCCTGCGCGCGGTCGCAGACCGGCGCAAACGCGGCGTAGGGGAAGGGATAAAGCGTAATCGGGCGGAGAAGCCCGACGCGGAGGCCGAGGCGGCGGCATTTTTCAATCGCGGAGCGCGCGATGCGGGACACCGTGCCGTAGGCCACGATCACCAGATCGGCGTCGTCGCAGGCGAACCGCTCGTAGCGGACCTCCGTGCGCTCGACCTCGGCGTATTTCGCGTAGAGAGCCCGCACATGCTGTTCCAGCTGGTCGGGATACAGATAGAGCGAATTGATCACCCGGCGCCGGCCGCCGCTCCGGTCCGTGCCGGTCGTGGTCCAGTCTTTTGGCGGCAGATCCACCGGCGGACGGTACGGCGACAGCTCGACGGGCTCCATCAGCTGGCCGATCATTCCGTCGGCCAGGACCATCACCGGATTGCGGTAGCGATCGGCAAGGTCGAACGCCAGTTGGGTGAGGTCGGCCGCCTCCTGCAGGTTGGCGGGGGCCAGGACAATCACATGATAGTCGCCGTGTCCGCCCCCCTTCGTCGCCTGGAAATAGTCCCCCTGCGAGGGCTGCACGCCGCCAAGCCCCGGCCCGGCCCGCATGATGTTGACCAGCACGCAGGGCAGTTCGGCGCCGGCGATGTACGAGATGCCCTCCTGCATCAGGCTGATGCCCGGACTGGACGAAGATGTGAGCACGCGGGCGCCGGCGCCCGCCGCGCCGTAGACCATGTTGATCGCGGCGACTTCCGACTCGGCCTGGACGTACACGCCGCCGATCTTCGGCAACTCCCGGGACATGTATTCAGGAATCTCATTCTGCGGCGTGATGGGATAGCCGAAGAAATGGCGGCAGCCGGCGTTGATCGCCGCCGCGGCGATCGCCTCGTTTCCTTTAATCAGTTTCCTGGCCATGGAATTAGCGCCGCACAGTGATGACCGAATCGGGGCACATTTTGGCGCAACTGCCGCAGCCGCTGCATTCGGCAAGGTTGTAGACAATCGCAGGGTAGTAGCCCCGGGCGTTAACCCGCGTCAGATCGAGCTTCAGGATCTTGGTCGGACAAACGGTGACGCACAGCTCGCAACCCTTGCACAGCTCCTCTGCGAAGATCACCTCCGGCGAGGAGGGCTGCCCCGCAACTGGTAAGGAAATTTGCACGGGTGAGACTCCGGGCGAGCGCTACCGACGCTGTCGGATCATAGATCGGTACGCTGGCGATGCGAGTTAAATGCCGCGCCCAAGCCGTATCCATGCAAATTGTGGGAGCGAGCTTGCTCGCGATACAGAGGACGAATTCGCCTGTCCCTCGACTCCGCTCGGGACCCTGAGCTTGTCGAACGGGCAAGCAGGCTCCTACATCGGTCACCGGACGGCGTTGTTGTTCACGAGCGAGAACGGGGCATATTGAATAGTCACGGATAAGTCAGTCGTGGCGATTGGTCCGACGGGCGCCCAGTCAAATGGCTTGTACCGGGGGCGCCCGCGAATAGCTCTCGTTGATGCCAACCCGGCAAGGTTCCATCCATTTGTTCCGTCTCGCGGGGGTCAACCTCTACCTGCACTGGTCCTGGTTCGTCGTTGCGATGATCGAGATCTCCTACCGGCGCGGCAGTTATCAATCCCTCGCGTTCAATATCTTGGAGTACCTCGCGCTCTTCGTGATCGTGCTGTTGCACGAGATGGGCCACGCGCTCGCCTGCCGGTCGGTCGGCGGCCGGGCGGACGAGATCGTGCTCTGGCCCCTGGGTGGTGTGGCCTACGTGGCGCCACCCCAGCGGCCCGGCGCCACGCTCTGGAGCATCGTGGCCGGCCCGCTGGTGAACGTCGTGCTGTTGGTGGTGTTGTCCGGGACGGTTTTCGTGTGCCGGGCAGCCGGGTGGGTGGAGACTTCGCCCGACCTCTACAGGTTCCTGGTCTATATCTGGTGGACGAATCTGGTGCTGCTGGCCTTCAACGTGCTGCCGATCTATCCGCTCGACGGCGGCCAGATCGTGCGATCGCTGCTCTGGTTTGTGGTTGGGCGCGCCCGGAGCCTGATGGTGACGGTGGTTATCGGATTCATTGGATTGCCGTTATGGTTTCTCCTAGCCTGGTGGATGCGGTCGTACTGGCTGGCGATTCTTGGCGTGTTCATCTTGTCGAATTGCTGGCGCGGATTGCAGCACGCGCAGATGCTCGCGCGCGTCGCCCGGCTTCCGCGGCGGAGCGGGTTTCGATGTCCGAGTTGCGAGGCGCCGCCGCCCCTGGGGGACTGGTGGGTTTGCAGCCGGTGCGGCAAGCGCTTCGACACCTTTGCGTCGGTGGCGACCTGTCCGCATTGCGGCACCCGGTTCGAACAGACGCGGTGTCTCGATTGTGGCGAGTCGCATCCGCTGGGCGAATGGCTCATCCCCCCGCCGCCGGCGGGGTAGGCGGCCGGTTTGACCGTGAAGTCGCGGCCTCTTTAACCTGCCGTTTACCACCCGGCAGTGGACGCGGTGGCCCAGGATTCTAAACTCGCGCCTGTTCCTTCCTTCTGGATTGTAATCTCGCGTTGGACTGCAGGTCGCCGGTGGCCGCCGGTGCTGCGGCCGGTCAACCCTCCCAACCTCATCCGCTCATGAATTGGAAAGCCATTATCATCCCGAGTGCGTATTTTGCACTTTTCGCCCTGTCGGCCTTTGCCATGCTCCTGTGGGAACGGCGGAAACGCGGCACGCACGTTCCATTCGGGCGGGACCTCCGGTTGCTGCGCACCGCTGGCGAAACCCATCTGAGGGCGGTGCGGCGGTTCGATGAGGATTTCTTTTCAATCTGGCTGCTGGCGGGGTTGGCGCCGTGCCTTGCCGGGATCGTTCTGGTGGAGGTTTTCGGGTGGCTCAAGGACTGGTGGGTCTGGGTCGGAGTCGGGTTGACCCTCGCCCTGTTCGTATTGGCGGCGGTGCTGGCGGCGCGATCGCTCCTGGCCCGATTGAAGGAACGAAGCGAACACTACCTCGGGTTTTTTGGCGAGCGGGTGGTGGCTGATTTCCTGGAGCCGTTAAAGAGCGCCGGCTGGCGGGTCTTTCATGACGTGCCCGCCGAAACCGGACGGGAGAAATTCAACATCGATCATGTCGTGATCGGCCCGGGCGGGATCTATGCAATTGAGACCCGAACGCGCCCGAAGGCCGGCGCCCGGGAGGGCCGGGACGATTTCAAGGTGTTTTTTGACGGTGAACAGCTGGACTGGCCGTGGGGCGAGGATCTGTACGGGATTGATTCAGCGCTGGGGAACGCGAAGTGGCTGAAAAGCTGGCTGGTGAAGACGACCGGCGTGCTGGTCGAAGTCGCCCCGGTGCTGGTGCTGCCCGGCTGGACGGTGGAGGCGCCGGCCCAGGCCGCGCTCCGGGTGGTCAATCCGTCCTGGCTGCCGGAGATCATGAATGCCACCGGGCCGGTGGTGCTTTCGGCCAAGCAGATCGACCTGTGCGTGCGCCAGTTGGAGCAACGCTGCCGCGACGTGGAATTCTAGCTGCGGGTCGGCTCGGACCCGCGGGCAGGCACGGAAGAAGTGTAGCCGCGAGCGTGAGCGAGCGGCCGAACCCTCCGCTCGCTCACGCTCGCAGCTACTTGCGTGCTCCCGGCCGCGGTTCAGGCTAGAGGCCGCCGGGCCGCCCACTTCGCCAGGCGCCCTGGAACTGCGGGACGTCCAGGTGGCCTCTGACGGCTCGCCCCGACCGGCACCTGGCGCGCTTCAGGGAACACCCACGCCTGCTTCCGTACCGATCCGGGGACTGTTGCGATTGGGTAAAGTTTGGGTGCCAACGGGTCGATAGGGTGTGACGTACGATGAATCAGTTTTCCCTGAGCCGTCTGGCAGCCATGACTGTGCTGACGCTGGTCGTGGTATTTGCCGGTGCCACGACCGCCCGCCCGGCCAACGAGCCGGCCGTGCCGGTTCGCATGGTGCGGCCGGACTATCCCTACGAGCTCAAGCGGCAGGGAGTGACCGGGGTGGTCACCCTGGTCTTTGATGTCAACGAGAAAGGCGACGTGCAGGAAGCGAAGGTGCAGAAGTCGACCAACCCCCAGTTCGAACAGCCGGCGCTCGACGCCATTGCCAAGTGGAAATTCAAACCGGCCCGGAAGGACGGCGTGCCTTTCCGGACGAAGGTGGCCATTCCGTTACAGTTTACGAACAACGATTGACTGCGATTCCGGGCGCGGCCGCGCCTGCCAATCGCCTTCTTACCATGACTATCGGTCGCAAAATTACCGCCGGATTCACCGCCGTTCTGATACTCTTTTCCGCCGTTGCGATCGGGACCTACGTGGCGCTCGGGCGCGCGGGCAGGAAGTTCGCCCTCTATTCACAAAGCGCCTCCGAAACCAACGTCGCGGCTGCCTTCGAGGCGGCCATGCTCCAGGTGCGCATGCACGTCAACGAATTCCTGCTCAGCGGCTCGGAAACCGCCGCCCAGGCCTACGCCCAGAGCAAGGCGGAGGCCGAGCAACAGCTGAAGATCGCCCAGCAGGTCATCGCCGATTCGGAGCGCGCCACCGAGCTCGCGTCGGCGCGCAAGCTGTTTGACGACTATGACGATGCCTTCCGGCAGATCGTGGACAATCGCAAGGTGTGCAGCGATCTGCAGAAGAACACGCTTGAACCGAGCGCGGCCGCGATCGCCGACAGCCTCCAGAAGCTGCTCACGGGCGCCCGCAACACGGGCGACATGAACGCGTCGTTCCAGATTTCGACGGCGCTGCAGGGATTTTACAGCGCAACCAGCTCGGTCAATTCCTTCCTGCTGACCAGCGACCCGGGCGCCGCTGACCAGGCCAGGCAGTCGCTCTCGGCCTTGCTGATCCAGATCCAGAGGATCGAAAAGGACCAGAAGGAAATGGAGAAACTGGACGCCACGCTGGTTGACGCAGCGAAGAGCGGTCTGCTGACCAAGGCGCAAACCGACGCGCGGGCGTATGGCGAGGCATTGGAGCGCGTCATTGCCGCCACCACGGCCCGCGAGCAGATCGTGACCCTGCGGCTCGACAGCATCGCCCCGGCGTTCACCGCGACGATCGGCAAGGTCAAACAATCCCTCAGCTTGATGCAGAGTGAGCTTCAGACGCGCACGAGCGCCGAGCAGAAACAGGCGGAGTGGCTGGTGATGATCGTCAGTACGGTCGGCGTGCTCGCGGCGTTGGTCTTCGCCTTTGTCATCATCCGCAATGTCACGCGCCCGATCGCCCGGGTGGCCACGGCGCTGGCCGAGGACAGTGACCGCACAGCGAGCGCCGCGATGCAGATGCTCAAGGCCAGCCAGGGGATGGCGGACGGGTCCAGCCAACAGGCGGCGTCGCTTGAGGAGACCAGCTCCTCACTGGAGGAGATGGCGAGCATGACGAAACGCAACGCCGAGGCGGCTCATGCGGCCAAGGCCCTGGCGGATGAAGCCCGGCAGACCGCGGACCTGGGGGCGAATGACATGGAGACGATGAAATCCGCCATGGGCGCGATCAAGGCCTCCAGCGCCGAGATCTCCAAGATCATCAAGACCATCGATGAGATCGCCTTCCAAACCAACATTCTTGCCCTGAACGCGGCGGTCGAGGCGGCCCGGGCTGGCGAGGCCGGTCTGGGCTTTGCCGTCGTGGCGGACGAGGTGCGCAACCTGGCCCAACGCAGCGCCCAGGCCGCGCGGGAGACGGCGGACAAGATTTCGGATTCCGGGACCAAGAGCGAACAAGGAGTGCGGATCAGCGAAAAGATGGCCTCCAACCTGGCGGGGATTGTCGAGAAGACCCGCCGCCTCAACGAAATGATCGCGGAGATCGCCCAGGCGTCCAACGAGCAGAGCCAGGGCATCGCGCAGATCAACAATGCCGTGAGCCACATGGACAAGGTGACGCAGGGCAACGCATCACTGGCGGAGGAAACGGCCTCTTCGTCCGAAGAACTGCGCATCCAGGCCGAGCAGGTGAAGCAGGCGGTCGCCGAACTCATGCGGATGGTGCGGGGAGATTCCGCGGAGCCCGCGGCGGAGGACCAACCACTTTCCGAACCGGAGCCGGAGCAGGCGGTCCCGTCCTTGGTCCGCCCGGGGCGAAACGGTCATGGGATCCATGCGCCGTCCGCGGGCCCGCCGTCGCTGACCGTCAGAACCAACGATTTTTTCCGCGACGCCAATTCGCGGAAGTAGGCCGGCGGGAGCGAAATTGACACATCGGCATTGGTTGGGTGTATGCTCCGGGAATGCCCCGGGCCATTGCCATTTCAGGAAGTCCGCGCCGCGGCGGAAACACGGAGACGCTGCTGCAGCGCTGTCTCGACCGGCTGGCGAGGCAGGGGATCCCCGGCAGCCTGGTCAGCCTCGCGGGACTGAATCTGCGCGGCTGCAATGCTTGCGGGGCGTGTGGCGAATCGCGTGACGCGAGCTGTCCGGGAATCTCCGGCGATGACTTCGGGCCGGTGTTCGAGGCGATGTTGCGCGCCGACATCTTGATCGTGGGTTCGCCGGTGCATTTCGGTTCGGCGACTCCGGAGCTCATGGCGCTGCTGGACCGGGCCGGCTATGTCTCGCGGGCCAACGGGCACCTTTTTTCGCGCAAGATCGGCGGCCCGGTGACGGTCGCGCGACGGGCCGGGCAGAATTTCACCTACGCCCAGCTGCTGCTCTGGTACATGATCAACGACATGGTGGTCCCCGGATCGAGCTACTGGAACGTGGCGCTCGCCCGCGAACCGGGCGCGGTGAACGCGGACGCCGAGGCGCTGGCAACCATGGATCGTTTCGCTGACAACCTGGCGTGGCTTTCAGCCAAGCTGGCCTGATGCTCTACCACCGTCGCGGCACGAAATCGTTCACGGGCGCGGTGGAAGGAGATTCGGTCACCTTCCGCTGCTCCTGTGAGGTGTTCACCGGTATTCCGGTGGTGGTCAGAATGCCGCTGGCGCTGGCGGAGGCTCTGATTGCGCGGCGCCCGGCGCGGGAGGTTCTCGTTGGGTTTCCGCGGGCGGCGGTCGAACTGTTTACTTCGGGCCTGACGGAGGCTGAGTTCGATCTCGCCTATCGCCGCAGCACGAAATCCCTGGAGGATTACGAGCTCTATGCGACGAAGGCCGGGCTTGGTGAATCAGGCGACCTGGCAGACCGTCCATCCGGCCTGCTGCCGTTAGGTGAGGCGGCGGCCGGTTCATCGCAGCAGATGGCCTTCCTGCATTGAGCAAGGGCTGCCCGGGCCGGCGGTCCCGGTTCAGCTTTGCCGCGGTTCGATGGTCCGCGGCAAAGCGGCCAGCACCTGCGACACGGTGATGGCTTCCACCCATTCCCGGCGGTTAGAGTTCATAATGACCGTGCTTTGCGCCCGGTTGATCGGCGCCCATTCGGGATTCCGCCGGCGCATGAGGGCGACCACCGGGATGTGCACGGCATTGGCCAGATGCATCACGGCCGTCTCAACGGAGATCACCAAATCGCACCGGCTCAAGATGGCCGGCAGCTGGAAGAAATTATCCTGGGCGCTGAACAGCTGCACGCGGTCGAGGGCCTGGGCGCGGAAGAATTGCGTCACCTCCGCCACCTTCTCCGGCACCACATTGACGACATAGCGGTTGTCGCTCCAGTCTGTCCGTGGTTTGAGAGCGCGCAGCAGCTCAACCACCCGCGCGAGCGGCCAGCACCGCCGCCGGTCCTTGGCAAACGGGTTGATGAAGACCAGCCCCCCGGCACCGCGACCGCGCGGATCGAACCGCCAGTCCGCCAGCTGCCGGTCGGCGTATTGAATCCATCGCGACGGGATCTGCACGAACGGGAAACGCGCCGGCTCGGGGATTTCGAGCCCGAACAGGCGCCGGAACCAGCCGGCGTAGATACCGCTGATATGCTGGCCCTGGCGCGACCGCGGATCAAGATCCAGCCCGGCATCCAGCTTGCGGTAGGCCAGGTGCCGCTGAAACGCAAAGAGATGCAGCCGATCCCGCAGTCCCACGACAAAACCGCCGGGGGAAATCTGCCTCGCCAGTGCGGCATATTGCGGCGTCCGCAAAACGGACAGGGAGACAACCAGCGGGTAATCCTGCAGCCGGGCGGCGCGGATCGACTGGGCGAACAGCGCGGGGCTGTAGGTCTCCCGATAGATGGTGGCGAAGAAGGGACACGACTCCAGCCAGTCGTACAAGGCGTACTTCCGCAGAGGTTCCCATTCCGACGCTTGCGAAGTGCGTCGCAATTCGTTGACCCAGAGGTGAATCTTGAGGTGCGGAAAGGCCTCGGCGAACGCCTTGAAGCAATTCTGAAGATAGGCAAAGTCGCCCAATGCCAGATGCTTGATGAACAGAATTTTGTCCGAAGTTTGCAACAGACCGGACGGAACCAGCTGCGCTGGCATGGCGCGCCAGCCGTGATGCCCGGTCAAATGAAGAAACTCTGTCCGCGGCGGTTTCGTCTCCATCGGATGCGCTCAAGACGCGTCCGCGCAGGCGGCGGTTTCACCGGAGGCCGGCAGGTTCCAATCGATTTCCAGGCGTGAGACTTCGGTTACTCCGTGCCTGCAGGTGACGGGCGGATCAGATTCAGGGCGCTGTATCCTCCAGGCCATCGCCGTCGTCTAAAAGACCAATGCAACCAGGGTCCCGGGCGGCGAGCTGCTTCAAGAAGTCTCTCGATTTCCCGACGCGGCCGGACATTGTCGGACGGCACCCCGGCGAATGGTTCGCGTCCCGACTCGCCCCGAAGGTTGCCCGGGCCCCCGAGCGGTCGCCGGGCTTGTCTTCGGCGCTCGATCCGTAATTTCGGACCGGGACTGCTGGATTCTTGCATCTCCGCAAAAAACATCACAGACGATTTCATGCACCACCTGAACAACCACGTGCAACGTTGCCGGTGCGATGCCCTCCTCGCCGCCGTTGTCCTGGGGATGGGATCCATCCTTCTGCCCGGCTGCGGTCGCGGCCCCGCCGCCGGCAATGGCGGCCGTTCGGCGCCCGGCCTTCCAGTCTCCGTCGCGACCGCAAAGCGCGGCAGCCTAGGGGTCTACCTCGATGCCATTGGAACGGTGACCCCGGTGGCCACCGTTACGGTGACGAGCCGGGTCGCCGGCGAACTGACGGAGGTCGATTACCGGGAGGGCCAGGTCGTAAAGAAAGGCGATCTGCTCGCTGTGGTTGATCCGCGGCCGTATCAGGCCGCGGTCCTTCAGGCGGAGGGCCAGTTGGCGCGCGACCGCGCGATGCTCAAGAATGCCCGCATCGACCTGGCCCGTTACCAGGAGGCGTACCGCGAGCATGCGATCCCCGAGCAGCAGGTCGCCACCGCCCAAACCACCGTGGAACAGGACGAGGGCGTCGTCCAACTTGACCAGGGCACTCTCGATGGCGCCCGCGTGAATCTGGATTACACCCGCATCGTGTCGCCGATTGACGGGCGGGTCGGACTGCGGATGGTCGATCCGGGAAACATCGTCCAGGCCAATGGCTCGGTGGCACTCGCGACCTTGACCCAACTGCAGCCAGTCACGGTGATTTTCACGATTGCGGAGGACCGTCTCTCCGAAGTGATCGAACAAATGCGCGGCGGCCAGCCGCTGGCTGTTCTGGCGCTGGACCGGTCCCAGGCAAAGAAGCTCGCTGAGGGCACATTGCTTACGCTCGACAACCAGATCGACACGGCCACCGGCACGGTGAAGGCGAGGGCATCCTTTCCGAATCTCCAGAACGAGCTGTTTCCAAACCAGTTTGTCAACGCCAGGCTCCGGCTAAAAGTGCTGGAGCAGGTGGTCGTGGTTCCGGCGGCGGCCGTTCAGCTTAACGACACCCAAAGCTTCATCTATGTCGTGCGTCTGGATGGCACGGTGCAGTCACGCGAGGTCAAGGTGACCGCGACCGAAGGCGAATTGGCGGCGGTGACCGGCGTCGAGCCCGGCGAGAACCTGATCACAGATGGTTTCGATCGGCTGCAAGACGGCATCAAGGTCTCGATTCGGCAGACCGCCGCCGGTTCCACCCGGCCTTCCGGCGCCCCATGAATCCGTCCCGTCCCTTCATCCTTCGGCCGATCGCCACATCGCTGTTGATGACCGCCATCCTGCTGGTGGGTCTGCTGGGCTTTCATGAGCTTCCGATCGCGGCGCTGCCGGAGGTGGACTACCCCACGATGCAGGTGGTGACGTTCTACCCAGGCGCCAATCCTGAGGTGGTGGCCTCGGCGGTCACGGCTCCCCTCGAACGCCAGTTGGGGCAGGTCCCCGGCCTGAACCAGATGCTCTCGACCAGCTCCGAGGGCGCCTCGGTGATCACGCTTCAGTTCAGCCTCAACCTGAATATCGATGTGGCGGAACAGGAGGTGCAGGAGGCAATCAATGCCGCGCAGACCTATCTCCCCGCCAACCTCCCGGCCCCGCCGATCTACAACAAGGTCAATCCGGCCGAC
Source organism: uncultured Verrucomicrobiae bacterium (assembly GCA_963804395.1). GTDB lineage: Bacteria > Verrucomicrobiota > Verrucomicrobiia > Opitutales > Opitutaceae > Fen-1467. The sequence goes on along the minus strand of CAWDQK010000101.1, from coordinate 17,827 downwards.
GCCCCGATTCTGACCCTTGCCCTGACTTCCAACTCGATTCCCCTGTCGAAGGTCGAGGATTACGCCGACACCCGCCTGGCGGAGAAGATCTCCCAGCTGCCCGGCGTCGGCGCCGTGACGATCAGCGGCGGGCAGAAACCCGCGGTCCGGGTCCAGGTGAATCCCATCCAGCTCTCCAGTTATCGGCTGGGTCTGGAGGAGGTTCGCGCCGCGCTGGCCTCTGCCAGCCTCGATGCGGCCAAAGGGAGTTTCGACGGGCCGGACAAGAACTACCAGATTGACGCCAACGACCAGATTACGACCAGCGCCGATTATCGCAATCTGGTGATTGCCTACCGCAACGGAGCGCCGGTCATGCTGAAGGACGTGGCCCACGTCGTGGACGGAATCGAGAACGTCCAGCAGGCCGCCTGGATGAACCGCACTCCGGCCGTGATCGTGAACATCCAGCGGCAGCCCGGTGCCAACATCATCGGGGTCGTGGACCGGATCAAGGCGCTCCTGCCGAAGCTGCGTTCGACCATCCCATCGGCGATCACGATGACCGTCCTGTCCGACCGGACCACCACGGTGCGTGCCTCCGTGTCCGACGTTGAGTTCGAACTGATGATCTGCATCGCGCTGGTCGTCGCGGTGATCTTCCTGTTCCTCCGCACGGCCGCAGGCACGGTGATTCCGAGCGTCGCGGTGCCCCTGTCGCTCATCGGCACCTTTGCCGTCATGTACGCCCTGGGCTACAGCCTGAACAATCTGACGCTCATGGCCCTGACGATCTCGACCGGGTTCGTCGTCGACGATGCGATTGTCATGATTGAGAACATCTCCCGCTACGTCGAACAGGGGGAAGCGCCCCTCGCGGCGGCGCTCAAGGGCGCGGAGCAGATCGGCTTCACGATCATGTCGCTCACGGTTTCGCTGATTGCAGTCCTGATCCCGCTCCTGCTGATGGGCGACATCACGGGCCGCCTGTTCCGGGAATTCGCGATCACCCTCAGCGTGACGATCCTGATTTCGGCGGTCGTCTCGCTGACCCTGACCCCAATGCTCTGCTCCCGGTTGCTGCGGCACCGGAAGACCGCCGAGCAGGGCCGTTTTTACCGGGCCTCGGAGCGGGTGTTTGAGAGTACGATCGGCTTTTACCGCCGCACGCTTCAATGGGTCCTGCGCCATCAATCGCTCACCCTCGGCGTCGCTGCGGCCACGCTGGCCCTGACCTTCCTGCTTTTCGCCTGGATTCCCAAGGGATTCTTTCCCGTTCAGGACGACGGCGAGATTCAGGCCGTGTCGGAGGCCGATCAGGACGTTTCGTTTTCCCGCATGGCGCAGCTTCAGCAGCGCCTGGCGGCCGTGATCCTGGAGGACCCGGCGGTTGAAAGCCTGTCGTCGTTCATCGGGGTCGACGGGACAAACACGACACTCAACGCCGGGCGCATCCAGATCAACCTCAAGCCGCTCGCCGACCGGGGTATCTCCGCCGCCGAGGTGATCCGGCGGCTGCAGCCGGCTCTGGCGAAAGTGGCGGGGATCACCCTCTACATGCAGCCGGTCCAGGACATCTCGGTTGAGGACATCGTCAGCCGGACCGAGTACCAGTACAGTCTGGAGGATCCGGATGCTGGCGAGCTGTCCCGCTACGTCGTCAAATTCGTCGGCCGGCTGAAGGGCCTGCCCGAACTCACCGATGTGGCAAGCGACCTGCAGACGAAGGGACGGCAGTTGCAACCTGCACTTCGACCGGGTCACCGCTGCCCGTCTCGGCGTCACGCCGCAGAACATCGATGACGCCCTTTACGACAGCTTTGGCCAGCGGCAGGTGTCGACGGTGTTCACCCAACTGAACCAATACCATGTCATTCTGGAGGTGGATCCGGCCTTCCAGACCAGCCCGGACATGCTGAACAACATCTACCTCAAATCCGCCTCGGGCGGCAGCGTGCCCCTCGGAGCCGTCACCCTGGGCATCGATCGGACGGCGCCGACTCTCATCAGTCACATGGGCCAGTTCCCGGCGACCACGGTTTCGTTCAACCTTGCTCCTGGCGTTTCGTTGGGCGCGGCCGTCACTGCCATCCGCAAGGTGGTTGCAGACATGCCGCCGCCCCCGGCGATGCAGGGTTCCTTCCAGGGCACGGCCCAGGCCTTTGTCGGTTCCCTCACCAACGAATGGGTCCTGATTCTGGGCGCCATCATCACGGTCTACATTGTTCTTGGGGTCCTCTATGAAAGCTACATTCATCCGGTGACGATCCTGTCCACGTTGCCGTCGGCGGGAGTGGGCGCCCTTCTGGGACTGCTGGTCTGCGGGTCGGAACTCACCGTGGTCGCGATCATCGGCATCGTGCTGCTAATCGGCATCGTGCAAAAGAACGCGATCATGATGATCGACTTTGCGCTCGACGCCCAGCGCCGCGAGGGCAGGAGCGCCGATGAGGCTATCTTTCAGGCGTGCCTGCTCCGGTTTCGCCCGATCATCATGACGACGATGGCGGCCATGCTGGGCGCGGTCCCGCTCGCCCTGGGACAGGGCATCGGCTCGGAATTGCGGCGGCCGCTCGGAATCGCGATCATCGGCGGGCTGATCTTCAGCCAGATGCTGACCCTCTACACGACGCCGGTCATCTACCTCTTCTTTGACCGCATGGCGACCCGGCTCGCCGCCCGCCGCGCCACGGTGCCGGCAGGACTGGCGTCCGGCCCGGCTTCGAAAGTGTTGCCATGAGCCTGTCCTCGCCCTTCATCCGGCGGCCCATCGCGACGACGCTGCTTACCGCTGCCGTCGCCCTGTCGGGCATCGTGGCGTACCGGTTTCTTCCGGTGTCGCCGCTGCCCGCAGGTCGATTTCCCGACGATCTCGGTCTCGGCCTCCCTGCCCGGAGCAAGCCCCGAGATCATGGCCTCGTCGGTGGCCACACCCCTGGAACGGTCCTTCGGCCGGATCGCCGGCGTGGCGGAGATGACAGCGCAAAGCACGCTCGGCCAGACGAGCGTCACCCTCCAATTCGATCTCAGCCGCAATATCGACGCCGCCGCCCGTGACGTCGAGGCGGCGATCAATGCGGCTCGCAGCTATCTGCCGACGGACCTTCCGGCCAATCCCACCTATCGCAAGGTGAATCCGGCGGACGCCCCGATCATGATCATCGCCCTGACCTCGGATACGCTGCCGCCCTCCGCCTTGTATGACGCCGCCTCGACGGTGCTGGCGCAGCGACTGTCGCAAATCCAGGGCGTCGGGCAGGTGATTGTTGGCGGCAGTTCCTCGCCGGCGGTGCGGATCGACGTCAATCCGACCCAGCTCAACAGTTACGGACTGCAGCTTGAGGACGTACGCCGGGCCGTCGCCGCCCAGACCGCGGACGAGGCGCAGGGGAGCCTGGCGGATTCCAACCGCCGGTGGTCGATCGGCGCCGACGACCAGTTGATGAAGGCGGCAGACTACCGGCCGATCATCGTCAGCTACCGGAGCGGGGCACCGGTCCGGCTCTCCGATGTCGCGGTCGTCAAAGACTCGGTGCAGACCGTGCGCTCGCTCGGTCTGGCCAATGGCAAGCCTGCGGCTCCCTGATCTCGTCTTCCGCCAGCCGGGCGCCAACATCATCGATACGGTGGACGGCATCCGGGCGGCGCTGCCGCAGCTGCGCGCCGCCATCAACCCAGCGATCGCTCTGACGGTGGCCCTCGACCAAACGGTGACGATCCGCGCCTCGGTGAAGGACGTCGAGCGCTCGCTGCTCATCTCCGTCGTGCCTGGTTGTGCTGGTCGTCTTCGTTTTCCTGCGGGAGGTCCGGGCCACCCTGATCCCGAGCGTCGCGGTGCCGGTTTCCCTCATCGGCACCCTCGGCATCATGTACTTGCTCGGCTACAGCGTCGACAATCTCTCGCTCATGGCCCTGACGATTTCCACCGGCTTTGTGGTCGACGATGCCATCGTCGTCCTGGAGAACATCACTCGCTACCGGGAGCAAGGCATGGGCCCGATGGACGCCGCGCTGAAGGGCGCGGCGGAGATCGGCTCCACCGTTCTCACCATGAGCATTTCGCTCGTGGCCGTCTTCACGCCAATTCTGCTCATGGGCGGCATCGTGGGTCGGCTCTTCCGCGAGTTCGCGGTCGTACTCTCGGTCACGATCCTCGTCTCCCTGGTCACCTCGCTCACGGCCACGCCGATGCTGTGCGCCCGGCTCCGGAGCAGCAAGAAGGGCCACGGCTGGGTGTACAAGTTGAACGAACGGACCTTCAATGCGACGCTCAGGACGTACGAGCGCGCCCTGACCTGGGTGCTGGAACATTCCCTGCTGGTCCTCCTGATCGCGATCGCCACGCTTTTCTTCAATTTCTATCTCTACTGGATCGTGCCGAAGGGATTCTTTCCGCAGCAGGACACCGGGCGGATCAACGGCACCATTTTGGGCGACCAGGACACGTCATTCCAGGCGATGTCCGGGCGGATCAAGCAACTGGTGAAGATCGTGCAGTCGGATCCAGGGGTCAACACGGTCATCGGTTTTTCGGGCGGTGGCGGAGGGACAACCATCAACATGGGACGGGTCTTTGTTTCCCTGAAGCCGCTGGAGCAGAGAAAAGCCACCGCCGACCAGATCATCAACCGACTCCGTCCGCAACTCGCGACCGTGCCGGGCGCCACATTGTACCTGCAAGCCATCCAGGACGTCCGGATTGGCGGCCGGATGAGCGCCGCGCAATTTCAATACACGATCCAGAGCGACAATCTTGCGGACCTGAATCATTGGGGACCGGCGCTGCTCAAGGCCATGCGGCGGCTTCGCCAGCTGACCGACGTCAACACGGACGCCCAGAACAACGGTCTCGCGGCCAATCTGGTCATCGACCGCGCCACCGCGGCTCGGCTCGGCATCACGGCGCAGACCATCGACAATATCCTTTACGACGCCTTTGGCGAGCGGGAGATCGCCACCCGGTACACACCCATCAACCAGTACTATGTGGTCATGGAGGTCGCCCCGGAGTTCTGGCAGAACCCCGCGGCGCTCTCCAACGTCTACGTTTCCTCTGCCGGCGGCGGGGTTGTGCCCCTGTCGGCCTTCACCCATTTCCAGGCCGTCAACGCGGCGCTGGCCGTCAATCATTCCGGCGTGTTCCCGTCGGCCACGATCTCCTTCAACCTGGCCCCCGGAGTGGCGCTGGGGGATGCAGTCACGGCGATCAATGCCGCGCAACGGCAGCTGGGGATGCCGACCACGATCAGCGGCGCCTTCAGTGGCACGGCCCAGGCGTTTGCAGCGTCCCTGGCAAACGAACCCATCCTGATCGCGGCGGCTCTGGCCGCCGTCTATATCGTCCTGGGCATGCTCTACGAAAGCTATATCCATCCGATTACGATCCTTTCGACCCTGCCGTCCGCGGGCGTCGGCGCGCTGCTCGCCCTGCTGATCACGCACACGGACATGAGTCTGATCGCGCTGATCGGCATCATCCTCCTGATCGGCCTGGTAAAAAAGAACGCCATCATGATGATCGATTTCGCGCTGCAGGTGGAGCGGCGCGACGGTGTCCGGCCGCGCGAAGCCATCTTTCGGGCCTCGATCCTTCGCTTCCGGCCGATCATGATGACAACCATTGCGGCGCTGCTTGGAGGTCTTCCACTCGCCCTGGGCTCGGGCATGGGCGCGGAGCTGCGGCGGCCGCTGGGGATTACCATTGTCGGCGGGCTGATCGTCAGCCAGGCGATGACGCTTTTTACGACCCCCGTCATTTATCTATATATGGATCGTCTGAACAACTGGCTGACCCGTTTGACCCGGCTGGGGGTGGTCCGGCCCGCCGAGGCGCCCATCCCCTCTGTGCCGGCGGTGCATCCCGCCCGCTGAGCCGCAATGATTTCAGGTTATCGCATGAAGCTACGATCGATTTGCCAATCACCGACGGATTTGTCTGCGCTGGGTGGGACGGAGGCCCGGGCGCGCCGGCGAATCTCCAGAATCGCGGATCGGCCGTGCCTGGCTGCATTGGCCGTCGCTGTGCTGACCCTCAGTTGCGCCTCGTGCAACCTGGCTCCGAAATACCAGCGGCCGCCGGCGACCGTGCCCGCGGCCTTCAAAGAGGCGCCGTCCGGCGCGGACGCGGCGGCGGCGTGGAAGCCGGCCGGGGCAAATGACGATGCGATCCGTCCCGACTGGTGGGAACTCTACGGGGATCCGGAGTTGAACGCGCTCGAACAACAGGTGCGGATTTCCAACCAGACGATTCGCGGGGCCGAGGCGAATTTCCGGGTGTCACGCGCCCTGGTCGTCCAGGCCCGGGCCTCGCTCTTTCCCTCAGCGGCCGTTTCGCCGGCGGTGACGCGGTCGCGTTCATCCCAGACCTATTCTTCGTCCGGGACCGGCGGTGGATCGGGAGTTGTGGCCAACAATTTCGACTTCCCGCTCGACGCTTCTTATGCCGTCGATCTTTGGGGCCGGATCCGGAACTCCGTTGCCGCGAGTGAGTTCTCGGCCCAGGCGGGCGCGGCTGACCTGGCCGCGGCCGTGCTCAGCACCCAGGTTGCCCTGGCCGAGGATTACTTCGAGCTCCGTGCCCTCGACGAGCAACGGCGGATCCTTACGGAGACCGTCGAGTCGTACCGGCAAACCCTCGATCTGGTTGCCTCCCTTGTAAAGAACGGCATCGATTCCGATGAAGACCTGGCCATCGCCCAAAGCCAGTACGATACGGTGGTCACCCAGGCGACCGATGTCGGGGTGTCCCGCGCGCAATACGAGCATGCGATCGCCGTGCTCATCGGAAAGCCGCCCGCCGCCCTCTCCATTGCCGCGGCCTCGTTCCATTCCACGGTGCCGGCGATTCCTTCGGGCATTCCCTCCGCTCTGCTGGAGCGTCGGCCGGACATCGCCGCCGCGGAACGGCAGGTGGCTGCGGCCAACGCCCAGATCGGGGTGGCCCGGACGGCCTATTTTCCGAATCTCACTCTCGGGGGGGCCGCCGGATACCAGTCCTTGAACTCTTCCAACTGGTTCGACTGGCCGAGCCGCTTTTGGTCGCTTGGACCCCAGATCGGAGCGACGATCTTCTCGGTCGGATCGCTGCGCGGGGTGAACGATCAGGCCAAGGCTGCCTACGACCAGGCCGTGGCCAACTACCGGCAGACGGTGCTCACCGCGTTCCAGGCGGTTGAGGATAATCTTGCCGCCCTCCGGATTCTCGCGATCGAGGAAAAGCAGGAACGGACTGCGGTGGCGTCCGCCGAGCATTATCTCGCGCTGGCGCAGACCCGCTTCAAGGCCGGCATCGACAGCTCGCTCAACGTGGCGACGGCGCAGAACACCGTACTGGCCAATCGCGAGAACCTGGTGCAGGTCCAGCTCCGCCAGGTCGATGCCAGCATTGCTCTCGTCATGGCGCTCGGCGGCGGTTGGGACGCCTCGCGGCTTCCGCTCATGAAGGAACTCGTGGCCCGGCCGCCGAAATGGTCGCCGGCGAAGGCGTCGGACGTGGCGGCGCCGGAGCCCGTGGCACCGGCCAATCCGCCGCCGGTCTCCGGCGCGGTCGACGCGCCCTGAGCCTGACCAGGCCTGCGGTTCCGTGGGCGGGGCGGCCCTTGGAGTGGCGCAAGCCGGTCTGGAAGCGTCCGCTCCGGCGTCTTCTGGAGCAAGGGCCGGTGTCTGGCAGCGACGGCCCCGGCGGCCTCGGGCGGCGGGCGGGTTTTAAATTGACGGGTCGGTCCGAAATGACTGACTGGCCAGTCAGTGACCACGCTCGACAAGAAACAGCGCATCATGCAGGCTGCCGAGGAGCTCTTCCGGACGCGCCGCGTTGACGAGGTGACCCTGGACGAAATCGCCTGCCGGGCCGATGTCGGCAAGGGGACCATTTATCTGTATTTTGACGACAAGGAGGACGTGATTTTTCAGTCGATGGTGGCGGGCCTGGAGGAAATGTGCGCGCGGCTCCGGCGGATCGCCGCTGAGGACGGGACCTTTCACGAACGACTGCTGCGGATGGGCGAGAACATTGTGGTTTTTTTCCGGGACCGGCGGCCGCTTTTTCGCATCATCCTTTCCGAGGACGAGCGCGTGATGGAGCATGGCCGGGCCGGACTGCGCCAGCGCTGGCGCAAGCGGCGCCGGACAATGACGGAAGCAGTGACGACGGTCATTGCCCAGGGAATGGCCTCGGGCGAAATCCGGGCCGATATTCCCGCGGGGATTCTGACCGAGTATCTGCTGGGCATGTTGCGGGCCCGCTCGTGGGAGCTGGAGGGCTGGCCCGAATCCCAGCGCAGTCATGCGACGGTGGTGGATCTGTTCCTCAATGGGGCGGGGTCACCGCGACCTTCTTCCTAAAACGTGTCTATGCAATATGCCCCGTTCTCGCTCGTGAACAACAACGCCGTTCGGTGACCGATGTAGGAGCCTGCTTGCCCGTTCGACAAGCTCAGGGTCCCGAGCGGAGTCGAGGGACAGGCGATTTCGTCCTCTGTATCGCGAGCAAGCTCGCTCCTACAATTTGCATGGATACGGCTAAACCATTTCCAGACCCAATGAGCATCAAAGCAGGATCATCGTCCACGGAGCCGGAGGCGGCCAGGCTTGCAGCCGTGAATCCGGAGGATTCCGGGCAGGGAAGCGACGGCGGACGCCGGCGCCGGAGGATTCAGGCAGGAGTTGCCATTGTGGCGGCCATTGCCGCAGGCGTGTTCGGCTACTGGTTCATCTTCATGCGGGGTATTGTCTTCACCGACGATGCCCGTTTCGCCGGCCACCTGGTGGATGTCGCGCCGGAGATCAGCGGGCGCCTGGTCAGCGTGGCCGTGCACGAGGGAATGTTTGTCCGGAAGGGGACGGTCGTCTTCCAGCTGGACCCGGCCATCCCGCAGGCGGCGCTGAACCAGGGGGAGGCGTCCCTGGTTTCGGCCCGCGCCGGCCTCGGCTTGAGCGAGGCGTTGTACGAGAAGGCGGTGAACGGCAGCCGGCCCGAGGAGGTGAAAGCCGCGGATGCCACGGTCAAGCGGCTCGCTGACGAAGAGGAAATGACACGGTTGAGCTTTGAGCGGATCCAGGCGTTGTTCAAGGGCGCCGCCGTGACCCAGGACGATTTCGACCGGGCTCACACGGCTTATGAATCGGCCCAGCAGAGCCGGGAAAATGCCGTGCAAAGCCTGGTTCTGCTCCAGCAGGGGTCGCGCAAGGAGGACATCGCGGCGGCCAAGGCGGCGCTGGAGCTGGCCCGGAGCCGCGTGGCCGAAGCCTCCGCGGCGGCAGAGAATGCCCGGAGCAACCTGGCCCGGTGCACGGTGCAAGCGCCTTTTGACGGCTGGGTGGTCCGCCGGTGGATCGATCCCGGCGCGATGCCCATGGCCGCCCAGCCGGTGATCAGCATGTTCGACCCGGCCACCTTGCGCGTGGATGCCAACATCGAGGAAAAGTATCTCGAAGACGTCGCGATCGGCGACGAGGTGGATGTTTCGGTCGACGCCTATTCCTCGCTGCGGCTGCACGGGCGGGTGACGGAGATTCTGCGCGCAGCCAACTCCGAATTCAGCCTGATTCCCGCCGAGGGCGTCTCGGGGACCTTCATCAAGGTTACCCAGCGCGTGCCCCTGCGCATTGCCCTGACGGTGCCGCCGGAGCTGGCGCTCGGACCAGGGCTGTCCGTGGAAGTGCGGATCCACTGCGGCACGTCGGCGGGGATTAAGCCGAGGCCGGAATCGGGGCATGAGTAGCGATCGCGACCTGCGGGGCAACCGGTGGGGTGTTCTGGGCATCATCATGCTCGGAACGTTCATGGCGGTGCTGGACTCGAGCATCGTCAACGTCGCCCTGCCGCACATGATGAGCACCTTCGGGGTCGACCGGGAGCAGATCGAATGGGTGGCGACAGGTTTCATGCTCACCTCGGCCGTCGTGATGCCGTTCGTCGGCTGGCTCACCAACCGGATCAGCTACAAGGCTCTCTACCTTGGCAGCCTCCTGCTCTTCACCCTGGCCAGCGCGGCCTGCGCCATGGCGTGGAGCTATGAATCGTTGATTGCGGCCCGCATCCTCCAGGCGCTGGGGGGCGGCGCCATCCAGCCCATCGGGATGTCCATTGTGGCTGAGCTGTTCGAGCCGCATGAGCGCGGCAAGGCCCTGGGCATTTGGGGAATGGGCATCATGGCCGGTCCGGCGATTGGGCCGACCCTGGGCGGATACCTCACCGATGCTTACGGCTGGCGGACGATCTTCTCGGTCAACCTGCCGGTGGGCGTTCTGACTCTGCTCGCCGGCATGATTGTCATGGGTTCGCTGCGCGCCCACGGACCGAAGCGCCCCTTCGACCTGCTCGGGTACGTCTTCCTGTCGATGGCGCTCATCGCCGGGCTCACCGCCCTTTCCAACGGGCAGGTCAAGGGCTGGCAATCGGACTACATCCGGGTTTGCGAGGGCATTACGGTTGTCGGCCTGGTGATGTTCATCGCGGTCGAACTGGCCGTCGAGCATCCGCTGCTCGATCTGCGCCTCTTTGCCATTCCGAACTACGTCCTGAGCATTTTGCTGGCCATCTTCCGCGCGGTCGGACTGTTCGGGAGCGTCTTTCTATTTCCGATTTTTCTCCAGAATATGATGGGATACACCCCGGTGCAGGCCGGGCTCTGGATGTTGCCCAACGCCCTGGCGGTCGGCCTGACCATGCCGCTGGCCGGGCGGCTGGCGGATCGATACAGTCCGGCGGCGTTGACCGCGGTCGGCTGCATCATGGTGGGAAGTTCGCTGATCGTGTTCGGACTGCTCGATCCGCTGTCGGATTGGCCCATGTTGGTGCTGCCGCAGATTGGCCGTGGCGCCGGTCTCGCGTTGATGATGGCTCCGCTGATGGCGGCGGCGCTCAACGCGGTTCCCCGCCACGAGCTGCCAATGGCCAGCAGCTTTCTGAACGTCTTTCAAAACGTCGGGGGATCGCTGGGCATCGCGCTGTTGAACACCTTTGTCACGAACTCCATTCATCTTCACGCGGTTCGCCTGGGCGAGGTCTTACCCGTGCAGTCGCAGCGTTTCGACATCCGGCTTGGTTTGCGGGCCCTGGCGCTGACCTTCCATCACGAAGCCGGGCTGGTCGCCAATCCCCAGAGCAAGATCGCGTTCGCCGCGAGTCAGGGGATCGTCCGGCGGGCGATGGTGCTGGGTTTTGAGAACGGATTCGTCCTGGCCGGCATTATCCTGCTGGCAGCAATTCCACTCTGCCTGCTGTTGCAGCCCGAGGCCCACCACTTGAAGGAGGAGGAAAAGGCCGAAGGGGCCATCGAAGCTGAGTTTGTGGCGGAGTGACCGGAGGCGCGGCTAAGCTGGAACGAGGGAGTCCAGCGCCGGGAGACGCGACGCTCCTGATGCGTGCCGGTCCCCGGAGATGCGGCCAGGACATTGCTCACCAAACCCGCAGCTGCGTCCTCCGGGCTTCGATCCCGCCTACCGCGGGGCGGGCTGCTCGCCGGCGGCGCGGGCGACGGCCTGGCGGGCAAGCACACAGTTGTAACGGGACTGGAGGCGGGCGAGTTCGGCGGCGCGAGCGTTGCTCTGGGCATCGAGCAGCTCAAAATTGGTGATGACGCCGCTGGTGTAACGCAATTCGGCGAGAGAGAGCGCCTCCTGTGCCTGGGCGACCATGGTGTCCGCACTGGCGAGGTGAGCCTGGGCGTTCCTGAGGTCGGAGAGCGCGTCCTCCACGTCGGTCGTGATCGTGCGGGCGAGCTCGCTGGCGTGGTCCTCCGCCGAGCGCAATTCGCCGCGGGCGGCGACGCGCTCGCCGGCGATCCGCCGGCCGGTGAAAACCGGCACGGACACGTTGAGGATTGCCGTGACGTAGCCCTTGTTGTCGTACATGGCAGGCAGCATTCCGTCTTCCAAACCGGCGACGGCTTGGGCGGCGACGACCGGCCGGTTCTCGCGGTTGGCGGCGTCGAGCTTGAATCCGGCTTCGGCGGCGGCGTCCCGGGCGAGCTTCATTTCCGGGCGGCTCTGCAGTCCCTCGGCGATCGTGGCCAAGAGATCGGGGAGACCGGCCGGGGGGGCAATCTCTCCGGCGATCAGGACCGGGGAGCCGGGGGCGTAGCCCAGCAACTGGCGCAGCAGGGACTCCTGCTTTTCCAGCGCCGCGACGCGGTCGGTCCGGGCGTTGCGGGCATTGGCGAGACGAACCTGCGTTGTGAGGACGTCAAATTTCGTGGCCTTGCCGCTGCCAAGCTTGGTCTCGGTGATTCGCAGGGCTTCGTCCAGCGCCCGGATCTCCTCGTCGGCCACGGCCACGGATTCACGCCAGAGCAGGGCGCTGTAAAACGCCTGGATGGTTTGATAGCCAAGTTGATGGCGAACTTGCTCCAGGGCATCGCGGGCGGAAAGTTCGCCGGTGCGGGCGAGCGCCACCAGGGCGTCGGTGCGGCCAAAGTCGGTGAGCAGCTGGCTGACTCCCAGGGTCACGTTGTAACTGTTGGCAATTGTCTCGTACAACGAGGCGCTCGTACCGCCCGGACCTGAGAAGTTGACGTAGGGCCGAAACGACATGTAGCTGTAGGCTCCGTTGACGGAAACCTGCGGCAGCCGGGCGGCCCCGGTTTCGAGCGAACGGCCGCGAGCCGCGTCGACCGCAGCCTGGGCGGCGTCGATCGACGGATACCGCATGAGCACGGCGTCGATCGCCTGGGCGAGCGTCAAGGGCTGGGCGGGCGGGGGCGGGGCGGGTTCAGCGACCGCCAGGCCCGTGGCGAACGCGATGGAGGCGCACAGCGAGACGATCAACCCGGCTTTCGGGCGCAGGCCGGAAGCGGTGTGGGCCGGGTTGCCGGCCACCGCCTGCGAATGGCGGGGCTGGGAAGGAGGCGATCCAATCCGGTCTTGCCGGCCGATCGCGACTGCGGCTGTCCACGCCGGCGATGATTTCAACTCTTTCATGGGGGATTCATCCAGTTGGTTCGGGTTCACCCTTCCTCGCCGGATCGACCGTTCGATCCGGCGGAATTCAGAGTCGTCATGATTCGGTCCGGCCGGGCTTCCCTCCGGGCGCGGTCTGCGGCCCGAAGGCGTTGCGCAAAGCCGGCAGCGCTCGTTGAATCGTCCGTCGCTCGGACACCGGGAGAACCTCCAGGGCGTCGGCCAGCCGGAGCCGGATTTCATCCCGTACTGATTCCAATGTCGCCCGCCCCCGGGCCGTCAGCTTCAGGGCGATCTGCCGCCGGTTGCTCGGAACTGCGCGGCGCCCGACCAATCCGCCGCCGACCAGTCCGCTGATCAGCCGCGACATGGCTGGCAGGGAAATCCCCAGATGTCCGGCCACCGCGGACAATGAGGAATTCCTGGTCTGGTCGAGGAAGACCAGGGTGCGGAATTGGGGAAGGGACAGGCTCGTGGCGCGGTGCAGGCGGAAGCCGTCGCGAATGAACCGCATCACGGCCGGCACCGTTTCCAGCAGTTCACGGGCGCAGGCTCGGGCGGTTCGGCTCATCGATTATTACCATTTGCAACAGTTATCGACGATCAATCATGAGTCCGCGGCGGTTGGTGTCAATCCGACCCGGGCGGCGGTGGGCGGCGGGCCCCGTCATCGGCTTGCCAACCGCCCGGCGGTCCGCCATCATGAAACTGTAATCATCAACTGGAGAAAGTGATCCCTGCCCGGCGTTCGCTCCGGGACAATTGGTCAAAACTGTGCCAACCTGATTCGCCGACGATGGACTTGCACCCTTGGAACCCCGACCGCGCCGCCCTGCGGCCAGCTTTCGGGGCCCGAACCTATCGCGAATGAAGATCAGTCTTTTCCGTCCCTGGTTTTTCGTCATGCTCGCCCTGGCCTTGGGCGACACCCTCCCGGCCCAGGCGCCAAAGGGTGGGGTCGCAGCGCCCGGTCCGGCCGGCCAGGCGACGGGAGGACCGGCGAGGGCGGGAGAACAGCGCGGACCCAGGCCTGGGCAAGGGTGGGAAAATGCGCTCGGAATGAGATTCCTGCCCGTGCCGGGGCTCGCGGTTTTGTTCGGCGTTTGGGACACCCGGGTGCAGGATTTCGCCGCGTTCGTGAAAGACACGGGCTACGATGCGACGGCGGGCATGTATTCGATTGGTGGGGACCGGTGGAAGAAGCTGGGCAACACGTGGCGCAGCCCGGGTTTTCCCCAGGAGCCGACGCATCCGGTCTGTGGTGTCAGCTGGAATGACGCCACCGCGTTCTGCCGCTGGTTGACGGAAAAGGAGCGGCGGGAGGGGCGGCTGGGTGCGGACCAGGAATACCGCCTGCCAACGGACGCCGAATGGAGCGTGGCGGCGGGGCTGGAGGAACCGGCCGGTGGCACGCCGCAGAGCAAAGATGCGCAAATCAAGGGTGTTTACGCGTGGGGAAGAGAATGGCCGCCGCCGCCCGGAGCGGGGAATTTTGCGGGAACGGAGGCGCGCGATGATGACTGGCCGGCGGACTGGGGTGTGATCGAGGGATATAACGACGGCTACCCCCGGACTTCCCCGGTGGGCCGCTTTCGGGCCAATCGTTACGGGCTTTTTGACATGAGTGGCAACGTTTGCCAGTGGTGCGCCGATTTCTACAACGGCAGGAACGGCTTGCGGGTGGCGCGGGGCGGCGCGTTCTGTTTTAGCGGCTCGTTCTATCTGCTCTTGTCGTACCGCTACTGCCTCAAGCCCGACCGTCGGAGCGACCAGTGCGGGTTTCGATGTGTGTTGGTGGCGTCGGCTTCCGAGGAGTCTGGATCTTTGACCGGTGCGAAAGCCGACCGGGTCCCGAAGTAACGATCCCAGGAACGTTGGGCAACCTTCATTGTTGCAGATCGGGGTTGATGCTCTTTGAGGCCAGACCGATGCCCTCGCATTGCCGCCACAGGGCGAATACGCGATCATCGTCAGAGGTTGAAGACTCGATCTTCATCGAACGGTCTGTGATCGTCAGGGCCGTGGGGACCTGAAAGCGGCGCGACGCGTGCCGCACCCAACGGGAAAACGCTGGCCGGCGATGGCGGTGAGTTGCTTGTCCCTGACATGGGAGTGACCTAAGAGGCGGAGGAGTTCCTGGCTAGAGTCCTTGAAGTTCAGAACATGGTGTGAGCAGGTCAAGTTTTCAGGCGGCAAGTTTTTCTTCGGCGAAGGCGTTGAGCGCGCGGCGGAAGGCGGCAAAGGCATGAGCGAGAGACGTCGGAGTGGTGGTGGCGTTCGGATCGCAGAGTTCGGACAGGCCGGGTCGAATGAAGCGTTGGTGGAGGCGGCTGTAGAACAGAGCGACTTTTAAGCCGAAGTCGGTGAGCCGATAACGCTGCGTCTTGGGGATGCGCTCGATGATGCGGTGCAGGCGCAAGCGGTCTTTCTTTGCATCCGGCGACCAAAGATCAACTGCACCTGTTCAGGACGGCCCAAATCGATGTTTTCGCGGATCAGCTCCTCGAAGAAAGCCCGGCCGTGATCGGCTCGGTCCCAGATCTGAGTGAGGGAGAACTCCGCTTGGAGAATCGAAAGCTCATAGCGGTAGCCGGCGCGCCGATCCTTCGGGCTGTAAGGATGGGGCAGCCGTGCCAGCCACTTGCGGAACAAGGCGTCGATTTTCGCGGCGCTTAATCCTTGGCTGATCCGCCGGGCGGCCGGCACATCGGCGCAGGACAACAGCCCGTTGTCGAGGGCCTCAAAGTGGATGCCCCGCTGCTGTAATTGGCGCTTGAGATACTCATGGCCGTTGAGGCACAGCTTGGCCCCGTACGGAAAATAGGAACAGAACTTCAGGAAGAACGGGCCGAAATCCCGGTCCAGGCAGTAGAAGTAGTACACGTTCACCATCGCCGTGCTGTAGATGATCCACGGAATGGTGCCGCCGGATTCCAACTTCAGCCGGGTGGTGCGCGGCACACGAACCTTCTCCTGGGCTACCCCGACAAAGACCACGCCCTCGTCCTTCTTGAAGCGGCGCAACCGGGCCTGCATCAGGTCGTCCTTGCGCTGACCCTTCTGGAAGCGCACCAGCTCCAGCCCTTCCCGGGCGATGAAACTGCGGATCGCTCCCACGAAGGCATCCGTCATTGCCGCCGCCTGCTTAGTGGAGGCAAAACGGTGGCCGAGATACCCGCGGCAAAACGCCGCGATGCCGCCCTCGCTCGTGAGCTGA
Organism: uncultured Verrucomicrobiae bacterium; assembly: GCA_963804395.1. Taxonomy (GTDB): domain Bacteria; phylum Verrucomicrobiota; class Verrucomicrobiia; order Opitutales; family Opitutaceae; genus Fen-1467. The sequence goes on along the minus strand of CAWDQK010000101.1, from coordinate 1,731 downwards.
GGCACGTAGGCGTTCAGATACATCCGGTCGATACACTCCAACTCCAGCATGACGTGTTCCTGCTGGAGCTCGGCGAAACTATGGGTCATCTTCATGGCGAGTCCGGTGGGGCGCTTTTGTTCTCCCTTACCGGAGCAACCGCCGCTTGTCGGCTAATATCTGGCACCGCAAGGCGCCATGCCGCTCCACCGGACTCACCTCCGTTTCCTTGTCCGCGCAGCGGACACTACAGCGAGGCGCCTTCCGTGCCCCCCGCCTCCGCCAACGACCAATACCATTTGCCCACCGCCCTCAGCGGTCTGAGGCTGCGCCTCGCTGGAGTCCAAAATGGTGGGAGCGTTGCCTGGTGACAGGCTACGTCTGGAACTCGGATCACGGCATCTGTCCCAGGTTGTTTGGCAGGTGGGGACGGACTCGACCTTCGGGCGTCTTTTATCGCAGGTGTCGGGGGCGCACTGTATCGGTGAACCGTCTTCTGGTGACAGGCTGGATCGCAGTCAGGGACAGACCCCATGGGGGTTGTGCGGCTGGGGACAGGCTCCATCCGCCCGTTTGGGGGACAGGACCCACAAAGCAAGATCCTGGGATTGCCTATGGTGCCCGGCGGGCGACCGCGGGCTCCCTCGGGAGGCGGCAAACTGGCGCCAAACCGCCGGCAAAGCCCACGCGCTGCAATCTCGGCGCTGGTGAATCCAGGAAGCGCCAGCCCAGGACGTTGCCAGGGACCGGCGGCAGTTTCTACCCAAAGGCCGGTCCGCGCAGCCGGTGGCGGATCGCGAGTTCGCCCCAGTCGGTGAATGCGGGCAACAACCAGGGCTCGGGGCTGCGGCCCCGGCCGGTCCGCGCCTGGTGCGCCGCCAGCTGCTGCTGTACAAACGCCCGCCCGCCCAGCACCATTCCCGCGCTCAGGTAGCGGATTCGGCAGCGCAGCACCTCGGCCAGGGGCAGATGCCCGTTGGCCGCTAGCACCGCCTGCAGTTGCTGCGCGGTCACGCTGGCCGCCTGTTCCCGAGGCGCGGCGGCGGTGCCAAACAGCCGCTGCCGGTAGGCCGCCTGGACCTCCGCCCAGCCCGCGAGCCCGAGCGCCCAGGCCAGGCTGCGCTGCGCCCGGAGGTTGCCCGCCACGGCCTCCGCGTAACCGCAAAAGCGGTAGTCCTTCGGATCGCGCGCCAGGCCGGCCCGCACGCAATTCAGGTCAATGTAGGCCGCCACGACCGCGGCGGAGTCGCGGGCGTGCTCCACCAGTTCCGAGCCGAAGCGCTCCGCCCAGAACGTTCCGAACCGGTGGTGGGCCCGGTTATACCAGACCGTGAAGCCCTGCTTGAGCAGTTGCATGAACGGGGAGATGTCGCCCATCATCGCCAGCTGCTGCTGCCGCCACGCCTTGGCTGCCTCGTCGTTGCGTTCCAGCATCGCCTGGATGCTCCGCAGCAGCCGGGCTTGGCGGCGGTCCGAACCGGGATGGCGCAGCGCGTAGCGGCGCACGAGCTCGGGGTCGGGCACCGCGGTCTTCTGCGGCACGTGCACCAGGAGGTGCACATGGTTCGAGAGCAAGTCATAGGTGACCAGCTCCAGTCCGCAGAAGTCCACCAGCACCCACATCTGGCGCCGGAACACCTCCCGGGCCGGACCATCCAGCAGCCGCTGCCCGCCGACCACCCGGCTGGTGCAATGGTAGATCGCCTCCCCGGTCTCGGCCGGCACTTTGATCCGCGGTTCGCGCATGACCCG
>CAWDQK010000100.1:0-29697 GCA_963804395.1 uncultured Verrucomicrobiae bacterium | reverse complement strand
GCTCGTCGTGAACACGATCGTCTGCGTTTCGGCGGCGGCCGTGCGCAACAGCGGGAAGCCGCGCGCGATGCGCTCGTCGTCCCAGAAGGCGAACGGATCGTCGAGCAATAGCGGCGTCGCTCGAGGCCTTCGCAGAACATCCGCGCCATCGCGAGCCGGACGACGAGGAACGCTTGCTCCTGTGTTCCGGCCGAGAGCCGGTCGAGGTCGACGATCGCGCCCGTCTGAGGGGCGCGCACGTGGACGCGAGCTCGTCGGATCGACGCGGATGTCGCGGTAGCGCCGGTTCGTCACGGCGCCGAGCGTGTGGACGGCGTAATCCTCGAGGCGCCGCGCGAACTTGTGATGCGATTCCTTCGTCCGCTCCTCGATCGTCGCGCGCGCGAGGCCGACGGCGGCTTCGAAGCGCTCGAGGCGAGCGCACTCGGCGGCGAGCGCCGCGCTGCGCTCGTCGACTTCCGCGAGGCTCCCGATGTGCGTCTCGGCTGCTTCGATCGGCCGAGGCCGTGATCGCGGCGAGTTGCGTCTCCGCCTTGCGCCGTTCGAGCGCCGCGCGTTCGCCCTCGATCGAGCGGAGCGTCACGCATGCGATGGTGGTGGGGCCGGCGCTTCCGGAAGTGAACGCCATCCAGCGGTCGCGGCTGGCCGAACTGGAGCGCCGGGGCCTCAGCCGCACCGCGGCGTTTCATCGCGTCTACCAGATTCCGGGCATGCAGAAGGTCAACCAGGCGCTCGGCCGGCTCGTGCGCGCGCCAGGACAGCAGGCGCGCGTGCTGCTGCACTGCCGGCGGTTTGCCGAGGCTTCGTACGCGGCGCTGCTCGCAGTCGAATATCAACGCGGCACAGTCATCGGCGGCGCCGAAGAGCTGGTGCGCTGGCTGGAGAGCTAGCAACCCGTCGGGCTTCGCCCTCCAGGTTGCCAACAAACGGCGGACGCCGTTTGGGAGCGTGTTGCAGCTGGCCCGGCATCAACGTTTGAGCAGTCCGACGGGCTACGGGCTGGCCTTGGGCGCGAGGGCAACCCGGAAACCAAGATGGTAGCTGCTCTTGCCCGGTTCAAGGGCATCCCGGCGGGACGAACGGCAATCGCCGGAATCGCTGACCCAGCATCCGCCCCGGTGAATGCGAACCGTTCCTGCAGAAGGTCCGGGCGGATCCGTGACCGCACCACCCGGATAGCCTCCGTACCAGTCACGGCACCACTCCCAAATGTTTCCGTGCATGTCAAAAAGACCCCAGGCATTCGGCTGCTTCCGTCCAACCGAGTGAGTCGTTTTCAGGCTGTTCCGGCTGAACCATGCCATCGCCTCCAGATTGCCGGCATAATCTCCATCCGTCCCTGCCCGGCAGGCATACTCCCACTGGGCCTCGGTCGGCAGGGTGTACTCGTACCCCGCCGGCAACCGTCCAGCCTGAACCTCCCGCTCCGTGAGCTTGAGGCAGAAGTTCATCGCGTCATACCACGTGACCGTGTCCACCGGCCGGTCCGCGCCCTCGAAGTTGGAGGGATTGTTTCCCATCAGCAACTGCCACTGGGCCTGGGTCACAGGCGTCTTGGCCAACCCGAAGCCCCGGGCAAACGTCACCCGCGTAAGCGGCCTCTCATCGCTTTCACCTTTTCCGCTGCCCATCGTAAACGTGCCCGGCCGCAAGTAGACCATTTCAAGGTTCAGATCCGGCACGGTCAAAGCGTGGGCTTCGTCCAGGTTGCGCAGCTTGTCCGCTGCCGCCAAGGCTTCGGTGGAGCGATCCTCTGCCGGAGACCGGTCGCCCGCGGTTCCGGCGGCACCCGGCAGCGGGGCGAGGGCCAGCCTGAATCCGAGGCGATAACTGCGATTCCCGGGTTCAAGATGGTCGCGGTGGGAGGATCGGCAGTCCCCGGGGTCGCTGACCCAGCAACCGCCGCGATAGACCCGTTGGGCTCCCGGGAAAAACGCCGGCGCTGGGTCCGTAACCGGACCGCCCGGATAATCACCATAGGCATCCCGACACCATTCCCAGACATTTCCGTGCATGTCATAGAGTCCCCAGGCATTCGGCTGTTTTTGGGCGACCGGATGCGTCGTTCTTCCACTGTTCCGGCTGTACCATCCCATCGAATCGAGATTGCCGGCATAATCTCCAGTGGTTCCGGCCCGGCAGGCATACTCCCATTGCGGCTCGGTTGGGAGCGTGTACTCGTAGCCATCCGGCAGGCGGCCGGCAGCGCGCTCGCGCTCCGTCAGCTTCAAGCAAAACTGCGTGGCTTCGTCCCATGAAACCATCTCGACCGGCCGGTCCGCGCCCTGGAAATTCGACGGATTGCTGCCCATCAACGCCTCCCACTGCCCCTGGGTGACCGCGGTCTTTCCCAACCACCAGACTCTTGTAAACGTCACGCGAGTAACCGGCGTCTCGTCGCCCTGGCCGTTCTCGCTGCCCATCAGGAACGTGCCCGGCCGGATAGGAACCAATTCAAGATTTAGATCCGGCACCACAATCGACTTTCCCTCGTCCGGACCGATCTTATCGAGGGAGGCCGAGACCTGAACGGAACCGTTGGCCGTCACCGTGACGGTGCGGGTGGCCGGCTTGTAGCCCTTGAGTTCAAACCGCAAGCTATAGGCTCCGGGGGGCAGCGTTCCCCGCACCGGTGTCACGGTTTCCGTCGGTGGCCGGCCGTTGCCAAATGCCACGTCGCGCCGGTCGCCGCCATTGATCACCACCCGCGCTCCGGCCGGCGTGGTCTCACACGCCACGGTCCCGGGCTTTGGCACCAGAACCACTTCCACCAACGTCGTCTCCTGATCGCGCACTGAAACCGTCTGCCGCCACCCGTCACAATCGGGATGCACAATCTCCACGGCTCGGGATCCGACGTCGAGACCCCCGATGACCAACGGCGCAACGGAGTCCGCCCCGCCGGCTCCGGCCTCCGGTCCGCGTCCAGGCTGCACCGGTTTGCCGTCCACCGACACCTGGGCATCAGCCAATCGGAAATCCGAACCCGAAATTCGCAGGCTGATGCCTCCGCTTTGGGCAACGAGCGTGCCGACATCGATCGTGCGGGTCTCATGGGCCTTGAGCGTCACGTCCTGCCGGACGGTCCGGCAACCACGCCGCACCACCTCGACCCGGAGCGTTTGTTCACAGGTCTGGCTCTTCAGCGTGGCGGGGGTCCAGCCAACGGCCTCCCCGTTCACGCGCACTTCCGCACCTGACGGCATTGACAAAACGCGCAACTCCCCGGGCAGCGGCGATTGCAGATGCGCCACCCTGGCCGTGCGGCCGGTCACCAGATCGACTGCGGGCACGGTCACCTCCGCGCAGTCAGGGTGGTAGAGCCTGAACGCATAGCGTCCCACCGTGAGCAGTTTCGCCGCCCCGAGAATCCCGCCCGGCGGCACCGTCCCCACGGACGTTTCCCGGCCCCGCTCGTTCACCGCGGTCACCACGGTGCCGGGCCGCGCCGCGACGGTCACCGCGCCATAGACGGGGATCAGGCTGAGCGCGATGCTGCCACGGCCGTCCTTCACCGTTGCCCGCGAGGTGATCGGCTCGTAGCCCGGCGCTTTCACGGTGAGTTCCTGCTCGCCGTCGGACAGGTCCTTCAGGATCGCAGTGCCATCCGCAATTTCTACATTGGAGAATGATCCGATCCAGAGCCGGGCGGCGGCGTCGGGCGGATCAACCTTGACGGTGAACTCACGCGGCAGCGGAGCCACGGCGACGGTCGGGGCTGGCGGCGCGGTTTGGGCCGGCCCCGTTGCCGCAGCCGGAGGGGAAGCCGGGGTTGAATTCGCCGTCGTTTCCGGCGTCGGCGCCGCGGGCGCGACTTCCGTCCGCGGCACGGCGGGCGGAGCGGGCGGGGCTGACGACACCGGCGACGGGTTTTCCGCCACCCGCGGTTCACCAGAGGCAGCCGGAACCGCCGCAGGTGACTGACTCACATCCGCCGCGCGGGGAGACTTCTCCGCCTGCGGCCGCGGCGCGGCGGATTCGCCTGCCACCACAGTCTTTTCCGGGACGATTGGCGGCCTGGTCTCGGACTTCCGTGGGGCGCCGGAATGCGAGGCCCAAAACCACCATCCCGCGCCGGCCAGCGCGAGCGCGGCGAGTCCCGCGACGAGCACGCCCGGCCGCGTGGTTTTCTTGGTTGACAGGGGGTGAATCTTCGCCGCGCTGAAGTCCTGGGCGCGCTGCTCCTTGGCCGGCGGCGCTGCAGCCTGCTGTTCCGCGCCCGGGCGGTCCGCTCCTGACGCCGCAGCGCCGCCGTCGTTCACCAGGGCGACACGGAAGCCGAGAAAGTGCCGGCCTCCGGGGGCGTACCCGCCGCGCGACGCGGACCGGCAGACCTTGGCGGAACCGTTCCAGGCGCCGCCGCGGTTGACGCGAAGACCGCCGGAAGCTGCGCCCGCCGGATCAGTGACCGCTCCGCCCGGATAATTGCCATACCAGTCCCGACACCACTCCCAGATATTGCCGTGCATGTCATAGAGGCCCCAGGCATTCGGCTTCTTTTGGGCCACCGGATGGGTCGTACCGCCGCTGTTTTGGTTGTACCACGCCATCGCATCCAGAATGCCGGCGTAATCTCCCGTCGTTCCCGCCCGGCAGGCATATTCCCACTGCGCCTCCGTCGGCAACGTGTAGACGAAGCCCTCCCGCAGGCGCCCCGCCGCCAGTTTGGTCTCCGTCAACTTCTGGCAGAACTGCATCGCGTCGTCCCACGAAACCCGTTCAACCGGCGCGTCCGGACCGGCATTCTTGAAGTCAGCCGGATTGCCGCCCATCACCATTTCCCACTGGCGCTGGGTCACGACCGTCTTTCCCAGCCAGTAGCCCTGCGTCAGTGTTACGCGGGTCAGCGGTTTTTCATCGTTGCTGCCGTTCTCGCTGCCCATGGTGAACTTGCCGGGCCGGATGCACCCCAGCTCAAGATCTAGATCCGGCACCGTCCAAGGTGCGCCGTCCTCGGGGCCGGGCGCGTCCAGGGACACTGGGATCCCGCCGGTGCGGTTGGCTGCCACGGTGCCCGGCTTGGGCTTCAGCGCCACGTTCACCACGGTCGTCTCGTGGTCACGCACCATCACCGCCTGGCGCCACGGCTCGCAGTCGGGATGGGTGATCTCGACGGCGCGGGAGCCGACTGCAAGACCCGCAATCAAAAACGGCAGGTTGGGCGCTGCAGGGCCGGGGACGGCCTCGGCCCCGCGGTCCGCCTGGGCCGGCGTCGCCTCGACTCCGGCCACGGTGCGCGGCGGCTCGATCATCTTGCCGTCAACCTGCACCTGCGAATCCACCCACCGGAACGCGGCATTCGCAAATCGCAAGTCGATCCCGCCGTTCTCCGGCGTCAACGCGCCCACGTTGACCGTGCAGACTTCCCGGGGTTTGAGGACGACCGCGCGTTCCATCCGCCGAAATCCTCGCAGCATGACTTCCACCCGGAGCGATTGTTCGCTGGGCTGGTCCGTGATGGTCGCCGGAGTTGGACCGGCCACCACGCCGTTCACGCGGACCTCGGCGCCGGCCGGCGTCGAAGTGACGCACAAGTCGCCGGGCAGCGGCGTTTGCGCCGGTGTCACCTTGACCGTGCGGCCGGCCACCAGTTCGACGCCCGTCGCGGTTACCGGCGCGCAGTCGGCATGTCCAAGCTTGAAAGTGTAGCGGCCCAGCGTGAGCAAATTCGCGGCTTCGAGCACGCCGGCGGGCGGCACCTTCCCCACCCGCGTTTCGCGGCCGCGCTCGTCTACCGCGATCACCTCGGTGCCGGATCGGGCCGCAATACTTACGGCGCCCCGCACCGGCACCAGCTTGGCTTCAACACTTCCCCGGCCAGCTTTCACCGTGACCCGGGTCGTGAACGGATGGTAACCCGGCGCCTGCACGGTCAGTTCCTGCTCGCCGTCCGGAAGATCCTTCAACACGGCCTTCCCGCCCGCGACTTCGAGATCGGAGACCGGTCCGAGCCAAAGTCGCGCTTTTGCGTCGGCCGGGTCAACCGCGACGATGAACTCGCCCGCCTTCGTCGACCAGGCGGCGGGCAAATGCGGCTGGACCTCCCCGAGCGGCAGCGGCGGCGTCGTGGCCGCGAGTCGTCCCCAGACCCCACCGACCGCGAGCTCCAATCTCACCGCCACGTCGCCGGCGCGCAGCGGTCGGTCCCCTGGCTTCTTGGCCAAACACGCCTGGACCGTCTCCTCCCAGATCCGGGGAACCGGCGCGAGGCCCAGCACCGCGCGGCGTTCATTGAGCGGCTTCGGCTCCACCTCCCGGATCTGCAGCGACAGGTCGCCGCTGCAGAACGGCGGTTTGCCGGTGAGCAGTTCGTAAAGTGTGGCGCCCAGCGCGTAAATATCGTCACTCTGCGCCGGATCCCCGCCCATCAGTTGCTGCGGGCTCATGTAGGCCAGCGTGCCGCTCGTGTCGCCCGCCCGTCCGGTCAGCCGCGTGTGGGTGTCGGTCAGGCTCCGGGCGATGCCAAAATCAGTCACCTTCAACCGGCCGTCGCGGGTCGCCAGCAAATTGGCCGGCTTCAGATCCCGGTGCACCACCTTCGCGACCTCGTGCGCATAGTCGAGCGCCGCACACAGCTGGGCCGCGAGCGGCGCCAGTTCCTCGACCGTCAGGCATCCCGCCGGCGCCGCGGCCTTGCGCTTTGCCAGGCTCTCCCCGTCGACATACTCCATCGCAATCGCCGCGACCGGCCCGTCCTGCAGCAGATCATACACCCGGACAATGTTCGGATGGGTCAGCTCGAGACATCGCCGCGTCTCCCGCAGGAGGTTGCGCACCGCGTCCTCGTCCGCCGCCACCACTTCCGGCAGAAATTTCAACGCGACCGAACGGTCCAGCCGTTCGTCGCGGGCCTTCCAGACCACGCCCATGCCGCCCCGGCCCGCCTCGGCATCCAGATCGTACCGGCCAAACACCCGCTGCGCCCGCGCCAGCCCGCCCGCGCTCGGGGGACGATCGGATCCGGAACGGCGCGTCGGGGGTTCATCGGCCATGGGCAAAACAGCTGGCAGGGAAATGCGACGCCATCAATGGAAATTTCTTGGCGCCGTTCCGCCCTGAGGATGCGGCCGGGCTTTTCGCTTTACCGCGCTGCTTGCGCGCGCCACAACCAGTGTCCGTGGCGACACCTCAACGCATCGGCTCCGACCAGATTCAACCCGCGATTCATCGATTGGCTGCCTTGATCGCCGGCCGTCATCCCGCCCGCCCCCCCATTCTGCTGGGAATTGCCAACGGAGGAATTGCCGTGGCCCGCCGCCTCGCGGCCGAGTTGCCGGGCGCTCCTTGCGGCGTGATCGACGGCTCGTTTCACCGGGACGACATCGAAGGGCACCCCATTCCCAAGGAATTCTCCCCGACGCAAATCCCCGCGGATGTCGGCGGCGCCACCGTCGTCCTGGTTGATGATGTCCTGTACTCCGGCCGCACCGCGAAGGCGGCGCTGGATGAACTGTTCGACCATGGCCGGCCCGCCGCCGTCGAGCTCGCGGTGCTGGTTGACCGGGGGGGCCGGAAGCTTCCGCTCGCCGCCGACTACTGCGGCCTGACGGTCGCGGCGGCCGAAGGCCAGAAGGTGGTGGTCGCCCTGGATCCCCAGGATTCCAGCAACGATTCCATAACTTTTTATCCGGCCTGACGGGCTGACTGCGCCTGCCTGTCCCCACCCTGTCCGCCGCCCCGAACGTCCACTCCGATGCCCTGGAACCGCCGAAATCTGATCGCGATTGAAGAACTGAGTCGCGCCGAGATTGAACAGGTCCATGCGACCGCCGCCGCGTTCAAGAAGATCCTTGGACGGAGCGTCAAGAAAGTGCCCGCCCTGCGCGGGAAGACGATCGTCAATCTCTTCTTCGAGCCGAGCACCCGCACGCGCATGGCCTTCGAGATGGCGGCCAAGCGGCTGAGCGCCGACGTCATTTCCTTCGACGCCAACGCGTCCAGCACCACCAAAGGCGAAACGCTCCGCGACACCGCCCAGAACATCCAGGCGCTCAACGCCGACCTGATCGTGCTCCGGCATTCCGCCGCGGGCTCCCCGCTCTATCTCAGCCGCATCCTCAACATCCCGGTCATCAATGCCGGCGACGGCGCCCACGAGCATCCGACCCAGGCCCTGCTGGACACCTTCACGATGCAGGAGCACCTCGGGTCGCTCAAAGGCCGCAAGGTGGTGATTCTCGGCGATGTCCTGTTCAGCCGCGTGGCGCGGTCGAACATCTGGGCGCTCACCAAGCTGGAGGCCAATGTCACCCTCGTGGGTCCGTCCACCCTCGTGCCGCACTGGTTTACCGACCTCGGGGTGCAGGTGTCGCACGATCTCAAGTCCGCCCTAGCCGATGCGGAGGTCGTCATGCTGCTGCGCATCCAGCACGAACGGCAGACCTCCAGCCACTTTCCCTCCCTCGGCGAATACACCAGCATGTTCGGGCTGAACAAGACGCGCGCCTCCTGGCTTAATCCGAAGGCGATCATCATGCATCCGGGCCCGATCAACCGCGGCGTGGAAATCGACAGCCAGCTGGCCGATTCCGAGCGGAGCGTCATTCTCGAACAGGTGCACAACGGCATCGCGATCCGCATGGCCGCCCTCTATTTGTGTTCCGGCGGGCACACCGACGCGGTGGTGCCAACGACGTGAGTTCCAAAACACCAAACATCCAAAACCCAAACGCCAAACCTCCAAACTTCCAAACGCCAAAACGAACCCATGACTGACGAGGCGATTGAAACCGGACAGGCGGCGTCCATGTCGCCTCACTCCGTTTGGGATTTGGAGGTTTGGAGTTTGGGATCTGACTGTTTGGAATTTGGAGGTTTGGAGTTTGGAGCTTTGGACTTGGGAGTTTGGAACGTGAGCTTTTCCCCATGAGCAGCCTATGGATAACCCACGCCCGCGTCATCGACCCGGCCGCCCGGCGCGATGCCGAAGGCGATCTCTTCATCACCGACGGCCGGTTCGTGGCCGGACTGTCGGCCGAGCAGCGGCTGCAGGCGCAGCAGATCGACGCGCACGGCCTGGTCGCCTGTCCCGGACTCGTCGATATTCACGTCCATTTCCGCGAGCCGGGCCAGACCCACAAGGAAACGATCCAGACCGGACTCGTGGGCCGCGGCGGCCGGCGGATTCACCTCGGTCGTGTGCATGCCGAACACCTCGCCGGTGGCCGACAACGCCGGGCACGATCGAGTATATCCACGATGCCATCGAGCATGCGGCGCGGTCGTTCAAGTCTACCCGACCGGCTGCATCACCATGGGTCAGAAAGGCGAGCAGCTCGCGCCCATCGGCTCGCTCAAGCGCGCCGGCGTGGTCGCCATCACCGATGACGGCCGAGTGCGTGCAGAACAACGAGATCATGCGCCGCGCCGTCGAGTACGCGAAGATGTTCGACCTGCCGATCATGGACCACTGCCAGGACGAAGCCATGACCCAGGGGCGGCGATGAACGAGGGTGTCATGTCGATTCGGCTCGGACTGCGCGGCTGGCCGCACGCCGCCGGAGGACGTGATCGTCGCGCGCAACGTCATCCTCTCGACCTACACCGGCGCGCAGATCCACCTGCAGCACATCTCCTCGAGCAACTCCGTCGACATCGTCCGCCGCGCCAAGAGCCGCGGGGTGCGGATCACCGCCGAGGCCACGCCGCACCACCTTGCGCTCACCGACGACCGCCCTGGCCACCTACGATCCGAATTTCAAGATGAACCCGCCGCTGCGGACCGAGGCGGACCGCCGCGCCCTGATCGAAGGCCTGCGCGACGGCACGCTCGACTGCATCGCCACCGACCACGCCCCGCACACCGACTACGAGAAGGACAAGGAGTTCGATTACGCGCCTAACGGCATCATCGGCCTCGAAACCGCGCTTGCCGGTCGTCCTCGATGTGCTCGCGCCGCCAGGGCAGGTTCACGCTGCCAGAGGTGATCGACCTCATGACGCGCAAGCCCGCCGGGGTCCTCGGCCTGCCCGCCGGCACGCTCGCGGAGGGAGCCGCGGCCGACGTCTCCTTGTTCGACCCGGAGGAGCAATGGCAATACGACGCCAAGGCTGGCTTCAGCAAGTCGGGCAATTCCCCCTGGCACGGCCAGACACTGACCGGCCGCGTCAAGACGACGATCGTCGACGGACGCGTGGTTTATGCCGGCGGGGCGATCGTGGAGTAGTTGTTTGTCGGATACTTAAGCCGGCGCGCCGGGCGGGTGGCCACGAGCGCCAGCGAGCGGATCTGCGTGGCTGCGAGCGTGCGCGGGCGGCCCTGGATTCGTCTTCCCCTTCGTTCGCCCTCGTCGCGGATAGGATGAATGGATGCGACCGCCCCGCCGCCCAAATCGAAATGTCAACCAATAGTTGACATGTTCGCGAGGGGCGGCGCGTTTTCATTCCTCTCGACCGGTCTCGGAAGAAATCTGCCCGCAAGCGCGCCGGCGCGTTACTCGCCCGTAGCACCGAGCGCCAGCGAGTGGAGGATCGGGTAGCTGCGAGCGGGGGCGAGCGGTGGCTCCGGTAGCTGCGAGGGTGATCGGGCGGAGGTTCGTCCACCCGGTCGCGCTCGCGGGCAGCCTTGCCGCCAAACTGCCCCCTGCCGTCCAGACTCCACCAACGAAAAGGCGCCCGGACGGAGCCGGGCGCCTTGAATTCTCTGGGGATGCTCCGCGCGACTGGCGCGAAGGACGCGTCAACTACGGCTGGTTGTCCTGGTTCTCCTTGTTGGCCGCCTCGTCGAGGATGTCGCCGAGGTTCATCATGTCGGAACCGCTGCTCTGGCGGTTGAGCATGTCGTAGGTGGCGGTCTCCGCGGCCAGCTGGTCCGGCGAGTAGTTCGCCGCCTTGATGGACAGGCCGAGCCGGCGCTCGTCGCGATCGATCTTGATGACGCGGGCCGTGACCGGCTGTCCGGGCTTCAGCACGTCCTTCACCTTGTCGACCCGATCCTCGGTGATCTGCGAGATGTGGACCAGTCCGTCGATCCCGTTGGCGAGTTCGACGAACGCCCCGAACGAGGTGATCTTCGTAACGGTGCCCTGCACCACGTCGCCGATGCGGAAGTAGCTGTCGATATCCGTCCAGGGATCCGTTGCGAGCTGCTTCATGCCGAGCGAAATCCGCTGCTGCTGGGGATCGACGTCGAGCACGATCGCGTCGACTTCGTCGCCCTTCTTCAGCAGTTCGCTCGGGTGGTTGATCTTGCGGGTCCAGGACATGTCGGACACGTGGACCATGCCGTCGATCCCCTCCTCGAGTTCGATGAAGGCACCGTAGGTCGTCATGTTCCGCACCTTGCCGCGCACCCGCGCGCCGATCGGATAATTGTGCCGGACCATGTCCCACGGATTGGGCTCCAGCTGCCGGATGCCGAGGGAAATCTTCTGCTCGTCCTTCTGGATACCGAGCACGACCGCGTCGAGCTCCTGGCCGACCTTGAGGATCTCCGACGGCTTGGTGATACGCTTGGTCCAGGACATCTCGGTGATGTGGACCAGGCCCTCAACGCCGGGTTCGATTTCAACGAACGCGCCGTACGGCACGAGGTTGACCACCTTGCCGCGGACCCGGGCGCCGACAGGATATTTGTGTTCGATGTCGTCCCAGGGATTCTTGGTCGTCTGCTTGAGGCCGAGCGACACCCGCTCCTTCTCCCGGTTGACCTCGATGATCATCACCTGGACCTCCTCGCCCTGCTTGAGCATTTCGCTCGGGTGCGAGATCCGGCCCCAGCTCATGTCGGTGATATGGAGCAGGCCGTCCATGCCGTCCAGGTCGATGAACGCGCCAAAATCGGTGATATTCTTGACCACGCCCTTCCGGATCTGACCCGGCTGAATGCTCTCGATCAAGTCGCGGCGCTTCTGGTGGCGCTGTTCCTCGATGAGCTCGCGGCGGGAAAGAACGATGTTCTTCCGGTCGAGGTTGATCTTGAGAACCTTGAAATCGTAGGTCTGCCCGAGGTATTGATCGAGGTTCTTCGGCGGCTGGATGTCGATGTGGGACGCGGGCAGGAAGGAGTCGACCCCGATGCTGACGATCAGGCCGCCCTTGACCTTGGCCTTGACGCGGCCGGAGACAATCGATCCTTCCGAGCATTTCTGGAGGATGTTGTCCCAGTTCTTCTTTTGCTGCGCAAGGTCGTAGGAAATGATCGGATTGCCGTCTTTGTCCTCGAGCTTCTCGAGGATGACCTCGACCTGCGAACCGATCTGCAACTCACCCAGGTCGCCAAACTCCGACGCCGGGATGATGCCCTCGGCCTTTCCGCCAATGTCGACGACCACTTCGTTCTGACGGATCTCGGTGATGGTGCCCGGAACAATCGCGCCTTCCTTCAAAGTATCGAAGGAGCTCTGCGCGAGTAATTCTTCCATGACTGAACTCATTTTGAAAAGCGAAGCCCGCCCGCCTGCTCCGCAGCGGCCGCCTCCGCGCCGGCCCTGCGGCCGTTGGTTGGATGTTGGTCTGACATAATCCGCCTGCGGGAGCATTGCGGCGAAGCGCAAGCGGAACCTGTAAATGCCGCAAACCGGCAAATTCCCAGTCGCCCGCCCCCGCCGCAAGCCCAAAATTCCGCGAATCAGGCCGACCCGGCGGCGGGGGCGCCGCCGCTCCACGGAGGGAACCATGGGGACGCGACGCCCTCGTCGCGTTGTCGGGAGTGAAACCGGCCCACCCCGGCATCGCTCCGGCCGACCGGTTGCCACACCTACCTGGCCTTGATGACTGCCAGGCAGTGCTCCAATTCGTCGAAGTAGACGTCAAACGCCGGCGAGTCGCGCAGCGGCGTGTCCGTGGCGGGCATCGCCGACGGGTTGGAGTCGTCCTCAATCATCTCCGTCATCTGAACCTGGACATCCACCTTGCCTCCGTCCAGAGCCTGCAACCGAATCGAGATGGACCGCTGGCGGGACGAACGGAAATCGCTGTCTTCGCCAATGCGGGAATACCCTTGCAGGCGTCCCTGCGCCGCCCCACCGCCCGCGAAACGGTAGCCAAGCTTTCCCAACGCCAGTCGCGCCGCTTCGTACACCTGGCGCGAATCTCCGTCGACCGTCCGGACCCTGGGTGGCACGGCGGCGAACCGGTCTGTCACCGTGCTCCGGACGGATTCAACCGAATCACAACCGCCGAGCAACGCGGCGCCAGCCACCGCCAGCAGCAGAATTGAAGATCGATAAGCGGCAGGTCTCATTCTGGTGCCAGCCTACGATACGATTGAGCGGACGGTCAAAGTGGATTTCGCACGCCTGCGGGCTGTTGCTGGGAGATGCAGTGCAGTGTGCCGCGCCCCACGACCAGATCCAGGCAGTCAACCGGGACGATCTCCCGGCCCGGGAAACAACCCGCCAAAACCGCTGCAGCCTGAGCGTCCCGTTTCGGCTGCCGAAATGCGGGCATCAAGACCGCTCCATTGATAATCAGGAAATTGGCGTAGCTCGCCGGCATCCGCAGGCCCCGGTAAGACCACGCTGCCGGCATCGGCAACTCGGTGATGGTGAACCGGCGGCCGGCCGGGGTCCGCAGTCCGTGGAGCCGCTCCAGATTCTCCTGCAACGGGCGGTGGTTTACATCGCGACGGTTGCGCTCCACCGCGGTCACGATCCCGTCGGCCGAGTAAAACCGGCTCAGATCGTCGACATGGCCGTCGGTGTCATCGCCCGTGATGCCGGACCCCAGCCAGAGAATCGTTTCAACTCCGAGGTTCTGGCGCAACATCGCCTCAATCTGCTCGCGGCGAAGGTGCGGGTTGCGGTTCCGATTAAGCAGACAGGACTCGGTAGTGAGCAGCAACCCGTCTCCATTCACGTCGATCGAGCCGCCCTCCAGCACCCTATCGATCACAAATCGCCGCAGACCAAGCGCCTGGCTGATCCGGGACGGAATCCGGTTATCAAGATACCACGGCCGGTATTTGCCGCCCCACGCATTGAACGTCCAGTCGGTGACCACCACCTCGCCGGTGTCCCGGTTCTTTACGAAAATCGGGCCGTGGTCCCGGCACCAGCAATCGTTCGTCGCATGACCAAACAGCTCCACATTGGTCAGGTCGGCTTTGGCGCGATTGAGCAGGGCCCGCACTCCTGGTTGCAGAACCCGGGAGACGTTGATCCGCACCTTCTCGAACCGGCTCACGAGGGCGATCAACTCCGCAAACATCCTCGGTATCGGTCGGAAATTCCCGGGCCAGGTTGCCCGCCGGACCGGCCAGGAGAACCACACCGCCTCCTGCGGCTCCCATTCCGCCGGCATTCGAAACCCCAACCCGGCCGGGGTCGGGTTCGCGGCTTCGGCTGGCGTGGACGGGGACGCGATGGTCATTGCTCCAAGCTTCAGTCCACCAGCGACGCCGGGCAAGCGCGATATCGCCCGCGATCCCGTCGTGGGTGCATCTGCCCGATTGACGGCGATTCCGAACGTAGCGCAGCCATCCCTGGCTGCTTCGGTTGCAGGATGGAAGCCTGCGCGCTCGTTCATTACCGACGGCGCGGGCTTGCTCGCGCCGCGGCGGCGGAGCTTGCTGCCTGCTATACCGTCAATCGCAAGATGCGCCCTGCAAAGCCGTACGATGACGGACAGGCTTGAGCATCCGCCTGAAAGGCTCTGTACTGCGTGCCATGCGGGCCAATCGGATGAAGATCCAGAAGCTGGGTTTGTTCCCGGCGATCCTGTTCGCGATTTCTGCGGGGAGCGTGATCGCGGGCGGTTTCCCTCCCGCCGACACTCCGGAGGGGTATATTGGACGTCTTTTGGTCAACGAGGCACCGTTTCCGGGCGAACGCGGCTTTGTGAGCGAGGCGGATTCCAGGGCGTCGATGGCGCAGATCCTTTGGGTGCTTGAGAGCCGCATCCACTTCATTCCGGCCGGGTACCGGCAGCGCGAGATCGCCGTCGTGGAAACCACGAATGTGCTCGATGTGATCACGGCCGGCGGTGCCAAGGGGCAGGTCGATGGGTTCTTCCGGGACCGGCAGGGACGCCTTGCCACCGCACCCCGGGTCGAGGAACGACTCCAGAAGCTGATCGACATCGCCAGCCGGGGCGCGCCCGGGCGCTTCGCCCGCCTGCTCGACTATGGCGCCGCGCTCGCCACCAGCTATGTCAATGCACGATTCGCCGAGGCGGACCGGTTTGTCTCGCTCTCCGAGGTTGGATCAATTCCGGCGACGGGACGCGCTTATTCCTGGATGACCGACCGCGATTACTACAACCCGGGTGGAAGTTATCTGCGCATTCCCGAAAACAATGACGGCGTGCTGGGCGGAAACCGCTTCTTCACCCTGAGGCGAAGGGGGGAGAAACGATGAAGCACTTTGCAATCCTCGCCGCTCTCGGGATCGCTTGCGGCGGTCTGGCCGTGCACGCCGGGGAAACTGCGGCGAGTCCAGCCGCGACCATTCCAGCCGCACCCGCGGAAGCTGCTCAGACGGCGCCAACCGTGGCGAATCCGGCGGGGCCTGACACCGGAATTGTCGCGGAGATCGGCGGCCAGCCTCTCGTCTACGAGGTGATCCGCCATCTGTACCGCTGGTACCTCGACGAGACCGACATCGGGCACCACATTGACCAGCCGGCACTCGAAGTCTGGGTGCGCCGGCTTCATCCGCCGCTCGATCCCGGAGACCGCAGCGGATTTGCGGAGCTGCTGCTGCCGGCGCTGCAGGTGAAGGTCATTCTGAAGAAGACCGATTACCGGATCGAGGAGCTGAATTTCGACGTCAGGGGACGCGGGTATCGCATAACAAACATCGCGCGCGAAGCACCCCCGGCAACTGCGGAGGGCTACCAGGTGCTGGAACTCAATCTGCCGGCTTTGGTGGATTACCTGTTCCGGACGCGCAATCAGCGCGAGTTCCCGGATCCCGCACTGGCCGACCGCCTGCACAAGGCAGTGCTGGCTGAGCTTGGGACGCGCCGGATTCCAACGGTTGACGGTGTTCATGTCTGCCACGTCGGTCCGTTGGCGCCGGTGTCCAATGAACTCTGGGTGTTTTGGGAGAATGGCCGGATGCTGATCCGGTTCACCTCGGACCTCGATCTCTCCAACCCGTCGGTCTGGTCGCAGGAGAACCTCAAGATTCGTACCATCGACATCGATACCCAGGTGGTGTTGAGCCAAAGCGAGGTCGCGGGAAGCAATGCGTTTCTCAACCGGGATCAAGTCGGCCGGGTACTGTACAATTGCATCGTCCTCGGCCAGCGCGTGGCGGTCACCCCGATGCTGCATTAAGCGCAGATGGCGCTGACGGCCGGGCATTCCGCTCGCACACGCTCGCAGCTACATTCGCGTTTTCGACTCTCGTTCAATCTAGTCCGCTCCAGAACCAAATCCAACCCCCAACCCACTCGGAACCATGATCCCGCTCTTCAGCCTCATCGGGCTCTTTCTGATCACATCGGGCCTCGCAATCACGATCTTTTACATCATCGCGTACTGGAAGGTATTCACCAAGGCCGGTCAGCCAGGCTGGGGCTGCCTGATCCCCTTCTATAACGCCTATCTGTGCCTCAAGATCGCCGGAAAGCCCGGCTGGTGGCTGCTGCTGCTCTTCATCCCGCTGGTCAATATCGCGATTTGGATCATCACGATCCTCGACGCCGGCAAGGCGTTTGGCCAATCGACCGCGTTCAACGTGTTCCTTCTGGTGATCTTCCCCTGCATCGGAGTTCCCATCCTCGCGTTCGGCAAGGCGGTCTACACGCCGCCCGCACCAGCCGCAGCTGCGGCGGCCTGATCGTCATGGCAGCCTGAGTTTCGCAACATCGGACGGCAAAGAGGTTCACCCGGCGGCGGCGATCGGGTTTTTCGGAAGCTGGCGGCACGGAACACCGTGCCGCTACGTGGCGGAACCGCGTGCCAAGCCGGAGCTTCAGCGAAGGCTGGCGTCCGGTTCCGCGCCGTGGTTTGTCAACGAGAGCCGCCGCGTTGGGGCCGAGCCTCAATCGCTGAACCGTTTCGTCAAATCACCATAGGCATCGATCCGGCGATCCCGCAGAAACGGCCAGTGCGTGCGGGTCGAGTTGACTTCAGCGAGGTCAACCCTTGCCAGCAGCACCGTTTCCTCATCCGCGCCGGCTTTGGCCAAAAGTTCGCCACTGGTGCCAGCCACGAAGCTCTGTCCCCAGAATTCGATACCCGGGCCGCCCGCCGGCTTTTCCCTGCCAAAACGATTGATCGCCGCGATGTAACAACCGTTGGCAACCGCGTGGGAGCGCTGAATGATTTCCCAGGAGTCATGCTGCCGGGAGCCCAACCGGCGCTTCTCCCGCGGATGCCAGCCGATGGCGGTCGGACAAAACAGAATCTGGGCGCCCTGCAGGGCCGCCAGCCGTGCCGCCTCCGGAAACCACTGATCCCAGCAGATCAACACCCCAATCATCCCATAGCGCGTTGACCACGCCCGAAAGCCAGTGTCACCCGGAGTGAAATAGAACTTCTCGTAATACAGCGGGTCGTCGGGAATGTGCATCTTGCGGTAGCAGCCAAGCAGCGTTCCATCCGCGTCGATCACGATCGCCGTATTGTGATACAACCCCTCGGTCCGCTTCTCGAACAACGAAGCAATGATCACCACTTTGCGTTTCCTGGCAAGCTGTTGAAACGCCGCCGTCGTGGGCCCCGGAATCGTCTCCGCCAGCTGGAAGTTGGCATAATCCTCGCTCTGGCAAAAATACTGCGAACGGAAGAGCTCCTGCGTGCAAATGATCCGGGCGCCGGCCTTCGCCGCCCGGTCCGCCATCGCCAGCGTCAGAGCGAGATTCGCCGCCGGGTCAGGCGTGCACGCATGCTGCAACAGGCCGAGAGTAACCGAAGACATGGTCGATTTTCGATCTACGATTTTCGATCTACGATTTCGCTTCGCGATTCCCGATCTTCGCCGCCCGTCCTCCGCGCGGCTGTCTTCCTATTTCACGCTTTCCCGCCTTTCCGCCTTCCCTGTTTCCCAATTTCTCGGTTTCTCGGTTTCACGGTTTCAGCGTTTCCCGGTTTCCGCCTTCCCGCTCTTCCGCCTTTCCGGGTTTCCCGCTTTCGCGATTTCCGCGTTTCTGCTTTGCCGCGATCAGTACACCACCTTATTTAGGGGATACTCGATGATGCCTTCCGCGCCGAGCGCCTTGAGCTGCGGGATGATCTCCCGCACCACGCTCTCGTCGATGATCGTTTCCAGGGCCACCCAGTCGGCCGAGGCCAGCGGCGAGATCGTCGGATTGCGCAATGCAGGAAGTGCTTGCAGGAGGCGCTCCAGGCTGGCCTTGGGCGCGTTCAGCTTCAACCCCACTTTGCTCTCAGCCTCCAGCGCCCCGGTGAGGAGCATCGCTATGATCTCAATTTTGCGGCGCTTTGCCGGATTCTCCCAACTGGCCTTGTTGGCGATGAACTTCGTGTTCGTGTACATCAGCGTGTCCACGATGCGCAGCTTGTTGGCGCGCAGGGAACTGCCGGTTTCCGTGATGTTGACGATCGCGTTGACCAGGTCCGGAACTTTGACCTCCGTTGCGCCCCAGGAAAACTCGACCTCGACCGCGACCTTTCGGGACGCGAAGTACCGGCGCACCGTGCCGACCAGCTCGGTCGCCACCCGCTTCCCGGCAAGATCCTCTGCCTTCTGCACCGGCGAGTTCTCGGGGACCGCCAGCACCCAGCGCGATTTCTGGGTCGAGGCCTTGCTGTAGATCAGGTCGCACACCTCGACGACCTGCGATTCATTCTCCTGAATCCAATCGAACCCGGTCAGTCCGCAATCGAAGAACCCATGCTCCACATAACGACTCATCTCCTGCGCCCGGACCATCCGGCAATCCAGGTCAGGATCGTCAATCACCGGGCGATAGGAGCGCGAGCTGACGGTGATCTTGAAGCCCGCCTTGGCGAAGAGGTTCTTGGTTGATTCCTCGAGACTGCCCTTGGGCAGCCCGACCATTAAGAGTGGAGTTTTGTCTGACACGCGGCCAAGGCACACACAGCGCGGAAGACACTCAAGCACAATCTCGTTGAGTGAAGGTGCATCACCGAACTGTCGGTAGCGGCGCGGCCAGCCTTCGCTGATGCTCCGGCTCGGCACGCGGCTCCGCTACGGAATCGGTGAGCTTGCTGCTCCACCCTCAATCGGGAGATGCACACCGTCCGTTGTGGCCTCCGCGGTTTCCTTTGACAAAGGAAGATCGATTTGTAAAAATACAGATGTATTTGTCCCTAGGTGAGGGTTATTCCGCACCCCAGAAAATCATGAGCGATCGCCCATCCACTCCCGACCAGCCTCCCCGCCCTGCCCGTTCGGAACCCAAACCGTTGATCCTAGTGGTCGAGGACGAAGAGGAGCTCGCCAAGCTGATCGCCCAGCACCTGGAAGATGCGGGAATGCAAACGCAGGTGTATAATCGGGGGGCGCATGCGTTTCGGTTTCTCAAGCGCAATTTCGCCAACCTGATGCTGCTGGATCTCAACCTGCCCGATCAGTCGGGTTTTGCCCTGATGGAGGAACTCAGGACCAGCGACATCTCAGTCCCGACGATCTTTCTGACCGGAAACACCCAGGAGGTCAGCAAGGTGAAGGCCCTGGAAATGGGCGGCGACGACTACATCACCAAGCCGTTTGGCTATGCAGAGCTGATCGCCCGCATTCATGCCGTGCTGCGCCGGGCCGAGTCGCGCACCGATTTCAATGTCACCAAGAACGTCAAGATCCTTGACGAGCCGTTCTCCTTCCTTGGCGTGAAGATTTCTCCGGTCCGCCTGGAGGCGGAGTTCCCCGATGGCGCGATCGAATCCATCGGTCGCAAGGAACTCGGCATTCTCACCTACCTGCAGAACAACCAGGGCGTCGTCATTACGCGCAAGGCGTTGATTCACTCTGTCTGGGGCCTGCACGCCGACGTCCGGAGCCGCTCGCTCGACCAGTACGTCGTCAAGGTCCGCGATCTCTGCAAGAAACACAACGTGGACCTGGCGGCCTTCCGGACCGTGCACGGCGTCGGGTACATTTTCGACCCGCAGGGCGTTTCGCAGGAAGGCACGTAGGGCGGTTTCGGAGGAGCTGTCGCTGCGAGCGTGCCGCTTGGTGTGGCTGCGAGCACCAGCGAGCGGCTCCGAGAAACAAGCTCCAAAGAAACGCATCGACGGCGCAAGGTCGGATAGCCTACATTCAGAGCTCGAATCGAAATGGGCACCCCGCTTCCGAATCTCCCCAAAAGCCCGAAGGATCGGTTGGAAATCTACCGGCTCTTTAATGGAATGTCTATTGCGGGGAAAGAAGGAATCGACGAAGGAAGAGCCCGGGCTCCACTGGTAAAGACATTCCTGATCGAGCACGTCTCTGACAAGCATGGTGGGAGTCCAAGATCACCGGCGGCGATTTGGAGCCAACTGCGCGCTGAACCAGAACTGATCGATGATCAGTTTATGTCGCTCCAAGGCGAGGTGAAGCCGACTGGGGCCAATCCCTATGTCACGACTGTCGGCTATCTGGAACAATTCGATCAGCGGTTCTTTGCCTATTACACTGTGGAGGGATCGCAGCAGGCGAAACAACGAGTGAACAAGTGGATTCAGAAATCCGCAGACTTGGATTCAACATGGTTCAGCGCGCCGCTGCTTCAGGCGTTGTGGAAACACGACATTTCCTATCGCGGCGATGACCGCTTCACCAAACTCAGTTTCAGCCATGACTCCGTTTTCGAGCTGCCCGAGGACTCGGCCGCAGATGAGGCAGATGACGACCAAGAAAACATGATTCTTGAAGAGGCTGAAGAAGGTAGCGAGCAGATCGAGCCCGAACGGAGGCGGTCGCGATTCATGATGGGAGACCGGATTTCAAGAATCCGCGCTGCGCTCGAGAACCTTCAAAGCGGATACGATCCGTTGAACGCGCTGTCTGCAGTCCGATTCCCATCACTTCACGAACGGGGGAGCCACGACCTCTATCAGCATGGTCAGGTCACGAACCGCTCCGACAGCTTCGAGGATCACAGGAACACGATCCGCTATCTCTATCGGATCTACCGGGGTGTCCTGAACACTACCGAGGAGCGCGCGTGGAGGGATTTGGAGAAAACCCCCCAGACCATGGCCGGCGGGCCTTCCCACAAGGGAGTACCTCTGATCATTCATTTCCACGAGAAGCTGACGAAGGCGACGTTCGACTGCTGGATTCGACGCGCTTTCAGCAAGCGAAACGTGTTTCGCTTATGGGGTGAACCGAACTGGCTTGGTCCCACAAAAGTTCACGTCTACGGAGCTGATCGCCACCTATGGCAGCCGCTCAATCTGGAGATTACCGAAGGCCGAATGATAGCCATTCTTCCACAAGGCACTTGCGGAAACACATTTCACCGGCTGGTCACCAACATCCAAAGATTCGTTTGCCCCAAGATTAGCGCGTGGATCGGCTCGCAACCCTTCGAGTCGATGCTTGATCAGATCAAGTCGGTAGATCGCGAGGAATGATCACCGTGAAGGCTGAAGAACTCATTCGCGACCCCGTCTTCCAGCTGAACCTGCTCATCTGGACTGCGAAAGAGCAACCGCTCGATGGACCAGGTATATGCGTGACTCCTCTTTTTCACCGCCATGGCTACCGGCTGTTTTATGTTGAACAGCGGTTCTCATTTCCGGTGCCGATTCAGCAGAAACTGAAAGATATCGAGGACATTGGCCATGCCCCTAACGCTGACTTAATTGTCGCAAACGGCGTTGCTCAGTCGGCCTTCTACATCGAAGCAAAGAAGAACTCTTTTGGTCTGGACAGTTCCAACTGCCGCCAGGCCAGAGCCCACCTCATCGCCTCCGGGCCGGCCTTCGGGGAAGTCTATCCAACCCTCCCGTATTGCCGGATCGTCTATACCGTCCCTGAGGCATGCAGGTTGACAATGGAGCCCACGCTGGCAGCGCTTTCGCTCGATGTCGCGAAACGCGGGTTCTCGCCCGGCCCATTCTCAGTTCACGGGTTGGCCGTCCAAGACCAGCACATTGTTTACCATCTCGACGAACCATCACGGTCGAAGCTGGGCTCGGCTGATTCGGTCGTACCGTTGCTTCGGATTTCGAATGATGGGGAGACCGATCCAAGCCCGTTGCTGCTCATTTACACAGACAGCGACACGTACGACCCGGCCAACCGCGGCTACTACCGACGTGTGCTCATCCAACAGGTTCACGCGCACCTGTTGTGTTACTTCCATCGTATTGATCCGACCACCGAGTATAGGCTCGCCCCGGAAGACATCCTCATGGAGACCACGGGTGGGGTCTTCCAGTATGTCGGAGCGGAGACCCGCAAGAGCATGCGAGTCCTGATCCGCGATAATGTATTCAGGCGCATCGCCCAGTTTTGGCAGGAGAAGGCTCCCGACATCTTTCACCTGAAGGGCTTTGAGCTTACTGCACGCTTTCAGGATGACTACAATAAGGAGCGATTCCTCGACTGGCTTGAGGACCCGTCGCGCACGAAGTTTGCAGACGACTCTGCCTCCCCAAAGGAGATAGCCTTGGCTGATCAACCCACGACTGAGCAAGGGGAACTAAATCTGGCCGGCAGCGCAAACGCCCCGGAGGAGGATACCTCGAAAACGTCTGAAGACGGACCTTCTCCCGCAGCAAATTGAGTGGGGTTTCAGCATCGTGCCCGTGGACAAGACCATGCCTTTCTTTGCGACGCCTCCGGCCCGCCCGCAGGAATTCAAGCTGTCCCCACCCGCGTCGCCCAACTTGCCGCCATTCGAGAGAAACGGGCCGCGTCATCAACCATGGGGGAGCGCTGGCTGCGAGAGCGCGAGACGCGTGCATTTCAGGAGGCAATGCGGTTGCTGGCGCATGAAATGCGTAGCGGGTTGAACAGAAAGCCCGCGGCCCCGTGACGGTCGTGAATTCGAAGAGCCTCCCGTCCGCCGTCCGCGGAAATGGCGCGGTCACTCTCTCGCCCGAGCAGATCGACCTTATCGCCCGTCAACTTGACGCCCTCTGCCGGGACGTGACAGGCTAATGAGTGATGAGCGATGGGTGATGGTCCGGTCTTTGAGGTTTGGGGAGCGATCCCAAGTCGGAGACACTGACCCTGGAGCACACGCGCCAAAACGAATGAGAACGGAACTGCATGCCCGGCATCCGGGGTAATCGGTGCAATCCGCGGTTCTCGTACATACAGGCCGTATCGGCGGGGTGCCGGAGAGGCAGGCTGGGAAGCCTGCGCTACGTTCGAACGCAGCGGACGCGGCTTGCCAGCCATAGCTTAGGCGGAGGCTGGAGGTCCGCCCTCCACGCTGGCTCGCCGTTGTGCTACGCCGCCATGGGTCCCTGTTCCTGGATTTCATGCCGCCGTTCACAGACAGGCACTACGGGGCGTTCGTCGATCCAGTGGTTTCACGATTTCCCGGTTTGCCCGCTCTTCCGGCATTCCGCCCCTCCGCTTCCTCCGCGTCCTCCTGCAAGAATGTCTGGGATTACTTGAACGGCGCGCGGACCGCGCCGCGCTCGCCGAGAGCTGCCCTGGAGCGGCGCCCACCATCCGGCTAAAACCTCAGCCCCAGCGTATCAATCCGTTTGCGCAGCGTCGTACGGGTCATCCCGAGGCGCTCCGAGGCGCGGACGAGGTTGCCGTTCTCATCCTTGAGCACCCGGGTGATCATCTCGCGCTCCAACCGTTCCAGCACCGGCTCCTTGTCCTCGGCCTTCAACCGGGCATAAATGAAATCCAGGGCGTCGTTCAGCGTGAGCGGCGAATCGGCCGGCGCGGCCGGCTCGTTCGCCAATCCCGCCGGCGGAGGCGGTGGTTCGGCGGGATCCGCGCGCACCGGTTCGGCGGTCGGGACGGCAGGCTGCAGCACGGGCGGAATCGGTGCCGGTTCCGGGGCCGCTGCCGCCGCGTCGCGAATCTCCGGCGGCAGGTCCTTCCAAAGGATCGTGTCGCCCTTCGCGACCACCGCGCTGCGGTAAATGACATTCTCCAACTCGCGGACATTGCCCGGCCATGAATGCCGCAACAGCACCGCCAGCACTTCCATCGAGATCTTTTTGACCCGCGTCTTCTTCTGGCGCTCCAGCGTCTGCAGCATGAAATCGACGATCTGCGGGATGTCTTCGAGCCGTTCCCGCAGCGGCGGCATGCGGATGCGCACGACGTTGAGACGGTAATAGAGGTCCTCCCGAAAGGTCCGCACCCTGACCATGTCCTCCAGATCCTTGTTGGTGGCGGCGAGCACGCGGACGTCGACCTTGATTGTCTCCGTCCCGCCCACGCGCTGGATCTCGCCCGACTGCAGCACCCGCAGAATCTTCGTCTGCGTGGCCAGGGCCATGTCGCCAATTTCATCGAGAAAGATGGTGCCCCCGTCACAAAGTTCGAACTTGCCGATGCGCTGCGCGGTGGCGCCTGTGAACGATCCGCGCTCGTGCCCGAACAGCTCGCTCTCGATCAGATTCTCCGGGATGGCCGCGCAGTTGACCGCGATGAACGGACGCGAGGCGCGGTGACTGTGCTTGTAAATGCCCCGGGCCACCAGTTCCTTGCCGGTGCCGCTCTCGCCCGTGATCATCACCGTGACATCGCTGGCCGTTACCTGGCCGATGGTCTTGAAGACCTCCTGCATCGCCGCCGAGCTGCCGACAATGCCCTCCTTGTAGTCCTCGGTGTTGATCGTGGGCTTGTAGTCGCCGGCGGCCCGCAGGTCGGCGTGGGTCTTCAGCGCATTCGCCGCCAGGCTGAGCACCTTTTGCGGATCGAACGGCTTCATGATGTAGTCAAACGCGCCGTACTTCATCGCCTCGATGGCGGTCTGCGCGGTGCCGAACGCGGTCATTAGAATCACCAGCTGGCGCGGGTTGATCGACCGGATATGCTGCAGGGTCTCAATTCCTCCCATCCCGCCCATGCGGATGTCGAGGAAGATCACATCGGGCGCCGCCTTCTTGACAATCGCGATGGCCTCCTCCCCGCTCGCGGCGGTGGTCACGGTGTAGTCGCGCGAGGACAACACCCGCGACAGGGAATAGCGGATTTCGGAGTCGTCGTCGATGACAAGAATCGTCGGCCTGATGAGCGCCATAAAAAAATGGACCGGTCGCGGGCGGTGATTATCGATTAGCATTTCGCCCGAAAGGGGGCTTACTTAGAGCAAATGCTTGCATGGTCAATTAACTTGTTCCGCGTCTTCGGCATCCGCCTGGCCGTGCATTTCACGTTTCTGCTGCTGGTGGCCTATGCGGCGTGGGCCGGCTGGACCCAGAATCCGACGACTCCCTGGATGGGGCT
This sequence comes from uncultured Verrucomicrobiae bacterium, assembly GCA_963804395.1. Lineage (GTDB taxonomy): Bacteria > Verrucomicrobiota > Verrucomicrobiia > Opitutales > Opitutaceae > Fen-1467. The sequence goes on along the minus strand of CAWDQK010000100.1, from coordinate 4,465 downwards.
GGCGCTCGACCTGATCCTGATCCTGCTCTTGTTCACCACCATCGTGCTGCACGAACTGGGGCATTCGCTGACTGCGCGGCGCTACGGCATCCGGGTGCCTCGCATTCTCCTCCTGCCCATCGGCGGCATGGCGGAGTTCGACTCGATTCCGCGGCAGCCGCGGCTGGAGTTTCTGATTTCGCTTGCCGGTCCGGCGGTCAATTTTGCGATCGCGCTGCTGCTCCTGGCCTTCCTTCCCTGGCCAACGGACTGGGGCGCTGACTCGGTTGAGTTCAGCGTCGCCGGCCTGGGAGACCTGCTGTTGCGGATCAACCTCATCATGGGTTGCTTCAACCTGCTCCCGATTTTTCCGATGGACGGCGGCCGGATTCTGCGGGCCGTCCTTGCGGCCCGTTGTCCTTATCTCCAGGCAACGTATTGGGCTGCGACGACCGGCAAGGTGCTGGCGATCGTTGCCGCCGTCGGTTCCGCGCTCATCTGGAAGAATCCCATGGCGGTCGCTCTCTTCATCTTTATCTTCATTGCCGGCGAGCTTGAGTACCGGGCGGTCAAACGCCGGGAGGAGCAGACCGTACAATGGAACAATCTCATCCGCGGTCTCTACGGACCGGCGGGCGGCCGGAGTCCAACACCGGCCGATCTGCTCCACGGACCAAACTAACAGGAGGGCCCATGCAGGACACGATTGCCTTCAGGCTTAATCATCAACCGGTGCAATTGAACGTTCGACCCGGATCGCACTCTTCTCTGGGTCTTGCGCACCGACCTTGGCGTCACCGGGACGAAATACGGCTGCGGCGAGAGCTATTGCGGGGCCTGCACGGTGCTCGTCGGCCACACGATCTCCGGCATTACCGCTAGCAGCAAGGTCTATGATTCCACGACCAACGACACCTTTACTGGCACCGCCGTGCTGAGTTCGGGCGTGGTTGCGGGCGATACGATCACCCTGGCGACGTCCAGCCCGGTGGTTGCCTTCACCAGCAAGGGCGTCGGCACGGGCAAGCCTGTGGTCATTGTTAGCGGCTACTCCCTCACCGGCTCGGACCCGAGCAATTATCTCCTCGTGCTGACCAACCTGAGCGCGAACATTACAGTCTTCCCGGTTGCTGTCACCAGTGTGACCACCACCAACAAGACCTATAATGGCACCACCCTCGCTGGCTTGAGCGGCACGCCCGCCCTCACGCCGACGGCTTTCGCCGGTGACAATGTTCTTATCAGCGGAACCAACCAGGTCTCTAACTTCAGCTCTCCCAATGTGGGTACCGGCATTGGGGTGACCGTCACCGGGTATGCGCTCTACGGCAACGATGCCACCAACTACATCTTGTCCCAGCCCAGCGGTTTGTCGGCCACGATCAATAAGGCCGCGACCACGGCCACAATCACTGCCGCGCCCAACCCGTGCGCGGTGGGCAACCCTGTGACGTTCACGTACGCGGTGATATCCACCACGCCGACCGCCCTTCCCCCTACCGGGACGATGCAGTTCTACACCAACCTGACCAGCGGCGCCTATACCCCGGGCCCCGTCGTTACGCTCTCCCCGAGCACGCCCACAACGACAGCCACCGCCTCCTTCTCCATCTCCGGGTGGGCCGCAGGCGCCTACAAGGTGGAAGGCGTATATAATGGGGATGCCAACTTCACGGCCCCAGGCGCGCCTAAATTGACGAATTACGTCGAAAACGGGATCACCCCCTCGGCGGTGAGCATCACCTCCTCGGCCAACCCGTCAACGGTGACCAGCAATGTGACCTTCACGCTCACGGTGACTGGCACCAATCCTCCTGTCGGGACGGTTACCTTCTATACCAACACCGTTGCGGTGGCCCCCGTCGTTACGCTCGTCAGCAACACGCCAACCTCATCCACCGGCTCCGTCACCACGGCCCTGCTGCCTGTGGGCACCAACACGGTGGAAGGCGTGTATAGCGGGGGTGGCCCCTATTACACCGTCAATGCCTCCCTGTTACAGGTCGTGCAGAGTGGCTCGGTGTGCAGCGGGCCCCACTCGATCGTGGGCATCACCAACAATGGGGCGAATTCGTTTACCTTGGGCCTCCAAGGCACTCATCAGCCCAGTGTTATATCCTGTCTCAGACCAATGTTGCCCAGCCGATGGCCACTGGCTGGTGGTGGCTGGCAGCACCAATACTGTGACTAATGCCAGCGGCCAGTGGTCCTTCACGGTGACGAATCCTGCTCCGGCCTACTACCGGGTGAAGGCGATCCAGAGTTGTCCGTAATCACCGCCGTAACTTAACCCGCCGCGCCCTCCCGGCGCGGCCGGTCATTTCCAACGGCACCCTGTCCTGCAGCAACCGACCGTTAAACCTATTGTTAAACCCATCGCTATGAAAAACCTCATCCAGAATTCAGTACGATCCCTTACAGCCGGCTTGTGCCTGCTGTGCTCACTCCTGGCCTATCACGCCGGGGCCACCGTCATTTATTGGGATCCGGAAGGCACCTACCCCGTCCCCCCCTATTACAGCGGTGATCTGTCTGGCACCTGGGAAAACTCCAGTTGGAGCACGGCCTCCGGCGGCCAGGCTACCGGGATAGCGTGGCCGGAAACCTATGACGCGGCGTGTTTCGCCGTCGGCTCCGGCCTTGGCACCCCCCCCTTTACGATTACCATCAATAACCAACACACCATGGCCGGCATCTTCGTCGGCGGGCTCGCCCCGAACGCCTGCGACGCGACCTTCTCCGGCACCGGCAGCTTTTACCTGGACTATCCGGGCGGCACGCCAGCTCACGCCTGCGCCTTCGCCGTCACTAGCTCGTCCGACGGCGCCCTGGCTTATATCAGGGTCGCGGTCCCGCTGACCGGCCCGGGCCTGGTTTACGCCGAAGGTAACGGCCAGCTCTTTCTTAACACCAATAATACCTACACCGGCGGGACCGTGCTCGGTTACTCGGGGTTCGCGTTCAACGGCATTTACAACTTTAACAATCCCGGCGCGTTTGGCACCGGCGGCATCCTGGTCAGCAACAGCACCGGCGCGCTCGCGATTGACCCGTCCATTTCCACCGCCATGACCGTTACCAATGCCTGGAATATCGGGGCCGACCGCCCAGGCTGTGAACCTTGTGGGCAACCCGAATGGTCTGACCTTCAGCGGCCCGTGGAGTTTTAGAGCTTTACCCGACCATCACGCGGGTGGCGGCAGCGGAAACCTGGTCACCCTCTCCGGTGTGATTAGCGGCACCGGCGGGTTCAACGCTAATTCTTCAGCCACCTCCGGCACCCTGGAGATGATCGCGACGAACTCCTACACCGGCACCACCACGGTCAGCAACGGCTGGCTGCAACTCGGCGACGGCGTGTCGAGAAACGGCAGTGTCACCGGCGATATTGCGGTCGGCAGCCCGGCTTCCGCCGCGCATCCCGGCAGCCTGGTGTTCGCCAATCCGAACGCACAGACCTACGCCAAAGTCATCGCGGCAATGGAGCGGGCACGGTCACCTCCGGGCCCGGGCATCCTGACGCTCTCGAACGTGAACACGTATTCGAACGCGACGTCGATCGCGGGCAGCACGGTCAAGCTGGGTGTGAATAACGCCCTGCCCGGAGGTGCCTACAAGGGTGACGTCACCATAGCCGCGACCGGCAAGCTGGATATGGGCGGGTTCTCTGACTCGATCAACGGCTTGAATGGAGTTAGCGGCGCCATGATTGATTCGACCGGGGCCAATACTTATACCCTTACGGTGGGCGTCGACAGCGATCCCGGCACGTTCGGGGGAGTCATCCAGAACACCAGCGGCACGGTCGCCCTGACCGTAGCGGGGGGCTCGACCCTGACCCTCAGCGGCGCCAACACCTATTCGGGCAACACGATCATCAATGCCTCGACGCCGCTCCTGGGCGGCAGCACACTGACAGTGGGGGCCAATAACACCATCCCCGCGGGCTCGTCTGTAGTCGTGGGCAATGGCGCGACGCTGGACATGAACGGCTCCTACAACTTCAGCGACACCATCGCCGCGCTAACGGCGCCGGCATCCTCGAGAACTTCAATAGCTATATCCAGCCCCAGACGCTCACTGTGAGTGGGAATGCGTCTCCTCTCAATAGCCTGAACTTCAACGGTTACTCCTGCATCGCCGCGGGGATGTTCTCCTCCAGCAGACGGCAGCGGCAGCACGCTGGTTAAGGGCGGCACCCATTCCATGGCATTTCGCGGAGCCGATGCCAGCTTGGCGGAATCACCCTCACGGGCGGCACGCTGTCCGTGGGCGCGCTCCCCGACGCGCTGCCGATCACCTTGGCGCTCGCGGTTCCCGCCGGGCCCTTTTCCAGTTGGACGCCAATACCCAGACCCTGGGTGACCTGAGCGGCAGCGGCAGCGTCAATCTCGGCGGCGGCGTCCTGAGCATCGCTCAGCAAGGCAACGACACCTTTGGCGGCGTCATCCAGAATTCCGAGATGGCAGGCTCCTCCACCGCTTTG
>CAWDQK010000099.1:0-4126 GCA_963804395.1 uncultured Verrucomicrobiae bacterium | reverse complement strand
GTATCCGCGTCTTGTCGTCGGCCAGAGCCATGGCCCGCTGCTCCTGTTCACTCGCAACGGGCAAACCCCTCCCCCGAATTCAAGCGGCGCCTCCGCGCCACCCCCTTCCGCCCCGTCTCAATGAGCTCGATCTTATCCGTGAATCCGCCCGGAACCGCTGCCGCCCGGATTCTTCCCCGTCACCACCACCCATGACCCGTCCACCCCTTGACGGATTGCGCATCTGCGACGCCCAACTGCTGCTCTCTCCGGCAGCCCTGTCCGCGGAGCTGCCGCTGGACGACGCCAGCGCGGATTTCGTCGCGCGGAGCCGCCGCACGGTGGAGGAGATCGTCTTTGGCCGCGACGACCGCCTGCTCGTCATCGTCGGGCCCTGTTCAATCCATGATCCGGCGGCCGCCCTCGACTACGCCGGTCATCTCCGCGAGGCAGCCGCGCGCCATGCCTCCGAGCTTTGCGTGGTAATGCGGACCTATCTCGAGAAGCCGCGCACCGTCGTCGGATGGAAGGGACTCGTGAATGATCCCGGACTCGATGGCAGTTTTGAGGTTGGGCGCGGGCTCCGGATCGCCCGGCAGCTGCTGCTCGATCTCGCAAAACTGCGCGTGCCGGCGGCAACCGAGTTCCTTGATCCCACCCTGGGACGGTATTACATGGACCTCGTTACGTGGGGCGCGATCGGCGCGCGCACGGTCGAGAGCCAGGTGCACCGGGCACTGGCTTCCGGCCTGTCGATGCCCGTCGGATTCAAAAACCGGACGGACGGCGATGTGCAGGTTGCAATCGACGCGCTCCTCTCGGCGCGCCACCCCCACTGGTTTGCCTCGGTGACCCAGGACGGCGCCTCGGCGATGCTCGGCACTGCCGGCAACGATTGCAGTCATCTGGTGCTGCGCGGAGGCAAGCGTGGACCGAACTACGCAGCAGATCACGTGCAAGCGACGCTCGAACTGCTGCGGACCGCCGGCCTGCCGCCGCGCCTGATGGTGGATTGCAGTCACGGCAACAGCGGTCGTGATCCCGCACGACAGTCGGTGGTCGCCGCCGATGTCGCGGCGCAGATCGCCGGAGGGCAGCAAGCCATTTGCGGTGTGATGATGGAAAGCAACCTGCTGGGCGGGGCTCAAAGCTATCGGGCGCGTCCATTCGCCTACGGTCGCAGCATCACCGATCCCTGCCTGGCGTGGGACAAGACGCAGCCCGTGCTCGGACGCCTGGCCACGGCCGTCCACGCGCGCCGTTCGCGGAACACACGCCTGGCGCACCCGTCCGCCGATTCCTCCGATTCTGACCAGCCTGCACTGGTCGTCACCTCGGGCCTCTTGACTTGAAACTTAGCCGAAAACGCCAATGTAGCTGCGAGCGCCAGCGAGCGGAAGGGGCGTCCACTCTGTGTTTTAGATTGAACCGTAGTCAAGAACGCCAATGTAGCTGCGAGCGTGAGCGAGCGGCAGGGGCGTCCACTCTGTGTTTTAGATTGAACCGTAGTCAAGAACGCCAATGTAGCTGCGAGCGTGAGCGAGCGGCAGGGGCGTCCACTCGGTGTCTTAGATTCAGCCTAAGCCGAAACCGCAAATGTAGCTGCGAGCGCCAGCGAGCGGAAGTACCCCTACACGCTCACGCTCGCAGCCGCCTCTTTTCGAAACCACCCCGAATTGTGGTTGCCTGCTTTTCCGCTAAATCCATCCATTTTGATTTCAGACTGATCCCCAGCCCGGCGCGGGCAATGGGCCGCGGTTCGTCACTACAATGAAGACCATCTTTCTCCGCCTGACCCTGATCGCTGCCGTCGCCGTGACCACGGCCCGAGCGGCCTCGCCGGACCTGGCCGCATCCGCCTCCGCTTTCGTCCGCTCGCAGGCGCACAGCCCGGTCAACTGGGAGTTGTGGACCCCGGAAGTGTTGCGCCGGGCCAAGGCGGAGAACAAGCCGGTATATCTTTTCGTCGGCTCCTCGCTCAGCGAACTCAGCCGCGCCACTTGTCAGCAGACCTTCACCAACCCGGAATCTGCCGCCTACCTCAACCAGCATTTCATCTGCGTGATTGTTGACCGGGAGGAGCAGCCGGATGTCGCCGCATGCGTGCGAGACTATCTCCAGACCGTCAAGCAGACTGATGGCTGGCCGGCCCATGTCTGGCTCACACCCGAACTGCAGCCCTACGAGGGCGGCGGCTATCTTCCCCCGTCGGAGGAATGGGGCCGGTCGGGTTTCTCGAACGTGGCCCGCCAGGCCGGCGAAGCCTGGACCACCGATCCCCGGTCGTGCCGCGGACACGCGGCCGAAGCGGTCGCCACCATGGCTTTTCGCAGCAACGAAACCTTTCCCACGCTTTCGCCGGACGCGCTGAAAACCAAGCTGGCCCAGTCCACGGCGGCGTGGATGGCCACCTTCGATGCCACCAACAGTGGTTTTGGAACGGTGCCGAAAGCCTATGAGCCGGAGTTGCTGCGTTTCCTGCTGGGCGGCGCCAACGCCGACCGCGACGCGGCCCTGGCCACCCTGCGCGCGCTGCTCGCCGGCGCCGTCCGCGATCCGCTCGACGGCGGCTTCTTCACGCGCGCCACCGACGCGGCCTGGCGCATTCCGTACATGCAAAAAACGCTCGCCGACCAGGCCCGGCTGGCCCTTGCCTTTCTCGACGCTGCCAGGGTTGCGAACGATCCCGCCCTGGCACGGGCAGCGCGTGGCGCCCTCGATTACGCGCTGGCCCGCCTCGTACTGCCCGACGGCGGTTTCGCCGCCGCCGAGGATGCCACGCCGCCGGAGCTGAACGGCTATTATCTTTGGACGGCAGCGGAGATCGAATCCGTGCTTGGGACCGATGCCGTCGCATTCAAATCTGCGTACGGGGTCGCTCCGGCCGGAAATGTTTCCGCCGATGACGATCTGTCAGGGCAATATCGCGGGAGGAACATCCTTTTTCGTGCCACGCCGCCTGGCGATGCCGCAGCCGAGGCGAAACTCGCCGCCTCCCTCGCCCGCCTGCGGGCTGCGCGCGATCAGCGTCCCGCGCCGGTGCGCGACGAACGCGCCACCGCCGAGGCTCACGGTCTAATGCTGGCGGCACTCGCCCGCGCGGGCGGGCAGCTCAACGAGCCGGCCTATCTCGCCGCCGCCGGCCGCCTGTATGAGGTCGTTCAGAAGCAGTTCGTCGTTTCCGCTGACAGCGATCTCCGCCGGTTGCAGGGGTCCGCCTCGCCCGCCTCCCCGGCCGACTACGCCGCGCTGGCGCTGGGTAGTCGCGAATACGGCCGCGCCGCAAAGAATGCCGCCGCCGAAACCTTCGCCAGCCGCCTGCTGGCGCGGGCCGGCCAACTGTTCTTCGACGCTGCCCAGGGCCACTACGACGCCTCGCCCACCCCGTTGCCCATCGGGCTCTTCGTCCGCGCGCCGGCGACCGGCGATCCTGTTGCGGCGGAGTCTCTCGCCCTCCTGGCCGGTGTGCCCCCGGAACAGGCGACGGTGTTCACGAACGCGCATTCGGCCACGCTCATGGACGGCGTGCCCGCCCCCGGCGACCTCCTGCTCGCTCTTCGCCACTGAATCGCCCCCGTAGCCACGAGCGCCAGCGAGTGGTCGGCTCCGTGGCTGCGAGCGTGAGCGAGTGGCCCTGCGTAGCTGCGAGCGCCAGCGCGCGGTTCGCTCCGTAGCTGCGAGCGTGAGCGAGTGGCCCTGCGTAGCTGCGAGCGCCAGCGCGCGGTTCGCTCCGTAGCTGCGAGCGTGAGCGAGTGGCCCTGCGTAGCTGCGAGCGCCAGCGCGCGGTTCGCTCCGTAGCTACGAGCGTGAGCGAGTGGCCCTGCGTAGCTGCGAGCGCCAGCGCGCGGTTCGCTCCGTAGCTGCGAGCGTGAGCGAGTGGCCCTGCGGGGCGGAATCTTCACGCGTCCGTAAAAGGTTCGGGCTAGGTTCCAGGCTCCTCCGCGGTGTTTGCCGCAGGCTCGAGTGCGCGCCGCTCCCTCAGGTCGGACGCAATCTGCGACATTCTCGCCTCGTTCAGCGGATAGAAGAGGACAATGACGACCGCGCAGACGCCGAGCGAAGCCGGAACTACACTCATGAGCAACCGCAGGCCGTGCAGTGATTGCGGGGTCTGGACGGCATTGGCAACAAAGCCCACATTCGTAAA
>CAWDQK010000098.1:0-56009 GCA_963804395.1 uncultured Verrucomicrobiae bacterium | reverse complement strand
AACGGCAGCGGATACACCGCCTTGCCCGCGGCGGCCACCTGTCCGATGTAGTGCGCCACCGACCAGGCCTGGAAAAACTCATCAGCGTCCCTTCCGAAAACGGAGGTCCAGTCGCCGCCGGCGCGGTCCCCCTTGCCGAGGGCCTTGAGCAACTCGGCCGGCACCGGAGCCGTGAAAAGTTTCTGCGCGGCCGGGAAAAATCCCGGACGGTGTCCCAGGAGCCGGGCTCGTTTTCGACCTGCACCAGGATCACGGTGTGCTGGGGATCGGCCTCCTTCAGGTGGCGCAGGAGCGCGGCAAAGGCATGGGCGTCGGCTTCGAGGAGGGCCGGCGAATGGGGCGACGGCGAGTCGATGATCCGGCCGGTCTTGCCGATGATGCGCGGACAAAGCTCGGGCTGCCGCTTCATCCACAGCGGCAGATAATGAGAACTGCCATTCTTCCAGGTGCCGAACCACAGAAGCACGAGCCGCACGTGGTGCTCGCGGGCGCCCGCCAGCAGCAAATCCACGGTCGAGCAGTCGAACCTGCCCGGCTCCGGCTCGAATTGTTCCCAATAGACCGGGACTTCGAGGGTGTTGACCTGCGCGGTGCCGATGGCCGACCAGACGCCGGGCAGCGTCGCCGGCCAGGCGCTGGAATTGTGGCTCTGCGCGCCGAGGATCAGGAATGGCGCGCCGTCCACGATCAGTGCATGGCGCCCGTCTTTCGAAAGGATGTGCGGGAGATCCGACTCACCCGCCCGGGCAGGGAGCCCGGCGGCCAGCGCCAGCGACACGATCAACGCGAGGCCGTGCGGGGCGATACGGAAAGATGTCTTCATGGGAGGAGACCGTTAGAGCAAACGGAAGAAGAAGACCATCGCGAATTGGCGGCAGGCAATGACGGCGCAGGGCCTTCTGTTTTGGCGCCCCAAACCACTGGCCATATCTGTGATACGATCGTATCAACAATTTGGCCAGTCTCGCCTGATCATCATGGAGATCCCGCGCCAAAACTGAAGGCCGTGAATGACGGCGCCATGGGCCCCGGTTTTGGTTCCAGAATCCGAGGATCACTCGCGATGGCCAAAATTTTGTTACGATCGTAACAAAAATCTGGCCAATTCGTTGACCCGCCAGGACAGAGGTTCCGGGTGACGGCGCACCGCCCTTCCCCAGCCCTGCAACGATGCCGCGCCAGGGTCCGGCGGCGCGAAGGCTGGCCGCGCGGCTACAGCGGCAGCGTCACCGTGAAGACCGTCCCGCCCGGGCCGGTGGAGATCAGAGCGAGCTCCGCGCCGATCTGGCGCGCCAGCAACTGGCTGATCGCCAGTCCCAGGCCGGAGCCGCCGGGCCGGCTGCTCCGGCCGGGGCTGAACAGATGGGCGCGCACGGCATCCGGAATGCCGGATCCTTCGTCCTCCACCTTCAACACGACGCGGGAGCCTTCGCGGACCAGCGACACGGCGATCCGGCGGCCGGGAGCGGTGGCGGTGACGGCGTTCTGCACCAGATTGCACGCGATCAGGCAGAGCAGGCTGCCCCGATGGCTGTCGAGCATTTCGGCAAACCCGGGCCCGACGTCCAGGCAGACGCCCTTGTCGGCCGCGGCCGACTGGTTGCGGCTGCGAATCGTGGCCGCCAGTTCCCGCCCGCTGAATTCATAGGTCGTGTGCGCATTGGCGTCGCCCAGCAGGGAGACCGTCTCCTCAATCAGCGACTGCAGGCGCGCGGTGTAGGCGGCCGCCGTCTCCCAATCCGGATTCGACCCGCCCGGTTCCTGGGCGGCCACGACGGCCCGGAGGCCGGCCACCGGCACCTGGAGCCCATGAATCAAATGCGAGGTGATCTGGCCGAGGGCCGACGTCTTGGCCGCCAGCGTGAGCTCCAGATTGGCGCGCGTCAGGCGTTCGTTCCGCTCGGCGATCGTCCGCTGGGCCCGCCGGAAGCCGAAGAACGCCGCCGTCATGACCGCCGCCACGAGCAGCGCGCCGACGGTGAGCGTTCCTGTAGTTACGTGATCGATACGCCGGTCGATCCGGGCCAGCTCGCGCGACAGGGGCCGGGCGTCGATGTAGTACCGCACAAATCCGAGGATGGTCGTGGTACCGCGGTTGCGCATCGGCAGCAGCACCTCGAGGACCGGGGCGGGCCGCTGGTTCGGGGCGACTCCGGCGAAGTACTGGTCGAGCGGGAACGCCGGATGGTAGCGGGTGATCGATTCGCCCGTCTGGACCCGGAGGTAGTCCTCCATCGGCAGTTCCACAAACAGCTGGTTCGCCGGCACCGCCTCGATCGTGCCGCCGTCGGGATCGAACACCGCGATGGCCAGCATCCCCTCCTGCCGCGAGCTCTTCAGGAGCGCCGTCAACGGGGCGAACGGATTGGCCGTCTTGTCCGGGTTGTTCGTCTCGCTCTCCTCGAGCTGCTGCACCGCCATCGGGTAGAGCACGGCCGCATCGCGCTCGATCATCCGCTGGTGGATCTCGCCCAGCAGGTCCGCGCGAAACCGGATCACCATCACCGTGAAGATGGCCACCAGGATCGCGCCAATCAGCAGCATGGCAGTCGCGAGACGGAGGGTGATGCGGAGCATGGCGCGAACAGTCCCGGGCGGCTCGATCAATGCGGGATTTCCCCGGCCGGCAGCGGCAGGGCGAGGCCCTCGACGGCCGCATCAAACAGCAACCGGCGTTGTTCGGGTGACAGTCCGGGCAGCAGCACGGCCACCTGGTAGTCACGGTATTTCTCCCAGATCTCCTGCTTCTGCCGGGAGTTTTCAAATTCCTCCAGGAGGCCGTCGATGGACTTGCGGTCCTGCATTGCCTGGTCGCCGCGCACGTATTGCGCCAGCGCTTCGCGGATGCCGTCCTTCTCCAGTCTCAGGTCGGCGAACTGCGCGGCATGCTCGTTGTTGAACGCCGCCACCTCCTCCTGCACCGCCCCCACGGTCCGCGGCAGCCGCGAGGCCTGCGCCGGCTGCGCCAGCACCGCATGCAACGCCTTCAGCAGATCGAGCTTGTGGCCGCGATAGACCGAGATGCGCGCCGCCAGATCGGCGGGCAGCTGGGGCGGCACCGGCGGCCCCGGCATGTCCGGCACCCGGGCCAAGTCCCGGCGGATGTCTTCCGCGAGCTCTTCGAGCGCGCCGATTCGCGGCGCCTGCCGGACCGCCAGCTGCCCGAGCGCCCGGGTGCGCTCATCGGCGTCCGCGGCATCATAGCTGCGGATGGCCTCCCGCAGTTCCGCCTTGAGCCGGGCCTTCTCCGCGGAGAACGCAGCGATCTTGCCGGCAAGGTCCGCCGGGAGATCGGCCGGCACGCAGAGCCGGGCCGTTTCCGGCAGGAAAAAGAACGCGTTGGGGCCTCCCGCGGTCGCCGCCGGATCGCCGCGGTGCAGGATGTCGCTCCGCAGCTCGATCGCGATTTCGCGCACCAGGCCCCGCTGCGCCGAGGAAAGCCCGTCCTGATAATAGGCGGCAGCCCGCACGACCTCGAATTCCATCTCCAGGGGATCGTGCGGCGGCTTTTCGTCGGGCTTGGATGACAGATGCCAGTTTCGGCCCTCATTCCAGTCGCCCCGACCCGCCAGGCGGGCATAGAAACCGCTGCGCAGGAGCTCGGTCCGGAGCCGCGCCGCCGTCGCCTCCAGCTCCAGAATCCGCGGAGCCTGCGTCCGGGCCAGCGATACGAGTTCCTGCTGCTGGGTGGCTGCATCCGCATCTTTCAACCGGGCAATCTTCGACCGCAGCTCGTTCTGCAGCTCGGTCTTTGCCGCCTGGTACCCGGAAATCTCCAGCTGCAGCCGGCGGGGAAGATCCTCCGTTGCCAGCCTCGTTCCCAGCATCGGATAGAACGGTTCGTTCACCGCTGCCGCCAATTCGGCCGGAGCCGGAATCCCGCTTCCAACCGGGCGAAAGAGACGGATTTCCGCACCCAGCGCCGGCGGATCAGGCGGGAAGAAGAAGCAGTCCGGCTGGATCCGGGAATTCCTTGAATAATAATAGTGGGATGAAGCGTCGTTGTTGAACCGAATCGGATCGAACGGGCCGGCCGGCGAGTCGGAGAGCGCGGCTTCATCCGGAGGTATCATGCGACCCGAAGACGACGGCTGGGCGGAAGCCGCGGCCGGGTTGCCCGCGCCGCTGGCGGGAGTGCCATCGTCGCCAGCCGCCGGGGGGACCCGTAGAAGCGCAGCCAGGAACAGCGCGCCGGACAGTCGGGTACACCACATCAGGGTTGCGCGTGGGAGGCTCGAATTCATGGGTCAAACGAAGAAGAAGCCGGAGGTCGTCAGAACCCTTCACACTCGCACCCCGCGTGCCACTTCTGATTCAAACCCTGCAAAGTCCAGTCTAGAAACATCTTAAATTTCCGAAAGGCAACCCATTTGACGCCCTGCAGGCAGGAGAATGGTTGAAGACAACCTCCCGCACAACCCGGAAATCTGTCCGATGGTCGTATGGAACCATCCCCGGCCAGGAACCTGCCGGGCTTCGCCCTCCAGGTTCCCAAGCAAATGGCTGCCGCCATTTGGGACGGACTTGTGCGTCGCAATACGTGAGACCTGAAAAATGGCTTCGTTGCAATATTCGCTCTCTAAACAAACGGCGTCCGCCGTTTGTTTAGCAGCCTGGAGGGCGAAGCCCGACAGGCTGCTATTCCGGAGCTTTCTGCTGGTTCAGCCGATAGCGGAGAAATTCCCGGGTGACCCCCAGGCGGCGGGCCGCCGCCGCGATGTTGTTGTTCGTGTCGCGCAAGGCGAGCGCGATCAAATCAGCGATGGCCGCGTCAATGGAAAACCCCTCGGCGGGAAGGCGCCAGGCGGGATTGCGCCACGCCGCCGGCAGGCTCTCCGGCACGGCACCCAGCTTCGCGAAGTCCAGCGCTGCGCCGTTGCTGAAAATGACCGCGCGCTCGATCTCGTGGGCGAGTTCCCGCACATTGCCGCGCCACGGTTGGGCGAGCAACCGGGCTTCGCCTTCCGCGGTGATTGAGAGGTCCGTCAACCGGTAGCGCTGGGCAACGCGCTCCAGGAGATATTTGGCCAAGGCAATCAAGTCCGCGCCGCGCAGCCGCAAGGGAGGCAGTGTGAGGCGAAGGAGATGGAGGCGATGGTACAGGTCATCTCGAAACCGGCCGCCCTCCACCAACTCGATCAACGGCCGGTTGCTCGCGGCGATCAACCGCACATCAATGGATAGTTCCTTGCTCCCGCCAAGCCGGCGAATCGTGCCCTCCTCCACGGCCGTCAGCACCTTGGCCTGGGTGGCTGAAGCCAGCATGCCGATCTCATCGAGGAACAGCGTGCCGCCATCCGCCGCCTCGAAGAGCCCGATCCGGGCATGACTCGCATCCGTAAATGCACCGCGCTCGTGTCCGAACAACTCCGACTCGGCCAGCGTCTCCGGCAGCGCGGCGCAGTTGATCGTCACAAACGGGCGCGCCGCCCGCGGTCCCCGCCGATGGAGCCAGCGCGCCAGGAGACTTTTCCCCGTGCCCGTTTCTCCTTCGATCAGCACCGGCGGCAGATTTCTTTCCAGCCTCCGCTCCGTCGTCAGAATCACCTCGATCTGCTCCCGAATCTGGGTCAGCCCTTCGCCGAAAAATGGTTCATCGGCCCCCCCCCTGGCGGGTTCGCTCGCCCGGGATTCATCGCGCCGGGCCGCGCCCCGCTGGTGTCGGCAGCGCGCAAATGCCAGGGGAAGCTCCTCCGGCTCGAACGGCTTGGCCAGATAGTCACCCGCGCCCAGACGCATCGCTTCCACCGCCTTCTTCACCCCTCCGAAGCCCGTCATGACCACGACGCCGGTGTTTTCCGAAAACGCGTCTTCACGCAACAGATCGAGCGCCTCGCCATCCGGGAGGTGGAGATCGACCAGCGCAAAATCGAAGCGCAGATCGCGCAGTGCCCGCCGCGCCTCTTCGATCGTCGCGGTCTCCGTCACGACCGCGCCGATGGTGCGAAGATGGGCCGCCAGACGCCGTTGCAGGGGCGGGTCGTCTTCGAGCAGGAGCACTTCGCAGCCGGCCGTAAAGGCAGCTTCGTCGGCAATCATGACCGTAATGCGAGCAAAGCGCGGTCGCCTTTCAATGCAATTCGTCACGGTGGATCGCCGCTGGTGGATCTCCCGATTGACGGTCAAGCAGGCTGGAAGCCTGCGCCACGTTCGGCAAGCCACCGGGATTACCGGCAATCGGGAGATGCACCCGGCGCCGCTTCCGGTTGGCGGCGGCGGCTGCGCCCCCGTCTGCCGGCCGGGGCAGTCCGTCATGGCGTGTTGGCTACAACCACTCGCGCCGCCCGGCTCCCGTTCCAGGGGTTGCATTCAACCATTCCTCACCTCGACCCCTTGTGATCGAATCGGCCTTGTGACTTTAAGATCTTGCCGTGAAACGTGTTATCATCCACATCGCCAAACTGGCATGGAGGGTGCAAGCTTGGGATCGCGTCTTCCTCATGGCTCCCAACCTCACCCCGGACGTGCCCTGCAACATCGACCTGTTGCAGAGGTTCACGGCAACACCTCGACAAGCCCGGCGTTCACCCGCACGCTGAAAGTCAACACCCCAATTCAAGATGCCCCGATCAACCTTGTCACGAATTCCCCTGCTTCTTGGTCTCATGCTCGTCCCCCTGGGCGCCCGCGGCGGGGACACGGTCGATTCCGTCGAGAAAGCAGCGACCGAATGGGTCAAGACCCGCGCGGAAACGACGCGACTCGAAACGGACTGGGAGTCGCAACGTCCGCTCCTGGAGTCGATGGCCAACGCCCTGACGGAGCGCGCCCAGAGCACCGAGGAGAAGCGGGACCGCCTCAAGGCGCAGACCGCCAAGGATCGAGACGAGATTGAAACGGCGCAGGCGAAGAACCAGGAGCTGTCCGCGAGTCTGCAGGCGGCCGATGGAAGGCTCAACACACTGAAGGAGCGGCTCGTGCAGCTGCGTCCCTCGCTTCCGCCGCGCCTGTCGGGCGCGCTGGAGCTCGCCTACCGCAGCCTCGCTGCTCCCGACCTCGGGACATCGGAGCGCATGCAGGCGACGATGACCGTCCTGAATCGTTGCGTGCAGTTCAACCGGATGATCACCTGCGACGAGGAGGTGCTGACCATCGAAGGCGAGTCCGGGCCGCGATCATTCGAGGTCGTATACTGGGGACTCAGCCGTGGGTACGCCCTGGACCGCACCGCCGGAAAGGTCTGGCTCGGCTCGCCGGGAACCAAAGGCTGGCAATGGGAACCCCGCCCCGAGGCAGCCCGTGCGGTCATCGAGCTGATCGCAGTCTGCAAAGACAAGGCCGAGCCGGAATTCATCCCCGTGCCCGCCCGGCTGGCACATGTTTCCTCCCTCCAGGCGAGCAACCCGTAAATGCGCATGAAAGCCGGACTAATTCCCTGTCTGCTCTCACTCGTTTTCCTGGGCACGACCGCTCGCGCCGAGGGGACTTTTGACGAAGCGATGTCGCGGGCCGCGCTGGACTACGCGGAGCGCCTGCGCACCGCGAGCAGCGAACTCACCCGGACCCGCGAGCGGATCGCCCAGGAAAAGGCCCCGCTGCTGCAAAAGACGCGGCAGGCCGAGGACCGCATCATCGCCGCAGAAATGGAGACCACCCGGATCGAGACCGCCCGGGATCAATCCCAGGAGACCCGCCGCAAGATCCTGCGCGATGCCGAAACACTGCGCAAGAACGAGGGTTACGTCAATACGCTCGCCCACGACGGGCTGAAGGCGTTTGGCGACGGGCTTGCGCCTGGCGAAGGCCAGTGGCTGACGGACCGGATTGAGTCATTGCAGCAGAAACTGGAGGATCAGACGAAGACCGCGGACGCGAAGACGGCGATGGATGCCGCCGATTTCCTGTTGGAGCGGTTACAGCAGTCGCTGGGCGGTTATGCCACTGCCGGCAACGCCATGGCGGGCGAGCACAATCAGGTGATGAAAGGAACCTTCGCGTTCGCCGGCCCCGAGGCCTATTTCCGGCAGGACCAGGACGGAGCGGTCGGCACGGTGCGGACCCGGGAAGGGGCGGCGTATCCCGTGGTCTATTTCCTCCCGGCCTGGGACGCCCGGGCCGCCCAGGCGTTTTTTGAGGGCAAGCCTGGATCCGTGATGGCCGATGCCTCCGCGGGCAAGGCGCTGCAGCTGCGGCAAACCAAGGGCACTGTCTGGCAGCATATCCAGAAGGGCGGTATCGTGGCCTACGCGATCCTCGGGGTCGGTTTGCTGGCGGCCCTCATGACCCTCCAGAAGATCCGCGACCTGACCCAAATGCGGGTCAACAACCCGGAGGCGGTGGAGAAGTTTCTCGACCTGGTTGCCGACGGTTCGGTCACTGCGGCGCACCAGGCGGTCGGGTCGCTCCAAGCGACGACCCGGGAGCTGTTTACCGTGGGTCTGCGGCACGTCCACCAACCGAAGGCCATTCTGGAGGAGCATCTGTATGCCGTGGTGCTTCGTCAACGATTGCACTATGAACGCTGGCTGCCGTTGCTGGCGGTGATCGCGACCGCTGCGCCGCTGATGGGTCTGCTCGGCACGGTGACCGGACTGGTCCGGACCTTCGCGCTGATCACCGTTTTTGGAACCGGCAACGCCGGTAAGCTCGCCAGCGGCATCTCCGAGGTGCTCGTGGCCACCGAATTGGGCTTGATGGTGGCCATCCCGACGTTGGTCGCACACGGATTTCTCTCTCATCGGATCCAGAAATGTCTGTCGCTTCTGGAGCGTTACGCGCTGGAGTTCGCCACGGCGGCCCAGTCGGCGCAGGCGGCCAGGAATCCCGAGGCGGTGAAGGAGTCGCTTCCGGTATGAACGCGCTGTTCGTTCTCATTGGAAAAGGCGGCCCCGTGATGTTTGCCATCATCACCCTGTCCGTCATCCTCTATTCCCGCTGCTTCATGTTGGTGCTGGGGCTCCGCCGTGTGCGCCGCCAGATCGGAAGCGCGACGCCCGTCCGGCCTTCGGAATTCGCAGCCCTGCACCGGCTGCAGGACAACGCCCAGAATGAGTTTCGCCAGCAACGCGTCGCGCTGGGATCCATGATTGCCGCCGCCCCGCTGCTCGGCCTGCTCGGCACGGTGAGCGGCTTGGTGCGGACGTTTGAGAGCCTGTCGGCCCAGAAGGGACAGAGCTCGATGGAAGGCCTGGCCGGGGGAATCTCCGAGGTGCTCGTGGCCACCGAATCGGGACTGGTCGTCGCCATTCCCGCGCTGCTGATTGTCTATCTCGCGCACCGGGAAATGCGCAAGCAGCTGCAGAAGCTGAATCAACTTGAGGAGAAAGCCGGGGCATCATGATCGGGCGATTCAGCGGGTCCAGCCGGTTTGAGACCACCCATGTCAACATGGTCCCGATGGTCGATTGCGTCATGGTGTTGCTGATCTTTCTCATGATCAGCACCGCTTTCGTAAATGATCCGGGAATCGAGGTGCAGAAGCCGGATGTCAGCGGCACGCAGATGGGCGATCAGAACGCCCTGTTGATCGCGATCTCGGCCGACAACCGGATCTATTTTGACGGCCAGGAGATCCGGCCGGACCAGGTGGCCAGCATGGTGAAACAAGCGGCGATCGGCCGCTCGCCGGCCCTGATCATTCGCGCGGATCGTTTCTCGACCCACGGGGTTTTTGCGACGGTCTACGCGGAGGCAAAACGGGCCGGAATCGAGCACGTGCAGTTTGCAACGGCCCGGTCCCAGTGACAGCGGCAGGAACCAGCATGGCCCAGGCAATTTCCAGACTGCGGTTGGCGACAGATTCCGGGAACCCGGCCCAGACCTTTCTGTGCGTGGTGCTAGGATCGGCCTTCACCCTGGCTCTGTTCATGGGCATGGCCCATTTTGGCAGAACCGCCCCCGCCGGGCCGCCGCCAGAGATCGACGACCTGCGCGCCGTGGTGCTTCCCATCGAACCGCCTCCCCCGCCCCAGGTCACGCCGGCTGAGTCAACGCCGGTCGCCGACATCACCACCGTCACCGGCTTTGATTTCGCGCCCTCCGACAGTCCGGTGAAGATCTCCGTCAGTCCACCCACGCTCGACGATCTTACCCCTTCGATTCAGCTGGCCCCGCCCGCCATCATCCAGATCGGGCAGCTCCGCGGAGACTTCAAGCCGCGGACGGGACTCACCTTCGATCTGCAGCACATCTATCAAAAGACCGAGGTCAACACGATCCCCGTCGTGCTCTTTCGGGCGCAGCCGCCGATCACGGAGCACCATTTCGGGGATTCGAACATGCTGCGCCTGACGCTGCTTTTCGTGGTCGAGGCCGACGGCACCATCACGCATGTGCGGGTCTCGAAGCCCTCGGTCAATCCGGTGGTGGACGCCATTGTGATGGACACCTTCGAGAACGGATGGGGCTTTTCTCCGGCCATCAAGAAGGGCCGGAAGGTTCGGTGCATGCTCGAACAGCCTTTCCTGATCCCGCGACCTCACTTTTCGCCCTTCAAGTCTTAAACCAATGAAGCGTTTGAAACCATTCGTCATTCTCGGGCTGTTGCTGGCGGCCATCGGCCCGGCCGCGGATTCTGCCGCGAGTCCCGACGCCAAGCGAATCATCAATGACTCGAAAGCCTTCCTCAAGGATCGCGAGCCGGAGATGACAGAGGAGGAATACGCGCTTTATGAGAAGGTCTCGGCGATGCTCCAGGCGCAGCCGGAATTCGCACTGAAGCTCCTGGAGACGATGATGAACGACAAGGAGGCGCCCAGCCCGGCTTTCGCATTCATCCTCGGCAACGCCTACCATTCCGGCGGCCAGTTCGACAAGGCGGAGGCCAGCTACCGGAGCGCGCTTCAGCGGTATCCCACGTTCCTGCGCGGATGGAGCAATCTCGGTGTGCTCTATTACGGCACCAACCGTTTTGCCGAGGCGATTCCCTGTTTTTCGAAGGCGATCTCCCTCGGAGACCACGAACCCTCGACCTTCGGCCTGCTGGGCTACTGCCTCGAACGAACCGGGAATATCGTGGCGGCTGAGATGTCCTATATGCAGGCGATGGCCGGCGAACCGACCAACGGGGATTGGGTGGAGGGCCTGCTCCGGATCTACGGCCAGGGAAAGCAGTTCGACCGGGCCGAGGCGCTGGCCCGAAGCCTCATCAAGGATCACCCCAAAGAAACCCGTTACTGGCTGACGTATGCGAATATTCTTCTGGCGAGAAACAAGAAGCTGGAGGCGATTGCCATCCTCGAAACCTCGCTCGGCACCGGGGTGGCCGGCGTCGAGGAAATGAATCTGCTCGCAGACCTCTATGCCGAGCAGCAGCTCATTCCGGAAGCGGTGGCGATCTACCAGAAGATCCTGGTTCCCTCTCCGGCACTGGGTGAGCAGAAGCTGATCAACCTTGCCCAGGTGCTCATCGGCGACGGCAAGTGGCGGCAGGCCGAGGAAACGCTGGGATCACTCCCCGCCACGCTCAGCCCGGATGGCCGGATCAATTTCCTTCAAGCCAAGGCTGACCTGCTGGCCGCCCAGAAGAAGTGGGCGGAGGCCCGCAAGGAATTGCAGGAATTGCTGCAGCTCGCACCGCTGAACGGCAAGGCGCTCCTGAGCCTCGGCCGGGCTTATGCCGCCGAGGAGAACGAGCCCCGCGCCATGTTTGCCTTCGAGGCAGCCTACCAGATTCCCAACTGTACCTATCGCGCGAGTCTCGAACTCGCAAACATCGAACTCAAGAATCGGCACTACGACAAGAGCGTGGGCTACCTCGAAAAGGCGCTGAGCCTGGAAAGAACCAGCGCCGTTGAGGACTGCCTCGCCCGCGTCAAAACCCTGCTCGGCAAGAGCAGTTGAACGAATCCATGAAAACAAACCTCCCAACCGGTCATCCGGTAGCCTCCATGACCTCCGTCCGGCGCCTCGCGCCGCTCTTCGTTGCACTGTTGTCACCCCTGGCTTCCGCCGCTGATTCCCAACCCGGAGCCGCCGAACCCAAGACCCATACCCTGTTTATGGGAGCGGACCTCTCCATTGAACAGGACAAGGAGTTGTGCCGCGTACAGGACGTCGCGGGCACCTCCTTTGTGATCTCCGTCGATGGAAGGGAGTCCAAGGTGCCCATGGACCAGGGCCTGAAGCGGTTCAAGATCGTGCCCGCGCTCAAGCTCACGGAATCCTCGGCCATCGTGGCCAACTTCAAGGCCGACCGATCCTACACCCTGGCGAACGATCCCACGGCCAATTTCCTGAAAGGGCTCGGCCAGTCGGAGCTGCAGTATGCGGATGCCCAGTACACCCAGAACTTGTTTTCGGACGTCCAGCAGAACGTCTCGCAGTGGAAGGTGTCGTCGGACGGGGTCAGCAACAATGCCGCCTATATTGCATCCATGAACGCCCAAGCTGCCGCGAATTTCGCCCACGCCCAGGCCGGGGCGGGCTCCGATTGGAGCAAGAACGCCACCACAGCGGGCGGCGAAGGCGGATTTGACGCAATGGATGTGTCCTTTGAAGTCTCCTCCGACAAGCCGCTGGACCGTCCCTACCTGATCCTGGTCGTCCAGTTCCGCGGATCCGGTGAAAAGGCCGGCCGGGCCGGCCGGTGGGTCTACGCCCGCGCGCTGCCCGCCATCGGTTCCCTGCCGCAGAAAGTCCACGTTGAGCAGGGCGGCTTCCCGCCGGCGTTCGAGCTGCAGGATGTGCAGATGCATCTCTACAACCGGGGCGAGGAGGTCGCCACCAACGCCTCGGCCAAACGCATGGAGCTCACCCGCAGGGAGGCCCTCCAGTACGTGGTCATCGAGTACGTCAGCAGCCACAAGGGCGCCACGCTCCCGGCAATTCCCGCCATGGGCAAACTGCCCGCGGATCTGCCGGCCCGGCTCGCGAACAACCAGTTCCAGCAGACCTATTACGTCAGGGTGGACAAGGATGGGACCGCGCTGGATGCCTTTTCGGACAAGTCCTGTTCCCAAAAGGTGGACGATCCCTATCTCCAGTCACTCGTCAAGAACATCGGTTTCAAGCCGGCGCTCGAAAACGGCAAGGCCGTGGATGGAGTTGCTCCTTTGAATCTTCGCAACCTGCCGATCTGACTCAGAACGTATAGCCTACCGTCGTAAACACCCGGTTGTCCGACCGTCCGTCGGCAACCGGGCGCAGGGCCTCGAACTCATATTCGTAGCGC
This sequence comes from uncultured Verrucomicrobiae bacterium, assembly GCA_963804395.1. Taxonomy (GTDB): domain Bacteria; phylum Verrucomicrobiota; class Verrucomicrobiia; order Opitutales; family Opitutaceae; genus Fen-1467. Next base: position 42,898 of record CAWDQK010000098.1, on the reverse strand, counting down.
ACGTTGAGCGTGATATGCTCTGAGACCTTGGCGATCAATGCGCTGAAGGCCCGCAGGCGGTAGTCCGCCCAGTTCTCCGGTTTGTAGAGGTAGCTGGCGATGTTGGTGACCTTGATCCGCTCGCTGATCTGCCAGCTGAACTCCTGCGAGAAATCGCCCAGCATTTTGTAGCTGGTCTGGTTGTCCGTGGTCTCGGTGTACTGCAAGGCAACGCCCGGTCCGACCGAGTACCGGAAACGGGGGCCTTTCGCCAGGATCACGTTGAAGCCGGCGTTTTCCTCAAATTCGTGATCCAGCTGCGTCAGCCGGTCATAGCTGTAATTGAAATCGTCGCGGAGCACGACCCATGAGCCGCAGTCGTAATGGAACTTCACCCCGGCATCAAACTTGTCGGTATTATGCACTCCGTTCTGCTCTCCGAATAAAAAACGGGCATGCAGACCGACCAGGCTCCCCGGCGTTTCGCGGACGATTTCGGCCCGAACGTAGGTCTCTGTGTCGCTCATCTGGTTTCCCCGGGCCTGATAGGAGTAGCCCGCCTCGAACGATCGTTTCCACGGCGCCGGCGCCGGCGAAGCTGCCGCGACCTTCGGCGCGGCCGGGCCGGCCGGAACCGGATGCGCCAGGGCCCACGCAGGGGATCGTTCGGGCATTCCCGCCCCCGGGGGAGCCACCAGGCTCAGATGCGCCCCCTCTTTCTGCACGTGCAACTCGCCTAGAGACTGCGAACGGAAGACGTAGGTCGTCTCATCCTCGCTGAGGAGCGAGCCGATCAGAATCTCCCCGTCCGGCAGCTCAAGTCTTTGCTGTAGCACCGGGCTCTCTGCCGGCGCGCGCATCGCGACGAGCAGCAACCCGGCGACGGCAAGTCCGCGCAGACGCCACCACGGCGTTTGCAGTTGATGGGAGGAAGCTGATCCATGAAACGTGGAAACACTCATCCAGGATGCGGGGTTGGGTCGAGATCTCTGAATCAGACTGCCTGATACGTCAATAGGTCGGCTGCGCGATATTAGGAATCGCAACACTGGCGATAACACCGTCGAACAGAATCGCCGCCCGGCCCGCCGTCGATTTTCTGCTCGCGTGGACTCTCCGAAATCGCCCACCTTTCGCTCATGTTCCCGCCACTTTTTCGCCGTTCGTTTCTGCTCGCATTCTCCATCGTCGCCGGCTCCGTCTCCGCGTCTGCCGCGACCCGAACGCCCGCGTCGTCCGGCGGGACCGCAATCAACTCCGACGCCTTCCGCAGCGCCATTGTCATCGATGCCGCCACGGGAAACGTCCTGTACGAAAACAAGGCCGATGTGCAGAACCCGCCTGCGAGCGTCACAAAGTTGATGACGTTTTGCATCGTCGAGAGCCGCCTCAAGGACGGCACGCTCACCCTTGAAACGCCGGTGACCGTCACCGCCGAGGCTTCCCACACCGGCGGCTCCCGCGTCTGGCTCGTGGACAAGGAGCAGATCACGGTCGAAGACCTGCTCTATGCACTGATGGTGCCTTCTGCCAACGATGCCGCGGTTGCCCTTGCGACGCAGGTCTCCGGCTCGAAGGCGGCGTTCGTCGACCTGATGAATCTCAAGGCCAAGGAGCTCGGGATGAACCACACCGTCTTCCGATCGCCCCACGGCCTGCCTCCGGACCTCCGCCAGGGCCAGGAACCGGACTTGTCGACCGCCCGGGACATCGCAACCCTCGCCCGCAAGCTCCTGGCCGAAACCGACATTCTCAAATACTCCTCGACCCGCCATCGTCCCTTCAAGCACCAGAACGGCAAGGTGATCGAGATGGACAACCACAATCACCTGTTGGGTTCGGTCCCGGGATGCGACGGCCTGAAGACCGGCTATTACAAGGAGGCCGGATTCTCCCTCGCCTCCACCGTCCAGCGGAACGGCCGCCGCATCATCGTGGTCGTGCTCGGCAGCCCCAGCGGACAGGGCCGCCACCCTTGGGAGCTTCGCGACACGGTCACAACCCAGCTCATCGAGCGCGGTTTCGCCGCATTGCCCCCCGCCCCGCCCCCGGTCGCGGCAACCGCCACCGGCTCAGGCGCCCCGGCTGCGGCCAATCCGGCTGCACCCACGGCGCCCGGCCAGACACCTGCAACTGCGCCAGCCCAGCCGACGGCTGCCACGCCCGCGCAAACGGATGAGACGACCAACACCCTCAAGCCGGTGCCGGTCGGTCCCGAAGAGCAGAAGGCTCCACCGAGTGCCGGCGCATCGACCGGGCCAACGGTCCACGTCGATTTGCCCAGAGCCAAGCATTGAGGCCCGGAATGACTCCCCGCGAACGTTTTCTCGCCGCCTGCGCCTGCCGGCCGGTTGAGCGTCCACCGGTCTGGATCATGCGCCAGGCCGGCCGCTACCTTCCCGAGTATCGCGAGCTCAAGGCCCGGCACTCGTTCATCGAGCTGGTGCGCACGCCGGAACTGGCCGCTGAAGTTTCGCTGCAGCCGCTCCGCCGTTTTGCGTTCGATGCGGCCATCCTTTTCTCCGACATTCTCGTCGTCCCGGAAGCGCTGGGCCAGGGATATCGCTTCAAGGAAGAGGGCGGCATCGCGATGGAGTACCGCCTCGAAACGCACGCCCAGCTGGAGCGACTTTCAGCTGGGAACGTCCGGGACAGGCTCAGCTACGTCGGCGCGGCCCTCCGCATCCTCCGCGGTCAGCTCGGCGACCGCACCGCCCTGCTGGGATTTGGCGGTTCGCCGTGGACGCTCGCCTGCTACATGCTCGAAGGCGGCGGGTCCGATGACTTTCCCCGCGCGTGCGAGCTCTTCCGCACCGACCGCGCCTTCTTCGATGCTTTGCTTGAAGAACTCACGGCCGCGCTGATTGAATACTTCAAGCTGCAAATCGCATCGGGTGCCGATGCGATCCAGATCTTCGACTCGTGGGGCGGCCTGGTCGCCGGTCCAGACTACGAGCCAGCATCGCTCCAGTGGATCCGCCGGGTGGTTTCCGCCCTGCCCGCCGGATTTCCGATTATTCTGTTCGGCAAGGGAACCGGGCGCCACCTAGCCGCCCAGGCGGCCGCCGGCGTGCAGGCGATCAGCGTCAACTGGACCGTTGACCTGGCCGCGGCCCACGACGCACTGGCGCACGACCCGGATCTTCGCGCCCGGAACATCCGGGTTTCCCTGCAGGGGAATCTTGATCCGGCACTGCTCGGCACCACCCCGGAAACCGTGCGTGCTGCCACCCGCCAGCTGCTTGAATCGATGCGCCACCGCCCGGGCCACATCGTCAACCTGGGCCATGGCATCCTGCCCGACGCCCGCCTCGACTGCGTCGCCGCGCTGGTGGATACGGTGACAAGTTGGAAGAACTAGAGTGTATTCACGTGAACTGTAGCCGAGAACGCAAACGTAGCTGCGAGCGCCAGCGAGCGGAAGGGCAGTCCACTCGCCCGTTCGACAAGCTCAGGGCCCCGAGCGTGTCGAGGGGCGAAGTCGAGGGGCTCACCCTCGCGGCCACACTCTCTGTAAACCCGCTCTAGAGCCATCATGTCCTCCGCATCCGCATCAACGAACACCCGGATCGCCATTGTCGGCGGCGGGGTCACCGGACTGACCGCTGCCTGGAAACTGCATTGCCAGGGAAACGCGGTCACCGTGTTTGAGCAGTCCGGCCGCCTGGGTGGGGCCGTCTCCACGACCATTCAAGACGGCTGGCTGGTGGAAAACGGACCCAACTCCCTCCTGGAATCGTCGCCATTCGACGCGCTGGTCGCAGAACTCGGCCTGACGGGGAAATGTCAATACGCCGCCCCGGCGGCCAAGAACCGCTACCTCGTCCGCGGCGGACGTCTTGTGCCGGTGCCGATGGCCCCGCAGAAGCTGCTGACCACGCCCTTGTTCTCGCTGCGGACCAAGCTGCGGCTCTTCGCCGAGCCCTTCACCCGCGCCCGGGTGCGTCCGGCTGATGCCACCCTGGCGGCGGTGGTGCGCGATCACTTCGGACAGGAGATCGTCGACTACGCCATCAATCCCCTGGTCGCCGGAATTTATGCCGGCGACCCCGAAACGCTTTCGACGAAACATGCCTTTCCCAAGCTGTGGGAGATCGAACAGACCCACGGCTCGCTCATCCGCGGCCAGATTGCCGCAATGAAGGCGCGGCGCGCCCGCGGCGAGAAAGCCGCCGCGCGAATCGTTTCGTTCGCCGGCGGTTTGCAGACCCTGCCGCTGGCGCTCGCGGCCTCGATCCCCAGCGGCTCAATCCGCACGGATACAACCGTGGTCAGTCTCTCACCCGGCCGGTCCTGGACACTCGTCAGCCGGAGCGCCGGCCTGACCGCCACCGAGCAATTCGATGCGGTTGTGCTGGCGGTTCCCGGAGCCGCGCTCGCGCAACTCTCGATCGGACCGGACGGCAACCGGCCGCTCGCGTTGCTCGACCGAATTGATTATCCTCCGGTGGCATCGCTGTTCCTCGGATTCCGCCGCGAGCAGGTGGCCCATCCGCTGGATGGGTTTGGCGCGCTCGTGCCCGCAGTCGAGCGCCGGTCCGTGCTCGGGGTGTTGTTTTCCTCGACTCTTTTCTCCGGCCGCGCGCCGGAGGGACACGTGGCCCTGACCGTTTATGTGGGCGGCACGCGGCAGCCCCAGCTCGCTGCTCTCTCGCCCGAGGCCCTGCGCCCGCAGGTGCTTGCCGATCTGCGCGACCTGCTCGGAGTGGAGGGCGATCCCGTGTTCAGCCGCGCGACCTTCTGGCCGCACGCAATTCCCCAGTACAATCTCGGCTACGAGCGATTCCTCGACCTCATGGCCCGCACCGAAACGGACCATGCGGGGCTTTTCATTGGCGGCCACGTCCGGGATGGAATCTCCCTCGCCAACTGCATCGCCTCCGGCGGACGCTTGGCCGAAGCCGCGGGCAGCTACGTTGGATACGTGAGGCAGGAGGACGGCCCCGTCCTGCCACATTTTAGCCGGCCGCGCTGAGGCCGGCCCCGGGGACATTTGAGGCTTCGTTTCGGCAGACCGGGGTCGGCTCCCCCGGCTACAGGGAGGCCTAACGCCCATTCGCCCTGATTCGGCCTCTTGGCGCTGCGATTGTAACGCCGATTTTTCCAGCCGCCTCTTCCCTTGACTCAGAGTGGACTTGGAGTAGCCTCACGCGCTTTTTCCGGAATGGCGCAAGAATTGAAAGACACTCTGCAGCTTCCGCGAACCGACTTCCCGATGCGGGCGAATCTCGTGCAGCGGGAGCCTGTCCGGTTGGCGCACTGGGAGAAGATCGGTCTGTACGACGCCATCCAGCAGAAACGCAGCGGAGCTCCCGCCTTCGTCCTGCACGACGGACCTCCGTTCACCAACGGCGACGTTCACATCGGCACCGCGCTCAACAAGACGCTGAAGGACGTCATCCTTCGCTATAAATCGCTCCGCGGCTTCCGCACCCCTTACGTGCCCGGCTGGGACTGCCACGGCCTCCCCATTGAGCAGAAGGCCGCCAAGGCGTTGCATGAATCCGGGAAACAGGGCGCGGGTTTCACCACGGTTGAATTGCGCCAGTACTGCGACAGTTTTTCGGAAGGCTGGATCACGAAACAGCGGGCGCAGTTCAAGCGTCTCGGCGTTCTCGCTGATTGGGAGCACGAATATCGGACCAAGGCCCCCGCGTTTGAGGCCGACATCCTGCGCACGTTTGCCGCGTTCATCGAACAGGATCTGGTCTACCGCGCCAAGAAGCCGGTCTATTGGTCCATTCCATTCAGGACCGCGCTCGCCGAGGCGGAGATCGAATATGCGGACCACACAAGCCCGTCGATCTATGTGAAGTTTCCGCTACCTCCTGCGGAGGCGCGGAAACTTTCGCTTCCTGCGGAGCAACCGATTTTTTTTGTTATCTGGACCACAACCCCCTGGACCCTGCCCGCAAACCTGGCCATCGCCGTGCATCCGAACGTGGAGTATGTCCTCGCGGAACTGCACGGAATCCGGACCGGGCGGTATATTGTCGCAAAACCCCTGCTGCCGACTTTTGTGCGGGACATTGGCGATGATGAGCCGACGGTGGTGGGTCTTGCCGATATGGCTGCCGGCGGGAAATCGCGCGGCCAGCGCTACCATCCGCCGTCGATTCTGGCGGAGTTTCCAGGCAAGGCTTTGGAGGGGCTCCAAAGCCGGCATCCGTTCATCGACCGGCCTCTCCGGTGGTCCTCGCCGATTACGTCACCACGGATAGCGGCACGGGCTGCGTGCACACGGCGCCAGGGCACGGCTACGACGATTATCTGACCGGGCTGAAGTACGGTCTCGAAATCTACTGCCCGGTCGGCGATGACGGCCGCTACCTGGACGACGGCCGCATCCCGGCCGATCTGGTCGGCCTGACCACGCTTGAGACGGTCGACGACCTCGCCAAGAAGCGCACGTCGCCAGCCAACATCGCCGTGCTGAAGAAGCTCGCGGAATCGGGCGCACTGCTGGCAAAGCAGAATCTCACCCACAGCTACCCGCATTGCTGGCGGTCGAAGACCCCTATCGTCTTTCGCGCCGTCGACCAGTGGTTTGTTTCGCTCGACAAGCACGGCGCCCGCCAGGCCGCGCTCGCCGCCATCGGCAAGGTCCAATGGATCCCGGCGTGGGGCGAGGCCCGCATCCGCGGAGCGGTCGAGTCGCGGCCGGACTGGTGCATCAGCCGCCAGCGCTCCTGGGGCGTGCCGCTCCCGGCTTTTTTCGACGCACAAAAGAACGCCTTACCTCGACGCCGGAGTCGTGCGCGCCATCGCCGACAAGGTCGCGGAACACGGCACCAATTTCTGGTTTGAGGCTTCGCCCGAGCAGGTGCTCGCCGGGCATCACCCTCCCCGCCGCCTGGCCGGCGGCGGCCGAGCTCACCTGCGGCCGCGACACGCTCGACGTCTGGTTTGACTCCGGCTCCACTCACGCCGCCGTGCTCCGGCGCAAGGTCGGCGGCACCTCCTGGCCGGCCGATCTTTACCTGGAAGGCAGCGACCAGCACCGCGGCTGGTTCCAATCTTCGCTCTGGACCAGCGTCATTGCCTTCGGCGGGGCGCCATACCGGGCCGTCCTGACCCACGGCTTCATCGTGGACGAGGACCGGAAGAAAATCTCCAAGAGCAGCACGCTACGAGAAGCCGCAGACCAGCGACGCCTACGTCGCCGAGTACGGCGCGGATGTCATCCGGCTGTGGATCTGCTCGCAGAACTTCCGCGACGACATCCCGATCTCAAAGGAAATCCTTTCGCACGTGGGCGAAACCTATCGCCTGCTCCGCAACACCTTCCGCTTCCAGCTCTCGAATCTATTCGATTTCGATCCCGGACGCGACGCCGTCGAGATCGGGCGCATGACAGCCCTCGATCGCTGGGCACTCCACCAGACGGCTGAACTGCTCCGCCAATGCACGGCCGCCTACGACGCGTATGAGTTCCACCGCGTCTACCAGCTCTGCAACCAGTTCTGCGCGGTCACGCTTTCGGCCGTCTATCACGACATTCTCAAGGACCGGCTGTACACCTTGGGAGCGAACAACCCCCTGCGGCGCTCGTCCCAGACCGCCCTGCTCCAGATTCTTCGGGCGCTGCTCCGCATTCTTTCCCCGATCATTACTTTCACCGCCGACGAGGCCTGGTCATTCGCGAGCGTAGGCCGGGAATACGCCGAAGGATCTGTGCACCTGGAGGACTGGCCCGTGGCGCCGGCTGAATGGACCGACGCGGACCTGGCCGCGGAGTTTGAACATCTGGTTCTTGGCGTGCGGGTGGACGCAAATGGGAAGCTGGAGACGCTCCGCCAGCAGGGCGGCATCGGCAAGTCGCTCGACGCCATGGTCAGAATCAGCGGGAACAACAGCCTGCGATTTGCGACGGCCCTGAAGCACCGGGCCGATCTGGCCGAACTACTGAATGTCTCCTACGTCGAGGTGAAGGAAACCTCGTCCGACCAACCCTGCACGATTGATGTCATTCCAGCGCGCGAACTGGGCTTTGTGCGTTGTCCCCGCTGCTGGCGTTGGGTCCCGGCGCTCCAGCAATCCGCCTCCGGCGAAATCTGCCCGCGGTGCACCGAAGCCCTGAACCTCTGATTTTGTCATCACCAACTTGCTCCCCTATCATGGCCAAGAAAAACAAGCCCGCCTCCGCCAAGAAGCCCGTCAAGACCGTCCAGAAACCCGCGCCGGCGGCAAAGAAGGCACCAGCAGCCAAGCCGCTGCCCGCCAAGAAGCCGGCCCCGCCAGCCAAACCGGTGCCACCTCCAAAAACTGTGCCAGCCCCGAAGCCTGCGCTGGTCGCCAAGGCCGCTCCCGCCCAAAAACCGGCACCGCCAGTCAAACCGGTACCACCGGCCAAACCTGTCCCGCCAGTCGCGAAGCCTGCACCTGCTCCCAAAATTCCGGGCGCCGAGGCCAAATCCTCGAAGTCCGATGATCTCAGGCGTCGCATCCTCGAGCGCAAAGCGCTCAAGCCGATCGCCTTTAGCCTCGATGAGGTGCGGGAGATCGCAAAGAAGAACGAGAGCCGGGTCCCGAAGCCCGCAGAGGTACCAGCTGACAAGCCGGCAAAAGAGGCCGCAAAAGTGGAGCTTCCCCGGACAGCCCCGGCCGTTCCCAACCACGTCAATGCCGCCTCCCTCGCCGATATTCTCGGCTTTAACCCGAACCGGGCCACGGTCGCCCCGACGGAGGACGGCGAGCACCTGGACGTGCCCGAAAAATTCCGCCGATTCTACAAGCTGCTGATCGAGCTTCGCGACCACGTGCTCGATTCCTTGGGCCAACACTCTGAGGAAACCCTGAAACGGTCCGCGAAGGAGGATGCCGGGGATCTTTCCGGCTACGGCCAGCACATGGCGGACGCCGGAACCGACACCTTTGATCGCGACTTTGCCCTGAGCCTCGTTTCAAGCGAACAGGATGCGCTGTCGGAGGTGGAGGCCGCCATCAAGCGAATCCGTGACGGCACCTACGGCATCTGCGAACTCACCGGCAAGCCCATCAGCAAGGACCGCCTGCTCGTGGTGCCCTTTACCCGGTATTCCGCCGAGGCGCAGAAGGAACTGGAGAAGACCACGCACCGTTCCGTCCAGCGTGCTGGGATCTTCGCCGACACGACCACTGAGGAGGGCGGCAAGATCGTCGAGGAAGAACCGGAAGAATGACCTCCGCCCCGCCCGGCCCGGTGGTCACGCCACCCGCCCCCAATCCCGACGCGTCATCAGCGGACCCACGAACCGCGGCCATCCTGGCCTGCCGCTGGCTGCTTCTGATCGCTGCCGGCGTGCTCCTGCTCGACCGGATTTCAAAGGCGTGGATTTGCGCCCGCCTGCCCTATCCGACGTACGGTTTTCAAGGGCAAATCGTCGTGATCGAAGGTTTCTTCAACTTGGTGAACGTCGGCAACACCGGCGCCGCCTGGAGCATGTTCAGCGGCCGGAACACCGCGCTGGCCATGCTCGATGTGGCGACCTTGATCGCCATCTTCATCTGGCGGCAAAAACTTGGGTTGCGCGTCTGGACGGTCCAGATCGCCTTCGGGTTGCTGTGCGGAGGCATCCTGGGAAACCTGTTTGACCGGCTGCTTTACCACCACGTCATCGACTTTCTCGATTTTCACTTTGGCGGCTACGTTTACCCGACCTTTAACATCGCCGATTCCGGGATCTGCGTCGGCGTGGCGATCTACCTCATCTATTCCCTGTTTGTTCCGGAACCGGCTCAGAAGTGACGGCGGTGATCGTGTAGCGGAGCCGCCGCCGGCTCCGACGGCGCGCACACCGGCCCGCCCTCCACGCCAGCGCGTCTTTCTGATCTGGAGGGCGCTGCGCCGTCAACGCCGCCTGGAAACATCGATGCACCAATTCGCCGGCGGGCACGGCTGATCAATGGGGACGCGACGCCCTCGTCGCGTCTGTCCTGTAAAAACGCGGCGGAGGCGCCGCGTCTCCAGAAAACAACCAAACCCAGGCCTATTCCACGTTGGCAATTTGCTCCCGTACGCGCTCCAGCTCGTTCTTGCATTCGATCACCGCCTTCGCAATCGCCAGGTCATTGGCCTTGCTGCCGATCGTGTGGCTCTCCCGGCCGATCTCCTGCAGAATGAATTCCGCCTTCCGGCCGATCTCCCCGCCACTCCGGAGCAATTGCGCAAGCTGATCGAGATGGCTCCGCAGCCGGGTCAGTTCCTCGCTGACGTCACACCGGTCGGCAAACAGGGCAATCTCCTTCAAGACACGCTCGTCGCTGGGATCGAGCTCGAGTCCGGCCTCACGCAGGCGTTTGAGGAGAAGTTCGCGATACTGGCCGGCCACCAGCGGCGCCCGGTCCTTCACGATCTCAACCTGCTTTTGCAGCAAAGCCATGCGCTCCAGCAAATCCACCTGCAGCGCGGCCCCCTCCTTGGCCCGCATCGCAACGAAAGCGGCCACCGCTTCGCCCAGAGCGGCCATCAGAACCGGGCGCCCCGCGTCAGCCGACGGCAATTGCAGCGGCTGCCGCTCGTCGCTGGCGATGCGCCATAGTAGATCGGTGCTCACCACCAAAGGAACTCCTTGTTTCTCCGCCAGCGCCCGGAGCCTGGAAAGCGATTGCTCGACTCCCTCGTCGCTCCAGACCGCCGTGCCGGGATTCGAGCGCCCGCTCAGCTCCACATCGACGTGCACCTTCCCCCGGCTCACTGATCGCCGGACCTCGGCGACGACCTCCGATTCAAGAATGCCCTCCCAGTCGCGCGGCAGTGCCACCGTGAGATCCAGGGTCTTGCGGTTGACGGAACTCACCTGCACCGTGAGCGTAAAATCCCCCAGCGCCGCGGTTGCCCGCCCGTATCCTGTCATGCTGTTCATGTCGGAAATCCCAAACGCCAAAGCTCCAAAGGCCAAACAGATTCCACGGATGCGCGGCGGATTGACGGACCGATGAAACCGCGGCTTGAAATCTCCAATGGCCAAATCCCAACCACCAAAAGGATTCCACTTCCAGGCATTCGATTGTTCGGCGGGGGAAACCGCAGGCTTGAAAACGCCAAATGCCAAGTTCCAGAGTCCGAACGAATTCCATGGGAGAAAAGCCAAAGGATCTGGAGGAGCGAACGGCAGCGTTCGCCGAGAATGTCCGACGTTTCGTCCGAACGTTGCCGCGGACGATTTCAAATATCGAGGATGTGAAGCAGTTGGTCAGGGCCTCGGGTTCGGTGGCAGCGAACTGCATCGAGGCCGATGAAGCCTTGGGCAACCAGGATCGCCTCATGCGGTTTCGAATTTCCAGAAAAGAGGCCAAGGAATGCGGACTCTGGCTTCGACTCGCCAACGTCGGCCAGAGTGAACCAGTCGCTTCGGCCCGCGATGCCCTGCGGCAGGAGGCTCATGAACTAAAGCTGATCTTCACCGCCATCATCAAGAAGCTGGAATGAGGACCCAGGGCGCAAACCGTTTGGCGTTTGGACGTTTGGTTCTTGGAGTTTGGCCTTTGGGATTTGGAGTTTGGCCTTTGGGATTTGGAGTTTGGCCTTTGGACGTTTGGCGTTTTGCGTTTGGCCTTTGGCCTTTGGGATTTGGAGTTTGGCCTTTGGGATTTGGAGTTTGGAGTTTGAAACTTGCTCCTTGTCACTTTGTCTTCTTCAGCAACCGCTCCACCTGCTGCACATCCTTGTCCCCGCGCCCGGAGAGATTGACGATGATGATCTGGTCCTTGCCCAGCTCCCGCGCCCGTTTCAACGCATGGGCCAGGGCGTGGGTTCGACTCGAGCGCCGGGATGATGCCCTCGATGCGCGAACACAGCTGGAAGGCCTCGATCACCTCGTCGTCCGTGGCATAGCCGAAGTCGATGCGTCCGCGGTCGCGATAAAAGGCATGCTCGGGTCCGACCGCGGCGTAATCGAGTCCGGCGCTGACTGAGTGTGTCTGATCGATCTGCCCGTCGGCGTTCTGCAGCAGGAAGGTTTTGCATCCCTGTAACACGCCCAGCCGGCCGCCGGCAAACCGCGCCGCATGGTCGCCCGGACGGATTCCGCGGCCGCCAGCCTCGATGCCGACGAGCCGGACCGAGGGTTCCTCCAGGAACTCGAAGAACAGCCCGATTGCGTTGCTGCCACCGCCGACACACGAGATCAGTTCGTCGGGAAGCCGGCCGGCCCGGGCCAAAATCTGCTCCTTTGCCTCGAGCCCGATCACCCGGTGAAAATCCCGCACCATCATCGGATACGGATGGGCGCCATAGGCCGTGCCGAGAATGTAGTGCGTGCTGCGCACGTTCGTCACCCAGTCGCGCATCGCCTCGTTGATCGCCTCCTTCAACGTCTTCTGGCCAGCATCGACGCCCCGCACCTCGGCCCCCATGAGGCGCATGCGGAAGACATTCAGGGCCTGGCGCTCCATGTTGACGGCGCCCATGTAGACCACACACTCGAAGCCGAACTTGGCGCACACCGCCGCCGTGGCCACGCCGTGCTGCCCGGCGCCGGTTTCCGCAATGACGCGCCGCTTCCCCATGCGCCGCGCGAGCAACGCCTGCCCGAGTGCGTTGTTGATCTTGTGGGCCCCGGTGTGCAACAGGTCCTCGCGCTTCAGAAAGATTTGCGCTCCGCCGCAATGCCGCGTCAGGCGCTCGGCGAAATAGAGCGGCGTCGGGCGGCCGGCATATTCCTTCAGGTGCAGCCGCAGTTCCGCCTGGAAGGCCGGGTCTTCTTTGGCCGCCGCATAGGCCGCGGTCAGTTCCTCGAGCGCCGTCATCAGGGTCTCCGGCACAAACACCCCTCCATAAACGCCAAAATGCCCGCCGGCATCGGGCAGGGAGAACCGGTCAATCGTTTCAGCGGTCATGTTTGCAGCGCCCATGGCCCGGAAACCGTGGCGTCCGGGCCGCCCCCACGCAAGCGTTTGCTCGGATCCGGATGGCGCTGCCTGCGGTGTCGCAGACCCTGAGCCCGTCGAATGGGAGCTCAGTCGAACCGCGCCAGCCTTCGCCAAGCCTACGGCACGGCAGGCCAGCCTTCGCTGAAGCTACGGCACGGCAGGCCAGCCTTCGCTGAAGCTTCGGCACGGCAGGCCAGCCTTCGCTGAAGCTTCGGCACGGCAGGCCAGCCTTCGCTGAAGCTTCGGCACGGCAGGCCAGCCTTCGCTGAAGCTTCGGCACGGCAGGCCGTCAGCGCCAGGGCCTACTGGGGATTCATCGCCACCGGAACAAACACAACCCAATAACTATCGGACGGTCCATTGGAAGTCGTGGACAAATGAGTCCACCAATCCCGCAACATCCGCTTCGGCCGGATACGTGATGCGGTACTTGATTGTCCAGGAGCCTCCAACGTAGCAATCGACATACGCGAGCGACCTTACCGGCCGGAGGCTCCCGGCAAAGACATCGGTATAGGAAAATCGCGCGGTAAGTCCGTTCCGAACCGTGCCCTGGGACGATCGCACCGCCTCTGCTTCGCTCTGCAACGTGGCGCCCGGGTGAGCCTGCTTGATCTCATTCTTGACGCGCTCGAATTCGCCACGGGCAAGTGTGGCCCGGGCATCGGCAACAACTGAGGCCGGGGAGCCAAAAGAGTGAATGGTCGGCGAAGGATAGACGTAGACCGTAACCGCGACGGGAGCAGCAGGATCCAGACGATTGTAGCCGACGCTGACGTCGCGACCGGCCGCGTCATACTGGTGAATCCCATCCCTGGTGAATCCATCGATGGTATTCGGAAACCTCATCCCGGACGCAGCGTGCTGAAGGACGCCATTGCCGACATCTGCCAACGAGGGTCCTGATGGAACATTCGGCACGCTTCGACAGCCAGCGAGAGCCAGCAAGAGCAGCGTGGCCAGGGCATAAATTCGCAGCATCATGGTTCCTTCCGTAATTCTACCGACCGTCATCGCCGGTCGGCGGCGTGACGTTGACCGTCATCAGAAGCGGCTGGTTGGCAAAACGTATCATTTAGTGGTGTCAGGGTCGCTTTCCCACGACGATATTCATCTGCAATAATTCCGGGCCTGGTCGCTGTCATTCTATTCAGGTCTGGCCTTCGGAGTAGCGCTTCTTTGCCTTCGGGCGGAATTGCACATCGGGTTTCCCGGCAAAATGCTCGTCCTGGGTCCAAATCACGGCGTTGTTGGCTCGCGCCACCGTGTAGATAATCGAATCAGCGAACGCCAGCTTCTCCTCTTGTCCGACCGCTGCTGCCTCCAGTGCAAGCTCAGCCGTGAGATCGACGACGGTACCCTGCTGCATCGCGGCGACGGCTTGAAAAGCGTCATCTTCGCCACGCTCCCGCAAAGTCACCTTGAATACCTCGTATAGGCAGACTGTCGGGACAATCAGCAGCTCGGCATCTTGGATCGCAGTGGCAAAGAAGCCGGCGTTCTTTTCACCGGCAAAGTAGGCCAGCCAAGCGGAGGAATCGACAAGGTTCATACCCGATCGCCTTCGCGAAGGAACGATGTGTCGATGCCTTTCAGGTAACCGCGAAGCCTTCGAATGTCTCGTACCGGAATGATTTCAATCCGGTTCCGAAAGGAGATAACGTGCGCTTTCTCCCCGGTGCGCAATCCCATTGCTTCACGAACGGCCTGCGGAATAACGACCTGGAACTTGGGCGAAATGGTGACCGTGTGCATACGGTAAGACGATAGATCGATCGATGCGGAGTCAAGGCCCGAGGCGAGCCGGTTTCGCCAGGAATCGTGCCCGTTCTCCCGCCGACCGACCCCCGGCACCACTGATCCGGGCATGGCGCCCAGGTCCAGTTCAGACCCGTTTCACGGTCACCAACGTCAAATCGTCGCGATGATGGTCCTGCCCGGTGAAGCGCCGGACCTGGTCGAGGATGCCGTCGGTGATCTCGTCCGCACTCCGGTTCCGCAACTCGCGCAACGCGTCCGCGAGGCGGCTGCCGGAGAACTCCTTGTCCTCGTCATTGACCGCCTCGGTCACCCCGTCGGTGTACAGGACCAGCGAATCCCCCGGCAGAAACGGGACCACCCGGTCGACAATGACACTCTCGAACATCATTGGATCGACCATTCCCACCGCCATGCCTTCCGAGCCCACAAACTCGCACACGGTCTGGCCCGTGACTGGATCACGCCGCGAGACCAGCGGCAGTTCGTGACCGGCCCGCGCAAACGTCACCGTGTCGGCCGCCACATCCACCACGGCGTAGATGATTGAGACGAACATCCCGCGGCAGACTTCGCCGGCCATCGCGCGGTTGACCTGGCTGAGCACGAGCGCCGGTGAGGTGTGGCGCCGGGCAATCTGCTGGAGGTTGGTCCGGCAGATGGCCATGAGCAGCGAGGCCGGCAGTCCCTTGCCGGAGACGTCGGCAACCACAATGCCGAGGCGTTTCGGCGAGAGCAGGAAGAAATCGTAGAGATCCCCTCCCACCTTCTGGGTCGGCACGTATTGCGCGGCGACCTCGATTCCGGCCACGTTCGGGGTCGCGTCGGGCAGCAGCATCTGCTGAATGCTGCTCGCGAGCGAGAGATCGAGATCCAGCTGCTGCTTCTCGATCTGAAAATGCAGGGACTCGAGGTTGTGCACCGCCAGCCCAGCCTGCTCCGCCAGCGACATGACCAGGGAAAAATCAGCGGTCGTGAATGCCAGCCCGTCGGCCGCATTGGCCACGGCCAGCACACCGATCATCCGGTCCTGAAACCGGATCGGGGCCGCAATCACGGAGTGGATCACCAGCGACGGGTCGTCATGCTTGACGAGGCGGGGGTCGGCGGCAGCGTCGGGGATCAGCGCGCCCTCGCCCGTGCGCGCCACCTGCCCGACGATGCCTTCGCTGATGTCGAACACCTCCGATTTCAGCACCTGTTCGATGAACCGGGCGCGGGTCGTGAGCTTGGCCTTCAATTGCGGCGGCAACGGCCGGTGCGGCGGAAACAGGCCTTCGACCGCCACTCCCTGCATCTTGTTGTCCGGTCGCTTTACGAAAATGCAGGCGCTCAAGGCGCCGGTGCAAAGAATTGCCGCGTGGACGATCCGTTGGAAGAGCTCGTCGCGCGACAGCCCTTCCCCCAGGGCCTGCACCATGTGGTGCATGAAATCCATCACGAGCTGCTTTTCCTGGGCCAGGAGCAGTTTCTCCTCCTCGATCCGGTCCGCCCGGGCGCGCGCCTTCATGCCGACCCAGTACAGGGCCGTTGCGCCGCAGGCAGCACCCAGCAGGAAGAGGAGCATGGCGGGGATTCTCGACCTGCCCGCCGTCCACGCAAGCGCGTTCCTCCTCTGGGCGCTGCACCAACCGGCGCTGAAGCTTCGGCTTGGCACGCCATCAGCACCAGCGGGCATCTGTAGCCGGCCGCGTTGAGGCCGGCCTTCGCCACGGCCCCGGCAGCGGGGACGGCGCCGCCCCACTCGCCGGCTATCTGCGCTCCACCCGGTTGCGCAGGAACGCTAGCAAGTCCTGAAACTTGTGCCGGTTGGCCGGATCGGCCGTCACGAGATTCTCATGCGCCTCAAGGACCAGGCGGGCCCGCTCCAGGTCGCCCACCGCCCGCGCGTCGTCGATCGGCTTTGAATCCGTTCGGAAATCCATCGGAAAATCGCCCGCCTCAACGGTCAGGAGCCGGTGCAGTCCGAGGTTGCGGAGCAGCTCCAGGTTGCGCTTCCCCACGCGGCAAAGCACCAGGCTGCCGGGCGGATTTTGCCGGCGCAGTTCCAGCGCCGTCCCGGCGAGCACGCCGAGGAACGTGCTGTCGATGCTGGTGCAGCCCGCGAGGTCCATCGCGAACCGCAGTTTCCCCTGCCCGATCATTTGCGCGAAGAAATCATGCAGCGCAGCGCTGTTGGCGAAACACGCGCGGCCCTCGACGCGCACGACCACGGGCTCGCAGTATGCGTCGACTAGATAAACCGGCTTGTTGGATGCCTCCGGCATGAGAATCTTGGACCCTTGCGAAGCGGATTTGCTCCGGAGCCATGCATTCTCCCGAACAACTCCGAAACCGTTCTACTCAGCCTCGCGCGATCACCTGGCGCAAGACATAAGCCAGGATCCCGCCGTGCTCGTAATAATCGACCTCGATCGGCGTATCGATGCGGCACCGCACCGGGATGGCCTCGCTTCTGCCATTGCGACGTGAAATCTGCAGCGTCAAGTCCTGTCGTGGCACCAAATCCGGACCCAGACCAAGCACCGCGAATGTCTCCGTACCGTCGAGTTTCAGCGTCTGGGCATTCGTTCCCTCCCGGAATTGCAGGGGCAGGACGCCCATGCCAACCAGGTTGGAACGATGGATTCGCTCGAAACTCGCGGCGACCACCGCTTTCACCCCGAGCAAATTCGCCCCTTTGGCCGCCCAGTCGCGCGACGAACCGGTGCCGTATTCCTGGCCGGCGATGACCACCAGGGGCACCCCATCCGCCCGGTAGCGCATCGCCGCGTCGTAAATCGACATCATTTCGGGTTCGCCAGAGTTCGGATCGGCAGCGCCGGCCGCCTCCGCGCCGGATGGCGGCTCCCCGTTGGGCCGCGGTCCGGGAGGAAAATACAGGGTGTTGCCCCCTTCCTCGCCCCCAAGCATGAGGTTCTTGATCCGCACATTGGCAAACGTGCCGCGCGTCATCACCCGGTCGTTGCCACGCCGCGAACCATAGCTGTTGAAATCCTCGCTGGCCACGCCGTGCTCCTGCAGGAATCTGCCCGCCGGCGAGGTCTTCTTGATCGAACCCGCCGGCGAAATGTGGTCCGTGGTGACCGAGTCGCCGAAAATGCCGAGCGGCCGTGCGCCCTTAATCGCCGCGACCGGCGCCGGCGTGATGGAAAAGTCCACGAAGAACGGCGGTTCCTGGATGTAGGTCGACTGCGGATCCCAGTCGTAGACGGTTCCGACGGCAGACGGGATCTCGTTCCATTTCGGATTCTGGGCCGCGAAATCCCGGTAGAGCCGGCGGTATGCCTCCGGCGAAAGCGCGGACTGCATCAGATCCCGGATCTCAGCCAGGGCCGGCCAGATCTCGCGCAGCAGAACGGGCCGGCCCTCCCGATCGAGACCGAGCGGCTCGGACGAAAGATCGATGTCGACCCGGCCGGCCAGCGCAAAGGCCACGACCAACGGAGGCGACATGAGGAAGTTGGCCTTGATGCTTTGATGCACCCGGGCCTCAAAGTTCCGGTTCCCCGAAAGCACGGACGCGGCCACGACGTCATTTCGGGTCACCGCCTCCTCGATCGCCGGGTGCAACGGTCCGGAATTGCCAATGCACGTGGTGCAACCATAGCCAACGAGGTCGAAGCCGAGCTGGTCGAGGTACGGTTGCAAACCGGCCTTCGCCAGGTAGTCCGAAACCACGCGGCTGCCCGGCGCCAGCGACGCCTTCACGAGCGGGCTCGTGCGCAGCCCGCGTTCGACCGCCTTTTTCGCGAGGAGACCCGCGGCCAGCATCACGCTCGGGTTTGACGTGTTGGTGCAACTCGTGATGGCCGCGATCAACACGCTGCCGTGCCGCAGGTCACCCTCCACCCGCGCCGCCGGATCCCGGCTCCCGCCGCCGGAATGGAACTTGCCGTCGCCATCCGCGGAAACATGGATTGTGCGCCACCGCTCGCCCGCCGGCTTGCCAAATCCGTTCTCCGCCACCGGCCGCGCCAAAGCCGCATCGAATTCCTGTTTCAGTTTCGGCAGCTCGATCCGGTCCTGCGGACGCTTCGGGCCGGCGAGACTCGGCACGACGGCACCGAGGTCCTGTTCGATGACCTGCGAATAATCGATGTCACCCTGGCGCGGAATTCCCCAGAGCCCCTGCGCCCGATAATAATCCTCGTACAGCAGCAGGTGCTCCTCGGAGCGGCCGGTGGCCCGCAGATAGTCGAGGCATTCCTCGTCGACCGGGAAGAATCCCATGGTGGCGCCGTATTCCGGAGCCATGTTGCTGATCGTGGCGCGGTCAACCACCGGGAGCGAGGCCGCGCCCTGGCCGAAGAACTCCACGAACTTGCCCACGACTTTCGCCTTGCGCAGCAACTGCGTGAGCGTGAGCACCAGGTCCGTCGCCGTCACCCCTTCGCGGAGTGCGCCGGTGAGGTGGACACCAACCACGTCGGGGGTCAGGAAATAGACGGGCTGCCCGAGCATGCCGGCCTCGGCTTCGATCCCGCCCACCCCCCAGCCCACGATTCCCAGGCCGTTGATCATCGTCGTGTGCGAATCGGTGCCGACCAGCGTGTCGGGGTACACGATCGACGGCTGGCCATCCGCGATTGGCAATTGCCGCTTGGCTATTTGCGATTGGCGATCGGCAATTTGCAATTGGCCATTGGCGATTGGCAATCGGCGATCGTCCTGCACCAACACGCCTTTGGCGAGGTACTCCAGATTGACCTGGTGCACGATTCCAATTCCCGGCGGCACCACCTTGAACGTGTCGAACGCCTGCATGCCCCATTTGAGGAACTGGTAACGCTCGCGGTTGCGCTGAAACTCGATTTCCAGGTTCCGGAGAAACGAGTCCGGCGTGCCGTTCACGTCCACCTGCACCGAATGATCGACCACCAGATCAACCGGAACCAGCGGCTCGATGATCTTCGGATCCTTCCCCAGGCGCCGGACGGCCGAGCGCATGGCCGCGAGATCGACGAGCAGCGGCACCCCGGTGAAATCCTGCAGCACGATCCGGGCAACCACGAAGGGAATCTC
Organism: uncultured Verrucomicrobiae bacterium; assembly: GCA_963804395.1. GTDB lineage: Bacteria > Verrucomicrobiota > Verrucomicrobiia > Opitutales > Opitutaceae > Fen-1467. The sequence continues at coordinate 23,284 of CAWDQK010000098.1, read as the reverse complement.
CTCGATCCGCGGAGCATTCGGCTGCCAGGAGGCCAGGGCGCGAACCGCCGGCTCCGACACCCGCTGGCCGTCGCAATTGCGCAGCAGCGACTCCAGCACCACGCGAATCGACACCGGAAGCCGCCGCAGTCGGGGGAAACCGGCCGCCTCCAGCGCGGGCAGCGAATAGAATGACCGCTCGATTCCGGCGGTCCGGAGCCGCTGGAGCGTGTTGAATGGATTCGGAAGATTGCTCATGGTACGGCAGATCGTGCAATGTAGGAGCCTGCTTGCCCGCGCCGCGGCGGCGGGGCTTGCAGGCGATTCTTGCCGCGGAATCGCGAGCGAGCCCGCTCCTGCGACCAGAGGCCTCTCAACTCTTCAACGCCGCCTGGACCGCGGCAAAATCAGGGAGATCCTTCGGCGTCGCCGTCTGCTCGGCGTACTTGATCAACCCATCCTTGCCGATGACAAACGCGGCGCGGGCCGACGTTTCGTAGATCCCGAGCAGATTGGGAAAGACCACCCCATACGCCTGAGTCACGGATTTGTTCAGATCGGACAGCAGGGTCACCGTGATGCCGTTTTGCTTCGCCCAGGCTTCTTGGGCAAACGGGCTGTCCACGCTGATCCCGTAGACCTCGGCCTCGAGTTCCGAATACTGCCCGATCCCGCCGCTGATGTCACACATCTCCTGGGTGCAAACCCCGGTGAAAGCCGCCGGAAAGAACAGCAGCACGGTTTGTTTCTTGCCCAGATTGGCGCTGAGACTGACGTCCTTCAGACCATCGGCGGTCTTTGTCTTCAGGGTGAAATCGGGGGCAATGGATCCAACGGATAGAGGCATGGGAATTACGGTTGGGAGTTGATGACTGCCACGGCGGATTGCCGTCGCAAGCGCTAACACAACCGATGTCGACAATCGAGCCAGAGACAAATCGTTTTCCCCTTTATTAGTCATCGTTTTAGAAAGGGCCGCGCGACAATTAGCATCCTGCTCCACTCGCCGGCGCTCGCGGGTCCCCCGCGCCCGTAGCCGCGAGCGTGAGCGAGCGGCCCTGGCGGACAGAGAAAGCCGCCGGCGATGGGAACCTGTGGCTGCGAGCGCCAGCGAGCGGCACCGGCGGACAGAGGAAGCCGCCGGCGATGGGAACCTGTGGCTGCGAGCGCCAGCGAGCGGCCATCTTGCATTCAATCCAACGTTCCTGCTCCCGCACCCATTCCACTTTCCCCTTGTCCGTGCCCGCCCGCGCCGCGATAACCTGCCCGGTCATCATGAACCTCCTCGAAGACCTCACGTGGCGCGAATTGATCGCGGACTGCACCGATCTCGAAGGCCTCGGCCAGCGGCTCGCTGCCCGGCCCATCACGCTCTACTGCGGCTTCGACCCAACCGGCGACAGCCTCCATGTCGGGCACCTCATGGGTCAGCTCATGCTCCGGCGCTTCCAGCTGGCGGGCCACCACCCCATCGCCCTGGCTGGCGGCGCCACCGGGATGATCGGCGACCCGTCGGGAAAATCCGCCGAGCGCAATCTGCTCACGCGGGAGCAGCTCAACCACAACATCGCCTGCATCAAACGGCAGCTCACGCGCCTGCTCGATTTTGAAGGAGGAGCGAATCCCGCGCGGCTGGTTGACAACGCGGAGTGGACCGCACCGGTCAGCTTCCTCGATTTTCTCCGCGACATCGGAAAGCATTTTTCCGTCAACATGATGGTCGCCAAGGACAGTGTCCGCTCGCGGATGGATGGCGAAAATGGCATCAGTTACACGGAGTTCAGCTACATGCTGCTCCAGGCGTTTGATTTCTACCGTCTGCGCCAGGACGCCGGCTGCGAACTGCAGGTCGGGGGCAGCGATCAGTACGGCAATATCACCGCCGGCACCGATTTGATCCGCAAGAAGCTCGGTGCCGTGGCCTGGGGCCTCACTTTTCCCCTGATTACAAAGTCCGACGGGACCAAGTTTGGCAAAACCGAGGGCGGCGCGGTGTGGCTCGATCCCGCAAAGACCAGCCCCTACCGGTTCTACCAGTTCTTCATCAATACCGAGGACAGCATGGTGGTCGAATATCTGAAGAAATTCACCCTCCTGCCCCGGGAGCAGATCGAGCCGCTCGCCGCCGAACACGCCCGCAACCCCGGGACCCGCGCCGCCCAAAAGGCGCTCGCCCGCGAAGTGACGACGCTCGTCCACGGCAAACCCGCCTGCAACGATGCCGTGCGCGCCAGCGAGATCATGTTTGGCGGCGGACTCGAAGGCATCACCGAGGCGATGTTCAAGGACGTGGTCGGCGAGATCCCCACGCACGACCTGGATCCCGCGAAGCTCGCCGGCGCCGGCACGCCGCTGGTCGATCTGCTCATGCTCGCCGGGCTGGCCCCTTCCAAGAGCCAGGCGCGAAAAGACGTGGAAGCCGGTGGCGTCTATCTCAACAGCAACCGGATCTCCGAGGTCGCCCGCGCCGTCACCGCGAGCGATCTGCTGTTCGGCCAGTTCGTGCTCCTGCGCAAGGGCAAGCGGACGTACGCCGTGTTGCGCCGCGCCGAGCAGGAACCTGTCGGGCTTCGCCCTCCACGTTCCTAAGCAAATGGCTGGCGCCATTTGGGACGGACTTGTGCATCGCGGTGCGTGAGCAGGTCAAGTTCTCATTTGGTGACTTATTCGCTGCACCGATTCCCGATTTCATCGATCGTCCTGCCCGCGCAGCGGACATTTCAGCGAGGCGCATTTTCCGCTCATGACTCCGCTAACCAAGGATTTCATTTGCCGACCGCCCTCAGCAGTCTGGGGCGGCGCCTCGCTGGCTCCTTTCGTCTTTGCAACGCGATCCAACCGGAGCAGAATCGTCCCGGTTGCATTCCGCGACCCAACACCATGGAACTCATTTCCGCTTCACTCTGCGATTTTGCCGCCGACTACCAGGGCAAGCTTTGCGTCCTCGGCGCGTTTGACACGATCGGCGCCAAGCAATTCCCTGCGGTGCATCCGCAATGCTCCGTCGCCCTGCGGATTCTCCTGCGAGAGGAGGACCGCGGTGCGCACAAGCTGCAGGTCTACTTCATCAATCCCGACGGCCATTACCTCATCCCGGCGGAACAGAGTCCGAACATCGATTTCGAAGTCCCCTCGCTCCCGCCGGAGGCGTTCTTTCTGTCGCGGAATTTCGTCCTGCATTTTCAGGGCCTGCCGCTGCCGCAACCGGGCCAGTACGAAATCCGGGTCCTGATCGACGGGCGGGCGATCAGCACGCTGCCACTGCAGTTCGTCCATGTGCGGGAAGTCACCTGACGGGCATCCCGCAGTCCTGGCCCGACACTATTTTGGGGACGCGGCGCCCTCGCCGCGTTCCGGGGCCTCACACCGGCGGCGGGGCGCCGCCGCTCCATGATCGTCATCTGTAGCGGAGCCGCGTCCGGCTCCGCCGGCGCGGGACGCCGCGCCGCCACGGGGGACCGATCCATCGGCGGGCCCGACCCACCACGCCGTCAGCGCCGCTCCTGAACTGTAGCCGGCCGCGCTGAGGCCGGCCCCCCGGAGCACCCGTCGGCCTACTTTGCCGGCAGCCGCAGATTCCGCACATGAAAGGCAATCGCTTCGCGAATATGCAGGTCCCAGTAGTCCCAGTCGTGCCCGCCGGGGAACTCGCGGTACGTGTGCGGTACGTCCTGATCGACCAGGCGCTGGTGGAAATCGCGGTTGTGACCCAACAGGGAATCCTCCGTCCCACAATCAATCAGGATCCGCGGCAACCGGTGATGGCGCCGCCGGGCGCGCCGGATCAACGCGATGAGATCGTGCCTGGTTCCAATCGGGCGCCGGCCGAAGACCCGGCGCAATTCGTCGAGAAATTCCGGCGGGTGGTTCCGCAGGATCGTGTCGTTCCTCGCCTGACTCGGAGTCAGATCAAGCTTCAATTGCACCAGAGCTCCCGAGTGGCTGTGGACTGAGCAGAACCGGTCCGGATAACCGAGCGCCACGCGCAGAGCCCCGTAGCCGCCCATCGAAAGGCCGCCGATCGCCCGGGCGCCGCGCGACGGTTTGGCGGGAAAATTGCGCTCGACGAAGGCCGGAAGCTCCTCGCCCATGTGCCGCGCATAGGCCGGGCCGGCTTCGTTGTCGGTAAAGAAACTGCGGTCGCCGTCGGGCAGCACCGCCATCAGCGGGAGATCGCGCAGATACCACTCCAGACGGGAATGCCGCAGCCAGTTGGTCGAATCTCCGGAGATGCCGTGCAGCAGATACAGCGTGGCAAACGGAGGCTCGCCAACCGACGGCAGGAAGACCTGCATCTCGGTCTGCTTCCCGATAACATTGCTGCGCCAGTGAACCTGTGCCCAGGACATGCCTTCAACCTAGTTCCGAATCAGCGAATCGAAAGAAAAAATCGACGGTGCCGGGGTTTTCCGCTACCGACGGCCAACCACCAGCGACCATGCGCCGAAAAGAAAAAGAAATCACGGACCCCGGAATCATCGACGAACTGTTCGCAACCGCCGGTGTATGTCGCATCGCGATGGTCGACCGCGGCGAACCCTATCTCGTCCCTCTGAATTTCGGCTACCTCGACAATACACTGTATTTTCATTCGGCGGCAGCCGGTCGGAAGATTGAGATTCTGAAACGGAACGACCGGGTCTGCTTCGAGATCGAGGGTCCCAGCACAATCGTCCAACACGCAGAACCCTGTCACTGGGGCGCCAAGGCGCGATCGTTGATCGGATACGGACGGGTCGAGATTGTCACGGATCTCCAGGAGAAACAGCGGGGCCTTGATATCATCATGGCGCACTACGGAAAGACGGATCCGAATGTCTATGACGAAAGCCAGCTGCGCGCCGTGGTCATTTTGAAGATTCCCATCGAGAGCGTCACCTGCAAGCAGCTGGGAGATTGGAGCTAGCGCATTGTAACTTGAACTATTGCCGAAAACGCAAACGTAGCTGCGAGCGCCAGCGAGCAGAGGGCAGGTCCACTCGATTGGACGGTAGCCGGGGAACGCTAACGTAGCTGCGAGCGCCAGCGAGCGGAGGGCAGGTCCACTCGATTGGACGGTAGCCGGGGAACGCTAACGTAGCTGCGAGCGCCAGCGAGCGGAGGATAGATCCACTCGATTTGACGGTGGCCGGGGAACGCAAACGTAGCTGCGAGCGCCAGCGAGCGGGGGCCAGGTCCACTCGCTCACGCTCGCGGCCACAGTTCCTTTGAAATGACCCCAGTCCGGATTTTGAAATTCGCGCTCCCCGCAAGGCTCTCCAGACATAGATCGGGCTGCCGCCGGGCGCGGACAGTGGTCTCCGCTCGCAACCGATACAGCGGGTTTCGCGCTCGGCATCTGGGTCGGAAAGGCCAACCTTGAACCATCATGGATACAGGCCTTGCAGGCAAAGTGGTTCTCATCACCGGCGCGTCGGGCGGCCTGGGCGCGGCGATGGCCCGGGCCTTCGCTGCCGAGGGAGCACGGCTGGTGCTTCATTTTCACCGGAATCGCGCCGCGGCTGAGGCGCTCGCCGGCCAGCTCGGCGGCACGGAAAATCTCGTCGTGTGCGCCGACCTGCGCTCCGAGGCGGAAGTCCAGGCAATGATGGCGGAAGCACGCCGGCACTTCGGGCGCGTGGACACGCTCGTGGCCAACGCCGGAATCTGGTGCGAGCGCGACGTGCCGATCGCCGACATGTCGCTCGCCCAATGGCAGGAGACACTCGCGACCGACCTTACTGCGGTCTTTCTTTGCTGCCGCGAGTTTCTCCGACTTGCGCGCGAACAGGCATCCGGCAACATCGTGCTGGTCAGCTCGACCGCCGGCGTTTTCGGCGAGCCGGGTCACGGTGACTATGCGGCGGCGAAGTCGGCTCTCGCTTACGGACTCACCCGGACCCTCAAGAACGAAATCGCCCGCCTTGCCCCGCACACCGCCGAATACTGCGGCGGGCGCGTCAATTGCGTGTGCCCTGGATGGACGGTCTCCCCGCTCTCGGAAAAACACCTCCAGGACCAGGCGCTCATCCGCCGCGTCACGGCCACCATGGCGCTGCCGCAAATCGGCCGCGCCGAGGACGTCGCCAACGCTGTGCTCTATCTCGCCTCCGACCGGCTGGCACGGCATGTCACCGGTCAAACGCTGATCATCGCTGGCGGGATGGAAGGGCGCTGGCTCTGGCGTCCCGAGGAAGTCGATCCGCGCATCGCCTGAGGCGGAATCGGGCAGTTCCTGCGGCGCGAGGCGGCCGGAGCCGGGCGCGGCTCCGCTACGATCATCTCTTGCGAGTTGCCGGCAGCCCGCACCAGACGGTCTCGGCGATCCCGATCGAGGACATGGTGCGGCTGCATGGATCCGCCGTTGGCTTCACCTATTCCAGCGTCTCGGTCTCCGGCGGAGCCGCGGCGGTCTTGAGAATGACCCGCAGCCGGATCCCTGGCGGATCAACATCCTCCACGACCACCGATCCGCCAAACAACGCCAGGATTCGCTCGGCCATCGCCGGCCCCAGCCCAAGGTCGCCCCCGGGACCGACCGGCTGGCGAACGGAAAAGACTTCGAAGAATCGCGCCCGCTCACCGGGTGGGACTCTTCGGCCCGACGCTGCCATCTCCAGCCGGGTTTCCGCCGACGTCCGGCTGCCGGACAGCCCCACGGTCACGCCATCGAGGCAGAAGATCGTCGCGGTCTCGATCAACGACTGCAACGCCCGGGTGAGAAGCTCTTCCTTGCCAAAGACGAATGATCCGAACTCGGGCGGATTCCCCAGGTGCACGCCGCGCGTCTTGGCGAATTCGCCGGCCCTCGCCATGGCATCCGCCAGAATGTAGTCCATCGAGACCGGCTGTGGCGCGTAGTCTTTCCCCTCCACCTCGATCTGGCTCAGGAGCAGCGCGTCATCCAGCATCTTGAGCAGCCGCTGGCGCGACTCCACATAGGGCGCCCGAAACCGAGTTACGGCCGGAATCGAAGCGCAGTCCATGAAGACGAGGTCGGTGACGCCAAACAGGCCGGTCAGCGGCGTGCGCAGCTCGTGCGAAATCAGCATTAGGAAATCGCTCTTGGCTTTGTCGAGAATGGCGAGCCGGCCCTTGGCCTCCGCCAGTTCGTGAGTGCGGGTCCGGACCAGTTCCTCAAGGTTGGCGTTGTGCCGTTCCAGCTCCAACTGCAGCCGGCGCAGTTTGAGGTGGGTCTCGACGCGGGCGAGGACTTCCGCTCCGTGAAAGGGCTTGGTGACGTAGTCCACCCCCCCGCAGCTGAAGGCCTTCACCTTGTCCAGCGGATCGTCGAGCGCGCTGATGAAAACGACCGGGATCGCGGCCAGCCGGGTGTCGCCTTTCAGCCGCTCGCAGACCTGGTAGCCGTCCAGTTCCGGCATCGTGATATCCAGCATGACCAGGTCGGGCGGCGCCTCCGCTGCTGCCCGCAGGGCCTCCTTGCCGCGCGCAAACGCGTGCACGCGATAGCCACCCTCGGAAAGAATATCCCCCAGCAGACGCAGGCTTCCAGGCGTGTCGTCCACGATTGTGATATCGGGGGATTGACTGTCGGCCGGTGGCATTGCGCGGAAGTTGTTTCCAGAGAAACGCGGATACGGGAAATGAAGCCGGGCGGGCTCCCGGCGGGCGATCTACCTGATCGTGTGCCAATTTGAGCAAATCTCCGGCCTAATCTGGAGGCGTTTCAACAAAGTCCTTATTTCGAGAGAGATACCGCTTGTCAAATCCCCCGTCGCCTCTCGCCCCGGCGCCGCGCTACAGGCCGGTCCCCAACCCGCCGGAAGAAAATGCCGGACCCTCGCCGGGCATCGGGATATCCCGGCGGATCTCCTTGTGAAACCGAGGCCGCATGTCCCCGAGCCAGGAATCCATGAAGCGGTCGGCGAGATTAATTGTCATCGTCTTGTTCGCGCCGGATTCCATCGTGGAGAAGAGGACCTGGCCCGTCGGGTCGATGATGGCCGATTCGACGTCGAAGCCCGACGACACGACGTAGAGGTGGTTCTCGAGGGCGCGGGCCTTCAGCAGCGTCAGGTACCCGCCCGCGGCCGGCACGAAGAGAATCTCCGCTCCCTGGATCGCCAGGGCCCGCGCCGCGTCGACGTACTCGGCGTCCCAGCAAATCATCATTCCTATCCTGCCGAAGTCGGTGTCGAAGACAGGATAGGCCCCGCCTGGCGTGAGGCCGCCCTCAATCTCCTCGCGGGGCAGGTGGACCTTCCGGTATCTGCCCGCCACGCGGCCGTGCCGATCGATCAAAACGGCGGTGTTGTAGTCGATCGCGCCGTCGCGCTCGGTGAGCCCGGCGACGATGTACATCCCGTACCTGCGCGCCTTCTCGCCCAGGCGATCCGTGCTGGGGCCGGGTATCGGCTCCGCGGCGCCGGCGTAGGGCCTTGAATTCCCCTCGAGGAGCATCTCCTCGCCCAGGCAGACGATGTCCGGCTTGTCCCCCGCGATCCGGTCCAGCGCCTGCAGCCATGCCCCCAGGTTGTCGGGGTCGTTCCGCGGATGCAGGGCGATGGTCCCGACGCGGACCCGCCGGGTGGGAGGCGGCTGCGCCTCTTCGAAAGTTATGTCGTCCCACCACACCGTCCCGAGCGGGGCCCAGCCGAGGCTCAGCTCGATCCTCGCACGTGCGGCCTGCGGCGGGGCGGGCACGTGCAGCGTGACGCGCGTCCAGTCCCCGCCCGCCTCGGTCTCGTAGGCGTAGTCGGGCTGGCCGGTGCGCCGCCCCTGGCCGTCGAGCCAATCGATCCGGGCCACGACCTGACGCGCCTCGTCGTCGACCGACTGGGCCCGGTAGTAGGCGGTGAGCCGGTAGTACTGCGCGCCCCTGACGCCACCCACGGTATAGGCCCATCCGCCGTACTCAGCCGGATTTCCGTTGCCCGAGATCGCCAGCGCGTCGGGCGCCGAACGAAAGTGCCCCGTGTCCACGAAGCACCTCGGCCGGATCTCGTCCCGCTGGGCCCACGGGGACCACCCGGAGTCTTCGCCGAAATTTCGCAGATCGAGGCGCAGCAATCCGGCCGGCTGGCCGGCGCACGGACGGACCAGCGCCGCCATCAGGAGTGCGCCGAGCGTGAAAATGGAAGTCAGGGCTCGCATGTCGGCAGGATCGAACAAGGCCAGAGTCGCCCGAATTGGCCCCGTTGGCAAGAGGGCGGTTGCGTACAGCTCGAACCGTGAGGCAAAGGATGGTGCCCGGAGTCGGGGTCGAACCGACACGACTTTAAAGGTCGCGGGATTTTGAGTCCCGTGCTCTATGTTTATTATTAGCTATTTACGTATTACGCACCCACCGTGTAGACCGAAAGGGGGGCATCTTGGCGATGGCAAAGTTCGACCTCGGCTTCGCCAGACCTGCTTAAACTCGGTGTCATCTTGCAGTCTTTCTGCGCGTTTGACAAATGCGACCCGCGACGAGCAGGAGCAATGCTCCGCAGAACCAGATGCTCGACGCACCACCCCCTCCGCGACCACCGCTGCCTCCGCCTCCACCAGGCGGCTGAGTTACGGCATTGACGGTGAGCGCTGCCTGGTTGCTGGTCACGCTGCCCATGACATTGGACACGACGACGGTGTAATTCCCTGCGTTGCCCGACTGGGCGTTGGAAATGCTGTATGAACTACCCGTCGCACCGCTGATCGCCGTGCTGCCGAAGTACCATTGATACGTGACCGCTGGACTTCCAGAGGCCGTGACGGAGAATTGGACGCCGTTGCCCGCAGTCACCGTCTGGCTTTGTGGCTGCGTCTGAATGACAGGCGCTGCCGCCAACAATCCTAGGCGGATCGTGTGGTTGTCGGTGTCAGCGACGTACAGATTATGGCTGCTGTCCACAGCGATGCCAGCCGGATGGAAGAACCGCACAGCCGAGCCCGCTCCATCGGCGCTTCCACTTGTCCCTGCCAATCCAGCCAACGTGGTCACCGCACCGGTTGACGGGACAACCTTGCGGACAGTGAAATTGTCGGTATCGGCGACGTAGACGCTTCCGGAAGAATCAACGGCGAGATCCGACGGTGAGTCGAACCGGGCGGCGCTGCCCGTCCCATCAGCACACCCAGAGTATCCAGCCAGGCCCGCAACCGTATTGACCATCCCCGACGGAAGGATTTGACGAATGGTGTGATTTTCGGTGTCGGCGACGTAGAGGTTGCCCGCCCCGTCAACTGCTACGCCCGAAGGATAGCTGAACCGGGCCTGGCTGCCCAAGCCATCGGCACTTCCAGAATTGCCGGCCAAGCCTGCGACCGTAGTCACGGCTCCAGTCGAAGATACCACCTTTCGGATGACATGGTTGTTGGTGTCGGCCACATAGAGGTTGCCGCCGGAATCGATTGCGAGGCCCTGCAGCCCGAAGAACAATGCAGCGGTGCCGGTTCCGTTTGCGCTGCCGGAAACTCCCGCTTGGCCCGCCAACGTGCTTACTGCCCCGGCAGCAGTCACTCTGCGCAGCGTATGGTTCATCGTGTCGGCAACGTAGATGTTACCCGAACTGTTGACGGCCACACCTGACGGATTGTCGAACCTTGCCGCATTGCCCGTCGCGTCAATAGCGCCAGGACTCCCGGCCGACCCGGCCAAGGTCGTCACCGCTGCGGTTGAGACGACTATCTTCCGAATCGTGTTGTTGTCCGTGTCAGCAATGTAAACGTTCCCACCGTTGTCCGCGGCGATGCCGGCGGGGTAGTCAAACCGCGCAGCACTGCCCGTCGCGTTGACGCTCCCATAGGTCAGGGCCGCTCCAGCAAGCGTGCTTATGGTCAAGGGCGCAGCAATATTGGCAATCTGCGCGGTGGTTACCGTTACTGTGCTTGAATAGGCTCCATTGCCGGCGCCGTCGTACGCCCTGACACGATAGTAATAGGTTGTGTTCGGGCTGAGGCCGCTCAGAACCGCTGTCGTCACGTTGCCGACATCAAGATTCTGGTAGCCGGCGACGAAACTGCTGAACGAGCTGTTGGTTGACACATCCAACCGGTAGCCCGTCGCTCCGTTCACACTATTCCACGTTGCCTTGAACCCGCCACTGATTACGCCTTGTCCAGCCTCTGCCGTCACGGCTGCTGGAATTACTGAAAGGACAACCGCCGTGGATGCCACGTTGTTCTGGACGGAGTTCGAAGCCAAGCAATGATACTGATAGCCGTTCATCGCCGCCGTGGCACCGGTGATCATCAGCGTCCCAGTCTTGGACCCGATATAGAGGGAGCCATCCATCAGAGTGACCCAGGTTGTCCCACCGTCGGTTGATACCTGCCACTGATAACTCGGCGCAGGGTTGCCCGTGGCCGCGACCGTGAACGTCGCATTGCTGCCAGCCGTCACAGTCTGAGCGATTGGCTGCGTCGCGAGCGCTGGCGCGGTATCCACGGTCAACGTCGCCGCGTCGCTGTTCACGTTCCTCTGGACTGAGTTCGAAGCCAGGCACTGATACTGGAATCCATTCATTCCTGCCGTCGCGCCGGTGATCGTCAATGTCCCGGTCTCGGACCCGCTATATGGTGCGCCATCCGTCAGAGCGGCCCATGTCTTCCCGGCGTCGGTCGATACCTGCCACTGATAACTCGGCGCAGGGTTGCCCGTGGCCACGACCGTGAACGTCGTCGTGCCACCGGTCGTCACGGTCTGGGACGTTGGCTGCTTTGTGAGCGTCGGCACCGAGTCAACGGTCAGTGTCACCGCGCTGCTAGCGATACCACTCTGGACGGAGTTCGAGGCCAGGCACTGATATTGATAACCGTTCATAGCAGCCGTCGCACCGGTGATTGTCAGCGTCCCGGTTTTGGATCCGCTGTACAGTGTGCCATCCGTCAGAGAGGTCCATGACTTCCCGGCGTCGGTCGATACCTGCCACTGACAGGCTGGCGATGGATTGCCGGAGGCCGTCACCGAAAACGTCGCATTGCTGCCAGCCGTCACAGTCTGAGCGGTGGGCTGCGTCGCGAGCGCTGGGGCGGTATCCACGGTCAACGTCGCGGCGTCGCTAGTCACGTTGCTTTGGACTGAGTTCGAAGCCAGGCACTGATACTGGAATCCATTCATTCCAGCCGTCGCGCCGGTGATCGTCAGTGTCCCGGTCTTGGACCCGCTATATGGTGTGCTATCCGTCAGACCGGCCCAAGTCTTCCCGGCGTCGGTCGATACCTGCCACTGATAACTCGGCGCAGGGTTGCCCGTGACCACGACCGTGAACGTCGTCGTGCCACCAGCCGTCACAGTCTGAGCGGCGGGCTGCGTCGCGAGTGCTGGCGCTGTATCCACGGTCAACGTCGCCGCGTCGCTGGTCACATTGCTCTGAACCGAATTCGAGGCCAGGCATTGGTACTTGTAGCCGCTCATTGCCGCTGTCGCACCCGTGATTGTCAGCGTGGCTGTTGCGGTGCCGCCGTATGGTGCCGTTTCCGTGAGGTTCGTCCATGTGCTCCCGCCGTTTGTGCTGACCCGCCACCTGTAGATGAGAGCCGGATCGCCGGAGACCACCGCCGTGAAGCTCACATTGCCTCCGGCTGCCACTGTCTGATTCCCAGGCTGTGTCGTGAACGCCGGAGCGTCACCAACCACTGTACCGCCCGTCACAATCAACTTCGGACAGAGTGTCGGATCCGTTAAATACCTAGAGCTGTAGAAAAAATTAAAGTTATTATTGTTGCTTGTAGGGCGCAGCCGTAATCCGTAATTGGGATAATCACCGTTCATCCACCCATTGTAGATACTAGTGATATCGATGATACACCAAGCACCTACGGCTGGCGCCGGAATCGTTGAATCGCCGACCTGCATCGCTAATGGCTGATCTGTCCATAAGGTATCGTTGTTAGTCCACGATTGTGTGATGCGGTCCAGATACATTGATGTCGTGTCGCCGCTATTATCGCTGAAACAGTACAAACAAAGTTGCACTGAAGTCGCTCCTTTGGGCAGGCTCGCAAGATCAAACTGGATCAGTGCATAATACAGATCCCCCCAACCACCTACACGAAGACGATCTTCAAGAAGACCTCCTGGCGAGACATTGCCATAATCGTAAACATTGGTCGTCCAAAGATCTTTGCCATCCGATGCGTTTGGCTGCACAACGCGGATGGACGTGATCGTCAAGATCGCGACATCTGAAATCACATTGTTCTGGACAGAATTTGACGCCAAGCATCGGTACCGAAGGGCATTCAAGTCTCCAGTTACGTCGGTGATCGTTAGCGTTCCGGTAGTCGTCCCGCTGTAAGTTCCTGTATCGGTCAGAGTGGTCCATGAGCTTCCGCCGTCTGTGCTAACCTGCCATTGAAAAGTCGGGGATGGCGTGCCCGAGGCCGCTGCCGTAAAGCTCGCATTGTTCCCTTCGGTCACTGTCTGGCTTCCCGGCTGAGAGCTGAACGACGGCGCCACGTTCGCGGCATTCACTGTGAGGATGGCCGCGTTGCTGGGCACGTTGTTCTGGACCGAATTTGAGGCCAAGCAACGATACTGGTTGCCGGCCCAAGACACCGGTGCAGCGTGGATCGCCAATGTTCCGGTATCCGCTCCGCTGTATGCACCCCCGTTGGCCAGGTTCGTCCACGTACTTCCGCCGTCTATACTACACTGCCATTGGTAATTTGGGATAGGCGTTCCGCTGGCCAACGCGACGAAGTTCACGTCGCCGCCCGCCATCACTGCCTGATTTGCCGGCTGTCCTCCAATAAACGACGGTGCTGAGTTGCCAGCGGTGACCGTCAATACCGCAGCTCTACTGTTTACGGTGCCGGTGGTATTGCCTATCACACATCGTACCTGATCGCCGTTCATTCCTAGTGTCACGCCACTCAGAACCAGCGTCGGAGTCGCAACCCCCGAGTATGTGCTGTCATCGACTAAACTGTTCCAGGTAGCCCCCCCGTCCGCAGAGAACTGCCACCGGCAAGCTGGATCTGGATCGCCGGTCGCCGTCACCGCAAATGTTGCTGAGTTTCCGGCAATCAAGGATTGATCTGCTGGCTGAGCGGCAATTGAAACGTTCGAAATTCCAAGTACCGTTGGCAAAGTATCAAGCTGCAGCCAGATAGCATTTACGGCGTCGTAAGCCGCTACCCGTGTGTCCAGGAGCGGCACCTGTCCAGCCACCTGTTGGAAGGTGACGCTATAAAGCCGTGATTCGCCAGGCAGCAAATCCATCTCCCAGATCAATTGGTTTGTCTCAACGGTGGCCCCGCCGGCATCGACGACTACTGCTTCTGCCGGTAAATCCTGCTGCACATTGAGCATCAGCGGCGTTTCAAGAGGATTCTGCACACTGATGTTTAGCGTGTATTGGTTAGATCCAGGAGAAACAAGAAGGCTCGACTGAACGGGAGATACAGATTTTGATGCGTTCTGCACCAAAGCCGGATCTACGACGTTTCCGCCCGAATCAATATAGGTGGTGCCGAATTGCTGGACCTGGCCATCCTCGTAAAAATAGCCGTCAGAAGTGCGCGCGGTTAGAGTATATACGATTGCCTGGCCCTCTGGAACCAGTCCACCGTCGCCTGCTAAGAAATTGAGCGCGATGGTCCGTTGGCCTCCGCTATTCAACTGAATTCCATCTACCGCCATCGCAACAGGAATATCGCCCTGGCTCTGACCGAGGCCTGCCCAATGGACTGGAAGCTCATCGCTGGTGAACGTTTTTGTCAGATAAGCTTCAACTCGATAAGTAGCCGTTTGTTGACCAGTATTCTTGATCGTAATATTCGAAGACGCCGTAGTAGCGAACCACCGCGGCAAGGCGGCGAATATTTGAAAGTATGTACCGTGAGATATAGGCTGAATAGTTATGATCTGGCCACTCGGCTTAGCTGGAGTTTGAATGTTAATGATCGCATTTAGCCCCGATTCGATATTTGTGGTCATCAGGCCAGCCACAATTGAACCTTGAGCTAGAACACCTACGCTCAGACTTAGCATCTGACTATCTGTGGATTGACTCGCAAGGGTGTTGAATATATCCATCTCCGATTCCGTGGCAGTCCATGCGAAGTCAACCATCGGCCCGGCAATGCCGCCGAGGCCAGTACCCAATAGGCCGAAGCTAACACTAAACAGGTGTTGCCCAATATTGTAGTCCGACCAGCCACTCTCATCGCTGGCCTTGTAGGCGTCAAATATAACGGGCAAATTTGCCTTAGCACTGAAACTATTGGCTAGCGCGATATTTCCCGCCAATCGGCTTTGGAGATTGTGCACCAGTAAATCTGACTGGGCACCAGTCAATGATGCAGCTACACTCAAGGCTTTCAGTCGCAATTGTTCGATGTCGGTCTTTTTTTGAGCAATAGCAGTTGTCAATCCCGGGATCCACGTAGCGTGATATATATGATTCTGCGCATTTGCCGCCGCTTGATCTAGCATCCATTGTGCAGCTGCTGATGAGAACTCGAATTCTGTATCCTGACCAGCGTCCTTCAACGCTTTAACTACTGCTTGCTTCGCACCCGGGCCGAGAATGGTATTTACCCATGCTTCACGCTCGGCCTCGCTCGAGTTCACATCGCCGGCATCCAAGACCAATGATGCCGAAGTGAATGCAGCCGTTAGCGCAATCTTGGAAGGATCCGAATCTACTACACTCAACTGAAAGTCATCAGCTGCATCAGCCGCCTGCGTGGCCTGGGACAGCACGTTGTCCAACAAATTGTCAGTCTGCTCCGCCGCAGCGTTGATTCGGTCAACCAATGTCTTGCTAACCACCGTGATCTTCGCTGAGTACTGCGATTGGTTCCCCGTAGGGTCGGTGACCGACAAGGTTACAGTTTCATCGCCGGCTTGAGCGAATGACTGAGTTATCGTTCCACCGGTCGCAGATTGGCTGCCGCCGAAATTCCAACTGAATGTCAATCCGGTTTCGAGAGCAGCGTTGGCCGTGAAGACAATGGAATCTCCCGTGTACACTTCTGTCGGAGTGTATGTAAATAGGGCTGACGGTGGGATAACAGCATCGACTGAGAAATCCGAATAGTTGGTGCTAAATGTAACCCATTGACCGGCGACTCCGCTTCCATCCAGAACACGGGCCCGCCAGTGGTAGTTTTGGTTCTGTAGAACACCAACTGTAACTTGAGCTTTGGCACCTCCTTGGACCAAGTCGCTAGTAGCTGTAGGATCCGAGAAAGCGGTATTCGCGGGTCGTACCTCGAACTGGACGCTGAATTGTTCGCTACCTGAACCGTTGGGTGTCGCAGCCAAGATAATCGATGATGCATTCGCCACACCGCCAGCCGGTATCGGACTGATCCCATCGGCTTGTAGCTGCTGCAAGTAGATCGGCGGGGCGGGCGGCGAGGGCTGCGTCCCTTGGGGAGTGAATTCAAGGTATTGGGCTGCTGCCCACCCTGTTTGTCCGGCATATTCAAGATGTCGCCAGAGGTAGCCGTCAGCATTCTGCGTGTCTGAGAGCAATGTCACAGGCGCGCCGTCGGGCATCACAAGAAGGACTGACGCAGAAAGATCAGCGGCACTTCGCAGCCGCAGACCAAGGCCGTATGTGCCCGCAACCCATGCCGACTGCGATGTTGTAGCAATGGGAAGCGTGGTGATCGTTGCATCGGACCCTCGACTTGTCCCTGAAGCATTAGCAGCAACAATACGGTAGTGATACGTTGTGTTCGGGGAAAGACCGGCCAGCACGAATCCAACGTCCTGAGCCGTCGTTCCGAAATTGCCAAATGGCGTCGCGTTTCCGTAAGCCGTCGTGAGGCCATAGTCAAAATAAGCAGTGGCCGTAGCCCCATTTGGATTTAGATAACCATTGAGCCGCGCCGCTGTCGTCGTGACTGACGTGGGCGGCAAGGTTTGAACGGTCGGCGCTCCAGCGACTGCATTGTTCACGGTGAATGGGGTGCCGGCGTTGTTCTGACCGTCGTTGCCGGTGGCACCGCCCTGCTGGACCTCGCCCAGGGTGTCCGCGATCACGTAGACATAGTAGGTCCCGGCGCTTGCGGCCGCCAGGGACACTGTCCTCGTCTCGTTCACCAACGAGTTGGCTCCGATCGAGCTGGTTGCGAGGACCTGGTCGTAAATTGCAGTATTGGAGGCATCCTTGACCTGCACCCTCGTATGGCTGGCGGGCGCAAGCGTGCCGCCCTGATTGCGCACGGTGTAGCTGACGGTGACCGTGCCGCCAACCGTCGCCGGATTTGGGCTCACGCTGATGCTCTGTGGCAGGAGATCCGCCGGCGTGACTGACGCGTTCACGGTGAATGGGGTGCCGGCGTTGTTCTGACCGTCGTTGCCGGTGGCACCGCCCTGCTGGACCTCGCCCAGGGTGTCCACGATCACGTAGATATAGTAGGTCCCGGCGCTTGCGGCCGCCAGGGACACTGTCCTCGTCTCGTTCACCGACGAGTTGGCTCCGATCGAGCTGGTTGCGAGGAACCTGGTCGTAAATTGCAGTATTGGAGGCATCCTTGACCTGCACCCTCGTATGGCTGGCGGGCGCAAGCGTGCCGCCCTGATTGCGCACGGTGTAGCTGACGGTGACCGTGCCGCCAACCGTCGCCGGATTTGGGCTCACGCTGATGCTCTGTGGCAGGAGATCCGCCGGCGTGACTGACGCGTTCACGGTGAATGGGGTGCCGGCGTTGTTCTGACCGTCGTTGCCGGTGGCACCGCCCTGCTGGACCTCGCCCAGGGTGTCCACGATCACGTAGACATAGTAGGTCCCGGCGCTTGCGGCCGCCAGGGACACTGTCCTCGTCTCGTTCACCAACGAGTTGGCTCCGATCGAGCTGGTTGCGAGGACCTGGTCGTAAATTGCAGTATTGGAGGCATCCTTGACCTGCACCCTCGTATGGCTGGCGGGCGCAAGCGTGCCGCCCTGATTGCGCACGGTGTAGCTGACGGTGACCGTGCCGCCAACCGTCGCCGGATTTGGGCTCACGCTGATGCTCTGTGGCAGGAGATCCGCCGGCGTGACTGACGCGTTCACGGTGAATGGGGTGCCGGCGTTGTTCTGACCGTCGTTGCCGGTGGCACCGCCCTGCTGGACCTCGCCCAGGGTGTCCACGATCACGTAGACATAGTAGGTCCCGGCGCTTGCGGCCGCCAGGGACACTGTCCTCGTCTCGTTCACCGACGAGTTGGCTCCGATCGAGCTGGTTGCGAGGACCTGGTCGTAAATTGCAGTATTGGAGGCATCCTTGACCTGCACCCTCGTATGGCTGGCGGGCGCAAGCGTGCCGCCCTGATTGCGCACGGTGTAGCTGACGGTGACCGTGCCGCCAACCGTCGCCGGATTTGGGCTCACGCTGATGCTCTGTGGCAGGAGATCCGCCGGCGTGGCACCCGCGTCTGAAAGCCCAAGAAACAGAAATGTCCCAACCGCAAAGCCAATCATTGTCAGACTCCGGGCGCACCCGCGCAGCTCAATCCAAGCCAACGAAGCGGCCGCCGGACCGCTGCCGCCAAATACTAGATTCCAAACCGAATAGCGCTTCTTGAGAAACGCGGCCCAGTTCTCACTGGATTTTGTGAATCGGCGTTTGGACGCCGCGGCGGGCTTAACGACTAAGGTGGACGAGCAACAGCCCACCTGGAGGAGGGGTTCTTGTGTGTGCATGATCGTGCCAATTTTGCATGATTATCGGGTGGTTGTTCGGGCCAACCTGATGCGGTGCTGAGAAACACCGCCTCAGATGCTTGCTGCAGATGGTTGGCGTGGTACGCCAACATGTCAAGTGCTTGATTCCTGCCCACCTTCCGGCTTGCCAGCCTTCTGGCGGCCTATGCGCTCTTGACAGCTTGGGTCCTGGGAGTAGTTTTCTCCCTCAGTGTGAAAGCGTGCCTAATGTTCGGGCCGCTTGAACGACGAGTTACGTAACTCAAAATCAAGTTAAATGGCAGCCTGAGAACTGCTGTTTTTCAAAAAGCCGCAGGAGTTATTCCAGCGGCTTTTTTTTCTGCGTTTGCCTACAGCCGACTCTGGCATAGGAGAAAAAGGCCGACCGCCAAATCAAGCTGCGCCAATTCCCCGCCGCTGTTCAATTGCCGGAGATGGTGTGATCGCGTGCGAAAAAGCCGACTGCACTGAGGAGCTTGAGGCCTGATAGTACCGACGGCCCTGCCTCCTGACAACGGAAAGGTCCGGAAGACAAGAACCGACCGTAACGCACCGCGCAAGGGCCGGAAGAAGCGCGGGCGCTAATAGTTCGCGTCCGCAGAGATGTCAGAACGGAACGTCCTCGTCTTGCGCAGCAGGATTGGCTTGAGGCGGCGACGCAGCCGGTACAACCGCTTGCTGCCCGCCGGGAGGATTTTGAACGCCCTGCCACTCCTGAGCGACGGCTGCCCAATCGATCGGCCGCGGAAGTTCGCCAGTCCAAACTTTCCAGAAATTAGGGTCATCGGAGTGCGGGCGCTGGTTCTCCGGCAATTCGTTGATCTCCACCAAGACTGGCACGGGCGCCGCCCACCCGAGCAAAACCGCTTGTCGTGAAGGCAAATTGGGCAGCTCTTCCAACAATCCTCCGAGGTTGTCGGGCACGAGTTTTGAAACGAGACTTCGGTCGAGGTCATTGACGATTCGATGAATCAAGAAAGTATTGCACTGTGCCAGCACGGTCCCGGAAAGCTCGCTCGGACGCTGCGATGAAATCACCAAACCGAGCCCGAATTTGCGGCCTTCTCGGGCGATCTTCTCGAAAGTTTCACGGCACATTCGAGCGGGGTTGATGAGCAAGTTATCCTCATCAGAACCCTTCCGCACAAACGTGTGGGCTTCCTCCAAAACCAATACCGTGGGCAGCTCCTTACCGTTAAGGCGGCGGTAGCGCTGAACCGCCTCAAAAACAAGCCGGGCGATCACCGCGATGATCACGTGGACGACATCAGTAGGGACGAGGGAAAGGTCAATGATTGCCAGTTGGCCGTTCGCTGCGTTGGACTCGCCGACATAGCCGCCGAGCCACTGCTCAAGGGTTACGTCTTGGTCAGGCGTCACGATCCCCGCCATACGCTGGTCGCTCATGAGGTTTTTGATTCGCAATGCAAGAAACCCGATGAAATTTGCGAGTTGAGTCTGCTCGCCCGTGCTGGTGAGGAAGCGCAGGTACTCGGCCAGCTGCTTAACGTCGAACGGCGTTGGTGTATCCTCGGTCGGTCCGGAGTAAGCCTCTTCGGCAGGTTGCAGGGCCAGCGCCGCGTCGAGAGGCTTCAGTATAGACTGGAGATTGGCCGCGGAAAACACCTGATAGCCTGTTGTCTGGTTCCAAGGGAAGGAATGGCTGGTGTGTAGCGCTGTCGCCGCAGTCGCGAGGGTACCCAGATTCTGGGCCAATGGGTCCGAAACCCCGGGAGCGAATTGGTTTACGTCATCTCTGACGACCGCGATAAGCCGACCGCAGCTCAAACGGTCTCCCCAAGCCGCCAGCGGGGCATTCGCAAAGAAAGCGCCGAGCTGAGTGCGGGCGCTGCGCAGGTAAGAAAAAACCCTCCGTTCGGGCGTATCGTCTGCATGGTGGCCGGCGCGGAGTTCCCTCAAAGCTTGCATGAGCAACGGACGTTGGGTACCGGGCTGCGCGCCGACAAAAGCAGACCATTCCTGACTATTCCAAAGCCAAGCCGGAACTTTCAGAGGGGCAGCTCCGGCGCGCGGGGGAGGAACTTGAAAAATCCGGACGGAATGAGTGTCGGAAAATGCGCGGGCATATTCGCCGTTCGGATCGAGGATAAGAAAGCGGGCGTTTGGAGTCGTCGCGCCGGCTTTGAGGGACTTGCTGGCGGCTTCAAGCGACCAACGGATCAATCCGGCGACGGAGCAAGATTTTCCGCCGCCGGTGTTACCGAGCACAGCCAAGTGGCGGCCAAAGAGTTTGTCGGGATCGACGGTTACCGTGGCACCGGCCGCCAGCGGTGCGGTCCCCACGGCCACACGGGCATCGGCACCTTGGCGTTCGATGATTGCGCGAAGTTGCTCCGGGGTCGGGATAAGAACGGTATCGCCGACCGAGGGCAGAATCGACACACCGCGATTCAATTTAAGCGTGGCCTCAACCGAACCACGCTTTTCAGCGACGAGCGTGCCAACCGGGGTGAGCTTGAGCCTGCGCAAAGGAAACGGCAGGTCTATGAGGCCGAAATCCTTCATCCCAACTCGCTTTGGATAAGGTGACTTCTCAATGCCAATGAAGGAGACCTGGCCAACCAAGGCCCCGCATTCGTTCGGGACCAGAACGTAACCGTTTACCCGAGGGAAGCCGGTAGGTATTCCCGAATTGATCGAGGTGCTTTGCGGCGCATCGGGCTCAAGCAAGACGCTGATCTCATTGGAAGAGACCACCTCAATCGTGCCGACGGAAAGCGACGCTATGCGCTCGATAGCCGAGTTGCTCATGGGCGCTTAGCCGTTAGGCGGTTCTGTTGCCGCCGCCGGGGGCGGAGGCTCATCAAAATCGATGTCGAGGACCTCGGTGCCGATGGCAGGAGCAGGGCTGGCGGCGGGCCGACCGGCTTCGCCGCGTCGTTCCTTCAGTGTAGCCTCTCTGATCGTGATGGTGTCGATCGCCGGTTTCGGAAAATAGTTTTCGATGAGGGTCGGTAGGTGGCCGAAATGCATCCCCAGTAGGATGGAGATCTGGGCTTCTTTTCCGATCTTCTTGGTGAAGTTGGCAATTCGTCCGTTGTCATCGGAGTACGCGATGATGACGAGATGCGTCGATGGAATTGTAAGCATGTCCGCGATCACGCGGTTGATATGATCGTCTCCAAAAC
Source organism: uncultured Verrucomicrobiae bacterium (assembly GCA_963804395.1). Lineage (GTDB taxonomy): Bacteria > Verrucomicrobiota > Verrucomicrobiia > Opitutales > Opitutaceae > Fen-1467. The sequence goes on along the minus strand of CAWDQK010000098.1, from coordinate 1,593 downwards.
CGTAGCCATAGGTCAGCAGAGCAGAATTTGGGCGACACAATGCTGCGGAAAAATCCCGGAAGAGGTCGGCATACGGGTATTCGAGCGTTTCAAGGTCCTTAGCGGGATTGGGATAGATCATCACCGAATCGCCGAGATTCTCAGGGACTCCGGAATGCGTAAGAGGCGCGCCAAATGGCAGTCCTTCCCGGGCCAGACGCGCCTTTTCAAAACGCCAGTCGATTGAGCCATGTAGCTTCGATAGCTTGGCAACGCCTTCGAGGTAACGAGGCTCGCCCCGGATGCCGGGAGGGTTGTAATGGAGATCGACTTCTATGCGGGACGAGCGAAATAGCGGGCGAAGTGTGCCCACGAATCGATCCACGATGCGGAGGCCAATCAAGTCGCACCCGTATTCAATCAATCGGTCGTAGTTCGTTGTGAATAGGTGGAGTCGTTCGCGGGTAGCCGCGCGACTCGCGCAACTAAGGAGAAAAGACTCCAGGATGCGCCGTGCCGCTATGCCTTCGTCGGTCTCGTTCCCAAATACCGTCTTGAGGTCCTGCTCGGCTTTGAGAATCGAACCAAGGAGTTGCTTGAGAACTCCGTTGACGGCCTCGGTGAGTTTCTTCCCCGAATCCGCGGCGCTCTTGTCGGTGGTTCCGAGAATGCGTAGCCCCAGCGCGAGTGCAAGCGCGGCGCGGATTTGATCTTCAATATTCGGTGCGCCGCGTCCCATTCCCTTCGCCGTGGCTCGCGCATGAGCGTCGATTTGGGCGGCGAATTGTTCTGGAAACTTGACCATTTCCATCCCGACGCCGCCAGTTTTGGCAGCCGCCGCGATCGCAGACGTAAAACCACTCCCCAGGAGCACATTGAAATGTTCGCTTTGGAAGATAGCAGACAGCCAAGGTTCGATCTTCCGGCGTGGTTTTTCCACTTCGGAAGGAGCCGCGTCGTCAGCGTAAACATCGCGGCCGATGCGAAAATAGTGGGGTTTAAATTCGCTCATGTCTGGAAATGAAACCGGCAGTTTATCGCGACACGGTGGATCGCGCGAGACCAAATCCAATGCTGCCAGTCGAGTCCAACCGCGAACTCTGCACCGCATGCCACGGATGATGGAGCGGGTTCCGCAGACTGTCGCTCGTCCAGAGGATGTGAGGTAGCCACGCTCATGCACTCGCCTAACCGCGTCCAGGTCCAGCAGGACTCGTGACACTGTGACCACCGCGCTCATGTTGAAAATGGCGATTGCGTGGTCTCCGGACACCGAGAAACCGGGTAAATCACGGGGCACATACGCGGACGAGTACTCGCGCTCAGCGTGAAAATATAGGCGAGCTATTCCCTGATCGCCCGCCAGATGTCTTCGCACAAAACCCTAACCGTGCGAGGCCAGCCAGTCTCGGCGTCCCTTCCTTTCACCTCTATCACCCCGCCTTGCGAAACGGAGCGCCGGATAGCGTCTTCAGCCGTCAGCTCCGCGATGATGAGACCGTGGGTTCGGCGGACATAACCGATGAACCGGTCAATCTCATTTTCTGTGTTGCTGTCGCTCATCTGTAAGTCACTGCCCTTCCATTGCTGCTGTGTTTCGCCGTATGCGCCGTG
>CAWDQK010000097.1:0-22770 GCA_963804395.1 uncultured Verrucomicrobiae bacterium | reverse complement strand
CGTGATGACGCCACCGCGCGTCCCAGAGGATCGCCCTTCCCTTCGCCTGCGAGGTTAGCTGTCGGGCTCGGACTGAGAAGTATCCTTGGCGATGGTTGCCCAACGCCGTTCGCCCCTGCCGCGTCGCTTGCGCGGCACGGCGTTCGGGTTCCCCGCGCCGTTCTGCGGGAACGCAGAACGGCTTCGGCTGCTCAAATTGTCGGCGGCGAGAAAATGGAATCTGCAGCCCGCCGTCAACTCCACTGTGAGCAGCCATCATGCCAACGTCCTGCAGATCCTCTGTTTAGGCCAGTTTGTAATTGTCCCGCTACTCGTGCCGGATGCCGATCCAAGCCCAGGATCCGGTCCCCAATCATGAGGCCGGGCGGTGGCCAAAACGATGATACGATCGTGACATTAATCTGGCCAATGCGTTGGCGTGCCGGTCGGCCGGCTGGCCCGGATTGTCAGGCACATCTCCCGATTGACGGTGATTCCGAACGTCGCGCCGCCATCCCTGGCTGCCTCGGTTGCAGGCTGGAAGCCTGCGCTACGAAGAGCGCCCACTCGTTCATCGCCGATGGTGCGAGCTTGCCAGCGCCGCGGCGGCGGAGCTTGCTGCCTGCCTGACCGTCTTTCGGGAGATGCGCCCCGGATTATCGGCGCCGCCACAAAACCCTTGGCACCCGCGATGAAAGGCCTTTTCGTCGCGCTTTGATGCCCACGCTACATTCAGGAGTTCTCGCGCTCGAAGACGGCTCAGTCTTCCGCGGCCTCGCTTTCGGCGCCGAGGCCACCATTACCGGCGAGGCGGTCTTCAACACGAGCATGACGGGCTACCAGGAGATCTTGACCGATCCCTCGTATTTCGGCCAGATCGTCACGATGACCGCCGTGCAGATCGGCAACTACGGCGTCAACCCCGACGACGAGGAATCGGCCGGCGGGCCCAAGGTGTCGGGATTTGTCGTCCGGGAATTGTCGCCGGTCACCAGCAACTGGCGCAGCCGCCTCAATCTCGACGATTACCTGCGCCAGTACCGCATTCCGGGCCTGCAGGGAGTTCGACACGCGGGCGATCACCAAGAAGCTCCGCCTGACCGGGGCGATGAAGTGCTGCCTCAGTAGTGCGGCGATCTCCGACGAGGAGGCGGTGCGGCGCGCGCAGGCCTGGGAAGGACTGGTCGGCGTGGATTTCGTCAAGGAGGTCACCTGCCAGAGCCCCTATCAGTGGGACCCCGAGGGTCGCTGGGACAAACCGTTTTCCATCGCCGGCACCACGCTCGGTTCCACGACCGCCCCCGCAAAGCGCTTCAAGGTCGTGGCAATTGATTACGGTGCCAAACGCAATATTCTGAAGAAACTTCGCCAGCACGGTTTCGACGTCTGGGTGGTGCCCGCCAGCGCCACGCCGGCGATGGTGGACGAGATTGCGCCCGACGGCGTGTTTCTCTCCAACGGTCCCGGCGATCCCGAGCCCCTTGGTTACGCCTACCGGGCGGTGGCGCAGCTCATCGAGCGATACCCGACGTTTGGCATCTGCATGGGCAACCACATGATCACCCATGCGCTTGGCGCCAAGACTTTCAAATTGAAGTTTGGCCATCGCGGGGCCAACCAGCCGGTGAAGAACCTCGAGACCGGCAAGGTCTCCATCACGGCCCAGAACCATGGTTTCGCCGCCCGGCCGGAGGATCTGGAACAGCGCGGAGCCGTCGTCACCGAGGTCAATCTAAACGATGGCACCGTCGAAGGGCTGCGCCACAAGGAATTGCCGGTGTTCTCGGTGCAATATCACCCGGAAGCTTCGCCCGGCCCGCATGACGCCGATCCGCTGTTCGTCGATTTCTACCGGTTGATCGAGCAGCGCAAGGCGGGGAAGATTTAGCGCGGCGCGAGAAGCGCCAGGCTGAAAGCGTTAAGCCTTAAGCCGAATGGTTTAGGAGTGGTGAACTCGTTCAATGGAGCTTTCCGCTTACGGCGCAGCGCGCACCGCTTGCTGCTTATTGTTTACAGCTTTAAGCTTTCAGCTTGAAGCCTACGGCCTGCCGCCGCCCGCCACTGCCTCCTCGAAACGCCTGGCGTCTTCCGGCGTGTTGACGCCGATCGTCGGGTCATCGGTCAGGCCGACCATGATCTCGTAGCCGTTCTCCAGGACGCGGAGCTGTTCAAGTTTCTCGATCTGTTCGTACCGGCCCGCCGGCAATGACGCAAATCTCTCGAGCAGATCCGCGCTGTAAGCGTAAAGCCCGAGGTGCTTGTAACACGGATTGGCCGCGACCCAGGCGTCGTCAACCGCCACCCCGAGATCGCGGGAAAATGGCATCTGCGACCGGGAAAAGAAGAGCGCCCGGCCGTCCCGGCGCACCACGACCTTCACCTGATTTGGATTTTGAAAATCTCCCGCGTACTTGAACGGCGTGGCCAGCGTCGCCATCGGTGCGGCTCCGCTGATCAAGCGCTGCAACTCGCGGATCTGCCCGCCGCTGACGAGGGGCTCGTCCGCCTGCACGTTGATGATCCGGTCGGCCCGGATCGTCCGGTTGGCCTCCGCCAGCCGGTCGGTGCCGCTCGCATGCGCCGGAGAAGTCATGATCACCTTGAATCCATGGACCGCGACCGCCTCGCGCAGCAATTCATGGTCCACGGCAAAGTACAAGGGCAGGTCCGGGGCCTGGGTTGCGATGCGTTCCGCCACCCAGACCAGCAGCGGCCTGCCCTTGATCCGATGCAGCAGTTTGCGCGGAAACCGGGTCGATTCGAGCCGGCACGGGACGATGATTGCAGTGGTGGCCATTGCCCCGGGTTTGCCAGCGTTGCCGCCGGCCGGCAACGCGGATCTTGGTTTTTAGATTGCAAGCCGGGTGCGGGCCGGTCGAGATTCTGAGCTTTAGTCGAGCATTTCATGGACAAAGTCGAAGTCACACCAGGCACGCAGCAGCACGTCAAAGAGTTCATCGTGCAGAACAAGATGGGCATTCATGCCCGGCCAGCCGCCATGGTCGTGCGGATTACCAACAAATATCGCTGCGACGTTTTCGTGGAGAAGGACGAAGAACAGGTGAACGGCAAGAGCATCATGGGGCTCATGATGCTCGCCGCCGGCAAGGGCTCGACCGTGAAGTTTATCGCGACCGGAGACGACGCCCCCCAGATGCTGGCCGAGCTGGCCCAGCTCTTTGTCCGCAAGTTCGACGAAGCCTAGGTTTTGGCCGCGCCAAAACCTGATTGGGCGGACGGATCAAGCCCGGCAAGGGACGACCCAAGGCGGCATCGCGTCAACTCCTGTCAACACGGGCCCAGGTTGAAGAACTCGCGGGCGTTCCGGGTCGTGGTCGCTGCGAGTTCCTCGCACGTCACCCCGAACAGGCCGGCGCAGAACTCCGCCGTGTGACGAACAAACGCGGGCTCGTTTGGTTTGCCCCGGTGCGGCACCGGCGCCAGGTACGGGGCGTCGGTCTCGATCATCAGCCGCCCGAGTCCCTGCGTCCTGGCCGCAGCCCGGACCGCCTCCGCATTCTTGTAGGTGATCGCCCCGGTGAAGGAACCCCGGCCCCCGCGCCGGACCAACGCCTCCATCTCCGCGGGCCCTTCGCTGAAACAGTGAAACACCACCCGCCGCCAATCGGCCCCGCTGGCATCGATCATCTCCAGGCAGTCGCGAAAAGCGCCGCGTGAATGGACGACCACCGGCGCGCCCAGACTGCCGGCAAGCTTCAATCCCTCGGCAAAGGCCGCGCGCTGCCAGCCGAAGATCCGCTCGGCACCGGCCGCGTCTTTCGGGAGATGAAACCGGTCGAGCCCAATCTCGCCCAACGCCACCGGTTGGTGCGGGCCCGGCCTGGAGACCGGCCCGTTGCGCCAGAAGCTCTCGATCTGCGCAAACGCCTGCTGCCAGTCCTCCCCAACCGAACACGGATGCAGCCCCACCGAGTAATGCACCGTCCCGGCATGCTCGCACGCCAGTTCGCGATAGAGCGTCCAATCGCCGGGCTCCGTTCCAATGGCGATCATCGACTCCACCCCCGCCGCCCGGGCCCGCTCCAGCACGGCCGGCAGTTCGCCGCGGCGGGCGAAGGCGTCAAGGTGGGTGTGAGTGTCGATCAGGCGCATTTATCCTCGATACAGCACCAGGTACCGCTCCCGCAAATAGCGCAGCAAATAGGCCGGCGTGAGCGGCTCGCCGGTGACGACTTTCACGAGTTCAAGCGTGTCATACCGCCGGCCCTGTTCGTGAACGTTCCGCCGCAGCCAGCCGAGCAGTCGCGAGAAGTCGCCGCGGGCGAAGTCGTCCTCCAGCCCGGGCAGTTCGCCCTGCGCCTTGTACCAAAACTGCGAGGCAATCATGTTTCCAAGGCAATAGCTTGGAAAATAACCGAACATGCCGCCGGACCAGTGCACGTCCTGCAGCACCCCCTCGCGATCGTTCGGTGGCACCAGTCCCAGCAGATCGGCCGCGAGCCGGCTCCACGCGGCCGGCAGGTCAGCCACGGCCAGCGTCCCGGCGAAGAGGCGTTTCTCGAGCTCGAACCGCAGGATGATGTGCAGATTGTACGTGACCTCATCGGCGTTGACCCGGATGAGCGTCGGCCGGACCGCATTGACCGCCACATAAAGTTCATCCGACGAAATGGGGCCGAGCTGCTCTGGAAACGCCTCGCGGAACCGCGGCTCAAAGAACCGCCAGAATCCCCGGCTGCGCGCGACCTGGTTCTCCCACAGACGGCTCTGCGACTCGTGCACGCCCATCCCCACCGCCTGGCCCAGGGGCGTGCCCTGGCGTTCGAGCGGCAAACCCTGCTCATAAAGGCCGTGGCCGGTCTCGTGAATCGCGCTGAACAACGAATTGAGCGGATTGTCCTCGTCGAAGCGGGTGGTCATCCGGATGTCGGCGCCGCTGCCGTCGCAGAACGGGTGCAACGAGACGTCAATCCGTCCCCGCCGGTAGTTGAATCCCAATCGCTCGGTCACCGACTTGAGAAACGCCCGCTGGCCGGCCACGGGGAAACCGCGAAAGATTCCGGATCGCGCCTGCACCGGCGACGACACGATTTCGCGCACCAGCGGCACCAGCGCGTCCTTCAGCTCGCCGAACAGGCGTTCAATCACCGCCGCAGTCATCCCGGGGTCATTCCGGTCAATCATGCAGTCGTACGGCGCGGCCGAACAGCCAAGATAGCCCGCTTCCCGCCTCGCCAGCTGCAGGTGCTTCTCGAGGAACGGAACATAGCTGGCAAAATCCGACGCGGCCCGGCACCTCGCCCAGGCATGAAAGGCCTCGCTGCTGTGGCGGGCTTTTTCGCGGACAAATTCCGGCGGCAGCTTGACCACCCGGTCGTAGTCGCGCCGCGCATATTTGACGACCACGCGTTCGTCGGCCGTCAAAGAATCCCTCGGCGCGGCTGCCGTGGCCTGGTCGGCGCCGGACGGCCCGTCCCGCCCCTCGAATCCGGCCAGCAGCTCGCCCACGCGCGGATCGCTCGCCGCCGCGTGCTGGAGTTCCGCCATCAGCGCCAGCTGCTCCGCGCGCAGGTCAGCGCTGTCGGACGGCAGATTGACCTGTTCGTCCCAGCCCAGCAGGCTGTTCACGGTGCCAAGCAGGTGCGCGCGTTTGAGCCGGGCCACAAGTTCCGGGTAGGGGGATTCGGTTGTCATGGCGCGATTCAACCCAGATTCCTCCCGTTCGCCAGCGGTTTTTGTGGTTCGCGGCGGGGTGGAGCGCATCTCCCGATTGCCGGTGGAGCAGGCTGGAAGCTCCGCCGCCTCGGCGCGAGCAAGCCTGCGCTACGCCCGGGAATCGCCCTCTACAACCGTCAACCGGCAGATGCACCCGGCGGAGTGGAACTCTCCCTGGAGTGCGGGGCGCCAGCCTGCGCGCAATGCGACCGTAGCTGCGAGCGCCAGCGAGCGGACGGGGCGTCAGGCGCCCGATTGCGCCTCAGCTTCCGGCCGACGGAAGCTCTAGGATCGCGCCAAGGGATCGGGTCGCGCGGCTTGACGAATCCCTTTCAGGCAACCGCGTCCGGATGCGCATCCATCCGGGAAGACGCTGGTTCCTCCGCCGAGGCCCAGGCGAGAATCTCGTCCGCCAGGTCGTCACCCGAATCTTCCTCGTACCAACGGAAGACTGTGGGGGCGGCGCCGGCTGGCGTGGCTGGATTCCCGTAGACCTCTGCAGAGAACGAAATCGTCGCACCGGAAGGATCCTCGAATCCGTCGTTCCAACCCAGAGGATGAATTGGTTCCATTTCGATCGCTATATTAGCAGGTTTTTTGCAGATCGCTGTTACAGATCGGCCACATTCGCGTAAAATCCATATGAAAAGGGCCGGGCGCCGAAGCGTCCGGCCCAAGCACGACTGATCGATTCGACTGGCCGAACAAATCATTTGGGCTCAATCCTGACGCTTCCGCCCGAAGTCTGGAGCGTCAGCAAGGGACCGCCACCATTCACCTTGCCCGAAAGGTGACTGCGGCCGGAGCCTCCCGAATCGAGCGTGATCGTCAACCCGTCCGCCCGCACCCGGCCGCCGCTGGTGGAAGCGTCGAGTTGAAAGGCTGCGGTCTTGTCGACCGTCACCCTGACGTCGCCGCCCGAGGTCCCGAGCGAACAATCCCCCTTGAGCGCACCGCCGATTTCGGCCTCCACGTTGCCGCCGCTCGTGTGCGCAGAGAGGACATTTTCCACCAACTTCACGACAATATTGCCTCCCGAGGTCTCGAGGTCGGCGCGGCCCACAATCTTCTCGGCGGTGACGTTTCCACCCGAGGTCTGCAGCCTGGTGTCACCCGTACAGGAGCCCAGGCGGACATCCCCGCCCGACGTGCCGGCGTCAACCGTTCCGTCGATGTTGCCGAGCTTCACGTTTCCGCCGCTGGTGCGCGCCTCCATCGTTCCGGCGAGATCGCCCACGGTGATGTTGCCGCCTGAAGTCTTGAGATCGGTGCTGTAGCGGCCGGGAACCGTGACGACAAAATCGACCTGCACCGGCTGGGTGCCGAACCAGCCGGCCGCACCCCGGCTGTAGCGGGCTTTCGCGAGCACATCGTTGCCCTGCTGCTCGATGGTCAGCGTCAGGTTCTTCAGCACCTCATCCGCCTCCTTCTCGCTGTCGGCGCGAATTCGCTCCTTGGCGAGAACCTGGACCGTGTTGCCGGCTCCCGGCTCCACGGTGATGTTGCCGCCGGCGGTTTCAACCTTGAGGGTGCCGCCCGGCTGGACGGCAAAAGTCTTCTCGACCGTCCGGTCGATGGTCGCGTGAAGGACAAACGGGGTAGCAAAGAGCCACCCGAGGCCGATGATCAGCGGGAGATGGAATTTCATGGTGGAAGGAGCTGGGTTGTTACCAGGAAAACCCGGCAAACGGTCAAAAGTTACAGAATTCTTCCGGCACCTGGAAGCCGAGGCAAAGCGGCGCGGGTTCAAAGGAATGGTGCTCGAAACCGGCGGGCGGCAGCCCGGGGCGATCGCTCTGTATCAATCAAATGGATACGTCCGGATCCCGGACTTCGGCGCCGGAAACGCCCGCCCGACATCCTTACGGCCTGGACTTGAAATTGACATTGATGCTCACGTTGGCGCCAACCTGGCGCCCGTCAGGCCCGGTGGTGAAATGGGTGCCAAGCACGGCGGTCGCGTGCCAGCGGGGAAGGCGCTTGCGAAAGACGGGCACAAAGACCTGGGGATTCAGGTTGAAAACCTGGCGACCCCCGTGGCCCATCAGCTCGGTGGTCGCGCCGCTCAGGGTGATCGAACCGGCGAGGCGCGACCATTCCCGGCTCGCGCCAACTGAGCAGGTGATCGAGTCCGAGTGGAGTTCATTGACGCGGAAGCTTTCCGGCAGGTTGGTCCGGGCCACCAGATCCAGGCCAAACGTGGCATAGCCGACGAGCCTCAGGGACGGAATCAGCGGGCGGGAATAGGTGACATACGGAACCGTATGGCGGACACCGTCGACCAGCGAGATCGGCGGGCGTCCCAACGGGCTCGAATGGTCAATTCCCAAGCTGATGGCCGCGCCCTTTGGAGACGAAAGGGCCCGGGAGTATTTGACGCCGAGATTCGCGCCGTAGAAACCCAGCCGGGTGGCGTTCTTGTCGTCGGGATCGCGCCAGAAATAGCTTTGCGCTCCGAGATTGAGGTCCAAGCTGTCAGTCACCTTGAGCCAGCCGCCAGTATCCAATCGAAAGTATTTCCCCTGAAACGGATTGCCGAGGTGGGGGTGGACGTAGAACCAGTAGGTCCCGCCTCGCTCGAGAAACGGCAGGTTCTGATCGATCAGTTCCGGCAGGGTGTTCATGAACCGAAACAGACTGCCGAAATCCTGGTTGGAAGCCGGCTGGTCGGGCTCCGCCCGCAACGTCGCCCCGAAACCCAGGACGCCAACCGCGACCAGCGTTTGAAAGGTCAAGAATTGCCGCATGCTTGGCATGGGATGGACACGAAAAAGCTAAGGGAGGTCCGCAGATTGTTCATTCCAGACTTTTCGAATCGCCTTTCCGGGCGGCCAGGCTGGTTTGCCTAAGTTGATAGCCCGGACATCGATTGTCCATCCATCCTTCCGCTGGGAGATCCATTCGGAATCGCCCCCGAGGGTTGGCCGGCAGGTTGACGAACGGCGGGGGTGGAATTATAGTCCTTGGTCTTCGCCCGCCACCTTACCCGGCCCAACCCAGTCAGACCAAACCCGAGGAGATTATCATGACCTTCCTGCAGAACCTCTGGCTGCCAATCCTGTTGTCGTCCGTCTTCGTCTTCATTGCGAGTTCCATCATCCACACCGTGCTCCCCTGGCACAAGGGCGACTACAGGAAGGTGCCGGCCCAGGACAAAGTGATGGATGCCCTGCGTCCCTTTGCGACCCCGCCGGGTGATTACATGGTTCCGATGTGTGCCAACTCCGCGGAAATGAAGTCGCCGGAATATGCCGAAAAACTGAACAAAGGGCCGGTCATGATGCTAACGGTCCTGCCGAATGGCCCGATCTCCATGGGAAAAAGCCTCGGCCTCTGGTTCCTCTATCTGGTCGTGGTCAGTTTCTTCGCCGGCTACGTGACCTGGCATGCGCTTCCTGGCGGGGCGGATTATCTGAAGGTGTTTCGATTCGCCGGAGCGACGTCGTTCCTGGCCTTTTCCGGCGCGCTCTGGCAGATGTCGATCTGGTATCGCCGCTCCTGGAGCACGGCGCTGAAGGACACGCTGGACGGATTGATCTACGCCGGATTGACGGCGGGCACGTTTGGCTGGCTCTGGCCGCGGCAGCTCCGGGCCGCGAACAGGCGCGCAGCCGAAACGGCGTCTCGCACTGTGGGCCAATTGCACCGATCTTGGTTTCGCCGCAGGAAAGAATTGGGTGCTTTCACCCAGGATTGCTCGAACCTGGGAACTATGCCTGATCTTCCATCATTCTAAGATGCTTGGCGATGGAAGTTTAAGTAACCAACCCTGCAATTGGCATGCCACGGGCATCGGATATGCATGGGAACAGGTTCATCACCGGGTCACATCTTCGTGAAAACAAATCTCCATTCCACCAACCTTGAGATGCAGTCGGGCAACAGACTGTTTCAGGCATTGTTGACCGTGCTTGGAACGTCACTGTTTTCCCCGGCTGCTCTCTCCGGCGGATTGTCTTCATTTCTTCCTCCGCGAAGCCAGAATGTCATTACGGTGACCGATTTCACCCAGACCGGCTCGCTTCTGCCGGTGCCGTCTCCGAAATCCCCGGTCTATTATGAAGCCTGCAGCCTGGGATTTCGGGAGCTTGGCCGGTCAATGGCGGGCGAACAGCCTCCAAAAAATGACCAGATGCTGGGCTTGATCGTGAAGACCCTGGCCAAGCAAGGTTATGTCCTCGCCAGCGACCAGCATCCGCCGACGCAGTTCCTGGCTTTCGCCTGGGGCACTTTGAGAACCGGCGGTCCAGGCCCCTCCTTCGGCCCATCGAAAGGCGTTCTGAGGTTCCTCGGTGGGGCGAAACTGAATCACGTCATGGAAGACGCCGACACCGAAAGCGATTTCGAGATCGGCCTTCGTGATTACCGCGCCCTGTACAACAGCAAGGGAAGCCAGCTGGCAGACGAAATCTATGATGCGGCTAGCGACGATCTCTATGTGGCGTTGATCCGTTCGTACGATTTCAAGGCGGCGGTTGAAGGAAAGCTGGACCAACTTTGGGAAACCAGAATCAGCCTCCCTTCGTCCGGACTCGCGCTGGACACGTCGTTGCCGCTCGCGATTGTGACCGCCGGCCAGAACATCGGCCGTGACACCCCCCGCCCGGTCTGGGTGGACGCCTCGGAAAAACGGCAAGGTAATGTCGAGATCGGGGACCTCAATGTTTTGGAGTACATGGATCCGAAACAGCACCAGGTCATCGACCTGACCCAGCCGTCGGCCCCGCATTCCCGGGAGAAGTAGAAGCGGACGGACGTTTCAACCGACTCGTTGGGGGCGCAGACAGGGGATTGTTGGGATGCACCGTGCCTTCAAACAGCGCCTGTCGCCCGACAATCTTTATCAATTGATCGAATTTGTCCCTTGGCAACTGACACTCCGGGAAAATTGATCCGCCGCGATCGCCGACACCGTCACAGAGCAGAATTGCATGGCGCACCGTCTCGTGATGAAGCAGGCCCGCCCGCGTGGCTCAGTAAATGGCATCCAATTCCAAGCAAAGGATCTCAATTTTTGGACGAACAATCCAATTGCTCAGGTTCTCCCCCGCGCTACGGTCGGGCTCGTTTCACCCCTAATACCGAACCGCTTGCCCCCGGCTTTGCGCCGATCGTCCCTGAGGTAGGTGCTGATTCCGAGGGTTACGGTTTTTGGATCCGTTAGTTCAACCAATACCTGCAATCACGATGAAACTCCATGTTGTGCGGCCACGCATCTTCTCGATCGTGTCCGTGCTTTGTTTAGTCGTTGCACCCAGCCTACGGGCGCAAACGGTCTAGCCTCAGCCCGCTGGAACCAATACCGGCGGAGCTCAGCCGGCCTCGGCCGTCTCCACCAGTTCGAATGAAGAAGTCGTTGTCTTGTCACCGTTCGTGGTCAACGCCAGCGAAGATCAAAACAGTTACAAAGCGACCAGCACGCTGGCTGGAACCCGCGTGCGCACCGACTTGAAGGACGTTGCCTCGGCCATCTCAGTGGTGACCCAGCAATTCCTCCAGGATACGGGCTCTCACCCGGATCGAAGAGGGCATGGGCTGGCAGCTGACGAATACGTTCTCGTTCTAGGCCCAAGACTTCTCCGGAAGCAGTTATCCGGCATTAGCGCAGTTAGTCTCAAGTCCGGCGACGAAAGTCGCCGGACTTTTTCTTTGGTGCGCCCGGAGTTCCTACGGCAAAAACATCGGCGTCTTGCGGTCCAAGTCGACAAAGCGCGCGGGCATACTGGCAGGGCGCACCACTCCATTCAACGTGCAGGAGTTTCTTTGCAATATTCGCTCTCCAACCGAACGGCGTCCGCTGTTTGTTTGGCATGGGGGCCGAAGCCCGACAGGCGGCTGCAACCTCAGCGCACGTTACCGGCGCTTCTTTCCGTCGCCGCATTTGAAAGGCGTGTTGGCTGCTTCGCCACTGTTCATGGTGTTTTTCCTTTTTGAGTCCACCAGGTGGCAGGCCCAGACTCCAGTCGCCGATGGCGCAGGCTTGCTCGCGCCGCGGCGGCGGAGCTTGCTGCCTCCCCTGCCGTCAATCGGGAGATGGCCCCTTGAGCTCGCGCTCTTTGTACTCGTTTTGAGTGGTTGCCCGAATTCCTGTAACTTCGCGGGGATTCCCGGTGTTATCAGTCAGATCCCAGTTGTCTTGTTCGCCTCCGCACCGTCGATCCCCAACAATCATGATCGCAAAAATCAGGTACGCTTTTCGCCAGCTGAGCCGGACGCCGGGATTTACGGCGACGGCCGTCGCGACGCTCGCCCTGTGCCTCGCGGCCAACCTCACCATCTTCGCGGTGGTGGACGCCATCCTGGTGCGCTCGCTGCCGTTTCCCCACCCCGACCGCCTCGTCGCGGTCTTCAACGGTTATCCCGGCGCCGGGGTCGAACGCGCCGCCGCGTCCATTGCGAACTACTTCGACCGCCGGGGTACAATCAAGGCCTTTTCCTCCCTGTCGATTCAGCAGGACGGCAGCGTCGTCGTCGGCGCCGCCGGTGCGCCGAACCGGGTGCAGAACGCGCGGGTCTCCCCGGATTTCTTCGCCACCCTCGGCGTGCCGCTCGCGATGGGCCATGGCTTTACCGACGACCAGTTGAAATACGGCACCGACGAGGTGGCCGTGCTGACGGACGGCTTCTGGCGTAGCCACTTCGGCGCGGATCCCAATGTGCTCGGCCAAACCTTCCTGAACGACGGCATCAAGATCACGGTCATCGGCGTGTTGCCGCGGGATTTCCGCTTTCTGTCGAGCAACGCCGAGTTTTACCGCCCCTCCGCGCATGCCCCGGAAGACCGCCTGCCCAACGCCCGCCACAACAACAGCTGGAACATGATCGCCCGGCTCGCGCCCGGCGTAACGCTGGTTGAGGCGCAGGCACAGGTTGACGCGTTCAACGCCCACCAGGCAACCGATGACCCCTTTGCCGATATCATCAAGGGAGCACGCTTTCACACGACGGTCAGTCCGCTGCACGCCGACCATGTGCGCACGGTCAAACCCATTCTGTTGCTCCTGGAGTGCGGCGTCCTCCTGCTGCTCCTGATCGGCTCGGTCAATCTCGCCAATCTGCTGCTGATTCGCGCGAGCGGCCGCACGAAGGAACTCGCGATCCGCCAGGCGCTCGGCGCCGGACGCCGTCATGTCGCCGTTGAAGTCATTGCCGAGACGACCTTGCTCGCGGTCATCGGAGGCAGCCTCGGGCTTCTGCTCGGAGCGGGCGGCATCCGTCTGCTCAGCTCGATGGGAACCCGGCAGTTGCCGCTCGGGGCGATGATCGCGTTTGACGGTCGCCTCGCCGCCGTGTCGCTCGCCGCCGCGGTCGTCGTCGGCCTGGCGCTCGCGGTGCCGATCATCTGGTTCAACCTGCACACCAAGCTCGCGCTGACCCTGCAAACCGAATCCCGCGGCGGCACCACCAGCCGCGCTGCGCAACGCCTGCGCCATTGCTTCATCGTCCTGCAGATCGCCCTGGCCTTCCTGCTCCTGTCCTGCGCCGGCCTCCTGGGCCTCAGCCTGAAGCATGTGCTGGAAACTCCCGCCGGGTTCAACCCGGATCACATTCTCACCGGACAGATTTCGCTCCCGTGGAAGAATTACAAGGATGACGCTTCCCGGCGCGCGTTCGTCGAGCGTCTGCTCCCCGCGATCCGCGCCCTGCCCAGCGTCACGAATGTCGCGATCAACACCGGACTGCCGTTCGGTTCCGGCGTAAATGACAGCGCCACCACGGTCGAAGGATACACGCCGAAGCCCGGCGACTCGATCCGGGCGCATTACATTTCTGCTGCGACGAGCGACTATTGGCCCATGATGCGGATCCCGCTCCTCCGGGGGCGTCTGCTTGAAGACGCCGACGAACATCGGGAGGCGCGCGTCTGCGTCGTGGATCAGGCCTTCGCCGAGCATTATTGGCCAGGCGGCGATCCGATCGGCCACCGGCTCGCGCAGGACGTCAAAATCGACGAAAAGAACGCCGCCACGATCGTCGGGGTCGTCGCCAGCGTGAAGCAGGGCGAGCTCGCTGAAAACTCCGGCCATGGCGCGGTCTATTTCCCTTACTCGGCGTACAACTCCAATTATTTCTCCCTGCTCGTGCGCACCGCCCTGCCGCCGGCATCCGTGGCCCCGATGGTGCAGAAAGCCATCCTGCAGCTCGATCCTGAACTGCCGATCGACGACCTGAAGCCGATGCAGGCGCGCATTGACGACAGCCTCGTCGCGCGCCGCTCGCCCGCCATCCTCGCCAGCATCTTTGCCACCGTCGCGCTGTTGCTCGCCGCCATTGGCACCTACGGCGTGCTCGCCTACGCCGTGGGCCAGCGGCGGCGCGAGATCGGCGTGCGCATGGCGCTCGGTGCGTTGCCGCAACAAATCCTGGCGCAGTTCCTCAGTCTCGGCGCGAGGCTCCTGGCCCTCGGCGTCATCGTCGGAATCCTCCTGACCTGGGTCGCGGGTCGCGCCATGCAAAGTCTGCTCTTCGGCGTCGGCGCCATGCATGTCGGCGTCCTTGCCGCCACCGCCGGGGTGATGCTCTCCGTGGTGTTCTTCGCCCTGTACCTCCCGTCGCGCCGCGCCGCCCGGACCAACCCGCTCGACGCCTTGCGCGCGGAGTGAGCCGTCCGGCTGGCCCGGACTCACACAGCCCCTGCGGCAGGACGCGTTTAGGCCCGAGGGGAGGATGCTGTCGCCGGAGTCGCCTTGGCGCGCCGCATCCCCAAGTCGAAGGCGGCCGCCCGGATTGCGGCGCTTTTTACCGGGATCCGGGGCAGATACCGCGGGACAATTCCGCAACAGGCTCGCTTCAATCCGGATCTTCCTCCAGATTGCTGTCGATAGATCCCCAGATACTCGGAGGCAGGAGCCGCTGAAGTTCGCCCCGCGGCGGCCGATGCTTCATCTGAAAGATCCAGACAGATCGCGCTTGAGTCGGCACCTGCGTGCACCGGCTGATCCCGCTTGCCCGTTTGCGCCGGACCGAAATCCCCGATGAAACTTGATCAATATCAATGGTCCGCTTCCGGCGGTTGGAACCGTCCGTTGCCGTCCGGGAATCCGGACGCCGCCGCGCAAATTGTGTTCTTGTTCGGCAGTGCGGAGCTAGTGGACGCCAGTGACTGCGTGGCGCTCGTGCGCCGCTCCTTTCCTAACGCCCACCTGTTTGGCTGCAGCACGAGCGACGTCATTTGTGGCACCCAGGTCGGTGAAGAAACCCTGGCTCTCACCGCGATTGCATTCGAACACAGCCGGGTGGCCACCGCCCGCGTCAGGGTCGAGGGCGCCGACCGCAGTTTCGCGGCCGGAGAACAACTCGCGCGGCTGCTTGATCCGGACGGTTTGCGTCACCTCGTGGTTCTCTCCGAAGGCCTGCGGGTGAACGGGAGCGATCTCCTCAGCGGCCTCAACGCCGCGCTGCCACCGGGGGTCACCGTGTCCGGGGGATTCGCCGCCGACGGCTACCGCCTGCGAACCACCCACGTCTGGTGCGACGGCGCGCCGGAACAGGCGGCGGCGATCGCGCTCGGCTTCTACGGCGACCGGCTCCACATCGGAATGGCCGTGACCGGCGGCTGGGGTCCGTTTGGTCCGGACCGCCTGATCACGAAATCGCGCCAGAACGTGCTCTATTCGTTCGACGGCCGCCCCGCGCTCGCACTCTACAAACAATACCTTGGCGACTATGCGGCCGGCCTGCCCGCCAGCGGCCTCGCCTTTCCGCTGGAGCTGCGCCTCGGCCGAAGCCAGCACCGCCTGCTGCGCGTGTTGCTGGCCGTGGACGAGCAGGAGCAAAGCATCACCTTTGCGGGCAATGTGCCCGAGGGATCCTACGCCCGGTTTATGATGGGGCACATTGAGGACCTGATCACGGGGTCGTTCAAGGCCGCGCGGATGAGTCTCGACCGGCTGCAAGGGCGGCCCGCCCAGTTCTCGTTGCTCGTGAGCTGCAATGCCCGGCGCGCGGTGCTCAAGCAGCGCGTCGAGGAGGAGGTGGAAGCCGTGCGCGAAGGCCTGGGCGAGGCCACCGTTCTGACCGGGTTCTATTCCTACGGAGAGATCGGCCCCCCGGACAGCGGCACGAACTCCGAACTCCACAACGAGACGATGATGATCACCAGCTTCGCCGAGGGATAGGCGTCATGCCAGAACTCCACGGATTGCTGCGTCGGCAATGGCAGCGGCATGTCGGCCGGGATCAACCCGCGCCCGACATGCTCCGGTCTTTTCTGCAGGCGGTCAGCGACGCCTACAAGGAGTCCGACGATGCCCGGCGGATGGTTGAACGTGCGCTCGAGCTGAGCTCGGAGGAGCTGCGGGCCACGAATGCGGAGTTGCGCGGCGTGCTCGACGCCCTGCCGGATGCGCTGTTTCGCGTCTGTGCCGACGACCGGATTTGCGATGTCATGGCCGGCGGCGCGCTGCCCGGTCATTCCGTGATCCAGAGCCTGCTGGCCAGCGGCACGGCCGGCAGCGCTCCCGGTGCGGTCGAATTCTGGAAGACCGTCCGGAAAGTGCGCGGGACGCAGACCGCCGCCACGTTCGAGTGTGCGGAAGGCCCGGAGGGCCGGGCCCATTGTTACGAGGTTCGCCTGCTGCCCTTCGTTGATCGGGACATCATCGGCATCACGCGCGACATCACAGAACGCAAACACGCGGAACAGGACCGGCTGATCCTCGGCAAGCTGGAATCCGCCGGAATTCTGGCGGGCGGAATCGCACACGATTTCAACAATCTGCTCACCGGCATGCTGCTGAACCTGGAAATGGCCCAGTTGACCGACCGTTCCGATCCGGAGGCAGCCCGTTATCTGCGCGAAGCGGTGCAGGCGGTGTCCGCCGCCAAGGTCCTGACCGAACAGCTTCTGACTTTCGCGCAGGGCGGCGCGCCGGTCCGGCGTCCGACCCGCCTTGCCGGGCTGGTGCGCGAGTCCGTGCCGCTCGCGTTGATCGGATCGAATGTCCGCGAGAGCATCCGGCTGGCGGACGATCTCTGGCCGGCTGAGGTCGACGCCGGGCAACTCGGCCAGGTGGTGCGCAACCTCGTGCTCAACGCACGGGAGGCGATGCCCGCCGGCGGCGTCGTTGCGCTACGTGCCGAAAACGTCGTCCTGCAGCCCGGCAGCAACCCGGCCCTGCCGCCGGGTGACTACGTGCGCGCGAGCGTCTCGGATCACGGCCCCGGCATTCCGGCGGAGGTGCTCCCGAGGATCTTCGACCCCTACTTCTCGACGAAGCAGCGCGGTCTGCAAAAAGGGATGGGGCTCGGCCTGACGATCTGCCACACGATCGTGCAACAACACGGGGGCGCGATTGTCGTCGAGTCGCCGCCCGGAGCCGGCGCGACGTTCCACGTCTACCTGCCCGCCTGCCGGGACGCCGTCGTCGAGATGCCCGCCACCCGGCCGGAGGGCCGCCCGCGCCCGGGGAGAATCCTCGTGATGGACGATGAACCTGCGATCCGGGCCATCTTCAGAAACACCCTCCTTCAGCTCGGTTACGAGCCCGAAATCGCCGCCGAGGGGCAGTCCGCGGTCGAACTTTTCGCGAAGGCCATGGCGGAGAAACGGCCCTTCGACGCGGTCCTCCTGGATCTGACCGTCCGCGGCGGCATGGGCGCCTGCGAAGCGCTGCCGGCGCTGCTCGCGCTCGACCCGGCAGTGCGCGCCGTTGTGATGAGCGGTTACGGCAAAGACGAGGTGATGCGTAACTGCGCCCGGCACGGATTCAAGGCCACGCTCTCCAAGCCCTTCGACCGCGAGACCCTGCGCGACCTCCTCGCACAGGTTTTGTCGGCATGAGCTGGCAGTCACGGCAGTTCCTTCGCGTTGCCCTCTGACTGCCCGCCTCGCAGCGCCAGTCTCGGACTGGCGGTCTCCAGACGCCGGTCGCAGACCGGCGCTACTCCAGCAGCAGCGCAATCTGCCGGCCGGGGCCATGCGCACCCTCGACCAGGATTCCTTCCACGCCGGCTATCTTCGACGGTCCGGTCACCCAGAACGATGTTCGGATCACCGCCGAGCGCGGCGACCGCCTGCGCTACAGTCCGCAAGACCTCCTCGCGCCGGAGGACGGCGACATGCACCCACGGAGCGAGCGCGGCGAGCCGGCGCGAGGTCGAGGCATCGGTCAGGATGACCGTCCCGGTCTCGGCGATCGCGCCAACCGCGCGGGTGATGCCGAACTGATAATCGTCAACCCGGCCGCGGTCGAATGCCGTCTCCACGGTAAACTCCGGGCCGAAGGCCGGCGCCAGCTGCGGCCACAGCTTCGGATCGCAGTAGCCGTGCTGCCATTGATTCGCCTTGAGCAGCGCCACGACTTCCTCCACGCGCTCCAGCCCGGCGCCATGGACCAGCGCCACGCGTTCGCAGAACACACTCCATGGATCCGTCCCGTCAGCGGCATCGCGCCGGGCTGCCACCTCATCGGAATAGCTCGGATAAGCCGCCCTCCGCGATAGCGGTGCCAGGGCGCCGCGCACCCGGCTGAGAATGATTTCACGATCGTCGTTCATGCTTTCGTTGCCCCGAGCAGCTTCTCCCGCGCCACCAGGTACAGAAACCCCGTCAGCAGCAGGAACGGGATCATCGACAGCGCGTCGGAATACGCCCCTTCGAAGAAGGGATTGTGCGCCGTGCACCAGGCGGTGATGGCAGCGTCCGTCTGGTCGAAGCCGCCTTGAATGAAGGCGATCAGAATGCCCGCAATGGCGCCGCCGGCAATGTAGCCCGAGGCCAGCAGCACCCCCGGGCTTTTGTCGGATTCCGCGGCCAAGCCGTCGGCATCAAGATGCGCATGACTTGGCTGCCGGCTCCAGTAGCGGTCGGCCAGCCAGCGGATGGCGCCCCCCACGAATAGCGGCGTCGAGGACGAGATCGGTAGGTACACGCCCACCGCAAACACGAGCGACGAAACGCCGCACAGCTCGAGGGTCACGGCGATCATCACCCCCAGCAGGACGAGCGCCCAGGGCAGGCGGCGGTCGAGAATGCCCTTGATGATATAGGACATGAGCGTCGCCTTCGGGGCGTCGAATTTGCGCACGGTCGTGTGGTCGGGACGCTCGGTGAAGGCCCCATTGATGCCCGGGTCGACCAGCCAGACGGCCCTGCCCTGCTCGTTGACCAGATAGCGGCCGGCGGGACCGCCGACCGTATCGGTCTTCTGCCAGACGCGATAGGTGCTCTTGTCGTCGCGCGCCTGCGGACCGTGGAGGGTGTCGCGGGCCATGAGCCTCGTTACATCGGTGACGAGACCGTCTGGAGCAACCTTCTCGGCCGGCACGTAGACCGTGGCGGTCTCATTGAGCTTCAGCAGAATCGGCCCGAGGACAAAAGCCGACGCCAGCGCGCCGATCAGGATCGCCAGTTGCATCGCCCGCGGCGTGCCTCCGAGCAGAAACCCGGTCTTCAAATCCTGCGAGGTGGTCCCGCCGTTGGAGGAGGCAATGCAGACAATCGCACCGACCGAAAGGGCGGTCACGTAATAGGTGTTGCCGGTCCAGCCCACGACGAGGAAGACGAGGCAAGTCAGCAGCAGCGTGGCCACCGTCATGCCGGAGATCGGGTTCGACGACGACCCGACTTCGCCGGTCAGACGCGAGGACACGGTCACGAATAGAAACCCGAAGCAGAGGATCATCAAGGCTCCGAGCAGATTCATGTGGAGGGAGGGCGCCGCCACGATTGCTGTGATCAGAAGCACGCAACCGATTCCGACAAACTTCATTGAGAGATCGCGCTCCGTCCGCGCCACCGGCCCGGCATCCGCCTCTGCGCCGCGGAACAGGCCGACGTCGTGCAATCCCATCCGCAAACCGTGCCAGATCGTCGGGAGGGCGCGAAACAAGCTGATGATCCCGCCCGCCGCCACCGCGCCCGCGCCGACATAGAGGACATAGGCGCCGCGGATCTCGTGCGGACTCATCTGGGAGATGGGAATGGTCCCCGGCTCGAGCACGCCAGTAATGTGATCACCGAAAAACTTGATCAGCGGGATCAGCACGAGATACGACAGCACGCCGCCAGCGGCGGTGATGGATGCGATCCGGGGACCGATGATGTAACCGACGCCGAGCAGCTCGGGCGAAATCTCGATGCTCACCGATCCGGCCGTGAACGGTGCTCCAAAGATCTTCTCCGGAATGTCCTTCCAACCCTTGAGCGCGACATTCAGCGACTTGTAGAGCAAGCCGAGTCCGAATCCGGTGAAGATTACGTGCGCGCCGGGCGCCTTGCCCAGACCGGCTGCCTCGGCGGCTTTCATTTCCGCCTTGGCTGCGGGCGATGCCAACGCCCGGTCGTCTGCCGAGGCTCCCGCCCTGAGCACTGCCGCGCAGGCCGTGCCTTCGGGATACTTGAGCACTCCATGTTCTTTCACGATGAGCGCCCGCCGCAGCGGGATCATCATCAGGATGCCGAGCAATCCGCCAAGCACCGCTACCAGCATGACGCGCGTCAGCTCAAGGTCGAAACCCAGGATCATGATCGCCGGCATGGTCACCCCAATACCGAAGGCGATCGACTCGCCAGCCGATCCCGCCGTCTGGGTGATGTTGTTCTCGAGGATCGTCGAGTCCCGGATGCCAAGCTTTGAGAACAGTCGGAACAGGGTGAGTGAAATGACGGCGACCGGAATCGAGGCGCTCACGGTCATGCCCACCTTGAGCACAAGGAAGAGTGACGACGCCCCGAAGATCAAACCCAGCACCGTGCCGGTGAGCACGGCGCGCAGGGTGAACTCGCGCATCACGGCGGAGTCCGGGATGAACGGCTCAAATTTCGGAGCGGTCGGGGGTTCAGCCATGGGAAAAACAGGAGTGGTTCACTTGGCGCCTTTGCGTCGTTGCTTCAGCCATTTCCGGAATTCGCCACCGCGCCATTTCGGCGGAACCCGGCAGCCCGTCCCGGCCTGGCTGGCCGGCCCGGGAACCATCCCCCCCGGGACTCGATCGATCAGCCGCCCACCCAGCAGTGCAGCCTTCCACGCAACCGGCGACGAAGCCAGCAGCGCCCACGGCCCCAACGGCGGAATGCCGGGGTACGGCACTCCCTCCCGGATGCCCTTGTTCCGCAGGCGCAACAGCAAATCCGGAAGGGGAATATCAACCGGACAGACCTCGTGGCAGGCGCCGCACAGGCTCGACGCCCTGGGCAGGTCAGCTTTTTCGACGAAATGGTCGCCCGCGAGCAACGGTGACAGCACCGCACCAAACGGTCCGGGATAAACGCTGCGATAGGCGTGGCCGCCGACCTCGCGGTAAACCGGGCAGACCTTCAGGCAGGCTCCGCAGCGGATGCAGCGCAGAATCTCGCGGCATTCGCCGGCGAGCGCCTCCGACCGGCCGTGGTCGACGAAGATGACGTGCATCTCTTCCGGACCGTCGGGCTGGCCGGCGCCCTTCGGGCCGCTGATGAATTCGGTGTAGACCGTCAGCCGCTCGGCCGTGGCGGAGCGGGCGAGGAGATTGAGGAGCACGGCCAGGTCGCGATCGCGCGGGATGACCTTCTCGATTCCCACCAGCGCAATGTGGCACCGGGCTGCCGCCAGGCTGAAGCGCGAGTTGCCCTCGTCGGTCACGACCACGATCCGCCCGCTTTCGGCCACGAGGAAATTGGCGCCCGTCAGCCCGACGTCGGCCGCGAGGAACTTCCGGCGCATCAACTCCCGGACGCGCCCGGTGATGACTTCCGGACGGTCGTCATCGGCGCCGAGGCCGTTCTTTTCAAAGCTCGCGGCGATCTTGCGACGGTTCTTGTGGATGGCCGGCCGCACGAGGTGGCTCGGCCGGTCATGGTCGATCTGCCCGATGAATTCGCCCAGGCCTGTCTCGTCGCATTCGATGCCGTGCTTCTGCAAGAACGGTGCCAGTTCGATTTCCTCGCTCACCAGGCTCCGGGCCTTGACCAGGCGCGTCGCCCCGCGGCGCTGCAGGATCGCGAGCACCCGCTGCCGCGCGGCCGCCGCGTCGACCGCCCAGTGGACCTGCGCTCCGCCAGCCTGCATGCGTTCCGCGGCCAGCGGCAGCAGGGTGTCGAGATTCTCCAGCGCGTGCTGTTTGATCTCGCCCGCCAGCCGGCGCAACCGGTCAGGATCGGCAAAATCTGCGGCCAGCAACCGGGTGCGTTTCTCGTGCAACGCCCTGGCGCCATCATGGACGGACTTCCGCTGCTCCGGACTCACTCCAGTCATGAACTCGTCAATCGGCTGGTTCTTCATGGGGAGAGTGCAGGAGCCTGCTGGCCGGCGAAAATGATTTCGCGAGCGAGCTCGCTCCGACAATTCTACTGCAACAACCCTCCGTTTTTGAGCGCATCGCGCAAGACCTGCGACACATGCCGGTACGCCACGGGCTGGCCTTCCTTCCCGGCAAGACCGCCCAGAAGCATCAGGCAACGGAGGTCGTTACCGACCAGAAGCTGCGGCTGGGCCTCGCGAAGCTGTTGGAGTTTCAAACGGCCCATCGCTTCGGCGATGTGCGGGAAACTGGCGGAAAGGACGCCGCCGGCTCCGCAACACTGCTCGACCTCGCCAAACTCCATCAGCTTCACGCCCTCGATCGAGCGAAGGAGGGTTGCCGCCGCCTCGGCCGACGGCGTGCCGCGGGCCTGGCACGAGCGGTGAAAGGCGATCGCCGCGTCCAGCCTCCCCGGCCACTTCGTCACCCGGAGCCCGTTGACCACAAAGTCGGCGAGTTCCCAGGTCCGCCGGGCCAGCTGCTTCACCTCCGCCAGGTCAGTCTCATGCTCAAACGCCTGCAGCGATCCGTGAAACAGCATCGCAGCACAGGAACTCGACGGGACGATGACCGGGAGCTCGCTCTTGAAAGTGCGCACCAGGTGGCGCATCACCCGGCGCGCCGCCGCCCAGTCCCCGGCGTCGAAGGCCGGCTGCCCACAGCAGGTTTGCGCCTCGGGAAACTCCACGGTCAGGCCGAGATGTTCCAGCACCTCCACCACGGCAATCGCCGCATCGTCGAAATACGCGTCACACAGACACGTGGCCATCAACTGCACTTTCTTGCCCAGCGGGGGTTTGCGCTCGATCATCATCATGGCGCGAAAAAGACACGGTGCGGGATTCGCTCCGCGCCGCAATCTCGATTTGCGGCGAGACCGGCGCCAGGGCGTCC
>CAWDQK010000096.1:0-48374 GCA_963804395.1 uncultured Verrucomicrobiae bacterium | reverse complement strand
GAATGTTCACTATATCGACAACGGCGGCTACACCCAGTTGGGCCGGGAGAACGTGGTGCCGAGTACCACCGCGATCATCCACTATTCGGACAAAGGCCAGATCCTGATGAATCCTTATGCGAGCCCCGTGGCTCCGGTCATCCAGGACTATCTTTATACGGTTTCCCAGAATGCGAACTATGTCATCAACCTCCCGATGCTGAAAGGTCACATGCGCGCCGGGATGACGTTGTTTGCCAAGAACAATTTCGGTTCGCAGACCCAGGTGGACGCCTCCCATCTGCACAACGGTCTGGTGGCGCCCAACAATTGGCCGGACGTGACACGTGGTACGTACGGCCTGTACCGCGTGCAGGTCAACATCATGGGTCATTCCATGCTCGGGACGAAGAACCTCATCTATCTGGCGGATGCACTCTGGGCCACCGACTATGAACTCGACGTGCCGCAGAAATGGCAGATGCAGCCGTTTTTCAACAGCTATATGGCGTCGATCCTGGTCTCGCTGGACCCGGTGGCCATTGAAGGCGTCGGTTACGATTTTCTGCGTTCCGAATTCACGGCGGAGCGTGTTCCGGCCTCCGGTACGTACGTGCAGATGCCGGCGGTCAACGACTATCTGCGCCAGGCGGCGGACCCGGCGAACTGGCCGGTTGGGATTCTGTATGACCCCGACGATACCGGCACGCCGATTTCGAGCCTGGGCACGTATGAGAACTGGAACAATGCCGTCGCAAAACAGTACTCCAGAAACCTCAGCCCGACGGGTACTGGCGTTGAATTGGTTCAGTTCGATCAGAGCCTTGGTGCCGGATCGACGGTGAGCCAGACCGTGGTTCCGGGCGCGACGGCGACTTTTGGCGTCGTGGCGACTGGTCCGGGACCGGTCACCTATCAATGGCAGCGTGAGGCTTCGGGGACTGCCAATTGGGTGAATGTCAGCGACAATGCGACCTACGGCGGTTCCGGAACGGCCACGTTAACCGTGAAGGCGGTGGTCACCGCGATGGATGGCGATTCGTTCCGTTGTGTGGTCAACAACGGCACCGGCACGGCCACCGCCGCACCGGCGACGCTGGCCGTCGATACGTCGTACACTGTGGTGACCCTTGCCGGGTTCGCCGGGGTCAGCGGCGCGGCCGACGGTTCGGGAGGCACGGCTCGATTTGCGAATCCTTCGGACGTTGCGGTCGACACCGCCGGCAACGTCTATATCGCCGACACCGCAAACCACACGGTGCGAAGGATGACGCCGGCTGGAGCCGTGAGCACGCTCGCCGGCCAGGCCGGGTTGAGCGGCAGCAGCGACGGCACGACCGCCGCGAGATTCAATCGTCCCACCGGAGTGGCGGTCAACTCTGCCGGGAATGTCTACGTGGCCGATACGAACAACAACGAGATCCGGAAAGTGACTTCGACCGGGGCGGTCACCACGCTTGCCGGCCAGGCGGGAGCCAGCGGCAGCCGCGACGGCACGGGGACCGCGGCGAGTTTCAACGGACCCTCGGGTATCGTGTCGGATGCAGCGGGGAATCTTTACGTCGCGGATACATTGAATCACACCATCCGGATGATCACGCCGGCTGGCGCAGTCACGACGGTCGCCGGGGCTGCGGGAACGAGCGGCTATGCCGACGGCACGGGGACCGCGGCGTTGTTCCACGGGCCCCAGGGTTTGGCGCTGGATGCCTCGGGCGATCTCTTCGTGTCCGATACCAATAACAATGTGATTCGCGAGATGGTGGTTTCGACCGGTGTCGTCTCTACGCTGGCTGGACAGGCTGGAGCCACCGGGAGCACTGACGGTGCGAGCAGCCTGGCCAGGTTCCATTTCCCGTCGGGTGTCGCCGTCGATGCCGCGGGAATCCTCTACGTCGCCGATACGGACAATCATACGCTGCGTGAAATCGTACCCTCGGGAATGGTGATCACGCTTGCCGGTTCGGCCGGATTCAGCGGGAGCAGCGATGGATTGGGCACCGCGGCGGCCTTTGCGTTCCCGACCGGTGTCACGGTCAACCGTTCCGGCAACGTCTACGTCGCTGACACGAACAATGACACCATCCGGCTCGCGGTCATTCCAATTGCTCCGGCAATCACCCAGCAACCGCAGGGTCAGACCGTATCGGCCGGAGCGGACGTTTCGTTTTCAGTCACAGCCACGGGCAAGCCCGCGCCAACCTACCAATGGTATTTGAACGGCCAGAAGATCAGCAGTGCCTTCAGCACCGCCACCAGCAGCACGCTTTCCCTGACCAGCGTGGTGGCGGCGGACGCGGGCAACTACACGGTGACCGTCACGAACGGTTCCGGCTCGGTGACCAGCAACGTGGCAACGCTGACCGTTTCCCAGCCCACTCCCACGACCACAATACCCCAAGGCGGTGGCGGCGGCGGCGGCGCGCCCAGCACGTGGTTCTGCGGAGCGCTGGTCCTGCTGGCCGCGGGCCGGCTCCACCGGTGCCGGTGACGGAGCCTGGCGGGCTGCGCCCTCCAGGCTAAACAAACGGCGGACGCCGTTTGGTGCGGAACGCTCGCCGAGTCTGGGCGCATCTCCCGATTGACGGCAAAGCAGGCAGCAAGCTCCGCCGCCGCGGCGCGAGCAAGCCCGCGCCTTGGGGATGAACGATCGGTCGCGCTTCGTAGCGCTTGGGATCCAGCCCGGTGTCTTCGTGGCTTTTTGGTTAACCCCAGAGGCAGAGTTGACCACGGATGACCGGATTACGCGGATACGAACCCCATTGAATTCTCCCACGAATTCACACGAATCTTCACGAAGAGGGATCAGCCTTTGTCGGGTAGCCGCGAGCGTGAGCGAGTGGCCTCCGGATTCGTGCCCATTCGTGTGCATTCGTGGGCAAGAAATCTGCGGCTTCCAGCCTGCAACCCATGCAGGCAGGGATGGCTGCGCTACGTTCGGAATCACCGTCAACCGGAAGATGCGCCTCCAGTTTCTCCCTGGCGCACGATCAGAGTTGGCAGCGGGCGGGAGGTTGCGTATCGGTTGAGGCCGGTAGCCCATGCCCTGGTATTTCTATCTCGCCCTGAAGCAGTTGTTCCCCAGTGGACGACGTGTTGCCTTTTTCACCCTCGCGTCGGTGGCGGGCGTGATGCTGGGCGTGGCGGTGCTCATCATCGTGCTCAGCGTGATGAACGGATTCGGCGACGAGATCCGTACGAAGATCATCGAAACCAACGGCCACGTCCGGGTCGAGAACGGCGGCATCATGTACGACCACGAGGCGGTCATTTCGAAGATCCGCGTTCTGCCGGAGGTGGCGGCGGTTGCGCCCTATGCCCGTGGCATGGTCATGCTCCAGCTGGCCAACCGGCCTGCTTTTCCGGTGATTGAGGGCGTCGACGTGGAACATGGGCAGGACGTCGTGCCGCTGGCGAAGTTTCTGCTGGCCGGGAGGATGGAGGACCTCGATGACGACTCGGTCTTCCTCGGTTCTGAACTGGCCTTCGCCCTCGGCGCCCGCGTCGGGCAAAAGGTGGACCTCTATTCGCCGCTGATGCTGGAGCGTTTGAAGAAAGACGAAATCCTTCTGCCGCGGCAGGCGCGGGTGGCTGGCATTTTTGAATCCGGGTGGAACCAGGTCGATGCTAACACGGTGGTCTGCTCGCTGCGCCTGATGCAGGATCTTTATGGCCTCGAGGACGGCGTGCACGGCGTGAGTGTGCGCCTGAAGCCCGGCCACGATGCCGATGAATTCGCCGCGAAACTCAATGCCCTGTTCGGCGGCTCCGATCATGCGGTCTCGTGGATCGACAGCAACCGCGACTTCCTGTTCGTCATCCAGCTGGAGAAAAACATGCTGATGTTCATCATGCTGTTCATCATTCTCGTGGCATCGTTCTCGATCGCGAGTTCGCTGCTGACGGCGGTGGTCCGCAAGACCAAGGAGATCGGATTGCTGGCTGCGTTGGGCGGCAAACCCCGGCAAGTTGCCGCCTGTTTCTGCTTCCAGGGGTTCTTCGTCGGCGTTGCCGGGACCGCCCTCGGCATTGTCCTGGCGGTGGTGGCGCTCGAGTTCCGGAACGAGGTGGTGCACACCTTTGCGCGGATCACCCAGAGTGAGGCGGCGCTGCTGCGGTTCTACCAGTTCTCCAACCTGCCCCTTAGTTACTCGGCACATGATTTTGTGGTGATTATTGCCTCGACCATTCTCATCGCGACGCTGGCCGGCCTGTTGCCGGCGTGGCGGGCGGCCCGGCTCAAACCCGTGGAGGCATTGCGCAGTGAGTAGCGGTCCAGCCTTGCAGTTACCAATCATGTCCGACCCCGTGCTGACAGCCCGCGGCCTTCGCAAGAGCTATTGCAGCGGCGACCGGACGATCGAAGTTCTGCGCGACGCGGAACTGGCCGTTGTGTCGGGCGAAAGCGTGAGCATTCGCGGCGAATCTGGATCCGGCAAGACCACGTTGCTCAACCTGCTCGCAGGTCTCGATTCGCCCGAGGCTGGCGAGATTTTCTGGTCCGGCGCCACCATCAACGGACTCAACAACAATGCACTCGCGGGCCGGAGGGCGCGTTTTCTCGGCATGGTGTTCCAGGCGCATTACCTGATTCCGGAGATCGACGCGCTGGCCAATGTCCTGATGGCGCGCCGCATGCTCGGCCGGGTCGGAACGACGGAGCGAAACCGCGCTCGCGGGCTGCTCGCCCGCGTCGGGCTGGTGGAGCGCGGCCACCATCTGCCGTCCCAGCTTTCCGGTGGCGAACGCCAGCGGGTGGCGATCGCCCGCGCACTGATGAACGAGCCGCGGGTGATCCTCGCCGACGAGCCCACCGGGAATCTCGACGAACGCACCGGCGACTCCGTGATCGAGGTGCTTCTCGGCGCCGGCGCGGAGCAGGGAGCGGCGCTCGTGCTGGTGACCCACAATCCGCAGCATGCCGCGAAGTGCCGCCGGAGCCTGCAGCTTCACGCGGGCGTGCTGGCGCGGGTCTAGCCGCGCCATTTTGTCCTGCGACTGGCCCTGCTTGCGAGAACCAGCCGATGCGCTATACCGATCCAACGGGACTAACCCCCGTGTTGCCTGCCGGCCCCAATAATCCTTGGGATGGTCTCGGTCGCCTCGTCAGGCCTTCGTGTCAAGAGTCAACACGTGACCCCATAACGGCTTCAGTCGCAATGGCGAGTATTGCGATGAAACTAGTCGAAACCGGTGCGAAGCGCGACTGACGGCGATCCAAAAGGGGTCACGACGGCGATCCAAAAGGGGTCACGAGTTGACTCTTGACAGAATGGACGGCGATCCAAAAGGGGTCACGAGTTGACTCTTGACAGAATGAGGCCTTGCGTATCGTAAGCGTCCGGTCGGGGACCTCCCATACGTGAGCCAAACCACACGGTAAACCGTCGCAATGGCGAGTATTGCGATGAAACTAGTCGAAACCGGTGCGAAGCGCGACTTACGAGGTCTATTCCGTGGTCAACGCCGACTTCGAGGTTCACGACGAAGGCGAAAGACACGGAGGCCAGACCCGACCCCCAGACTTTTTGACCACGAATGCACACCAATGGCCACGAATCCCCAGATAGATCCATGCGTGTAGATTCGTGTGAATTCGTGGGAGAAGCTGTTCTCGTGTGGTTCGTGGTTTTCGTGGTGAATCCTTCCGCTTGGTCCGGGCCTGCCCCAGCTGAATCCGTGTTATCCGCGTGATTGTTACCGACTTTTCTTGGTCGAAAAGCGCGCCGAATTGGCGTCGTAGGGTGTTTTTGCAACTGATCGGACTGGGGCAAGCGCGGTCGGATTGGATTGCTCCGCGTCGTCGCATCGCCTTTCTATGCCATCAACCATGACTTCCACCCCGGTTCCTGAGGCTGGCGTCACCGCGCCGCGTGTCCGCTGCGGTGTGGCGGGTGTCGGCTCGCTCGGGCAGCACCATGCGCGCATCTACGCGTCGCTGCCCACTGCCGAGCTGGTTGGCATCTTTGAAACCGACGATGCGCGCGCGGCGGAGGTCTGTGCCCGCCACCAATGCCGGCGCTTTGCCTCGCTCGACGAACTGGGCGAGGCCTGCGACGCGGTCTCGGTGGTGGTGCCGACGGACCGGCATGCAGCGGTGGCGCTGCCCTTGTTGAGCCGCGGCTGCCATTTGCTGATCGAAAAGCCGCTGTGTGCGTCGCTCGCCGAGGCCGAGCAGGTGCTGGCCGCCGCCCGGGCGCATGACTCGCTCGTCCAGGTGGGACACATCGAGCATTTCAATCCGGTGATGGGTTTCCTGGAGAAAGAAGTGGTGCGGCCCGGGTACATCACGGCAGAGCGGTTGGCGCCTTTTACGCCGCGGGGCACCGAAGTCGGTGTGGTGCTCGACCTCATGATCCACGATATTGGAATTGTGCTTGAATTGGTGAAGTCGCCAATCACGCGCATCGACAGCGTCGGGGTTAGTCTGCTCTCCCGAACCGAGGACATCGCCAACGCCCGGCTCGAATTCGCCAGCGGCTGTGTCGCCAACCTGAATGCCAGCCGGATGAGCCTGAAAAAGGTGCGCGAAATTCGGGTCTTCCAGTCGTCGGGCTATTTCTCGTTTGATTTCATGCGGCAGAGCGGGCATCTCGTGCGAAAGAGCGGAATGCTTTCTTACGCGGCGCAGTTGATGGCCGGGGCGGCCCCGGCCAACCTGGCCCTGCCGGTGGAGGAGATTCCCCTTGAAAAGGGCGAACCGCTCGCCCTCGAGCTCGCCTCGTTTGTTGATAGTGTCGCGAAGACCCGGCAGCCAAAGGTCGGTGTGGCGTTGGGCAAGACGGCGCTGGAGGTCGCGATCGCCATCACGGAACAGATCCGGAACACCAGGGAAGCTGCCAGATGAATGCCGCAAAACGATGGCGGCAATCCAGCTGACCGCAGATCCCTATTCCTGCCTTTTCTGATTGAAACCTGAATCCGCACCGCAGCCGTTTTCCCTGCCTCCGCCGGAGGGCGGCCGAGTGGATCTGTTGATCATCGCGGGCGAGCATTCGGGCGACGAACATGCCGCGCGCATGGTGGCCGACCTGCTCAGGCAACGGCCCGGGTCGAAGATCTGTGCGCTCGGCGGTCCGCTGCTCGCAGCCGCCGGAGCGCAACTGCTCCACGATCTCACTGCTTCGTCGGTCGTCGGTCTGTTGGAGGTCTTGAAGAATCTCCGTTTCTTCCGGCAACTCTTTGCGGCGACCCTTCGGTGGGTTGAGCACTACCGTCCGCAGACCGTGTGTTTTGTTGACTATCCGGGGTTTAATCTGCGGATGGCCCGGGCATTGTATGACCGCGGCCTGACCATCCCCGGAGGAGGAAGGTTTCGTGCGCTCTATTACATCAGTCCGCAGATCTGGGCCTGGAAGGCGGGGCGCCGTTTCGAGATGGCAAAGCACCTCGATGCGATGGCGGTCATCTTTCCGTTTGAGGTTGAGAGCTACGCCGACACGTCGCTGCCGGTGGAGTTTGTCGGGCATCCATTCGTGGCCGACGACTACCAATCGCCGGTCGGTTATGACGCGACCGGACCGGTGTTGCTGCTGCCCGGCAGCCGGCGACAAGCGGTCGCCCGGATTTTTCCGGCGTTGCTCGCGGCTTATGGGGAGTTTGCGGCGGGCCACATTGACCGGCGGGCGGTCGTGCTGTATCCAAGCGAGGAGATTCGGGGCCTTCTCCTGGAGTTCTTGAATCGATGCCCGGCGGCGCTCGGAGCGAAAGTGAGCTTGCAGGCAACCGGGAGTCCGGTTGCGGCGGCCGCGGTGCTCACCAGTTCCGGTACAATGTCGATGCACTGCGCCCTGGCGGGGCTTCCGGGTGCGATCACCTACCGGACGAATGCGGTGACCTACCTGATCGGCCGTTGGCTGGTCAAGGTCCCTTACATCGGCATCGCCAATCTTCTGCTCGGCGAGGCGATGTATCCGGAGTTCATTCAAGGGGCGGCCGCGCCGGCGGCGCTGGCCCGCGAACTCTCTGTTTGCGTCGATGATCCTGGCCGGCGCCGACGCTGTCAGGAGCAAGCGCAGCGGCTGCGGGCAATCTTGCGTCAACCTGCCTCTGGCACCGCCTCAGACTGGCTTGTGCGCTGGATGGGAATGTGAGAGTCCGGATGAACCGCGAAGGGAGGTCGGTTTCTAGGGCGGTTCAACTTGGACTGCAGCCGAGAACGCAAATGTGGCTGCAAGCGCGAGCGAGCGGAAGCGGCGTCCACTCGCTTACGCTCGCGGCTACCCTTCTGATGGAACCGCTCTAAGTTTCCGCCGAGGGGAGGGAGACGTGGAAGGTGGCTCCGTAACCCGGTTCGGACTGGACACCGATCGCCCCGCCGTGTGCTTCCACCATGCGCCGGGTGATAGCGAGACCCAAGCCGGTTCCCTTTTCACCTCCGGTCGGTTCGGCGGACAGATGGACGAAGTCCTCAAAGAGCTGTCGCTTGTCTGCAGTCGTGAATCCCGGCCCCTGATCTTGCACCTCGACCTGCCACGAGCCGGCCGACTGGGCGGCGCGCACCAGCACCAGCGAGCCCGGGGGCGAGTATTTGACTGCGTTGGAGATCAGATTGTCCATGATCTGACGAAGTCGGAACGGATCGGCGCGGACCGCCCCTGGAAGGACGGGTTCCAACTCGACGCGGGTGCCCTTGGGTTCTGCCAGCCGGGCATGCCGTTTGACGGTCTCCCGAAGAAAATCGGCCAGCGCCACCGAGACGGGATGCAATTGAAAGGTTCCAGATTCGATCTGGCTGATGTCCAGGAGATCGTTCAACAGCGCCAGCATTTGGGCGGATTGGCTGACGATGTCCCGGAGCCGGGTTTCCCGAGTTTCGGCCGGCATGGTTGCCCCGCCCGCCAGAATCTGTTCCGCCGCCATCTTGGCGAATCCGATCGGCCCCCTGAGATCGTGGGTGGCCATTCCGAGAAAGGTGTTCTTGACTTCGCTCAGTTTTAGCAACTTGCCATTCTGGCGCTCGAGGAGGGCGTGACTTTCGGCCAGATCTGAGGCCAGCCGCCCCTTCTCAACCGCGACCGAAACATGATTGGCCACGCGAAGATAGTCATCCACATGGACGTTGACATAAGTGTGCGGCCGCAGGCTGGTGAAGAAGATGAACCCCACCGCCTTGCCGCTGAGCATCAGGGGACACGTCAGGGACGAGCGAAACCCCTCCTCGACAATGAACCGGGTTGATTGCGATTGAGGTTTATTTCGGAGGTAATCCTCGAGGTCATTGAGGATGCGCGGCTTCCCGGTCCGGAGAACCTCTTCAAGACTCGATCCGGCCAAAGGGGCCGAAAAGCTGTTGACCAGCTTCAAGGAGCAGGCGTCGCTCTTTGCCCAATAGGCCCGCACGGTTTTCTCCTCGTCCTCGACGAACGAGAGGCCAATCCGATCGTACGGGATGAGGGCCTTGAAGTCTCGGTAGATGCAGTCGAGGATTTCATCGAGGAAAAGGCCCGAGTTGATTCGCAGGATGATGTCGTCGAGGCGGGCACGCTTTTCCCGCTCCTGGCGCAGCCGGCAGGCGAGCACACCGACGGCCTCCCCGAGAGAATCGCCATCCGGATGCTTTTCGAGCGTAAAGGCTCCACGGGCCAGCCGCTCAAGATTCTCGCGGCAGCGGAGAATTGCGTCAGCAGAATCGTCGTCGGTCATGGCCGAAATGATTCTAGAGCCGGCGGGAATGAAAGTCAACGGGCGCCCAGGGCGGACGCGATGGGGCAGCGCTGAGGGCGCAGTCGAGCCACACGCGACCGCATTGCGGAACCACCGGCGCACCTTCCCGGCGCCTCAGCCCCGGAGCGAAATGTCAGCTATTAGTTGACATTGGTCCCAAGCTCACGCGACCAGACCCCGCCACCGGACGGTTGGGAGCACTCTCCCGCCAGGACCCTGGTCCGGATTTGTGATGAACACGAGGAGGTCTTCGCAGAAAGATCCATCTCCCTATCGGCCGGCGACTTTCTGCCACGGCACCGAAATCTGATGAGTTTCCGTTTGGTCCATCTCCTTCAGGCCGGCCCGGGCCAGCCGCATTTCATCCAGAATCCGGATGGCGTGCTCCAACAGCTGTCGTCCGGAGCGCGTCAATTGCGCCCGGCGGCCGTGCCGGTCGAACAGGCGGCAACCGAGCTCATCTTCGAGCGACTTGATGGCGTGGCTCACCGCCGACTGGGTGAGAAAAATCTCGCGGGCGGTCTGGGAGAAGCTGCCACAGCGCGCAAGAGTTACAAAGGCGAGCAGCTTGCGGCTGTCGAGAATCGGCTTGACGAGCGTGCCTGAGGGTTCCACTGCACGATCTCATAGCAGATCCCGAGCCAGCCCCCATTTGCTGATCAAAATTGCACAGCGGCTCCTACGCGTAACGCTCCTCCAACCAGGGCCCGGCATTGTTGTGATAGCCGCGAACCTCCCAGAACCCGAGTTTGTCGTGTTCGAGGAACGTGATTCCCTGCACAAACTTGGCGCCTTTCCAGGCATAGAGTTTTGGGACGATCATCCGGGCCGGGCCGCCATGTTCGCGGGCAATTGGCTGGCCGTCAAACCGGGTCGCCACCATCACGTCCTCATCGAGGCATTTTTCGAGCGGCACGTTGGTCGAGTAGCCGTCGTAGCTGGTGAAATAGACATGCGCCGCCTCGGGCTTGGGCTGGGCGAGTTCGTACAACGCGGTGAACGGAACACCGCCCCAGCGGCAATCGTACTTGCTCCAGCCAGTCACGCAGTGGAAATCGCTGACATCCTCCACCTGCGGCAGCGCATTGAATTGGACCCAGTTGAGAATCGCAGGCCGGTTGACCAATCCGTCGATGGTCAGCGTCCACCGGTCCAGCGGAATCTCCGGCTTGATGCCGAGATCGAGGACCGTAAAACCGTTGGTGAGAGTCTGCCCGGGCGGAAGGCGTCCGGTCGATGGGCTCGCGCGTGGAGCGAATCCGCGGGCCTTCGCTTTTTCGGCCCAGCGCTGCTTCGCCGCAATATACTTCTGGCGCAACATCGGCCGGACAATAGGTGTTTGTTTCCGCGGCGCAAGGGCCGGCTGACGGCGGCGCTGACGGCGCCTGCCTTCGCTGAAGCTACGGCAAGGCACGCAGCGCCCTCCAGGACGGGCAACGAACCGGGATCTGGCGGCGGTGGTCAGGCGGGCTGCCGCGTGGAGCGCGGAGGAGCCAGCGCCGCCTCCACCGCGGGGGTGCGATGATTGTAATAGAGGGCCATGCCGCCTTGAAAGATCAGCGTGACGGCCATCACGCCGCCATAGAGGATGCGATTGAACAGGCGCGCCAACGGGAGAATATCCTCCAGCGTGATTCCGAATTCGCCGAGCGACGTCCGCATCTTGGGCGTGAAAGCCTCGCGCACGATCTGGTCGTTGTAAGGCAGCAGGCACGAAATGGCGTAGGCCCAGATGACGGCCAGCACCACGAGCTGGCTGCGGGTGAGCCAGCGCATGCCTCTGGCGTCGTTGCCCTTGAGCATCCGGCAGCCGCGCACCTCCATCGCGCCTCCCAGCGTTACCAACAGGCCGACCGCCGCGCCGGTGAAATCGCCGAACCCGAGCGAACCGAGGGCACACCCGCCGGCGAGAATCACCACGCTCCAGCCGTTCAGACAGGAGAGCCTGATCACGCGGCGCAGGACCCGCTCCGGCAGTAGTGGCGGTCGCATGGGTGCCGACCCTAGCCGACCCGCGGCCGGATGCCAATCGCGAGTTTCAAGTCGGGCGCGTTCCCCTTGTCATTCCGCCGGGATGCCGGGATACTGGCCACCCGCAACATGACCCGTCGTGCCGCCAGTTTCCGCCTGGACTTTCCCCCCGAGCTGCCGATCAGCGCGCGGGTCGAGGAGATCACGGCCGCGGTCCAGCGGCATCCGGTGCTCATTCTCTCGGGCGAGACCGGATCCGGCAAGACCACGCAGATTCCCAAGATGTGTCTGGCGGCCGGGCGTGGGATCGACGGCCGCATCGCCTGCACGCAGCCGCGGCGCGTGGCCGCCCTGTCCATCTCGCGGCGGGTGGCCGAGGAACTCGGCGTGCCCTGGGGGCGCGAAGTCGGCTGCAAGGTGCGCTTCGCCGACCACACCTCCCCGGAAACAGTCATCAAGTACCTGACCGACGGCATGCTGCTGGCCGAGCTCCAGGGAGATCCGTTGCTCCGGGAGTACGACACGATCATCATCGACGAAGCGCACGAGCGCTCGCTCAACATCGATTTTCTTCTCGGCCACCTGCGTCAGCTCCGCTTCCGCCGGCCCGGATTGCGCATCGTCGTCACGTCGGCCACCATCGACACCGAGGCGTTTTCCCGCGCCTTCGACGACGCGCCCGTGATCGAGGTCTCCGGCCGGATGTTTCCGGTCGAGGTGATCCATGCGCCGCTGGATGCGCTGGGCTCCGACGCCACCGCGGACGACGCACCGGACGCCAAGGCCGAGGCGCTGCATTACATCGATGGCGCGGTTGAAGCCGTTGAGCGGATCCTGCGCGAGAGCACGTCGGGTGACATCCTGGTCTTCATGCCGGCGGAACGCGACATCCGGGAGACGCGCGACTTGATCGAGGGCCGGCAATTTGCCCGCACTGAAGTCGTCCCGATGTTCGGCCGCCTGGCCAATGCCGAGCAGCAGCGCGTCTTCGCCCCGACCCAGTACCGGAAGATCGTCATCGCGACCAACATCGCCGAGACGTCGCTCACCATCCCCGGCATCCGTTTTGTGGTGGATACGGGGCTGGCGCGCGTCAGCCGCTACTCGCCGCAGGCGCGCACCCGGCGCCTGCCGATCGAGCCGGTCTCGCAAAGCAGCGCCGACCAGCGCAAAGGACGGTGCGGCCGCGTGGCCGAGGGCGTGTGCATCCGCCTGTATTCAGAGAAGGACTTCCTGGAGCGGCCGCGGTTCACGCAGCCCGAGATCCAGCGCTGCAACCTGGCCGACGTAATCCTGCGCCTGAAGGTGATCGGCCTCGGGGACATCGAGCGGTTTCCCTTTATCAATGCCCCGCCGGCCAAGGCGATCCGGGCCGGTTATCAGCTGCTGGAAGAACTCGGCGCCTTGCGGATGCCTGAAGTCGCTTCCCCAGCCGGGAGTGGCGTCGCCGCCGGGAGCGCTGCTGTGGCCGGGAGCGCTGCTGTAGCCGGGGGCGCTGCTGTAGCCGGGAGCGCTGCTGTAGCCGGGGGCGCTGCTGTAGCCGGGAGCGCTGCTGTAGCCGGGGGCGCTGACCCCGGCAAGAATGCAGCGACCCCTTCCGGGATGGCCGGGGTCAACGCCCCCGGCTACAGCGCGGATGTTGAGCGGGGCGGGGCGTGGCAGCTGACCCCGCTGGGCCGGGAACTGGCCCGCCTGCCCGTCGATCCCACCGTCGGCCGGATGATCCTGGAAGCGGGTGCCGAGAGATGCTTGCGGGAGGTCCTGATCATCGCCGCCGGCCTCAGCATTCAGGACCCGCGCGAGCGGCCGCTCGACCGCCAGGAACAGGCGGACGCGGCGCACCGGCGGTTCGTGCATCCGGATTCCGATTTCCTGACCCTGCTGAAGATCTGGGAAGCGTTTCACGATGAATTTGAGGTGATGACCCAGAGCCGGATGCGCCAGTTCTGCCACGAGCATTTCCTGTCATATATCCGGATGCGGGAGTGGCGTGACATTCACGACCAGTTGGTTGAAGTCCTGGAAGAGCGGGAGGACTTTCGGATCACGTCGGTGCGGGACGGACTCGGTGCAAATCCCAAACTCCAAACGCCAAATCCCAAGGGTCAGAATCCAAGTGCCGAGTGCCAAGTAACAAGTACCAAGTTCCAAATCCCAAGTTCCAAGGACCTAGGACCTAGTACCAAACGCCAAACGGCAAACGCCAAATCCCAAATCCCAAACTCCAAACTCCAAGGTCCAAATCCGAAATCTCAAATCTCAAATCCCAGGTCCCCGTTGCTGGAATTCGGCACGCCGGCGTACCGCGCCGTTCATCGGAGCATCCTTGCCGGATTGCTTGGAAGCATTGCCGTCTACGACGAGGAAAGCGGACTCTACAAGGCCACGCACGACCGCAAGGTGACGCTGTTCCCCGGATCGGGGCTGTATGCGAAGACCGAGGCCAGGAAGAAGCCCGCCTTCGCCAAGGGGAGGGAGGGCAGCGCGGCGGACGGCAAGCGGCCGGCGCGCTGGATCATGGCGGCGGAGATTGTCGAAACGACCCGCGTGTATGCGCGCACCGCGGCGCGGATCGATCCGGTTTGGGCGCTCGATCTCGGAGCGCACCTGCTGAAGGTTAGCCACACGGAGCCGTTCTGGAGTCCCGAGGCCGGCCGGGTGCTGGTGAAGCGCCGTTCGCGACTTTATGGACTCGAGCTGGAATCGCGGGCCGTGGGCTACGGGAAGATCAATCCGGTTCACGCGACCGAGCTGTTTATCCGCGAGGGATTGGTGAATGACACCATCACCTGGCCGCTCGATTTCCTCGCCCACAACCGCAAGGTGCGGGACAAGGTGGAAATCGTGCTGACGCGGACGCGCAGCAGCGGTTACTTGAATCTCGACGAGGCGATCTACCGTTTCTATGCGGCTCGCCTGCTGCCGGAGGATGGGGACGAGGGCGCCGGGCCCCCGGTGTCCGCCGTGGCGTCCGTGCCCGAGATCGTCAACCTGGTGCGCGAGCGGCGCCTGACGGAACCCAACTTTCTCTTTTTCGAGGCGGAGGACCTGCGGGGAGCCGAGGAAGCGGCCCACGATGCCGCGGATTTTCCCGACGCGCTGCCAATCGAGAACCGGGTCCTGCCGATCGACTACGCCTACCGGCCCGGCCAGGATGACGACGGCGTCACGATTACAGTTTCGGCGCGGGACGCGGCGGCGCTGACTCCCGCGTCGCTGGACTGGGCGGTGCCGGGTCACCTCGATGAAAAAGTGCTGCACCTGTTGAAGGCGCTGCCGACCGGCCAGCGGCGGCTCCTGATTCCGCTGGCGGAGGCGGCGAAGGTGGCGACCAAGGCAGTCGCGCAACGAGCGAGGCTTCGAGGCCATCAGGATTCGCTGGCCGCGACGCTGGCGGGTTTTCTCCGCGAGGTCCATCATCTGGCGGTCGATCTCAATGGCTGGGCGGAGAAGCCTCTGCCCGACCACCTGCGGGTGCGGGTGCAGATTGTGGACGAGCGCGGCCGGCCCCTGGCCGCGAGCCGCGACCTGGACGAGCTTCAGGGCTTGGTTGAGCAGCACCAGCGGCAGCTCAGCGCGGAGGTCGCCCGGGAGGACCCGGCGGCTTGGCGCAGGGCGCGGGAGCGATGGGAGAAAGAAGGACAGACCGGGTGGACCTTCGGCGAAATTCCGGAGTGCGTGCTGGTATGCGACCAGGCGGGAGTGCCGGTCCACGCGTTTCCGGGGCTCGTGCCGGTCGAGGCCGGCGTGGCGTTGCGGCTGTTGAAGACCCCGGAAGAGGCGCGGGCCGCGATGAGCCGAGGCCTGTTCCGGCTGTTCGAACTCCGGCTTCGCTACGAGCTCGCCTGGCTGCAGCGCGACCTGCGCGATCTGCGCGCGCTCGGGGTGCTCTCGGCGGCTTGGATCTCCGTTGAAGCGCTCCAGGAACAGGCTGCGGTCGCCTTGCGGCGGTGGGCCTGCGGCCGGCCGGTCCAACCGCTGACGGAGGCCGCCTTCACGCGGGAGCTTGAGCGGGTCCGAACGGATCTGCGGGGGGCGGTGCCGCGCCTGGCGGACCTGTTGCGCGAAATCCTAAGCCTTCGCCAGGAACTGCTGCTCCATCCGCGCGCCTATCCAGATCTGGCCGATGACCTGGCGGCCCTGCTGCCGGCTGATTTCCTTGTGGAGACGCCATTCCTGCAACTGCCGCACCTGCCGCGTTACCTGAAGGCCATGAAGCTGCGCGCCGACCGGTGGATGGAGAACCGGGGGCGCGACGCGGAGCGGGCGAAGAGCCTGGCGCCCTACGGCAGGGCGGTGGCGGAACTGCGGTCGAGCGCGGCCATCTCGATTTCAGACGAGGCACAATCCCGAATGGCCGGCGGTTTAGGAGACCGGCTGAAGACGGCGCCGGCTTCCCCGCCTGCATTTCCAAAGACCGGCTCCGACGCCGGGGA
This sequence comes from uncultured Verrucomicrobiae bacterium, assembly GCA_963804395.1. GTDB lineage: Bacteria > Verrucomicrobiota > Verrucomicrobiia > Opitutales > Opitutaceae > Fen-1467. The sequence goes on along the minus strand of CAWDQK010000096.1, from coordinate 32,322 downwards.
GCGCTTCCGCTGGCTGGTCGAGGAGTTTCGCGTCAGCCTGTTCGCGCAGGAACTCGGGACGGCCGAGGCGGTGTCAACGGTGAAGCTTGACCGGGAACTGTCCGCGCTGCGCCGTCCCGTGCCGGATGGCGGTTCGCGCGCCGTTGATGCGGTGAAGAGCGCCGACCGCCTGCCTCCGCCGGCTGCGATCCCGGCGCCGGCGATCGGTCCGCTGAAAAGCCTGGGCGCGCTGGACCGGCTGTTCCCGAAGGTCTAGGAGCCTCCCAAGAAACAGCCCACGTTGTAGCCGGTCGCGTTAAGGCCAGCCTTGAGTTCCGTCGATGCCGGGGTCAGCGCCCCCGGCTACAAGCGATCTACCCACGTTGTAGCCGGCCGCGTTAAGGCCAGCCTTGAGTTCCGTCGATGCCGGGGTCAGCGCCCCCGGCTACAAGCGATCTACCCACGTTGTAGCCGGCCGCGTTGAGGCCGGCCTTGAGTTTCGTCGATGCCGGGGTCAGCGCCCCCGGCTACAAGCGATCTACCCACGTTGTAGCCGGTCGCGTTAAGGCCAGCCTTGAGTTTCGTCGATGCCGGGGTCAGCCCGTTCGACGGGTTCGACAGGCTCCCATTCGACGGGCTCAGGGTCTGCGACACCGCAAGCAAGCTCAGGGCGAGCGCCCCCGGCTACAGGTCTCCACCCGTTGCAAGCAAGACCGTTTCTTGCGTTCTTGGCTCCTTACAAATGGCGGACGCCGTTTGGTCTTCCAGCAACGCGGAGGGCGAAGTCCGACACGCTGCTGGAACCGTGGCCAAACCTTTGAGAAAAAGGATAATCGGAGTTGTCGGTCGCCACAATCTGGCTACCTTGCAGTTACGGCTCCAGCCGCTGCCCCATGAGCACCTCGATATCTGTACTGCTTGAACGCAAGGGTTCGATGATCTTTTCCGTGCCTCCGACTGTCACGGCGGCGGCGGCGGCGAAGGAAATGGACCGGCACAAGGTCGGCGCCATCCTGGTCGTGGAGAACGGCCGGATTGTCGGGATCTTTACCGAGCGCGACGTGCTGTCGCGCCTGGTCGCAGCCGGCCTCGACCCGGCGCTCACTCCAATCGAGCAGATCATGACGCGCGACCCGATCACGGTGCCTTCAACGACCACAGTGGACGAGGTCATGGAGCTGTTCACGAACAAACGATTTCGCCATCTGCCGGTCGTGGATGACGGCCGCCTGGTGGGTCTGGTCTCAATCGGTGACATTCTCCGTCGGATGGTCGACACTCACCGGCACGAAGCGGAACAGCTGAAGCAATACATCACCGGCGGGTACCAGGCGTAGTGCGGCGCCGCCTCCGACCAGGCTTGAGTCTTCCTGCGACCATGAGGTTGAAGACTTCCTGCAGCCTGGCCGTATCCAGGCAAATTGTAGGAGCGAGCTTCCCCCTTCGCTCAAGCTACGGCGGACAGGTGCTCGCGACCTGTCCTCCGTAGGCCCGGCGAAGGAGGATTTCAGAGGATGAAATCGCCTGCAAGCAGGCTCCTACATCGGTCACCGGTCGGCGTTGTTGTTCACGAGCGGGAACGGGGCAGATTGAATGGACACGGCCTGGGAGTGTGCCTCGCTGGATGCCCGCTGCGCGGACACGCCGTAGTTCGATCTCTGTTGTGAACCACAATTACAGGATTGCCCGGCTGGTGCTATTGGCTGTCTTCGCCGCCGGCATTTGTTCAAAATCCCTGGCGATGTTTGAAGGCGCACTTCTTTATTTTCCCAGTCATTCAATCGAGCAATCCAATCTGGTGGAATGGTCGGTCGATGGCCGGGCGATCGGGTTTGCCCGAACGGTCGCCGACCCGAAGATGATCTGGTTGGTCTTCCATGGGAATGCAGGCCAGGCGAACCAGAGAGGTTACATCGTGGACCGCCTGCCGGGTGGCGATTCAGTGTATGTGATGGAGTATCCCGGCTATGGAGTCAGGGAGGGGACTCCATCGATGACATCGATCAATGCGGCCGCGGTCGAAGCCTATGCCGCGTTGAGGCGAGCTTTTCCCGGGCGTGGCATCGGGGTCCTGAGCGAATCGCTCGGCAGCGGTCCGGCATCCTATCTGTGTTCGCTTCCGGATCCTCCGGCGCGGATTGTGCTGGTTGTTCCGTTTGACAATCTTCTGTCGGTCGCAAGGGAGCGGATCTGGTTCCTGCCGGTGAGACTCCTCCTGCGCGACAAGTGGGATAACGTGGCGTGTCTCTCAAAGTATGCCGGGAGGGTGGATATCTATGGAGCTGCCCAGGACAACGTGATCCCGGTTGCACACGCCCGAAACCTGGCGAAGTCATTGCGCGGAGCCAGGTACAACGAAATCGCATGCGGCCACAACGAATGGGCCGATCATATTACAATTGATGATTAGCAGCATGCCGGACTTCGTCGTCTGCGATGGCGGTGAAAGATGGCTGCGCCCAAGTGGCGGAGCCCGGAAGGACCGGGCGGGTTCGGCCGGCCTCAACGCGGCCGGCTACAATTTCATGTGCGGTCGCCTGTAGCCGGGGGCGCTGACCCCGGCGGCCGACTACAGCGTGGGCTGTTTCTAAGGCATGGAGGGCGCAGCCCGGCAGGCTCCTAGGCCGTCACCGGTGGCGGGGGCGCGGCTTCGGGCGCTGGCGTGATCACGCGGGCGAGGGAATCACGCAGGGCATGGAGGCGCCCGGAGTCCTCGGTTGGCTCATGGTTGGCGCTCTCGATGTAGAAGGTGTCGATGGCGACACCGCGCTCGGTACCGATCCGCGCGAACGTGATGTCGAAGCCAAAGTCGTAGATGACCTTGGCCAGCCGGTAGAGCAGGCCGATCTGGTCGCGGGCCTGGATCTCGACGATCGTCCGCTCATCGCGAGCTCATGGTAGACTTCGACGGTGGGGGGGAACGATGTGTGGAGCGTGCTTGACTCAGAGGCAACCGGCCGCGGCGATTTTCTTGGCCTGAGCCACGATGTCGGGATAGAGGTCCGTGTTCTGAATGAGGGCGCCTTCGACCGTGCGCGCAAATGTTTCCATGCGCGGTCTGGTTCTGCACGACGCCCGCGTCCGGCCTCGACGACGTAAAAGGTGTCGATCGCGATGTGATCAGAGCGGGAGATGACTTTGGCCCCCAGGATGTTCAATCCGGCCACGCTGAAGCCACCGGCCAGCTTGTAGAACAGGCCGGCCCGGTCCCAAGTGACCACGTTGACGACGGTAAGGCTGCGGTTGAGGTCATCCTTCCAGTCGATGATCGGCCGGAGCGAGCTCACCGAATCGGCCTCGTTAATCGATTTGAGCAGGCGGTTGACCATCTGGATGTGCAGGGAGATCTCGCCCGCCTCGGTGTGAAGGAAATAGCGCTCAGGCAGGAGACTGAAATGCGCGGAGATCTCGTCCTGGCTGATTCCGGGAATTCGCTTCGTGATCAGTTCCTTGTTGGATCATCTGTTTTCTCTCCAGATTCTGTTTTTCGACGGCGTCGCCCAGCAGGAGGCGTTCGAGCGTGGTGCGGAAAAGGGTGGAATGCAGGGTATCCTTGTAGCTGTTCCAGAGTGACGCCGCCGTGCCCCGGGCATCGCAAAAGGTATGAACATATAGATAGCGAAGCTTCTCGGCATCGCCAACCAATTCCGCAAAGGCGGCCGCAGATTGAGGATCATCAAGGTTATGCCGCTGCCAGAACCGTGCCATGATCAGGTGATTCTTTATAATAGACGTAACGATCTCGCGGCTCTTCGGATCCAACTGGAGACGGTCCAGAATCGGCCCCGCGAGCAGAACCCCGGTTTCGCTGTGATTCTTGATGCCGGCCGCCTTGCCGATGTCATGCAGGAACAGGATCAGGTAAAGGAGGGAGGGATCGGCAGTTTCGTGCAGCTCCTTGCGGTATTTCAGCGTGATGGGTTCGGCCTCCGCGAAGACGCGATCGAGCTCGCGGATGGCGTTGAGGGTGTGAATGTCCGCCGTGTACCGATGATAGAATTCGTGCTGAACCAGGCAGGTCAGGCGGTCAAACGGCGGAATGAAGCGACCCAGCACCCCCAGTTCGTGCATGAGGCTCAGGGTGGGAAAGACCAGACCGACCTCCTGGAGGATGGCGCGGAAACTGATGTTGGCATCAGGTGACTCCCGCACGCGGCGGGTGAGCAGGGGCAGCGATTCGCGGATCAACGCGGTCAGATTGAAGTCGGGCGCGGCATCCAGTTGCTGACAGTGGCGGAAGACGCGGATCAACCGCACCGGGTCCTCCTGAAACACCCCGGGCGTGGCGGCCGCCAGTTCCTGCCCGCGGAGCGTGAAGCCGTCAATCTGCTTGGTCCGTTTCGGTCCTCCGGATGCGAAGCATCTCGCGGAAGGAGAGCAAGGAACCGCGGTCCTCCTTGATTGCGAGGGCCAGGCGGCTCTCGACAATCTTCGAGATACGGTGGATGGCCTGGGCGTGCCGGTAGTAATCCGCCATGAAATCCTCAACGCGCTGGAGTGGATCCTGCTGGCGGTATCCGAGGTTTTGCGCCACGCGCGTCTGCATCTCCAGGTCCAGCAGATCGGTCGCGTGCTTGCTGGTGAAATGAAGCTCGTTGCGGACGCGCAGGAGGAAATCATAGCCGCGCTGGAAGTCGTCGAGTTCCTTGCGGCGAAGGTAGTTGAGCTTGTGAAGCTCGTCCATGCTCTCAATGCCGAGCTTCACCCGCGCCATCCACAGCGCGTTCTGATAATCGCGCAAGCCGCCGACGCCGTTCTTGATGTCCGGCTCCTGCAGGAAGACCGTGTCGCCGTATTTCGTCCGGCGCGACTCCTGGTCGACCAGCCGGGCCGCGATGTAACTCCGGGGATTCTCGGTGGTGACGAAGCTGCGGTAGGCTTTGGCAAAGGTCTCGTACAGCGAAGCCGCGCCGGCGACGAGGTGGGACTCCAGCAGGGACGTCTTCGTGCGGATGTCCCGCCCGGCCTCGGCGAAGGCCTCGTCGATTGTCCGGGTTGAATGGCCCACCTTGAGGTCGCAGTCCCACAGGATGTAGAGCACCTCGTTGACCAGGTGTTCCTGCAACGGCTTGACGGCTGCCGGCCGCGTTTTCGACGGGAAGAGGAACATCACATCGATATCGCTCAGGGGATTGAGTTCGTGCCGGCCATACCCGCCCAGGGCGATCAGGCAGACCGGGGACGGCAGGTCTCCGTGGGCGCGGCGGTAGGAGTCGAGGGCGTAATCGAACAGGTGCGACAGCATGACATCAATCAGGCCGGCGCGCGCCTGGGCGATCTTGAGCCCGGACTCCCCCGCATCGTGATGCATGTGGATCATCGCGCTCTCCAGCCGCAGAAAGGTCTTGCAGGCGGCGAGTCGCGCCGCCACGGGCACGTCGCCCTGGAAATTCAAGCGCTCGCGGGCGTGTTTTTGAATGCGTCCTACCATTGGGATTCTGCGGGCGTCGGCCCGGCAGGCTCCTAGTGAGCAGCAAAGCGCCAAATCCGCAAAGCCGGAAATAGGGGGAAAGGCCACGATCCATTTTTTCGGACGCCGTTCCGGGAAAAGTAATCGCTTGCCCCGGTTTGGCGCGGCTTCTTAGCTCGCCGGTTCCATCCGTTTTCATCCATGCCCGAAATCACCAGGAGCTACGAGCCGCACGAGGTCGAACAGAAGTGGCATGCCGCCTGGCAGGCCGCCGACGCGTTTGCGGGCCGCGTCGTGCCGGGCCGGCCGGCGTACAGCATTGTCATTCCGCCGCCGAATGTGACGGGGATGCTCACGATGGGGCATGTTCTCAACAACACGCTGCAGGATATCCTGATCCGGCGGGCGCGCCTGGAGGGTCGCGCTGCTCTCTGGGTGCCGGGCACGGATCATGCGGGAATTGCCACCCAGACCGTGGTCGAAAAGGAGCTGCGGAAACACAAGCTGCACCGCCGCGATCTGGGCCGGGAGAAGTTTCTCGCGCGGGTCTGGGAATGGCGGAAAGAGAAGGGCGACATCATTCTCGAACAGCTCCGCCGGCTGGGAGCGTCGTGCGACTGGAGCCGCACCGCCTTCACGATGGATCCCGCGTATTCGGAGCGGGTGCTCCAGGTCTTTGTCGAGCTGTTCCGGCGCGGCTACATCTACCGCGGCAAGCGCATGGTCAACTGGTGTCCGGCGTCGCTCACCGCCCTCTCGGATGAAGAGGTGATCATGAAACCGGTCGCGGGACTGCTTTACCGCGTTCGCTACGAGCTCTCCGACCGGCCGGGGCAGTTCATCGAAGTGGTCACAACGCGGCCCGAGACCATCCCGGGAGACACCGCGATTGCCGTGCACCCGGATGATCCGCGCTATGCGGGCTTGATCGGCCAGAGCGTCTGGCGGCCGCTGGTCCGGGAACAGATTCCAATTGTGGCCGATGCGGCGGTTGATCGTGAGTTCGGCACGGGCGCGCTGAAAATCACCCCGGCCCACGACAAGGCGGATTTCGAGATTGGCCAGCGCCACAAGCTGCCGATCCGCGACGTGCTCAACCCGGATGGCACGCTCAACGATCTGGCCGGGCCGGATCTGGCCGGCCTGGATCGCTTTGCCAGCCGGAAGAAGGCGGCCGAGTTGCTCAAAGCGGCCGGCGCCCTCGTCAAGGAGGAGCCCTATGAAAACAATGTCGGTTATTCCGAGCGCGCGGACGTGCCGATCGAGCCGCGACTGACGATGCAATGGTGGCTGCGCTATCCGCGGGTGGAGGAGGCCAAGGCGGCGGTGCGCGACGGTCACATCAAGTTCTATCCGGAACGCTGGTCGAAGGTCTACCTCCACTGGCTGGACAATATCCAGGACTGGTGCATCAGCCGGCAGCTGTGGTGGGGGCACCGCATTCCAGTCTGGTATCGGAAGGGAATCGATCGCGAGAAACTCACCGAGGCCGATCTGCGCGATCCGGAGAAGGTGCATGTTTCGCTGAACGGCCCCGCCAATCCGCACGATTGGGAGCAGGAGGAGGATGTGCTCGACACGTGGGCCTCGTCCTGGCTCTGGCCGTTTGCCACCTTGGGCTGGCCGGACGAGGAGGCGATGGAACAGGCGGGCTTCGATTACTTCTATCCGACTTCGACGCTCGTCACCGCGCCGGACATCATCTTCTTCTGGGTGGCGCGAATGATCATGGCCGGGCTCGAATTCACCCGGCCGGGCGAGCCGCTCGAACGGCGCATTCCGTTCAAGAACGTCTATTTCACGGGAATCATTCGCGACCATCTCGGTCGCAAGATGTCGAAGTCGCTCGGCAATTCGCCCGATCCGCTGGAGCTGATTGGCCGCTACGGAGCCGATGGACTGCGCTTCGGCATCATCTCGATCGCGCCCCAGGGACAGGACATCCGGTTCGCCGAGGAGCGCATCGAATTCGGCAAGAATTTCTGCAACAAGCTCTGGAATGCCTGCCGCTTCCGCCAGATCAGCGGGCCGGCCGGCGACAACGGTTCGCTCAACGCGATTGTCCGGCGGTTCGCCCCGGCCAGATTCGATGCGGACGACCATGCGATTCTTGACCGCATGCTGACGGTAACCCGCGAGGTTGACCGCTGTCTTTTCGAGTTCGAATTCAGCGCGGCCGTCCAGGCCTTGTACGGATTCTTTTGGAATGACTTCTGCGACTGGTACGTCGAGGTGTCGAAGACCAAGCTCCAGGCGGCCGACACGAAGGCGAATTGCCTCGCGATCCAGGATCTGGTTCTGCGGCAGACGCTGTTGCTGCTGCACCCCTTCATTCCATTCATCACGGAAGAATTGTGGGATCAACTCGGCTACGGGACGCCGGGGAACTTTTTGACCCGCGATGGGCGGCTGGACGACGCCTCCGAATTCGCGATGGCGTTTGCTGCAACCGGAGTGAAACTGGATCGCGCCGCGATCGCAGTCGTGGAGAACCTGAAGACGCTGGCCTCCCAGGCGCGCGCGCTGAAGGCGGAGCACAACCTTGCGAGCCGGCGGGACGTGCGGTTCTTCATGACAGCCACCGGCGGGGAGTGGGCGACCGTGTCCGCAAATCTGGGCAAGCTGCTCCGGATGTGCGGTGCGGCGGAGATCGTGCGAAAAGAGAAGGTTGACGGTGCCCCGGCCGTGGTAAGTCCGATTGGCACGCTCTATCTCGACCTGGCATCCGCGGTCGACGTGACAGCAGAAAGACAGCGCCTGGCAAAGGAACTGGAGAAACTAACGCAGCCTATCGCTGCAACCGAGGCGAGGCTCGCGAATCCTGCGTTCACCGGGAAAGCGCCGCCGCAGGTCATCGAAGGGGCGAGGAAGCAACTGGCCGAGTTAAAGGCCAAGAAAGTGGAGATCGAGCGGCTGATCGGGGGATTGAAATAGTCAGGCTTGACGAAGGCCGGCCTCAGCGCGGCCGGCTACACCCAGGCAACTGAGGCCGTGACGATCTTTCTTGTAGCCGGAGGCGTTGACCCCGGCAGGTGGTTACCGACGCAGGTGACAATTGACCAACGGACACCGTTCGCAGGGGGAAAGGTGAATCCCGACGAGCTCCCGCGGCCCCAGGCCGACGATTCCAGAGATCGACTTGAGCGGCTCCATAAAGAGGGAAGGCAGCAACGAGATGCCAACGTTTCCGGCGGGCGCGAGGCGGAACAGCACCCGCTGCTCGTCCAGATCCATTCCGCAGAAGCCCGGGCTGTAGCGCGCGGTGAACGACTCTCCGCTGCCGAGTTCGGAGCTCATCGTTGCCATCAGCGCATCCATCGTTAGTTCGGTGGCCCACGAACCGATGATGTCCAGCGCACGACCGCCAAAGACATCCCCGGAATCGGACCGGGACTTTGCCTCGAACGTGATTTGGTTTCCCACCGTAACCATGAAGACAGCGACCCGGCTGGCACCCCGGAGAAACTCGCCGATGTCTCCGTGTACGAGCTCACCGCCAATTGCGAGTGACCGCTCTGTCAGCTTCGCCGGTTGGTAAAGCGCATACGTTCCCCGCGGCTGGAGAAAGGCGTGCGCTTCCGCCAAGAGATTCTCGACCGACCTGAGCACCGACGGCTCCGGCACCGGAGGATAGCCCAGACTGCGGACGATGTCGGCAATCTGCGGCTCGACGCTCAGTTGTTGCATTATCCGGGTTGCCAGTGGAGAGCTCGTCCCGGGTGTCATGCCGGAATTCTGCGGCCATGACGACGAAAGACATTGTGTGCCTGGCCGGAAGGGACTTGTAGCCGGGGGCGCCGATCCCGGCCTGCTCGCTGAAGCCTCGGCCGAGGCGGGGCCGGCCTCACCGCGACCGGCGACAGCACGGGCGCTGGTTCCCATGGGTTGCGTCGTCATCGCCTCACTCGGTATTTGAGCAACAAGGTGTTGCGGCCAAGCTGTTGCGTGGCGGCCAGTTCCAGCGGAACGTCGGCCGGTTGGGCGAGCAGCGGAGTCCCGTCTCCGAACAGCACCGGCTCAACGGTGAGCCAGATCTCGTCAACCAGGCCAGTGGCAAGAAAGAGGCTGTGCACCTGGGAACCACCAAGGAGCGCGCAGTGCCGGAACCCTCTCGTGCGCAGGTCATCGGCCAACACAGGCGGCGATGCTTGCGTGAACTCCAGTTTCCCTGGCACGGCTTCGGCCGCATAGCGCCCAGGCGAACGCGTCATGACCACGCGCAGAAGTCGATCCGACATCCGGCCCCGGATGGCGTCGCGCGACACCCGGTAGGTTTCAGCTCCGAACACGCCGACGTCAAATCCAGTCACCACCGCGCGGAAGTACGTCTTGTCTTCCGGCGATGTAAACGCCGTGCCCGGTTCGTGGTGTTTTGAGATGAAACCATCGAGCGATTGGGCGGCGATCAGCACGATGCGCATAAGATCCGAGGGTAGCGAGGAGCCGCTCCAGACCAAGCTTGAATCTTGAGGACTTCGTTTCAGTTTCGGACGATGTAACGCATTACGTTACAAAGCCGCTCAGCCGGCCGACGCGTTTGTCGCGTGATCTTTGACAAAACGAATTCCCGCCTGCGCGCTTGCCAGAGGTGCCCGCGGGCTTATGGTTGAACGATCAACGCATGACACGCGCTCTTATCACCGGCATCACCGGGCAGGACGGTTCGTATCTGGCAGAGTATCTTTTGTCCAAGGACTATGAGGTCCACGGGATCATCCGCCGGGCATCGACGTTTAACACCAGCCGCATCGATCACCTCTATACCGACTCGCACGTCAACGGCGTGCGGCTCTTCCTGCACTACGGCGACCTGGCCGATCCGGTGCAGATGGTGAAGCTGCTTTACGAGTTGAAGCCCGACGAGATCTACAATCTTGGGGCGCAGTCGCATGTGCGTGTGTCCTTCGACATCCCGGAGTACACCGGCAACGTCGACGGCCTCGGCACTCTTCGGATTCTCGAGGCGATTCGCGAGGCGGGTCTGGTCAAGAAGGTGCGGTTTTACCAGGCTTCGTCCTCCGAGATGTTCGGCAAGGTGCAGGAGGTTCCGCAGACCGAGCGGACGCCCTTCTGGCCGCGATCACCCTACGGCTGTGCCAAGGTCTTCGCTTATTGGCTGACGGTCAACTACCGCGAAAGCTATCGGTTGCATGCGAACAACGGGATTCTTTTCAACCATGAGTCTCCGCGCCGCGGCGAAACGTTTGTGACCCGCAAGATCACCCGGGCCGCGGCGCGCATCAAACTCGGACTCCAGCAGTCGCTGTACCTTGGCAACCTCGAAGCCCGGCGCGATTGGGGCTACGCCAAGGAATATGTCGAGATGATGTGGCTGATGCTTCAGCAGGACGAACCTGGCGACTATGTCGTCGCGACGGGCGAGACCCACAGCGTGCGCGAGTTTTGCGAGGAGGCTTTCAATCTGGTCGGGCTCGATTGGAAGCAGCATGTCCAGTACGACGGGCGCTACGAACGGCCGGCCGAGGTCGACCTGCTCGTCGGCGATCCGGCCAAGGCGAAGCGGCAATTCGGTTGGGAGCCGAAGATTCGCTTCAAGGACTTGGTGAAGATCATGATGGACGCGGATCTCGATCAGGCGAGGCGCGAGGCCCAGATCGCGCGGTTGCCGAAGCCCTGAGCTTGTCGAACGGGCGAGCGGAAGGGGCGTCCGCTCGCTCACGCTCGCGACCACGCTTCTTATGAGACCACTCCAGTCATGAAACTCTATATCGCAGGCCACGAAGGCATGGTTGGGTCCGCGCTGATGCGGCGGTTTCAATCTGAACCCGATGTTGCGCTCGTATTCCGGTCCTTCAAGGACCTTGATCTGACGCGTCAGGCCGAGGTCGAGGCGTTTTTCGCAGCCGGGAAGCCCGACGCAGCGATTATCGCAGCTGCACGGGTGGGCGGTATCCACGCCAACAACACGTATCCGGCTGCGTTCCTGTATGACAACCTTGCGATTGCGGCAAACTGCCTGCACGCGGCGTACAAGTCGGGCGTGAAGCGGGTCCTTTTTTTGGGAAGCTCATGCATCTACCCAAAGCAGGCCCCGCAGCCGATGCCCGAGGATTGCCTGCTTGCCAGCGCGCTTGAGCCGACCAATGAAGCGTACGCCATCGCCAAGATCGCGGGTCTCAAGCTCTGCCAGTACTATCGGCGCCAGTACGGGGTGTTGTTTCATTCGGCAATGCCGACGAATCTTTTCGGTCCGGGGGACAATTATCATCCCGTTGACTCGCACGTGATGCCCGCCCTGATCCGGCGGTTTCACGAAGCGATGAAGGCGGGTCGCGAAGAGGTGGTTGCCTGGGGGACTGGCAGTCCGAGGCGCGAATTCATGCATGTCAACGATCTGGCGGATGCGTGTGCGTTCCTGCTGCGGCTGCCCAATCCGCCGGATTGGATCAACGTCGGCACGGGTACCGATGTCACAATCAGGCAGCTCACCGAGCTCGTGGCTGCCACGGTCGGTTTCAAGGGCCGGATCGTCTGGGATGCTTCGAAGCCTGACGGCACACCGCGCAAGCTGTTGGATGTGTCGAAACTCGCCGGGCTCGGCTGGAAGGCGAGGATCGGGCTGGAGGAGGGGATCAAGACGACGTATGCCCATTTCCTTGCGGACGAGGCGGCAGGGCGGCTGCGCGGCTAGCATATCGTCGAGCCTTGCGCCCGGCGGTCGGTTGATCCGGATCTTTCATGGGGACGCAGCGCCCTCGCCGCGTTTCCGAAGTCTTGATCTGGCGGCGGGGGCGCGGGCGCTCCCCACTGGTTGAACTCGATCACACGCGATGCGGGGGTCGCGTTTCCCTGATGTGGACCGCAGCACCCTGGCATTCGCAGCGGGGAGCATCCCGGCAAGAACCGGCGTTGGAAGTCCGGGAGGTTTCCTGGCGGGAATCACCGGGGTAGGCAGCGGGTTTCAATTAACCCGGGTGGCGGGCGAGCCGTTATAGTTCTCGTTTCCCAGTCCACTTATGGAACCGACGACCGATCCACGTGATGGAGCGGCGGATCGCATTGGCCGCGATTCGTCCGCCGCCACGTTGGAACCGCCGGCGGCTGCGGCCCGCCCGGCAGTCGATGTCCCGATGCCGGAACCCGGCCAGCGCTGGCATCATTTTCAGTTTGGCGAACCGCTTTCGGGGGAATCGGGAGGATGTTTCCGGGCCAGTGATGTAAGCGACGGCACGGCGGTCATGATCAGGGTCCTTCGGATTGGCGCAGACACCGAGACCCGACGCCGGGCCTGGAATCAGTTGAAGGATCTCAGCCAGCCGTGGTTGATCGGGCTGGTGGAGGCGCAGGAAGAATACGGCCTGCGTTATGAGGTCTCACGGATGCCGCCGCCGGTCACGCTGCGCGCCTGGGCGGCGGAACGAAAGGCCTGCCTGCCTGAGTTCGAAGCCTTGGTCCGGCAGTTGTCCGTGATGCTGGATGCGCTGCACAAGTGCGGCGTCGTCCATCTCAATCTGCGGCCCGATACGCTCTATTTGCCGGCGATGGACGGGGAATTGCGGATCATTCTCGGAGGTCTGGAGGCAGCCACACTGTGGGAGCAGCCGCATCCCTTCCCCATGCCGGTCGATCCGCTCTATGCTCCGCCAGAGGTGGTCGGTCTGGAGCTGCAGCCGCCCGGGCGCGGTCTGTGGGCTTGGGACTGGTGGTCAATGGGGCGGGTCGTGCAGGAGTTTGTTGTCGGGCAACACATCTACGTGGATCTGTTGCAGAACAACGCGAAGAGCGGACCAGGCGACCGGCGCTCCCAGGTCGAGGCGTTGCTGAACGAAGCCGGAGATTATCAGGTGCGGGCGGGAGCAGTCGAACTGATGCCAGCGATGTATGACTCACAAGTCACTTTGCTGCGAGGATTGCTGACGACGGTCCGCGACGGGCGGTGGGGGTTCCGGGAAGTCCAGCGCTGGCTCGATAAACGGCCGGTGAAGGACCGGTATGACTGCCGGCGCGGGGAGCGGTTCTTTGTCCGTGCGGACGGCGTCTTTACTGTTGCCGAAGCTGCTGAATTCTTTGCGCAGGAGCCCAACTGGAGGGAAGGCGAGGCGAGCCTCTTCGAAGCCAACGATCCCGCGAGTCTGGCCCATTTCGTAGCCTCGGAACCGGCCAACATCGATCTGTATGAGCGGCTGACCGCCCTGTTTGACCTGGGCGGGATTCCCGAGTGGCGGAACCTGCCGCAGTCCGCGATCCAGAACGGCGCTGGCGGCTGGGACGTGGGCGATGCTGGCGGGACAGAAGGTCGGATTGCTCTTGAGAGGCCGGCGGGTGACGGGGCACGAGATTCAGACGCTGTTGCGGGATGGAAAGGACGGTCCGGCGCTGGTGCGCGCCATCCTGGTGCCGGCTTACGTTGCGGAGGTGAAGAAGTGGGATCCGAAAGCGGCGCATTTGCTGGCAGAAGTGGCGGCCGCTCATGCCGCGGCGCTTTCGCAAGCCATCGAGGGCGGTTGGGTGGACCAAGGCGACCAGGCTGCGGCGGCGCGATTGCTGGAGCTGGTGCTCGCGTCTCCGGCGGCTCTGGAAGAAGCCGTGCGGCGGGTTCGGGCGCGATTTGTGTGCAGGCGGGAATCGGCGGCAAAATCGCTGCTTGCAGCCAAGGAGGCGGACCGCCCCTCCCAGATCGTGCTGGCTTATGCGGAGTCCTGTCCGGAGCGATTTGGCTTTGTCACCCAGGAAACACTGCATCGCGAACGCTACGCCGACCTCACTCGACGCGGCCAACGACTGGCCGCCGCACTTTTCTGGCTTCGATTGCGGCGGGTTCTGGCCAGCAATCCGGTGATTTTTGGCCGCTGGAATGTGGTGGCATTGAGCTGGCTGGGCCTGGCGGTATTCGCATGGCGCGCGGGACTGTTGGTTGACGTCCGGAGCTGGATCGCGCTGTTGCTGGTGGTTCCGCCGGCCTTGCGCGTGACGCACTGGGCAGGACTCCCGCGTTTGGTGAAGCGTCAGGCGCCGGAAGCCGGCCCGTGGATGTGGCGCGACGGAGTGGCGCGCTGCAGCAACGAACTGCCTGCCGTCCTCGAGGGGGCCGCCGTCTCGTCGGAAGAGCGGGTGGCGGTACAGCTGGCCGTCATCAACCTGAAGATCAAGGATGTGCCGCTCAAGGAGGCCCCGCAACTGGTGACTCCTCCGGGCAGGCTGCCGGCTCTCTGGACCACATCGATCGTCTCGTGGCTGATCATCACCGTTGTTCTCGTCGGCGCCGTGCATTCCGGGATTCATCGGATGAGGGAGAAAGGCTGGCGAATTTTTGGCTTTGGCGCAGGGAATGCGCTCCAGGCGAGTTCGATTGGCGCCGGCGCGGATTTGGGATCGCCGGGCGCAGACTGGTCGTTCGGAGACCCCCGCAACCCGCGCGTCGCCTGGAGTCTGGCGAAACCGGCCCGGGTGCCGCCGGCCGGAGTGAAAGGGATCCGGGTCGCCACGCCGGAGCAGGTGGCGTTTGCGCTGGTCGAAGGGGAGCGGGAATTGCTGCCGTTCCTCCGGCGCACCGTGAAACCCCTGATCGCCGTCCGCGTCGCTGCCGAGGGCGGGATCGGATTGATCCTGTTTGATGGCGCGGATGGTACCGTGGCCGAACGGCGGGTTTACCTGGTCGGCCAGGTTCCGGCCCCATCGAGCTGGCTCAACCTCGGCGGGCGCGACGTGGTCTTTCTCGGAGCCGCGACTGAAACGGCCGCCCCGGCGGACGCCGGGCCCGAACCGGAGCCTCCGGGGAAAACGTAGGACCACGCCGTGGGCGCTGGAGCGCAGCCGTCCGCCGGCGGATCCTTTGGACCAATGTCAACCAATAGCTGACATTTCGATCCGGGCGGGGCGTTCGGGCGATCTGTGGAGGCGCGGGCAAGCAGGCGCGTGCCCACGTGATCGGATGAGGTCCCGGTGCAAAATGGTTTGGCAGGCGGGCGCAGGTAGCGTTCGCTCCTCCCTGTGCCGATCAATCCACTGGCGCCGATCCCGAACCGGGTCTTTCCTGGAGATGCGCCGCCCTCCTCGCGCTCGTGCCTCGAGGGCGCGACGAGGGCGTCGCGTCTCCAGGATTTTGATTGAGCGCAGAAGAATGATTGTGACGGCAACCGAGACAGTTGAACATGCCGGCCAGTCCATGACTTATCTCCGAACGCTTCCCAATCCCGCGCGGTCGCGCCGGGCCCACTCCGCCCATGGCTGAAGACGTGGAAGTCATGCCGGCGGAAGAAGAGGAAGGTGGTCCGCGCAAGTCGTTCCTCGGTCATCTGGAGGATTTGCGCAAGGCGCTGCTCCGGTGCGTGGTGGTGATCTTTCTCGCGCTGACGGTGTGCCTGTTCCTGGACGACAAGCTCGCGGCCATCCTGGAGTATCCCATCCGCCGCATGAACGTGTTGGAAAAGCCGAAGCCGACCGTGACTTTTGTGCTCGGTTCGGTGCGGCTCGGTCCGTACCAGGTCACCCGTGATGATTTTCCGGGTCTGCCCCCGGGCGATGCGCCCCGCGCCGTGTTCAAGGTCGGCCTGGCGAAGATTGGCGACCAGCAGGTAGCGACGCTCACCCTCGATCCAAAGGGCGATCCCGGCGCGACGCGCGTCAAGTTGCGCAACCTGAATCCTGCCGAGGGTTTCATGGTCGCTTTCCACATTGCCTTGTATGGCAGTCTGGTGGTCTCCGCCCCGTTCTGGCTGTTTTTTCTCGGTCAGTTCATTCTACCGGCGTTGCATGTGCGCGAGCGGAAGATCCTCTTTGCCTGGTTGGGATGGGGTGTGTTCCTGTTTCTCACGGGAGTATTGCTGACCTATTTCGTGCTGCTGCCACTCGCCCTGCGGGCGTCCATCGAATATTCGACGCTGCTCGGCTTTGACGCCTACGAATGGCGGGCGGATGAGTACATTAGTTTCACCTCGAAGTTCATGCTCGGGATGGGTCTGGGCTTCCAGTTCCCGCTTGTCGTCCTGACCTTGGTGAAGCTCGGCATTCTTCATTACCAGCAGCTGGCCCATTTTCGGCGGCACGTGATCGTCGCCTCGTTTATTCTTGGCGCGGTGCTGACGACGCCGGAGGTGATCACCCAGGTCGCGATGGCGGTGCCGCTTTGCGTCCTGTACGAGGTCTGCATCTGGCTCGCCTGGTTCTGGGAACGGAAGAAGCGCCGGGAAGCGGCCGCGGCTGCGGTGTAGCGGCGCGGCGTTTTGATCCTGCCCGTGTCGTCGGGGGCGCCCTGGCCTGCCGAAGTCTCGTGCGAAGGCGGCCGAACCCGGAAAGTCGGGCTGCAGCCTTGCGCGGCGGCCGGTCTCGACCCGTTCGACACGCTCAGGGCAGGCGCAGCCGGCTGCAATTGCATTTTGCCCTTGCGCCAACCGCGCCGGTTTGCAGCCATGTCCCCGACTTGTGCATTTCCGCAACCGGTTCACGTCTTTCATTCCTGTTTGCATTCACTTTCACTCCAACCCTCACTCTCACTTTCGCTCTCACTTCCCGGTCCGCCGTCCTTCTTCCCATGATCGCTCCCGAAACATTCTCCCACCTCGAAGACATCAAGAAACGCGCGGGGCACCTGTGGAGGTTTCTTTGACGTCGAACAGAAACAGCACGAGATCGAGGCCATGGAGGCCGAGATGGCGGTACCGACGTTTTGGGACAACAGCGAGCGCGCCCAGAAACACATCGCGAAACTCAATGGTCTGAAGAAGGCGATCGGAGGACTGGTGGCGTTCAGTCGGAAGATTGAGGATGCGACCGTCATGGTGGAATTGATCGAGTCGGCCACCGGCGCCGAGCGGCAGAGTTACGGGCGCGAACTCGATCAGACGGTGGCCATCCTGGTGCCGGAGCTGGATCAACTCGAACTCGCGAGTTTCCTCACCGGCCAGTTTGACCACAACAACGCGATCCTCTCGATCCAGGCGGGAGCGGGCGGCACGGAATCGTGCGACTGGACCGACATGCTGTTCCGCATGTACAACCGCTGGGCCGAGCGGCGCGGGTTCAGCGTCGAAGTCCAGGATGTCCAGGCGGGCGACCAGGCCGGCATCACGAAGGCGACGCTGTTCATCAAGGGCGAGAATGCCTATGGCTACGCCAAGGCGGAGCGCGGCGTGCATCGTCTCGTGCGGATCAGCCCGTTTGACGCCAACAAGCGCCGGCACACCTCCTTTGCCGCGGTTGACGTGGTGGCGGAGATCACCGAGGACATCGACATCGAGATCCCCGAGAGCGACCTCCGGGTCGATGTCTACCGGTCGTCGGGCAAGGGCGGTCAGGGGGTGAACACGACCGACTCCGCGGTTCGCATCACCCACCTGCCGACCGGGATGGTGGTCGTCTGCCAGAACGAGCGGTCGCAGATCAAGAATCGGGCGAGCGCCATGAGCGTGCTCAAGGCGCGCCTGTATGAGAAACGCCTCGACGAGCAGCGCAGCGAGATGGAGCGGTTCTACGGGGAGAAGGGCGAAATCGGGTGGGGCAGCCAGATTCGCAGCTACGTCCTTCAGCCTTACCAGATGGTGAAGGATCTGCGGACGGGATTGAGCACGAGCGACACCCAGGGCGTGTTGGACGGCGACCTCGACCGGTTCATTTATGCATGGCTTCGCGCCGGCCAGCCGCGCCAGCGCAACAAGGACATCCAGATGGAGGAATAGGCCTGGCGAGGCGCCGCCTGACCTCTGCCTTCTTCCTTCTGACCTCCGCTTATGCTCACGTACGACACCATCCGGTCCGCCCTGAGCGCCCAGCCTCTGTTCGAGGCAAAGACGTGGCAGCTCTCGCCGGAGGCGTGGCCGCTGACGCCCGACCAGGTGGCCCAGCTTGAGGCAATTGGAACGGCCTGTCTGGCGTTTCACCAGGCGTTGGAAACTCTCTACCTGCGCTCGGCCTCCGGCAAGAACCTGCTGCGCAACAAGCCGCTGCTGGCGCCGTGGGTGGCGGAGTATTTCGACCGGGGCAAGCCCGCCGCGCTCGTGCAGCACGCCCGCGATCCGCGCCTGCGCGGTGTGTTCCCTCCGGTGTTGCGGCCGGACCTCCTCCTCACCAACGACGGATTCGCATTGACAGAGCTCGATTCGGTGCCGGGCGGAATCGGCCTGACGGCCTTTCTCAACCGGCTGTATGACGGCAACGACGGCGCCATCCTTGGACACGGTGACCGGATGGTGACGGAGTTCTACCAGTCGCTGGCGGGATCGCAGCCGGCCCGCCGGAATCCGTCGATCGCCCTGGTGGTAAGCGAGGAGGCTGCCACCTACCGGCCCGAAATGCGCTGGCTGGCCGGGATCTTGCAGCAGCAGGGACGGCGCGTTGTCTGCCTGCGGCCGGAGGAGATCTTTCCGCTCGGCGGGGCGCTGTGTTTCGATGTGGAGGGCACGCCGGAGAAGATCGACATCGTCTACCGGTTCTTCGAGCTGTTCGACCTCGGCAATGTCCCGACCGCGTCCTATCTGACCGAAGCCTGGACGAACGGCGAGGCGGTCATCACGCCGCCGATGCGGCATTTTCAGGAGGAGAAACTGGCGCTCGCTCTCTTTCATCATCACCTGCTCCAGGATTTCTGGATTGAACAGCTGGACGGACGGATGTGGAAGCTCTTGCGCCAGCTGATCCCGATGTCGTGGGTGATGGATCCGGTGTCGCTGCCGCCCGGCGCCGTGCTCGAAGGGCCGCGGATTGGCGGCCGGGCGATCGCCGACTGGCGCGAGCTCGGACAGGCTTCGCAGAAAGAACGGGATTTGATTATCAAGATCAGCGGATTCCATGAGACGGCCTGGGGCGCGCGGAGCGTGGTGTTGGGCAGCGACTGTTCCCGCGATGACTGGCAGGCGGGCATCGCGCGCGCGCTCGAGCTGGCCCCAACCAACCTCCACATCCTGCAGGAGTATCGAAAGCCCCGGCAGGTGCGGCATCCGGTCTATCGGATCCCCGCCGGCAACGGAGAAGTTCCGGTGGCGACGATGGAAACGGGCCGGCTGCGACTGTGTCCCTATTTCTTCAATCAAGACGGCCGGGCGCAGCTGGCCGGAGCGCTGGCCACGTTCTGTCCACCCGACAAGAAGATCATCCACGGAATGCAGGATGCCGCCCTGCTCCCTTGCCGCGTGGTGTCAGGGCCGGCGGTCACTTCACCGTGAACTGCCAGGTCTTCGACGCGTTGCGGCCGCATAGCGTGAGGGTATAGCGGCCGGGGGCCAGACCCTGCGTGGAAAAACGGGCGAGGACGACGCTCTCCTTCCATCGGGCCAGCAACTGCCCGCCGGGCTTGCGAAAATCCGGGAGCAACAGGAACTGGTGGTCCTTGCGGAAGAGGAGCACGTCGTCGATCTGGGTCCGGTAGTCGGGCTGGGCACAGGTGAATTGCAGGGCATAGCTGCCCGGCGCCGCGATCTCCCGCGGGGCGGTCACTCCCGTGATGGTGGCCGGCAGCGATGGCTTGGAGGCGAGTGCGGCGTCAATCTCGGCCGGGAGACCGCCGGTCACGCTTTCGATCTCGCCGACCGTCGGGCCGAAGTGGCCGGCCGGGAGTGGATCAGCCGGCCGTTCCAGATCGACCGGGATGCGCTGGTAGCCGAGGGAAGCTAGGCGCTGCAGGCCGGCTCGTTCGCCCAGATCGTGGTACGGTTCAAAGGGCTTTCCGTGCTTGCTGAAATGGAGCCGCAGAAACGTGTAGCCCAGAATGAAGACCACGATCGCAATCACCACCCAACGCAGGGGGAGGGTCTTGGTGGGCGGACGTGGCGCGGTCATGGCGGGGGACTTGTCCGGATCAATGCAGCCGGGAGGCCGGGAGTCGAGGGTCGAGTGCCGCCGATCGCCCGGGCCGCAAATCAATTTGCTTCCCACTCCGGGCGCTGTTCTCTTACCGGCGCTTCATGAAGCTCTGGTCCCAGTTTTTCATTCCCACCCTCAAGGAAAGTCCGGCCGATGCCGAGATCGCGTCGCACAAGCTGCTGTTGCGCGCCGGGCTCGTGCGCAAGCTGAGCGGCGGGCTCTATACCTATCTGCCGCTCGGTTTGCGGTCGCTGCAGAAGATCGCGCAGCTCTGCCGCGAGGAGATGGACGCCGCGGGCGCGATCGAGCTCTGGATGCCGCACCTGCATCCGGCGGAGTTCTGGCAGGCGGGTCCCCGGTGGACCGCGGCCCGCGAAATCATGTACCGGGCCGACCATGCGGGCGACGGGCGCCGCGCGCCGCGCGAGCCGGAGTTTGTGCTCGGGCCGACCCACGAGGAGATCATCACGCCGCTGGTGAAGGCCGAGATCACCAGCTATCGCGACCTGCCGAAGAACTTCTACCAGATCGCGACGAAATTCCGGAACGAAATCCGCCCGCGCTACGGCCTGATGCGGGCTCGCGAATTTGTGATGAAGGATGCGTATTCGTTCGATGTGGACGACGAGAGTGCCATCCGCAGCTACCACGCGATGGAGGGTGCCTACGCTCGGTTCTTTGCGCGCTGCGGCCTGAAGACCATCTCGGTTGAGGCCGACACGGGCGTGATGGGCGGCAGTTTTTCGCACGAATTCATGGTGCCGGCTGAGGTGGGCGACGACGATGTCGTCTATTGCGAGGAGAGCGGCTATTCGGCCAACCGCGAAAAGGCGACCAGTGGGCTCGTGCCCGCGGATTTGCCGGACGCCGTCCCGGTCGGCTCGATCGAGGAGTTTCCGACGCCGGGCGTCGTCACGATCGCCGCGCTCGCCGCGCCGCCGTTTGGCGTGGCCGCCGGGCAGCAGTTCAAAACCCTCCTTTACGTCGGCGACGGGAAGCTCTTTGCCGTCATCCTGCGCGGCGACGACGAGCTCGAGGAGGCGAAACTCGGCTCGCTCGGTTTCACGCTGTGGCGGCCGGCCACGCCGGAGGAGATTGAACCTGCGATGGGCGCCAAGCCGGGCAGCCTCGGGGCGGTTCGCGGCACGATCAAGAATCCGGAGGCGCTGGCCGGTGTCTTTGCCGACCACGCCGTGCGTCTGATCGGCAATGGCGTGACCGGGGCCAATCGCGACGGCTTTCACCTGCGCAATGTCAACGTCGTGCGCGACCTCGCGATCACGCGGTTCGGGGACTTCCGGCGCGTGCGGGAAGGGGAGCCCTGCCCGAAATCGGGCCGGCCGCTCAAGATCCGCCGCGCCATCGAGGTCGGCCACGTCTTCAAGCTCGGCACGAAGTACAGCGAGAAGTTTGGCGCGGTCTACACCGATGCGCAAAAGCAAAGCAAGCTGATGATCATGGGTTGCTATGGCATCGGCATCAGCCGGACCCTGCAGGCCGTCATCGAACAAAGCCACGACTCCGATGGCGTCATCTGGCCGTGGAACGTGGCGCCGTTCCAGGTGCTGATTGTTCTGCTGGACCCGCAGCTTCCCGAGGCGGCAAAGCTGGGGCGCAGACTCGCCGCGGCCGCGGAGGCGGCGGGCGCCGACGTGCTGGTGGACGACCGCGCGGAACGCCCGGGCGTGAAATTCAAGGACGCCGACCTGATCGGACTGCCCCTGCGGATCACCATCGGCGGACGGGGATTGAAGGAGGGGATCTTCGAGCTGAAATGGCGTGCGGAGAAGGACGTCGCCAAGGTGCCGGTCGCGGAAGCGGAGGCGCGCGTGCGCTCGGCAGTGGCCGCTGGTCAGACCGGCGCGAAGGAATGACCATGCCGGCGGCCAGGACCGATGTTGCGCCGGCCCCGCGGGCGGAAACCGAGCTCGCGTTCGCGGGACTCTGGCGGGTGGTTGTCCTGAACGATCCGGTCAACCTCATGTCCTACGTGGTGCTCGTTTTTCGCAAGGTGTTCGGCTTCGACGAGCCCGCCGCGCGCCGGCACATGCTGGAGGTTCATGAGCAGGGCCGCTCCGTGGTTTGGACCGGATTGCGCGAGAAGGCCGAGGCGTACGTCTTTACGTTGCAGCAATGGCATCTCACCGCCATTCTGGAGCCGGATGAAACGCGTTGAGGTCAAACTCAGCCTGCCGGTGGTGGCCCCGTTGCTCGATGTGATCAAACGGACGGTGGACGAACTCGACGACCGGCTGGCCGCGCCGCACCGGGTGCAGGATCTCGACGAGGATCTGAGCGTGGCGTGGAAGGGCGAGTTGCTCAGCAATCAGAACGAGGACTGCCGCCGGTTCCTGGCGCTGTTTGACAGCGAGTTCTTCGCGAGCGGCATGATCGCCTTTGACGACAACAACGCCGAGTCGGTGCTGCGCGCATGCGCTGCGATCCGCCTCCGGCTGCGGGACCGAGAGCTGAAGGGAATCACCGACGACGCCATCGAGGGTGGCGGCGTGGACGCCGCCAAGCTCGGCGCTGCAACCCAGAAGAGTTTCATGTGTTACGTGTTCCTGGCGACCTTGCAGGAGCTGATCATTCAGCACCTCGACACGGCGATCCTGGACGGCTAGCAGCGCGCGGGCCAAGCCCTGTAGCCGGCCGCGTTGAGGCCGGCCCTCATGGCTGAGGCTTCCGTGAATCGTCCGAGGTCAGCGCCCTCGGCTACACAGATCCGCCGGGAACTATCATTGTAGCCGGCCGCGTCGAGGCCGGCCTTGTGCTTTTTCTGGCCATGCTCCTACCGCACCTGCCGCCGGTAGGCGCCGGGGCTCATGTGGAATTTCCGGCGAAAGACCTTGCAGAGGCGGTTCGCGTCGGCGAAGCCCATGGTGGCGGCGATTTCCAACTTTCCATCCCGTTCCTCATCCCCATGTTTTCCTCCTTTCTGAAGCCCATGACCGCCCTTGCATTATCCGCCACCGTGGTTGGCGGCGGCGCCTTGTCCGCCGCCCCTGAGGCCTTCGAAATCCGGACTCCGCCGCCGCCGGCCAGCCCGCGCATCAATGGTCCGGCTGTTTATGGGGTCAGACCCGGCTCGCCGTTTCTCTTCAGGATTCCCGCCACCGGTGAGCGGCCGGTGGAATTTGCCGCGGAAGGCCTGCCCGCGGGATTGGTGCTGGACGCGGCCTCGGGGATCATCACCGGGCGGTTGGCACAGCCGGGCGAGCATATGGTGACGCTGCGTGCCCGGAACGGCCGCGGGGCCGCGGAAAGACGTCTTTGCATCGTCTGCGGTGAAGCGATCGCGCTCACGCCGCCAATGGGCTGGAACAGCTGGAACTGCTGGGCCCAGGCGGTCGATCACGACAAGGTGCTGCGCTCGGCGCGGGCCCTGGTGTCCTCCGGGCTCGCCGACCACGGCTGGACCTATGTCAACATCGACGACACCTGGCAGGGCGGGCGCGGCGGTCCCCACCACGCAATCCAGGGCAATGAGCGGCTTCCCGACATCAAGAAGCTCTGCGACGAAATTCACGCACTCGGTCTGAAAGCCGGGATCTACTCGAGTCCATGGATCACGACCTTTGCGGGCTACCGCGGCGGATCGAGCGACGATTCGGACGGACGCTGGGAGCGGCTGGAAAACTACGAAGCGAACAAGCGGCTGGGAAAGTACTCGTTTGCGGCGAACGACGCGGCGCAGTTTGGCGAATGGGGCATCGATTACCTGAAGTACGATTGGGCGCCGAACGACGTCGAGCACACCCGCGAGATGGCGCAGGCGCTGCGCGCCACCGGTCGCGACATCGTGCTGAGCCTGTCGTGTTCGACGCCGATCGAGTCAGTCACCGAACTCGCGCGCTGGGCGCAATGCTGGCGCACGACGGGCGACATCTGGGATACCTGGGAAACTCCCGGCCCCTGGCAGAATTCCGTTTCGGCCATCGGTTTCAGCCAGGATGCGTGGACCCAGTACGGCGGACCCGGGCATTGGAATGACCCCGATATGCTGGTGGTTGGCTGGGTGGGCTGGGGACCCCAGCTCCATGCCACGCGGCTCACCCCGGCCGAGCAATACACCCACCTCAGCCTTTGGGCGCTGCTGTCGGCTCCGTTGCTGATCGGTTGCGATCTCGACCGGCTCGATCCGTTCACCCTCAATCTGCTGACCAACGACGAGGTCATCGCCATCAACCAGGATCCGCTGGGCCGGTCAGCCCGCCGGGTCGCGACCTTCGGGGCGATCGACGTTTTCCAGAAGGAGCTCGCAGACGGCGGCACCGTCCTCGGGTTCTTCAACCGCGGAGACATCGCGCACACGATCACAGCCAAGCTCGACCGCCTTGGGCTCGGTGGGCGGCGCGCCGTGCGCGACGTCTGGCGCCAAAAGGACGCCGGTGAGTTTACGACCGACCTGCCTGTGACGGTCGAACCCCACGACGTTGTCCTCTACAAGGTGACCGCGGTGCCGGCAGCGGCGGTCCAGCCGCGGTGACGGCGGCGGACGCGCGCATCCGGCGATTGACGGCGATTCCTGAGGCCTTCCGGACGTAGCGCAGGCTTCCAGCCTGCCTTGCCGTCAAGCGCGAACGCGTCGTTGGGGAATTCCGAACGCAGCGCAGGCTTCCCAGCCTGCCTTGCCGTGAAATGGCCGACGTACCCCGGCGGGGTAGGGCGGTTTCGCCTACGCATCGACGGCACGGGTCTACCGACCCGTGGGCCGACCCACTCAGCTGGTTCCGACGGAGGTGGCCCACGAATTCACACGAGTCTGCACGAATGGATGGAGGCCGAGATTCCGCGCCTCCCGCCCTTTGGGTTCAATCCTTGCAGCCTCCACCATCGCCCGGTTCGGAGGGCGCGAATCCTGAGTTCCACATGCCTCTCCTGTCCGAGGCATCCGGGATTCGCCACATAGACACTGGCTCGCGAGAAATGCCCACGGAACACACTGAATACACGGATGGAATCCCCCTTTCCGTGTCATCCGTGTCTTCCGTGGGCCAAATGCCGGATGTCAAATCCCAAGGAACAAGTGCCAAGTCTCGAAGGACAAGTACCAGGCCCCAGGGGAAGTACCAAATCCCAAACGCCAAATCCCAAGGATTTCGCGTGTTTGGTGGGCTGCGCAGTGGCAGGTTCTATTCGGCCGGCGGGGCGACCTCGGCGATGCTTTGGACCTCGATGTAGACGGTTGACCGGCCGGCCAGGCCGAACGGACCCACGCGGAGCCGGCCGCGCACGGACACCAGCTTGCCGGACAGGCGGCGGCCGACCTCCAGTCGCTTGGCGAGCCGCAGGTCCTTCGGCTTGTCCGTGAACATCGCCAGGTCCACCATGTCGGTGTACCGCTCCTTTTCTCCCGTGAGCAGATCCTGGTCCTCGGAGGAGCTGAGGTATCCCTTGACGACGATGACCTCGCCAAGCATGGCCGGCGTCGGGCTTCTGACTTCCTTCAGGGTGTAGATCTTGTCGCTGCAGCCGGAAAGCGCGAAGGCGATCAGGACGAAGGCGAGAGGCAGTTTGTTCATGTGAAAGGCTGTTGCGGGGTGAATTGGATCCGGCGACCCGCAGTTCGCGCCGGGCGGACGGGGCCGCGCGCTGTTCGATCGAATCGTCTAGGCGGCGGCCGTTCCGGGTGCAAGATGAACCCTCGTGGCGCCGAACGGTGCCGCCATGATTTGCATTGGAGAAGCCAGGTGCGGTTGTGCTGGATGTAGCCGCGGGCGTGAGCCCCTCGGCAGGCTCGGGGCCCTGACCCATTCGACTCCGCTCAGGGTCATCCTGAGCCTGCCTGCGGTGAGCTTGTCGAAGCCGTCGAACGGATGAGCTCGTCGAACGGGCGAGTGGCGCAGGTTTCCAGCCTGCCGGGCACAGGGTTGACGATGCGCACGATCGCAGGGATTGACAAAACCCATCCTTGACCGCTGCTGACATTTGCGGTTTGCCCGTGATGTTGCGAGAGCGCTCCGGGGCGGTAGCTCAATGGATAGAGCATCGGTCTTCGAAACCGAGGGTTGCGGGTTCGACCCCCGCCCGCCCCGCCAGCCTTCGCTCTGCGAGCTACGGCTCGGCACAGCCAGCCATGAGACCGCTGAATTGCGTGGAGCGAGAATTCAGGGGGAGCGAAGGCTGCCGCGCCGGAGCCATGGGCGAAGGCGGGCATGCAACGGTTTTCACTCGCTCTGCGAGCTACGGCTCGGTACAGCCAGACAATGGGCTAAACAAACTTGTTTCCTTCGGGTGTGATCCGAGCGAAGGCTGGTGGAAACTGCAGGCTTGCCCGGGCAGGAACGGGGGCTACAGCGAAGGACGATTGGCTTACCCTGAATAGAATGCCGCAATGCAGTTCTTCTACGTCTACATTCTGCAATCCGAGCGCACGCCGGACCACTTCTACGTGGGGTTTACGGAGAGTCTCGCCCAACGATTGGGCGAGCACAACGACGGCAAGCTGCCCAACACCGCGCGGTTTCGTCCCTGGCATATCAAGTCAGCCCACGCCTTCAGAGAGAAAGGCCGGGCGCTGGCGTTTGAAACGTACTTGAAGAGCGCCTCCGGCAGAGCGTTTTCCAAGAAACGACTGTAGCTCGATCGTCTTCTCGCGCGGGGCTAGGCCGAGCGCAATCTGGGCGGCCGCTCGCAGCGGCGAGAGGCCGTAGGCGCCCAAAGCGGTGCACCGGGTCAGCGACGGAGCGCGGCAGCGCGGAGATGGCGTCGTGTAGCGAAGCGGAACAGCCCCGAGCGAAGTGAGCGGGTGAGCAGAGCCGGGTACCCGTCAAGCGGGTGGCGAGGCGAACAACAGCAAACCTGCCGCCAGGAGCTGAGGAGCGTCGACTACGATGGCTTGGGCGGCCCAGCGACGAAGACTCCGGCCGCCGGGAGCGGCGCAGGCGTCCCGGTGCGGCTGAATGAGGGATTGAAGCGGAGGCGATGGGGTGCGGCTGCACAGAGCCGGCACCCATTGCCCAAGGTCTTGTCAACGTCCGGTCTTCCTGTGAATCACTTGCACGTCGCCACTGCCTTTACCATCGCTCCCATCGGCACGCGTTTGCAAAGGGAAAGAACCATGCGCCAACGGTTTCGGGAAAACATTGAATATGCGAGCCGAGCTAGTAGATTCCGAAAATTCAGCACCCTCTGTTTCAACCGGGGATCAATTCGCCAGAACTCCGCCCATGCCAACGACCAGCCGATTGTGTTATGCCGCTGACGGCGGCGTAACGTGGGAATTACCCCAGGTCCGAATTCAAGCGGGGGTCGTTTTCCTGCAACTGAGCGCATGCCATCTTGAAGCAAAACGTGTGCAGCCGCTGTCAGCGGCACAATGAATGGTTTCGGCGTAAATGAAACATCTCCTCATTTTTGCCATCATCGCTACAGCTTCATTGAATGGCGAAGAGGCAATTTTCGTTCGCGCTGCAACCTTCCCGACTAGCGAGGGCGTATACCGGGTTGGTGATTGGGAATATAGGTATGCGGTATACAACCCAAAGACGCGGTCTGAAGGTTGCTGGGGGCACCTCTATTTCCGAGGCAAAGAGGTTACAGCACCAAGAAATGTACTTCTTCAAACCCCCGTCGGCACCTTTTTATCTTTCGACAGCCTTGAAAAGGATGGGTTTGCAGGACACGGCTTGGGGGAGCACGGGTGGCTGAATACCCGCCGCGATTACGGCATGAAAATTTCTGCGGTATTTAAGGCGGACGGAAGTGTTGACACACCATTTCATGAACCGATCAAGAATCTATCTGTATCGGAGATCTTAAACAGGAACGGAATACCGCCGAACCAATCGTCGGAACCGACCCTTTCCTCAGTCACGCCTCCTGCGGGGCAGGAGTCGCGCCCTCGTTAGGGCGGTTCATCTCAACGTTCGGCACAATAGATGAGAGATCTTCCCATACTGATGCTTGGTATCGCTCTCCTTTCACTCGTTGCAAGCTGCGGCACCAGCGAGAAAGCGCCGCCCGTCAATCCTACAACGAATCAAGTTGCCGATCCGGGTCCCACTGAGAAGGAAGTCATGGAGCTGGTTGCACGAGATCTGCGCGCGGGCCAATGCCGTCTGCTTTGTTTCGGCTTATGAGCCGGTATTGAATCCGGAGATGGAGGTTCCGGGGCTCGACCAGAAGGAGGTCGATACCTTGATGCAGGGATGGGAGGTGAAGTTGGAGTTCTACTTCCACAACGGGCATGAGTGGATTGTTGGGGAAAACGGGATAGACACTTCCGAACAGGATCGGAAGTGGGCGTACGCTGAGCTCTACAATCGATGCCTGTACAAGACATTGACGACTACTTCTAGCTATCCAAAGAAAGGGACGCCGAACCAACCGCCGTCGCCGGCCAGAGGCACGCCGGCTGCCGGCGCACCCGTCGCGCCGCCGCCCGGCGCTGCAGGTCGGTGACGTTCGGCAGAGGCATATCCCACGTGCGCCGACTGCTCCACCAACGACGTCATTGGCTTTCCCATCCATAGCATCCCATGACCCCGTCCAGCTCTTCTGCGAAAGCACTGTTAAAGATCTTCCTCTTAAGCGACGAGAAACAAGAGGGGCATTTCCGTACACTCACTGCAGATGAGTTGACGCTTTTTTGGCGGCCGACGGATCCGAAAGATGATCTCGATGCAATCCTCGGGGCGGAACGATTCGACATTGTCATCGCCAATTACCGCGACTCAACCACTGACGTTCTCGGCGGGGTTGAGTGCCTGAGAAAGCGTCAGCCAAATGCACAGATCATTCTCGTATGCCGCAAACTTGAGCTTGAGGAAATAATGCGTGCGATCCGCCTCGGCGTGCGCGACGTTTTCACCCCGCCGCTAGATTTCAGGAAGGTCGCAAGTCGGATCGAGACTCTGGCTCTGAGCGGCGGGAAGCCGCATGGAAAACCCGACGAAACAGCCCTCGGTCGCTGGGAGGAACTCATCGTGCGACTCTCGGACGTACCGCTCCTGAAAGGCGTTCCCCAGACCTCGGCGCGAACAGCGGACCGGAAGGCAGAGCGGTCCACACTACGAAAGTTGATATCGAGCTTCTTCGGACCGAAATGAGTACTTGGCCGAACCAGCGGCCTCTTCGAACGGCCTTGGGTGCCCACTGCGGAGCAGTCGGCACGCCAGCCGACGGCACGTCGCAGGCCCTGAGCGGCAAATAATTATGCGCACACTGTCGATCATTTTCGTTCTGCTGCTTGTGGCGGCCTGCGGCCGTTCCCGGCAAAGTCAGCCGTCCATGGTCATGCATCGGCTTCAGGCCGGGGTTCCCGATTCCGACGGTTGGTGTTTCGCGAGCTCTACTGACGGCGATTTTTCGGTGCTTTTGCCGATTAAATTCAATGATTTCACGGTCCGCGTGAAAGAAGAAGACGGCCGTGTGGTTACAACCTATGGACTTGGCTCCAAGGACACGGACGGCATCGGCTTTTCAGCGGCGGAGATTCCATCGAGCTCAAGGAAGAAGACAGGCATCGAGATTCTTGAATCATCGCGCGCGCGTGGTCTCGTGCAGGAAAGCCGCACGCGGATTTTTGGCATCGGTGATGGGCATGCGGTTGAGTGGCTTGAGCAGGCCTCGGATCGTGGCAGCTATTTTCGAGTGATTGATTATCCGCGCAGTTCCATAATCCTCGGCATTACCTTTCCTGTTTCAGCGGCAGCAAGAGTCGAGCGGTGCAGGCTTCGTTTCTTCGATTCGCTCCGACTCAAAGGGCCGAACCACCTCGGCCGCGAGTCACCTTCACCTCAACGTTAGACCGCGTTGCACATGAGCCTCCTCGGATCAGACAGTCTGGCGTCGGCGTTCATTACTCGACAGAGGATGGCGCGTGCTTCGTCGAGGTCCACAATCCCGACGGCATTGTCGTTGGTATGCCGGGTCGAGCATTCACAGAATGAAGACAGAAACACATTCGACGCGGTCTAACAGGGCGTCCCAGCGATCCGGTTCACGCCGGGTCAGCTCGTCAACATGGCGTTCGCTCAGGTGGAACTGAAGAACGGCCTGCCGTTCGCGGTCAACGCCTACGCAACCGATGACGGTTATCTGCCGCACCATCCGAACGCCGAGACCGTGGCGGCGATCCGCGAGAAGCCTGGCAAGCGGTTCAATTCGCCCGAAGCCTTCCTCGCTGACCTGAAGTCGTGAGAACCATCGCGCGGGCGAGCCAATGAAAGCAGAAGATCGGTATCTGAAGTTCGTGCTCTGGAGCGACGACGATCGCGCCTACGTGGGCTATTGCCCGGATCCTTTCCCTTGGGGTGGAGTCTGTCATGGTGCGACGGAAGAATCGAGCTATCGGATTCTCTGCCGGCTGGTCCATGAGGAGGTGGTGCAACTGCACCGAGGACGCAAGGCGTTGCCGTCGCCCAGTACCCGCCCGATGCGGGATGCGGTGCTTGCCTGACAACGACTGCGAAGCGGTCTTCAACGACCAGCAGGCGCCGGAACCGCCGCCGAACATTCAGACCACTGCGCGGCGGAAGTTGGTCCAACTCGGCGTTGCCCAAACACTCTCAGACCTCGGCGTCCCGCTGACCCGGATTTCCGCGATCCTCGCCGGCAAGCGGGCCATCACCGCCGACACGGGTTTGCGGCTCGACCGGTGCTTCGGACTCTCCGAGGGATGGTGGTATCGTCTGGAGACCGAGTGTGAGCTTCGCCGCGCCAGGGGGGGACTCAGCCGTCGAATCGCCCGCTACATCCGCTTTACCGCATAGGCCATGGCTTCGCCGATCCGGTCGAGATCCTCGTCGCTGTGCAGGGCGGAAATCGCGGTGCGCACCAAGTCCTTGCCGGGCGGCACGGCGGGCGTGATCGACATCACGGTGAACACGCCCTTTTCCAGCAGGGCCTGCCAGAAGCGGTAGACGAGCTCCTTGGACCCGAGCACGATGGGGATCGCCGGCGTGTCGCTGTTCCAGGTGTCGAGGCCGAGCCCTTCCAGCATGGTCCGGTAGCGTTGCACATTCCGCCAGAGCCGTTCGAGGTGCTGCGGTTCGCGCTGGGCGACCTCGAGCGCGGCCCGGGCACTCCCGGCCTGGCTGGGGCTGATCGCGGCGCTGAAGATGGTCTGCTTCGAGTTGAAGCGAAGGAAGTTGATGACCTCGCGCGACGCGGCGACGAAGCCGCCGGTGCTGCCCAGCGATTTCGACAGACTGCCGCACAGGACGTTGACCTGGTCGTTGACCTGGAGGTGGTCAACGGTGCCGCGGCCCTGGCGTCCAAGCACGCCGAAGCCGTGCGCGTCATCCACGACCAGGAAGGCGCCGAACTCATCCGCGATCCCGGCGATCTCCGCCAGGCGGGCGACGTGTCCTTCCATTGAATACACGCCTTCCACCGCGATCAGCTTCGGCGTGGCGGCCGGAATCGTCTTGATGACGGCGCGCAGGTCCTCCGGATTGTTGTGCGAAAAGCGCTCGACCGAGGCCATCGACAGCCGGACGCCGTCCCAGATGCAGGAATGGATGTTCTTGTTGACCAGGACGACGTCGCCCTTCTGGGCAAACGCCGCCACGCTCGACAGGCAGGAGAGGTAGCCGGCGGCCGTGACGAAGCAGGCCTCCCGGTTGAGAAAGGCTGCCAGCGCCTCCTCCAATTCGACGTGGTAGGCCCGCGAGCCGTTGGAGATGCGGGCGCCCGTCGTGCTGGTGCCCCACTGCAACATCGCGGCGCGCCCCGCCTCGATCACCTTGGGATGAAAGGATAGGCCGAGATAATCATTGCTGGCGAGCATGACCAGGTCCCGGCCGTCCAGCCGGACGTGGGCCCCCCGCTGGGCCTCCATCGTGTGGTAGAACGGCTTGTACTTGAGGAGCATCTTGGTCGCGTAGTCATCGCAACAACGCTCCAAAATCGCCTTCTTCTTCCAATTCAAGAGAGTGAGCGCCATGGGTCAGCTTCCGACGTTGAGGGAGGGCCTTGGCCATAGCAAATCGAAAGCCCTGGCCGCGTGGCGGCTCGGGACCGCCACGCGGCCAAACAAAATGGCTGCCGCCATTTTGGGTTGGGCGCATCTCCCGATTGACGGTAATGCACCAAGCTCGGCGATTCCGTAGCGGAGCCGCGTGCCGAGCCGGAGCTTCAGCGAAGGCTGGCTCGCGCCGCGGCGGCGGAGCTGGCGTCCGGCTCCGACGGCGCGGAACCT
Organism: uncultured Verrucomicrobiae bacterium; assembly: GCA_963804395.1. GTDB lineage: Bacteria > Verrucomicrobiota > Verrucomicrobiia > Opitutales > Opitutaceae > Fen-1467. The sequence goes on along the minus strand of CAWDQK010000096.1, from coordinate 31 downwards.
CGCGCCGCCACCGTCAATCGGGAGATGTGGC
>CAWDQK010000095.1:0-24703 GCA_963804395.1 uncultured Verrucomicrobiae bacterium | reverse complement strand
TGATGCACCTCGGCCCGCGGGTGTTGCGGCTCGAGACCGCGGTCGTCGCGGCCGTGGCATTGCTCAAGGCCGCCCGCGGGTCGATGTGATCGGCCGGCTCCGGCGGCAGTTCGTCAGAGCCGCCGCAACGGCGCCCAATATTTCGCCGGCATCGCCCATCAGCCCGCTGGGAACATCGATGGCAACGATCGGCACGCCGGTGCGGGCCGCAGCCGCCAGCGTTTCTGCAGCCGGTCCGTCGAGTGCCCGGCTCAGGCCCGCACCGAAGATCGCGTCCACCACCAGTTCCGCCCCGTTCAGGACGGCGGGCGCCAGCGGCTCGACGCCCCCGCGCCACAGCTCCGCGTGATGGCGCGCTTCGTTTACCAAACGGTCGCGCGATCCAAGGAGGGCGATCCGGACAGGCCAGCCCGCCCCGGAAAGATGCCGGGCAGTGACGAAACCATCGCCACCGTTGTTGCCCGGGCCGCAAAGTACAGTCACAGGCCGCATGGTCCAGCGCAGTCCAATCGCGTCCGCGACCGCCTTGCCCGCATTCTCCATCAACTCAGCCGCCGGCGTACCGGCGGCCACGGTCAGACGGTCGGCTTCGCCCATCCGGCGGACATCGAGCAAAGCGGTCTGGCCGTTCATGAATGCTCACCCGATCGAAACACCGAGGATTCGACCGATTATGGCGGTGACCGCCATCGCCAGAGCGCCGCCGAGAGTAACTCTCACCGCCGCGCGACCGATCGGCGCGCCGCCGAGGTGACCGCCAAAGGCGCCGAGCGCGGCAAGACTGGCCAGTGAAAGCGCGGCAATTGCCGGGAGGCGCAGGGACGCCGGTGCGACAAGCAGTGCCACGATCGGAAGCGCCGCGAAACTCGCAAAACTCACAGCCGAAATCCACGCGGCTTGCAGCGGACGGGCGAGGGATTTGTCGTCGATCCCCAGTTCATCGCGCATGTGCGCACCAAGCCGATCCTTTGCGCTAAGCTGCTGAGCAACTTTCATGGCGAGTTCGTCGTCGAGTCCACGCTTCACATAGATCTGCGCCAGCTCGCGCAACTCAGCCTCCGGCTGCTCGGCCAACTCTCCCGTTTCGCGCTGGATGTCCGCCTGTTCCGCATCGCGCTGCGAACTGACCGAAACAAATTCACCCACAGCCATCGACATTGCACCCGCAACCATGCCAGCCACGCCGGCCACGAGGATCGTTCCTTTCGGGGCGGAAGACGCCGCGACGCCAATCATCAGGCTCGCGGTCGAGACAATGGCGTCGTCCGATCCAAGGACGGCGGCGCGCAGCCACCCGGCGCGTCCGCTGCGGTGGAGTTCCACCTCCGCTACAGGACTAACAGGCGTTGTGGTCATGAATTATTGATCGTCGCTGCCGGATGGAGCGCTTTTCAGGCCGCGTGCGCCCCATCGCAGAAGGGCTTGTTGGTCGATCGGCCGCAACGACACAACGTCACCCGGTTCCGGACTTCATAGGCCTTGCCGTCGGCAGAAACGACCGGGACGCCTCCTTTCACCCAGATCGGTCCGCTGACCTTCTTCGCCGTGTCCTCAATCAATCCGAGCGAAGGCTCGAACGTCGGTTCGATGGGTTTGCCGGTCTTCCGATCCCAGGCAACCAACCGTCCGGCGGGACAATGACCCGCTTCGTGTTTGACCAACCGCTGAGCTTCAGGACGGTCCGTCTCCTTCACCAGGTTCCAGATCCGGCCCTTCGGATCGCAAAAACGGGCGAAGGCGCAGAGACTCTCCTGGTCCGTGAGCAACATGGCCGGACCCTCGAGGGTCACTGCCTGCTCAGCATAAGGCTGACGGCTGGCCGTTTCGGTGCCGTCGAACTGGACCTTGGCATGGGTGCCATCGCAATAAGGTTTGCCGCCGGACTGTCCGCAGCGGCAGAGCGCGTACTGGGGTTGCACCGGATACTTCTTTCCCTCCCGGTATTCGAGCGACTCGCCCTCGGCATTGGTGACAATCCACTGCTCGCAGAGCGGCAGGCCGCCGCTGACGCGGTAGGGGCCATTCCGGATGATGTCGATCTTCGGACCTGGTCGGTGACTCTCGTTCATGGTCTGGATTCAATCGCGATTTGCCTTCTCGGCGGCAGGGTGGTTTGACGACATGAAAACCCCCGCTGGTCCACGGCATCTCGAAATCTTGTTGGATGTGACAGCGGCAACCGCTCAGGCCGGCGCATCGATCGAGACGGTGCGAACCAGCTTCTTGTTGACAAACTCCTGGATGCCCAAGCTGGAGAGCTCCCGGCCGTAGCCGGAGTTCTTGATGCCCCCAAACGGTAGATCTGCGGCCGTCCACGTGGGGTGGTTGATGAACACCATGCCGGCGGCCCTGGCGACCACGACTGCGCGCGCGGCGAAAGTCGTCTGCCGCCAGGTCGCGAAGCAGCTCGCGGCGGTCCCGATCGCCGTTTCGAGCTGCGCGGCGGTGAGTTCCCCAAATGTCTTGAGAATCTTGCGGGCGCATCTGCCGATTGACGGTTGTTCAGGGCGATTTCCGGACGTAGCGCAGGCTTCCAGCCTGCTTCACCGTCAATCGGGAGATACGCCCGAATCTTGCCGTCGTAGGGGTTGACGCTTTGGTATGCCTTGGCCTTCGCCTTGATCGGAGTCTTGGCTGAGACTGCCGGGCGAGCTGCCAGTGATGTTGTCATGGTTCTTGGATGCAGGGATAATTTGCGCGACGATATATGGAGGCCCCGCCAAGGGAAATGGGGTGTTACCCGTGTCCCATATCTGGCGCGACGGGTGGTTTCGATTGGAGGAGGTGGCGATCCCGGGATCGCGGTGCGACGTCAGAAAAGTGCGATCAACCTGGAGACACCGGGATGAAGCGATCCCCGAGGCCAATAAAGTCGATGAAGCCGCGCTCCACATCGGTGCTCACGAGCTGAGCGCGCAAGCGGTCGCCGACTTGGAGCCCGGCTGGACCATTGTCCAACATCCCCTCGACGGGTGGTTGCGAGATTCGAACCCACGTTCCCCTGCCGGTCACCCCGGTGACAGTGGCATCGAACTCCCGGCCGATGCTGGAACCGAGCAGCATCGCAGCGGCGGACTTCTCGACCTGCCGTTCAACCTTCTTGGCGGCGTCCTCCTGTTCAGTGCAATGTTTCGCCAGCGCGGCCAGATCGTCGTTGGCATACGGCGGAGGACGACCTGCCATCGCAGCTTTAAGCAACCGCTGGGTGATCACGTCCGGGAAACGCCGGTTCGGCGCGGTCGAATGGGAGTAGTCCCTTACGGCCAGGCCGAAGTGTCCGGCGACCGGGGCGCCGGGAAGCTCAAGGTCGTATTCGCCGGCGCCCAGCAGCTTGATGACACTGAGCGACAGTTGGGGGAACCCGGCTGGATTTGCCGCCTTCGCCGCCACCAGGAATAGTTCGAGCGCCTTCGGTTCCGGGTCCTTCGGCAGGATCGAACCATGTTCGGCGGCCAGTTCGACGATCCGGTTCCATGATTTGGGAACGCGAACAACCCGCCGGATCGACGGGAATTGCTTGGCGGCCAGATAGCGCGCTGTCACGCCGTTGGATGCGATCATCAAGTCCTCGATGAGCCGTTTGGCAGAATTGGGCGCATCTGCTTCCAAGCCCGTGAGGATTGCTCCGTCGAACACGGGGCGAGTCTGCAGGGTTTCGAGCGAAAGTGCGCCATGCTGATGGCGCAACCCGGCAAGTTGGCTGGCGACGCGATGCTGAAGCTTGATGTTATCGGCGAGAGCAGGGACGGAACCGACGGCCGCCGGCATCGGCGCTGTTCCATCGAGCCATGCGGCCACGCTGTTGTAGGCAAGCTTCGCGCGATTGCGCACGGTCGCCGGGAAGATCTCCGAGGAGGCAAGCAAGCCGTCTGCGGAGAATGTCATGGCAACGACAATCGCAAGGCGGTCGGCGTTTAGACTGAGTGAGGTAAGATTGGTGGAGAGCTTTTCCGGCAGCATCGGAAAGGTCTGGGCGGCGGTGTAGACGGAGGTGGTATTTCGCCGGGCATCGATATCGATGGCCGAATCCTGCCTCACGACGGAGGTGACATCGGCAATGGCCACGAGAAGTCGGGTTGCGCCATCTGGCAGGGTCTCTGCCACGGATATCTGGTCGAGATCGCGCGAGTCGTCATTGTCGATCGAGCACCAGAGCAGGTGCCGCAGATCTCGCGTCGTCGCGTCCGCTGCCGCGGCAGGAGCGCGAATGGCGTCGAGCTCAACGATGGCTGCAGGCGTGAAATCGGGAAGGAGTCCACGGGCGATCATTACGCGCCGAGCGATGCCTTGTAGAAGGGTGCGCGACGGGTTGTCGTTGGGTGTCGTCATGGAATGAACGGTGGCTGCCTCGTGGTGAAAAACCGGATGATCCCCCCGCATCGTCTCCGGAATTCGAGATTGACCGGCTCTGAGGAGAAGGGACTTCAGTTCATGGCGTCCCGGCACAAAACCCCAAAGCGATCAGCACTAACCGGGATGAAGCGTTCCCCGAGCCGGGATTACCCGCAGCACGATCTTGCGCGTGTGGGCCCGTGTTCACTCAGCTTCTGGCCCCGGACGTCATCCCGGCGCTCGCGTAGAATTCCCGCGCCTTCGCGAGCAGCTGGTCCGGACTTAGATGGTGCTCATCCACGACCAGGCATCCGATGATCCGCTGCGCCAGTTCTGGATGGTGGAGTTTCACCCACGCCATGAATTGTTCCATTTCGCTGCTCGTGCCGGTCCCGGTGCCGAAGACGAGAATCCGACCGGGCGCTTGCAGCGCTCTGGCCACCGGCTCGAAAAAACTGTTTGGGTCCGGCTTTTCCTGGCCGCGCGAAAAATCCTGCGAGTTGTGGGCGTGGCGGAAAAAGTCGTCCGGTTCGTGCGGCAGAATCTGTTGCGGGATCGCGCCATGCATCTCAGAACGGAAGATGCGGGCTTCATGGTGATCGATTACCACCAGCCAGTGCGTCTCGCTTTCCTTCATTTCGGGCGGCGCCGATTCCGATTCCTCGAGAAAATGGCGCAACGCCATGAGTTCGTCCGTCTCGGCGACATCCTTGGTGCGGGGAGGATGAAGCACCAGGACGTGTCCATTGCGTGCCGCCTTCAAGTTTCCGTTTGGCTCCTCCGTGATCTCGCCGAGAGTCGCCAGCAGGGTTCGAACGTGGCGCCACTCCAGATTGTGCGAAACCGGGTGCTGAAAGATCGTGTTGTAGGTGCGCAGCTGCGAACCGGTGAGTGATGCGGGCGAAGTCATGTTTTTGGAGGCAGTTTCGGGAACTGGTCCGGGCAGCCTGCATTCGCTGACAAGCCCCATGTTCCGCCATTTGAGGATGCGCTCAAAGGTCGGCGCAGGCCATGGGGTGTAACCCTAACTGACTGTCGAGCGACAGCAGGATTCCGGCCGCAGGAAAGAGAATATCGTCGCATCCGAGAGAAGCGATTAACCGGGGCAGAAGTGATACGGCGAGGCGCCCCCTCTGGCCAGCGTCAGTCAATCACGGTCACTGCCAGCCTTCCCTATCGGCCTGCCTTGCGGTCGAGACCGTGAGTCAAAGCAGCCGGTCAATGGTGGTGCTAAATGACGGCCAGCTCATCGGCCCAGTATCCCGGGCGATTGTAATGAAGCCACAGGCTCGTTTCGTAATCTCGGCTCAAGAGAGACTCCTCCGTATATTCAGGGGAACGCCGGATGGTCTCGCGGGTGAGACCGACGAAAACCTTCGACTCGCTCCAGCTGATGCGATCGATCCACTGCGGTGAAATCAGAACCTTCTTCCCCGGCCACCAGTTCCGGGTGTCGACGATAAAATAGCGGATGGTCCAGGTTTCCGAGTTGACGACGAAGTCTACAACGTGGCCAATCTCGCCGTCCGTGGCTTGGATGTTATGGCCGCTTACATCACGAGTGCTGCGCAAATCGGGTTCCCACGCATGCTCGCCTTTGACGAAGTCGCCCCACTTATCACGGTCGGTTGTCGGGTAGGGATAACGTCCCCAACTGAAGGGGCCACCCCAATAACCGGGCAGGCCATAATACCCATAGTAGCTGTCCTCAAATTGGCGGGAGACGGGTTTGTGACTCTCCAAGGAGGGACTGTCCTCGATCTGCTTTTTGGTCAGGTTAACGACGATGTCCCGTGTTTCGGAGTTCACGGCACCCAGAGTATACGGAGAGATCAGCACCTGTCTTCCCGGCAACCAGTTCCCAGTGTCAGCGACCAGATAGCGAATGGTCCAGTAACGATCATCGAAATAGAATTCTTTGACGTGTCCGATTTCTCCGTTGCGGCTTTTCAGTTGGTAACCCCTCAGGGTCTTAGTTTTGTTTAACATGAGATTTTCTTTGTAGTCTGTTTTTCGTTTAGTTCGACGGCAGCATTTAGCCGGCCGTGTTTAAGCGAACGACCGACGCGCGATGCACGGGGGTCTGCAGCAATACTGTGCCGTCTGCCGCGGGATCGGTATGGGGCGAATCCCTACTGCAGGGTAATACCCTATAGTGGCAGACGTACAGGGAGCGTATTTTGCAGACCTTATCGTACAAAAGGAAGCCGGGCGGCCCTGCCCTGGAGTCTTGGACGCCGGCAGAACGCTTCAACCCACCATAAACCATCCATGAACGCACAAATCACTCAATGGCATCCGATCAAAGAACTCGAGGATCTGCAGCAGCGCCTCGCCACAGCCTGGAATCTCAGCTCAATCCGCTCCCCCTCACAGGAAGAATCCCTCACCGTCGCCCAATGGACGCCGCGCGTGGACATCTGTGAGGACGACAAGGAATTCGTCATCAAAGCGGAGTTGCCGGAAATGAAAAAGGAAGATGTCAAGGTGATTCTCGAGGACGGCACGCTGACAATCTCCGGCGAACGCAAACTGGAGAAGGAGGAAAAGAATCAAACCTACCATCGCATCGAACGCGAATACGGCACTTTCTTCCGTAGCTTCCTGCTGCCGATTGGAGTTTCCGGCGACAACGTCTCGGCAGATTTCAAAGACGGCGTCTTGAAGATTCGCCTGCCCAAGGACGCGAAATCGGCTACGGCCAAGACGATTGAGATCAAGACCGCGTGATGCGGTGCCTTGGCTTCGCCGATTCCACGGTTCGTGCACCGTTCACCGGCAATCCCGCGTTGAGCATGGCAGCCAGTGGCTCGGTTTCGCCGTGACGGGCGAAATCGAGCGCCATTAGCTGCAATTCGACATCGCGCTTCTCTTCTGCCGGAGTCGCGAGAACTGTCAGGGCCGGCCTATTTTGCCGCCGCGCCATTTTTCACCCCGAGCGCGCGGGCCACGCCTTCCGCATAGCGCGGATCGGCCTTGTGGAAATGCCCGAGCTGGCGCTGCACGATTTCCCCGGGGACACCGGCCATTGCGGCCGCGACGTTCTTGAACAGGCTCTGCTGCTGGTCCGGCGTCATCAGGCGGAACAGATCTCCCGGCTGTGTGTAATCGTCGTTGCCTGCGCGGTGATCGTAGCAGGCGGCGGCGCTGGATAGCCCGCTTGGCGCGGTTGACATCGCCAAAGTGCCAACTTGCCCCAGAAGTGTTTCTTCTTTCGGAACCCGTCAGCATAAGAACGCCCTGTTTTCCAATGGCGTTCCCAAACCCCATCCCGACCGATCAGGCACACGATAGCGGAGCCAGCGAGTCCGTTAGCGGCCTGATTGTGTGCCTGGTGTTGGTCACCGACTGACCTGATGCGCTACCGGGTCCTGATCGTTGACGATGAACCGCTGGCTTGCGAGCGACTAATCGCTTGGTTGCGCGAGGAACCGTCCGTCGAGATCGTCTGCGTATGCGGCAGTGGTCCTGAGGCGATCACTGCGCTCCGGAATACGCCGGTCAACGTCGTATTTCTCGATATTGAAATGCCCGGTTGCAACGGATTGCAGGTGCTCTCGCAGCTGCCGGCCGATAACCGGCCCGCCGTCATTTTTGCCACGGCACATGAACGCTTCGCGGTGGACGCTTTCGAGGTGCAGGCAGTTGATTACCTGTTGAAACCGTTCGACCAGGAACGGCTGTTAACTGCCCTGCGCCGCGCGGAGGACTACCTCAGTGCCCGCCGGGCCGGAAGACTGGTGGATCGACTCGATAGCTTGCTTTCCGACGCCGCCAGCCCGGCCAAAAAGCCGGAGCGTCTGGCGGTGAAATCCGACGGCCGTCTGATCTTCTTGAAACCAGACGACATCGTCTGGATCGAAGCGGCCAACAACCACGTCATCTTGCACCTCACCGAAGGTCGGCTGTTGTTGCGCGAGTCACTCGCGGCGATCGAGGAGCGAATTGGTTCGGAGAGATTTGCGAGAGTGAACCGCTCCGCCTTGGTGCATCTTGACCAGATCAAGGAGATCCACGCTACGTTTCACGGGGACTACGAGGTTGTGCTGCGCGACCGCACTAAAGTGCCGCTCAGCCGCAGCCTTCGCGGACGGTTCGGCAATTTCAGTAGCCTTGGCATCTTCCAGGGGGCGCGCAGTGGTTGAATTCGGAGCGAGCGGCTCGGTGCTCAACAGCCAACGTTGCGGGTGTGCAGGCGGATTGCCGAAGACGGATCAGTAGGATTGGCGCATCCGGTCTCTGCTGGGTTTTCGCCACCACGTACCAGATTTCCTCGCGGATATAGGCAAGCAACCCCGGTCGCTGGCTGAAACGAGCTGTTCACTGGGCTACCGGAAGCGATTGACATCGTGCCACCGCCAAATGGTCCCAAAAGTGTTTCCTCTTCCGGTTACGATTACAATAAGAGCGGCCTGTTTTCGAAGGCGTTCTCTAAGCCGGTGCAAAGCAACCGGGTACCCCAAGAAAATGAGCCGAAATGTGATCCCGACCTCCCCAGCCCGTGAGGGTGACACTCAGATTCACCAATTAAGGCGTTTAGCGGCTAATGCCGAGTCAACTGCGTGTCCGCGAGGGCAGGTGGAGAACATCTGATGAGAACCATCGACGGACTGCGCATCCGCGACACCCAGCTGCTGCTCTGCCCGGCGGCCCTGGCCGCGGAGTTGCCGCTGGCCGACGCAAGCGCTGACTTTATTGCGCGGAGCCGCCGCGCCGCGGAAGAAATCATCCTCGGCCAGGATGACCGGCTGCTCGTCGTCGTAGGACCGTGTTCGATCCACGATCCGGAGGCGGCCCTCGACTATGCCGAACGGCTGCGCGACGCTGTCGGGCGTCACGCCTCCGAATTGTGCGTGATCATGCGTGTTTTTGTGGAGAAACCGCGCACGATTATCGGTTGGAAGGGGTTGATCGATGATCCCGGACTCGACGACAGCTACCGGATTGGCCAGGGACTGCGGCTCGCCCGGCGACTGCTTCTGAATATCGCCAAGTTGCGCCTGCCGGCGGCCACCGAGTTTCTCGACCCAACACTTGTGCAGTACCACGCGGAATTGGTCACCTGGGGTGCAATCGGCGCGCGCACGGTCGAGAGCCAGGTGCATCGCGCGCTGGCTTCCGGGCTGTCCATGCCCATCGGGTTTAAAAACCGTACTGATGGTGATGTGCAGGTGGCAGTTGACGCGCTTCTCTCCGCGCGGCATCCCCACTGGTTCGCATCGGTGACCCGGGATGGTGCTCCGGCGATGCTTGGCACGACCGGCAACAGTCGCGGCCTCCTGGTGCTGCGAGGGGGCAAACAGGGTCCGAACTACAACTTCGTTCACGTGCAAACTGCGGTTGAGCTGCTGTGTGCGGCTGGTTTGCCGCCGCGCCTGATGGTGGATTGCAGCCATGGCAACAGCGGCCGGGATCCTGCGCGGCAGCCGGCCGTAGCCGCCGCCGTCGCTGCGCAGATCGCCGCCGGGCAGCACGCCATCTGTGGCGTGATGCTCGAAGGCAATCTTTTGGACGGTACCCAGAACTACCGCGTGCGGCCTCTCGTCTATGGTCGTAGCGTCACCGATTCCTGCCTGGCTTGGGAGAAGACGATTCCCGTGCTCGGGCAGCTGGCTGCGGCCGTCCGGGCCCGCCGTTCGCAAACCCGACATGTATCGCGCCCGGCCCTGAAGCCTTCGAATGCGGCGTCCACCCGCACGTCTCGCCGTGCATTGGCGCCAGCAGCTTAGTCCCGTTGGCGACTTTTGTTCAAACCTGACCCTAACCGCAATGTTCTCCATGCGAACCACACCAGCCACCGTTCTGTTGTTCATCTTCGCGGCCGCCTCGGCTTGCGCCCAGTACGTGCCGCCCTCACCAGCCGCGCCAGTGCCCGGCGCAATCGACGATTATCTCCGGTCATCCAATCCCATATTAAATGCCTGGGACTTCGGCATCAATGAGCGGGTTCGGGCAGAGGACACAGCGGGGGCTGGCACGACCCACGCTGGTTCGAATTTTGATTTCTCTTCGGCGCCGCCGACCACGAACAGCAACGACTACTGGCTCTCCCGCCTCATGGCTCGTGTTGGCTATACCGGCGACTGGTTTTCAGCGGTCGTGGAGACCCGCTCCAGCTATTCATTCAGCGATGACCGCTACACCGCGACCGCGCCGGGCAAGGGTCTGACCGACAACGACGGACCGCTCCAGCTTCAGTTGGCCTACCTGCAAATCGGCAATCTGAAAGAGTTTCCGCTAACTGTGAAGGTGGGCCGGCAGGAGCTGGCCTATGGTGACCAGCGGCTGCTCGGGACCGCACTTTGGCTGAACGATCCCCACACCTTCGACGCCGTCAAGGTGCGCTACCAGGATTCGTTCTTCGGCGTTGACCTGTTTGCCTCCGACCTCGTCTACACTGAGAGCGACCATTTCAACGAGTCCAACCCTCACGACAGGTTGTCGGGCGCATATTTCGATTTTCCAGGCCTGTCGAAGGACAATGTCGTCGAAGCGTATCTTCTGGCACGCAACGTCGCCCGGGACATCGTCACTGACAACTGGTCCGGCGTGCCCGCTCCTTTCCGGTTCACCGCTCCGCAGGACACTTACACCCTCGGATATCGGACCAAGTCCAAGCCCGGCACGCTGGGCTCGTGGGACTACGGGATTGAGCTGATGTACCAGTTCGGTGACCGCACGGCGGTGTTTCCCGCAACGGCTGTGGCGGTTGCAGAAAAGGCACCCCGGTTGGGCCAGAGCGCCTGGGCTTTCATTCTTCAGGGAGGCTACACTTGGAAGGACGTCGTGTGGACTCCCCGCCTGGCCCTGATTGCCAGCTGCGCCTCGGGAGATCATAATTCCACCGACGCGACCAGCCAAACCTTCATGAATCTGTTGCCCTCCAATCATGGACTCTACGGAGCGATGGATCTTTCCAGTCTGCAGAACATCGAAGATTACCGTCTGTCGTTCACGGTTAAACCCAACGCCACCACCAGCCTGGCGCTCGACGTTCATCAGCAGTACCTTGAGAACACCCACGATTACTGGTACAACGTCGCAGGCGTTCCGCGGAATACCCCTGGCGCCACTCCTGGAAGCGGCAAGGGTTTTGGTCTCAACCCTGGCTACAGCCCCAATCTCGGCCAGGAAGTCGACTTCATTGCGGGCTGGACCGTGACCCGTGGGCTGCTGCTCGAAGCCGGCGTCGGGCGTTTCTTCCGGGGTGAATACGTGAAGGAGTCGTTCCGCGTCGTCGGCTCGAAGGATGCCAACTTCGCCTACGTGCAGGCGACCTTGAATCTGTGAGGTCCGGCCGGGACGGGTGTTTCGGGCTGCCCGGAGCGCATCTTGTGGTGCTTCGCAAGTTACGCTCCGGGCGTCCGGGCACTGTGATCGGAGAATCCGACGGATAGGACTGCATTTCGGCTGCGAGGTGGGAGCCCGGAGGGCCGCTTCGGTTCCCGGACGATCGAGGCGGCGAGCTACAGCGACGTGGCCGTGCGTTGCCTTTGCGCCAAACCGCGTGGCCCGGAGCCGACGCCTCCGGGCGCGACGCCCGACCCTGAGGGCACAATACAACTTCACCGATCCGCAAAGCGGCAGCATGAAGGCGGGCAGCATTCTGAGCAGGGCCACCGCAGGCAGGATGACCATTCATTTCCATCCAAGCGCCCTTCCAACCGTGCGAGGTGCGTCCTTCCGGTGCACCAAATAAAAAGTCCGGCAGCCTTCGCCGCCGGACTTGAATCTTGACGTCTCCTGGAGCGGAAGACCGCTCTTGGAAAGGCTAGGAGGCCTAGAACGAGAATGTGTTCGTTATCTGCCAGCCCACGCCTTCTTCGATCCGGGTGAGAGCAATGCTGCCATCCGGATTGATGCGCGCTGCTACCAGGCGGTCCTTCTCGCCAACGTTCTTGAGGTTCAGCGCAATGCGCCAGTTGATATCGCGCGTGATCTTCTTGTTGTAGCCAACCCAAAGATCGACGTGATGATCGGCCGAGCTATAGAACGGCTCATTGATGTTCAGGCCGCCGAGGGTGAGCCCAAGCGGATTCATTCCCGTCGCGGGGTTCGGCTGGTATTGCGGCAGGTCGCTGTTAACGTTCTTGAACGTCGAGTCGAACTTGTAGCCGATGATCCGACCGGCTTCAATCCGGAGGCCGCCGCCAAAGAACACGCCCTTCGCAATGCCATGATCAATCTGGTACGTGGTGACCAGATTCAATCTCCAGGGCGAGACTTCCGGCGCCGGATGCCCTTGTTCGTTCAACTCCACCGTGTAGGGAGCGACGAGGCTGGAGTTCCAATCTTGGCCGAGCGGGCTTCCGCCGTTCCACCACATGCGGTCCTGGCCGCCAGGTCCATTCATGAACTGGGTCATCGCAGCCATGAAACCCTGCGTCACCGGGTTAACGTTTTTGTGCACCGCATCTACATGGGTGTAGTTGACCGCCAGATTCCAGTTCTTCACTGGCTGGTAGGTAACCTCGACTTCTGTTCCGGTCGAGACGTTGGTGACCGTTGTCTGGTGGTTGCCAAACTGCGATCCCCCGCCAAGTGGCACGCCGCCCGAGACGCCGCCCGAGATGCCGCCGACGTAAGCATCCACGAGCTGTCCGCTCGCCTTCGCGAGTGCCGGATTGATTGCCGGGCTCAGATTATAGCTTGAGAAGAACGTGGACGGGAATGGCGCATTCAGCCAAGCGTTCACAATGGCGTAGCCGCCAATGTACGTATGGACGCCACCGTTGGCATCCGTGTAAGAACCGCCCACCGTGTTGTACGCGTTGTAGGCAGCGATCTGAACTGTCGGCCAGGGCCGTGCCCTTGCCGGATATCGCCAAGGCGCGGGCTTCATAGCGTGCGCGTTTCATCTCATCCGGGCCGGGATTGAAGAAACTCCATTGCACGCCGAATCGATTCGTCGAAAAATCGTCCGACAGCGCGATGCCTGACGGTCCCGGCAACCCCTTCCTGGGTTTGGCCATTGCCTGCGACAGCGTCCCGCCTTTGGCGTGGAACCAGCCGTCACGAGTCCATTCGACCGGCTCCAAGAGGGCTTGCCTGCCCAGCGTGCGAAAACCGTTTTCGTAACCATGATAGATCATCCACCAATCGCCGCCCGGCCCCTCGACGATCGTGGCATGGCCGCGCGACCACCACGGTTCTTCGGCGCTCTCGGTATGAACGATTGGGTTGTGGGGGCAGTCCTGCCATGGGCCATGGATGGAGTGCGAGCGGGCGACCGTGACCATGTGACTGGTCGGCGGACCGGACGTGCCGCCCACCGCGGCCACGAGGTAGAACCAATCCTCCCGGCGGAAGATCTTTGGGCCTTCCGGGGCGAACATTTCGACCACCCAGTCGTCGGGGTAGCGCCATGGGCTGTAGACCTGTTCCAGTGCGCCGACCGTCGCCAGGCCATCATCAGTCAGGGCAATTCTGCGGACGCCGTTAAAAAACAGATAGCGCTTGCCGTCTTCGCCAACGGCGTGTCCGGGGTCGATGCAGCCGGTCACCTTGAGGTCGATCGGTTCGCTCCACGGGCCGCTGATATCGTCGGCGTGGATGACGAAGATCGACTGCCGGTCACCCGGATTTGCGGGAATGTAGATGAAGTAGCGACCCTTGTGCTTGACCAGGTCCATGGCCCAGACGGTGCCAATGGGTTTCGTCAGCGCAGGGCCGAGCGGCGCCCAGTTCACGAGATCGCGCGAGTGCCAGATGATCGCGCCGGGATAGGAAAACATCGACGAGAACGTCATGTAATAGTCGTCCCCGTCCTTCAGCACGGTTGGATCCGGATGGTCGCCGGGGACGATCGGATTGAGGAATGTCCCATCGCCGAGATCAGCCCGGCGCTGGCCTTCGATTCCTGCAGCCGGTTTCGAAGCCGAGCTGGCGGGAGACTCGCCGATGGCGGACGCCGACTCACCGACAATCTGCGTGGAAACAGCACCGATGAGAGCCGTTTTGAGTGCATCGCGCCGCGAGATCAGTTTCATGAGGTTTTCAGAAGAGGGTTCGGAAACGTCAGAATGCACCTGTGTTCTTGCTGCATCAGAAAAGCCTAGAGTCGGGAGTGGTTCCGTCAATTGAGCAACATTGCTCAGGATTAGAGAAGATGAGCCGGATCAGCGGAAAGCCCAACCAGCGAAGTCTGCGCCGGCTCGGGGCTACTACAGCCAGTCGACCGCGGCCTTGTTCTTCGGTTGCACGGATCAAAAACCGCTGCGCCGCGTGCGCGTTCAGTGGCCGTCGGGAGCGACAACGACGAGCCTCGATTTGGGAGGCAGCATTCCGACGATCCTCCGGCTGGTCGCGCCGGAGAATTGAGCGGAGCTCCTTTCGCGATGCCGCAATGGCAGCCGGCTATGGCCAGGCAGCCATCTGCACCGCAAATCCGTCCATTTGCCACAAGAGGCTGGTGGTTTTGCAGGGCGAACTTCAAGCATAAGCACAGCTTGATCTGCTGCACGGCACCACCCACCTCGCCGAGCAAGTCGTCGCGAAAGCGCAGCTTCCGCTCGTGAGCCCCATCGCCACCGACAAGACGGCCACGCTCGCCGGCGTTTCCTGGATGTTCTCCTGCGCGCCGGACGACGATGCGGTTGCACAGGTGCTGGCGGAAGCGGTGATGGCCGAGTTGAAAACCCCTGCTGACAACATCGTTTTGCTGGCGACGACCGACCACGAGTCGCGCATGACTGCTCGCGAGGTCGTGCGTGAGCTTTTGCGCCGCGGTCGAAAACCGGATTTTCGCTTCGACGTGCCGCCAGACGCGGCGGACATCTCCGCTCACCTTCCTTATCGGCGACCGCAGCTACGAGGCCGAGATCACCCTGGACATTGGCGACGGCGCCCAAGCGGGAATATGCCTGTTTTACAGCGAGCGTATGTTCTGCGGCGTTGGCTTCAGCAACTCGCAGATGTTCACCTATAACTACGGCCAGGAACACAGCTGGATGCGTCAGGACATGGCCACCCGCACCGTGCGCCTGCGTGTGACCAACCATGCCAACATCGTGACATTCTACTACCAGCGGAACGGAGAGGCATGGACCAAGCACCCGTGGCAGATGGAAGTATCGGGCTATCATCATAACGTCTTCGGCGGCTTTCTCAGCCTGAAATTTGGCGTCTATTGCGTTGGAACGGGGGAAGTGAAGCTCCACGACTTTGTCTATCGGGGCGTGTAGCGTTGAGAGCGCATTGCGGTAGTCCCAGGGGCTGCGCCGCTACCGTAAATCAGGAAATGCGTCCCATCAGCGGCAAAACTAGATTTCGAGTTCGCTCGCCAGGCCGCCATCACGCTTATTTGAACAACCGTCGGATTTGTTCCCGGGCAGCCGAACTCATGGGATCACGGACTTGAGCCAGGCTGGAATGGGTTTGCCGATCATTTTCCTCTGGCCCTGCTGAAATTCGGCGACCTTGCGATACGGGCGGTTGAGGTCGTCATTGTCGAACACCAGTACCAGCGGCAGTTCCCTGATTGCCGCCTGCAGATTGGCGAGGATGCGGGGAAAGCGGGTTGCGAGTTTTTCGGCCGGAACATCGTGTCCACCTTGCGAGATCCGCATTGCGACGCGTTCCTCCGAAACTTTGGCGGCGGAGATTCCGATATAGCAAAGGACGACGCCATATCCCGCGGCGGCCGCGTCCTTCAGGAATGCCACCTTTTCTCCGACCGGATCGGAGAAGACGGTTTCGAAAATGAAGCTCTCCCGTTGTTTGACGAGTTCGCGGCGAAGCGAGCTGGCGATCTTGGCCGCCTCATAAGGAGTCAGTCCGAGTTCGCGGGCGATCTCGTCGGCGTTCACAAAGCGCAACCCGGCCTCGCGAAGAAAGGCGTTGAAGAAGGTCGTCTTGCCCGCGCCGTTGGGTCCGGCGACGGCGACAATGACCGGCCGGGCATCGAGCAACGGATGCATCGCGGCAATCAACGGCTTGGCGCTGGCTCGAACCTACGGTTTACAAAACGACCCGCGGTGCGGGTGCCGTCCTCGTCGATGCGCACGAGCAGGCCAGGCCGCTTCCGATCCGCTTCGTAATGGGGGTAGGGCCGCGTCTGGAGGTAGGCGGCGAGCCGCTGCGCACCAGAAGGCGTGCCGACTTCGGCCAGGCAGGCGGACAGCGGCCTCGTCGCCCCGGCTTTTCGCAAGGCAAGCACATCCGGAAGCCGCAGCAATGGTTCGATGGCACGCCCCAGTCCGGCCCAGAATTCGATCTGACCGGCGATCGAACGCTCCGCCACCTCACTGGTCAGGCGGGCATCCAGGACGAGGCTATCCGACAGCTTGACCGGCTGGCTCATCGGCCGAAGGTAGCAAAATGCTACCTATCGTCAAGCCTGGATGGATGCATTGTGTCCGGGACAGATCATCGCCCGGAGAGTCTGATGAACGGCCGGTTGGCCCGTCTGGCCGGCGCGTTGACAGCAATTCGCGAATCGGAAATTATGGCTGCGACGGTCGGCACCCCCGATGATCACCCCAATCCTTCTGCGTGTGCGCTTCCCCGTTGTGCGCTCCGACAATCCCTCCGCAGTCGATTGGAACCCGTTGGCGGTCGTTTTCAAGCGAGTGCCAAGAGGCAAAACCAACATTAAGATTGTTTGAGAAATTCCTGACGCATGTCTGTACGAATCGTCTTTATCCTCCTCCTGCTCAGCGTGACTGGGTTTGCGAGGCCTGCGTCCGGCGGCCCAAAATCGGAATCGTCCCTCGAAGAGTTCCTTCGGCGCTGTGCTTACCTTCCAGTTCCGTTTCAGCCGGACGACGATGAACCCTTCCTGTTGAAGGCGACGATTGGCGAAAAGAAGGTGAAGCTGGAGGTGGATACCGGGTGCAGCTTCACAACCATCGACCCATGGAGCGCGCCAGGTGCCAAGACGCTTGGCGAGCTACACATCGAATTGCACGACAGCCTGCTCGGCGAAATTGCCGAGCCCTCCGTTGTGCTGATCGCCGATCTCGCCTTCGGCCCCGCACACTTCTTCAATCAACCTGCCCGCGCGGAGAAACTGACCGCTGACTATGTTGCGCTTTCCTTTGACGGACTCTTGGGGATCGATTTTCTCGCCCGGAACTTTTGCATCATCGATTGCGCAGGACGCCAAATCTACTTTCGCGGAGCGAGGCCGACGCGGAAACAGGAGGCAGCGATCGAACGATCGCTCCGGGGCAGCGGCTACACGCCGATACCCATCCATGCCGGCAAGCGAATGATTATCAAGGGAGAGATCCGTGGCCATCCGACCGATTGGATCGTCGATACCGGCGCGCGCTATAGTTTTCTGGAGGAGAGCGAGCTTTCACGCCTGAAGGTGAAGCGGGAGCAGAGATCGGAGACCGGCACAAATATCCCAGCCGATCTTGAAGGGAGATTGATCGGCCTCCAAAGAATCGGGCTTGGCACGCACCGACTCACTGTTGCCCGCCTCTCGGACCTGACCGTCGGCGAGCGAAGTTGGGGAAACGTCTACGTCGGCATTGTCGATATGAAAATGTCGGAGCTGAAGGGGACCGAACCGATCAGCCCCAACGTTCACGGTTTCTTCGGCGCCGATTTCCTGCTGGCCCACGGTGGCCTGATCGATTTTTCAACCTGGATCCTTTGGTTTCCGCCTGAACCGCGCGGCTAGCACTGCCGCAGGGCAGGCGATGCGCCGCAAAAAACAGCCTTACTGCCCCACGACCGTGACGGGCACCTGCTCCGCGCCCGTGAGTTGCCGGGCGGCGTCATCCCAAACCAGCGGGGTGACGTGTCCGCCTGTGCTTTCATAGGCGTAGGTCGTGCCATCGTCCGTAAAGAGGTCGAAACGGCCGTTCGCTCCGGGATACACCTTGATCGACGCGATCGTCTGGGGCTGCTGGGCGCTTTGCACCTCCGAACCCAGCGGCACGATGCTCCCGGCCCGGACAAACAACGGCAGGACGTCGATCGGCGCATCCGCCACGATCGTTTGCCCGCCATGCAGCCGCTCATTGGTCCAGTAGTTGTACCAGTCGCATCCCGCCGGCAGGTACACCGCCCGCCGGGTCGCGCCCTGTTCGGTCACCGGCGCCACGAGGAAGGCCGGCCCATACATGTACTCGTCCGGGAGGTCCGCCACCCGGGGATCGGCCGGAAAATCCATGAAGAGGGCCCGCATGTACGGCGCGCCGGTCCGGTAGCTCCGGTACGCGTTCGAGTAGGTGTAGGGCAGAAGCTGATACCGAAGCTTCAGGTAGCGGGCGAGAATCGGCTCCGCCTCCCGGCCATAGGACCATACCTCGTTGTGCATCCGCTCGCCATGCGCCCGCATGACCGGCTGGAAGGCGCCCCATTCGAACCACCGCACAAACAGCTCGGGGTAGTCCTCGTAATGGCCGATGACCTCGCGCGCATCCGATCCGTCGATCAGCGGCCGATGGGCGGCATGATAGTCGGGTGGAATCGCGGGGGAGAAGAACCCGGCGATATCGGTGTCCCAATACGGCAGCCCAGTCGCCGTGAAATTCAACCCGGCCGGAATCGAGCGTCTGAGCATGTCCCAGGTGGCCACGATGTCGCTCGACCAGAACACGGTGCCGTTGCGCTGGGCGCCAAGGTACGCGGCGCGCGCCAGAATCATGACGCGCCGGCTGTCGCCGAAATCCCGCCGGAACCCCTCGTACACCGCGGCGGTGTGGAACAGCGGGTACACGTTGTAGTAACGCGTGCCCGACCCGATCGCGAACTCGTCCGGCCCGGGGTCGATGTCCGGCTCGGTCTCATCGAGCCAGAGATAGTCGAACCCATAAGGCTTTATGTACCGGTCGCGGATCTGCTCCCAGAACCAGCGCGCCGCGGCGGGGTTCGTGGAGTCGAGATTGGGACCGATCGTTTTCGGGCCCCATCCCAGATCCGGGCTCCCGTCCGGCCGGTGAATGAGCCAGCCTCGACTCTGCAACATGTCGTAGAATTGCGTCCCCGGCGCAAAATGGGGCCAGACGCTCAGGAGCGAGCGGACATCCATCGCATGGAGTTCCCGGTTCATGGCCGCGGGATCGGGCCAGCGCTTCGGATCCAGGTCCAGCTCCCCCTGCCGCGTCATGTTCAGGAAATCGACCACGACCCCGTCGAGCGGCAGCTGCCTGGCCCGGTATTGCCGCGCGAGTTCCAGGATTTGCTCCTGGGTGGGATAGATGGCCTTGCTCTGGATGTACCCGTAGACCGCCCGCGGCAGCAGGTGCGTGACGCCGGTCAGCTGCCGGTAGCCCGCGTAGATTTCATCGCTCGAACTGCCGGCGATGACAAAATACGACACGCGGTCCCCCACTTCCGAGGACCACGTGTTCCGCTGGTTGAACCCCAGGTCCACCGTGGTCTTCGACGGATTGTCCCAAATCAGCCCATACCCGCGGCTGGACACCAGGAACGGAACCCCGACATCCTGGCCGCCGATCGCGGAGTACTCGTGCCAGCAGTGGATCTCGTGATCGCGCAGGTCCATCCAGCCCTGCTGCTGTTGCCCGAGCCCGTAGTAATGCTCTCCGGCCGGGGAGTCGAAGAGCGCGCCGATCCGGTGTCCCTTGTCGCCGGGATGGGCTTGGGCGACTTCCGGACTCCCCGGGGTCATCATCCAGTTCCGCATCTGCAGCAGCACCCGCCCGTCGGGGCCCGACACCCGCACTGCATCCTCGTGCGGACCATCGTGGTCGAACAGCCCTCCGAAGTACTGGTCGCGCAGCTGCTGGTTCAGGGCGTCGAGGGCCATCGGCTGCGGCAACCGGTCTTTCGTCAGCTCCGCCGGCGCCACCCGGACGACCATCGCCGCCGACCGGAAGACCTCCCCGCCATCCGCCTCGCGCTCGTGCGACCACCCTGCCGGGGAGGGTTGCGCCACCACGCCGTAGCCCGGGCCGTCGGTGACGGCGGCCTGGTCGGTGCTGAGGGTGACTCGCACGATATTGGGCGCGTAGGGGACCAGCGCGATCACCCGGCCGTTGCGCGCGAGCACCAGCGAGCCGTCCAGCGCAATCGCCGGCGCCGCGAGCAGCAGCATGATCGCGACGGCGGCCACACTTCGCATCCATGGTTTCGAGCGCTCCAAGGAGTTGGGAGAGGTTTGCATAAAATCTTGGCGCGGCTTGCCAAGCGGCAGGAGTCGGTCGATCCGCGCCGAAGGCAGGAACCGCCGCATTGGGAAAGCAACCCGGCGCAGGGTCTCTGGCAAGCCCTCAGTTCCCGGCGGGCGCCGGAGAACGATTGCCCTCGGCCACAGAGAACAAGGAATACAGCGGGAAGTTCATCGTCCGAGTCTCGCCAGCGGCACACCGGAAGACCGTTGTGAAAGCGATGGCGCGAGGTGACAGCCGAAATCAGTTCGTGGCGCAGGCTCTGGCCAAGGCCTGACCCGCCGCGGACGAACAGGAGGTGCTGCGTCGAAGAAGACCGCATGGTAAGGTAAGAGTCACGATTTTTTGAGAAAATGCTTGCCATACTAACTGTACTAGTGCTGATAGTACGTCGTGCTCCCGTTTTCCATCGAACTGAGACCCGGCCTGCCCGTGACGGAACAGATTCTGTTCGCGGTGAAGAAGGCAGTTGTCAGGGGGCAGTTGAGGCCCGGTGACAAATTCCCGTCGGTGCGGGTCCTAAGCCAGGAGTTGAAAGTCAATCCGAACACGGCGCATAAGGTCGTTGCTGCGCTTGTGAACGAAGGCGTGCTGGTGACGACACCCGCCGTAGGCAGCATCGTTGCAGCCCGCGAACCTGGAGGCCGGAAAGAGCGCGCAGAGCTGCTCGGCGGTGAAATCGAACGATTGGTGGTGGAAGCCAAGAAACTTGGGCTCGACCTCGACGATGTGCAGGCGGCCGTGACGGCCCACTGGAAGGAACTCGGCGGCAAATGAAAACATCGTGCCGAAAGTGCTCGACTGGTTCCGGGTCAATAATCGGGACGAAAGGCGCCGGGCTGAACTTTACCCATGAACATGATTGAAACTCACAACCTGACCCGCCGGTTTGGGCACACGGAGGCGGTTCATGATCTCTCTTTCGTCGTGCCGGCCGGAGGCGTCTGCGCACTCCTCGGCCCCAATGGTGCCGGTAAGTCGACCACAATCAGGCTGCTCATGAACCATCTGTCCCCCACCGCTGGCAAAGCTAGCGTGATGAGCGTGGACTCGCGTCAACTTGGACCGCGCGAGTTCGCGCAAATCGGCTATGTTGCCGACAATCAGCAATTGCCCCTCTGGATGACAGTGCGTCAACTTCTCGACTACTGCCGGCCGTTTTATCCGACCTGGGATGTAACGCTGGAAAGAACGCTGCTGGATCGCTTCGCGCTGCCTGAGAACCGTAGACTGCGGCAGCTGTCCCGAGGCATGATGATGAAAGCATCGTTGATCTCATCGCTTGCGTATCGGCCGAAACTGCTGCTGCTCGATGAGCCATTCAGCGGGCTCGATGTCTTGGTGAGGGAGGACTTTGTTCGCGGTGTACTCGAAGTGTCAGCGGCAGGCGATTGGACTGTCCTGGTAGCGTCACACGAGATCGAGGAAGTCGAACGTTTGGCTGACCACGTGGCGCTACTCGATGGCGGACGTTTATGCCTAAGCGAAACCACAGAGGCGCTCCAAGCGCGGTTTCGCCGCGTCGAAGCGGCGTTGCCAGGTGACGCCATGCCACCCCCGTCGTTTCCGACAAGCTGGCTCGGTCTGGAATGTGCCGGCAGCCTTGTGAGCTTCGTCGACAGCCGCTACGACCGCGACGCGACTGAGCGCGCCTGCCGCGAGCGTTTCCCTGAGGCAACGGTGACGGCCCGACCGATGACCCTACGCGAGATTTTTGTCACGCTGGCCCGCTCGGGCAGCAATCTGGAGAAAGGTTTCGCCGCATGAATCTCACTTGGCACATTATCAAAAAGGATCTTTGCCGTTTCAGATTGCCCATTTCGGTTTGGGCCTTGGCTGGAACGATCGTGCTCGTCTTGAACCTGCACCATGTTTGGACGGAGGCCTACGGCGGTTCGGTCGGTCAGATGATTGCGACATTCTCGGCCGTGGCGTTTTTCCTACTCGGCATCGCGCTGCTTGGTTGGTTTGTGCAGGAGGACAACGTCGCCACTCCCGGGGCTTTCTGGCAGTCTCGGCCGATTTCCGGTGGACAACTGCTGGCAGCGAAAGCGTCGATAGCCTTCGTGCTCCTCGTGTTCATCCCAATGCTGGCAAGTGACGCTTGTGCCCAAGGTCATCTGGTCTCGGGGGCATTTGGCCGGCATCTATTCGTACTGACCGCACTGACCGCCTACGGGATGGCAATGGCCGCTGCGACGCGAGAAAACGGGGCATTCGTCCTGGGTTGCGTCGTGGCGATCGGTGTATTCCTTGCCACTGCACCGATTGATCTGCTCCTGAATCACCGAGGTCTTCTCCGGCCCGCAGCACAGTTCGCCAGCGTGGCGGTCATTGGGGCCGGCGGTTTGGCAGGGATACTGAATCAGTATCTTAGGCGCAAGACCATGCTCACTTTCGCTGTCTTGGGCGCAACTATCATGATTGCAGTGCTGGTGTGGGAACTTTGGCCACGAAGAGATCCTTTTGCTACCCCGATTGGGAAAATGGAGAACCCAACAATGTCGTCTACGACGAGGGACCAAATCCCGGCAGATTACCGCCTTCCACATGTCGATGGAGCCCCTGTCCTTGATCGCTTCCCATGAAGTGGCCACCAATTGGCATGTTCATTGCGCTTCTTGCCGGAGTGGCCATTCTGGAACGATTGGTTTGCGCCGTAATCTGGAAAGTGTGGTCAAGGAATAAGGGGATGGTCGGACCAGATCCAAGGAATTAGGGTTTACGCTGGGCACGGTGAGCTTCAGAAATGTGAGCCATGAATGACCATTTCTCTCTGCGCGGCTTTGCCAGACATTTCTTTCGCGAATGGCTGCGTGGCACGCGAGCGCATCGTCGGCCGGGCGACGGCGGTAATCGCCTCGGTTGATCTTGATCAGTGGGGCAAGCCTCGATTCGACCGATTTCTGAAAGAAGTGCCGCAGAATGTCGTGCAGACGTCTCCCGATCCCGAGTACGTGGTCTCGCAGCAACTGGCGGCGTACAATCGCCACGATGCCGATGCACTGCTGGCGGTCTACGCCGATGACGCCGAAATGTACGAGCATCCAAACACCCTCCTTGCCAGGGGGACTGAAGCCCTCCGGGAACGGTTCACGCTCCGGTTTCAGGAATCAAATCTTCACGCCACCCTGCTGACCCGGATCGTCATGGGAACGACGGTGGTCGATCATGAGGAAGTGACCCGCACGTTTCCCGAGGGACCTGGAAGGGTCCAGTTGACGATGATCTACGAGATCAAGGGGGGACGCATCGCCAGGGCTTGGAGCATCGCTGGACCCAAGACGATCGACGGTCGTTGACAGCTGCCGATCAGGCGGCCGCCTGAATCGTCCCGAATCGCCAAACTTCAGCCACGGGTCGGGAGACCCGTGCGACCACGCGCACCGAGCGGATCAATCGGTTCGGTCTCATGATCTTTGACTTCTCGGACTCGATGTATCTACATGTATCTATGCCGACGACAACCAACCGCGCAAAACTCTTCCGGCATGGAGGCTCCCAAGCGGCCCGATTGCCGCGTGAATTCCGACTTCCAGGCACCGAGGCGGCGATTTCCCGGACTCCAACAGGAGGAGTTCTGCTCGAGCCTCTCAACGCCGATTTCGAATCTCGCCGCCGACGCTTCATGGCCCTCGCCGGCTCGTGTCCGGAGATGCTCGACGTGCCGCCACACTCCACCCCTGACATTCCCCGAGACCAATGACCTATCTGCCAGATACGAATGCGCTTTCCGCCTATATGCGTGGGGACAACCCGAAGACCATTTCGAAAATGACGGCTGCCTTTGGCGAATTGTGCCTTTCAGTGATCGTGCTCGCAGAACGCGAATTTGGTGTGACCAAAGGTGCCAGCGCCCATGCCCGCCTGAAACTGGCGGAATTGGCCCAAACGATCCCGGTTGAACCTTTCACCCGTGACGATTGCACGCACTATGCCGCCATTCGACACGACCTCGAAGCTCGCGGTGCTGGAATCGGCCCCATGGACACGCTGATCGCCGCCCAGGCTCTTCGCCTTGGTGCCACCATTGTCACCCGCAATGTCCGCGAGTTCAGTCGCATACCGGGCTTGAAGGTCGAGAACTGGCAAGACTGAGCCCTTCGCGGCGACGGCGGCCAGCCGGTCCTCAGCTCTGCCGGAAGAATGCCACTGTCGGCTGGTGGGCGCCCTTCCCGAGTCGCTTGATACACGTCCAACCCTCCGGGGCCAGGTCCGTCTCGCCGGGCATCTCAAAAAGGACCAAGGGATCCGGTCGCTGCGCCAACGCCTCGGCCAGACGC
>CAWDQK010000094.1:0-42307 GCA_963804395.1 uncultured Verrucomicrobiae bacterium | reverse complement strand
TTCCACCAACACATAACGAAAGCTGAACGGGCGACCGCAGCAGCGGGCCCGGCCGCGCAGGATGAACCAGCTGAGGATTGGAACGTTGTCATACCACCGGATCGCGGCCCCGCAGGCGCAGTGGGAGCCGGGGGTGACAATCGACTGGCCGGCGGGGATCCGGTAAATGCACACATTAAGAAAGCTGCCGATGCAGGCGCCGAACACGAACACTGCGGTGGGAAAGAACCACGGAAAGATGGCGGAGAACTGCACGTAGTCGGACATGGAGTGAAGCGATTGCTGGGGTGGGGCGGGGGAAAGTCAAACCATGGCGGGCGCCGCCGGGAGCGACCAGGCGCTCCGGGTCAAACCGACGGCTGCATGGCGGCCCGGGCCGCGGACATCATGACCGCGACCGGGACGGGGAGCCCGGTCCAGAGCTTGAGGGAGTGCGCCCCCTGGTGGACCAACATCGAGAGTCCGTTGGCCCGCGGCACCTCGAGCGCTGCTGCCTGGCGGAGCAGCAGCGTTTCCGGAGGATTGTAGATCATGTCGTAAACTCCCGCGGGCCGCGGCAGGCGGGCGAGATCGACCGGCGGCGGATCATCCGGGTGGAGACCGGAGGCGGTGGCGTTGATCACCAGGGCGCCGGCGGGCAGTCCGGCGGGCGGACATTGGGGATCGAATCCCTGCACGGGCACCTGATCGGCCAGAGGGCGGAGCAACGCGAGCAACGCGTGCAGGCGCGCGGGCGTCCGGTTGGCGATCCAGAGCGACGCGCAACGATGCTTCAGGCACTCCACCGCGGCGGCCCGCGCGGCCCCGCCGGCGCCCAGCAAAATCACGTGGGTGCCGGTCAGAGCGGCGCCGAGATCGTCGTGGATACCGCTGGCCAGGCCGGGCCCGTCGGTGTTGAATCCGCGCCAGCCCTGTTCCACGGAAACCAAGGTGTTGACGGCTCCGATGGGGCGCGCGGCGGGATCGATCTTCGCGATGCACTCAAAGGCGATGACCTTGTGCGGCACGGTAAGATTCAAGCCCCGGAATCCGCGGACACGAAACAGGTCGAGCGCGCGCGGCAGGTCGTCCGGAGGGACATCAAACCGGTGATACCGCCACAATGCGAACTCCGGGTGGTCGCGGGCCAGGGCGGCCAGGGCCGCGTTGTGCATGGCGGGACTGAGCGAGTGCTGGATGGGGTGCCCGAGGACCGCGAGCGCCGTGCCGGGAAATTCGCGGGTCTCGAGATCGCCGAGCGAAAAAACCGGATCGGAGGGAGGCAGGGAGGCCGTATCCACGTTTTTGATCCAAATTGGATCTGCCGGCGAGGCAACCCGGAAACCGGTCAGCGCACGCCGAACAGGGCGGTTCCGATCCGGACGAGCGTGCTGCCCTCGGCGATCGCCGGCTCCAGATCGCCGCTCATCCCCATCGAGAGCTCGCGGAGCGGGGCGCCCGCGCGCGCCGCCAGCTGGTCCCGCAGCTCGCGCAGGGCGGCGAACGTGCGCCGGGCCACCGCCGGATCATCGGACAGCGGGGCGATGGTCATCAGGCCGTCGACCTGGAGGTGGCGCAGCGCGAGCGCGGCGTCGAGGAGGCGCGGCGCCTCGGCGGGTTCGGCGCCGAACTTGGCCGGGTCATGGCCGGCGTTGAATTGCAGGAGAACGGACAGCCGGCTGCCCCAGTTCGCCGGCGGCATGATCGAGGTGCGACGAGCAGCTTCAGGCTGTCGGCGCTCTGGATCCGGTCGAAATGCGACTGCGGCGAGGCGCGGCCTTGTTCGACTGGAGGTGCCCGATGAGCTCCCACCGGAGGCCCGCCCGACGCCTGGGCCCGCTTGTCACGGCCTCCTGCACGCGGTTCTCGCCAATCGGCCCGAGAGACCGTAGCGGGCGGCGTATTCCACCGCCGCGGGCGGGTGGCTCTTGGTCACCGCCAGCAACTGCACCTCCGCCGGATCCCGCCCCGCCAGCCGCGCAGGCGACGGCGATTCGTTCGCGCACGGCGTCGGCCCGGCCGCCTAAAAGTTTCATAATTGATAAACATTAAGCAGCCTACTTAAAAGATTGCGCACCAATTAGTGCACTTGATAATAGGCCCCGAAAAAATCCGGCTTATCATGCAAATTGACAACTTTAAAATCTTCGCCGACCTGGTCGAGACCAAGAGTTTCTCAAAATCCGCCAAATTGAATAGCATCACCCAGTCCGCGGTCAGCCAGCAGGCCCGGGCGATGGAGCGGCACTTCAAGACGCTGCTGATCGACCGCAGCCAGAAGCAGTTTCAGCTGACCCGCGAGGGCCAGCGGGTCTACGAGTCGGCGAAGGAAGTGCTGCACGCCTACGAGAAGCTCCTGTCCGAGCTCCAGGAGATGAAGAAGGTGATCAGCGGCACGATCCGGATCTCGACCATCTACTCGATCGGGCTCCATGAGCTGCCGCCGTACATCAAGAAATTCCTGCACGAGTATCCCTCGGTGAACGTGCGGGTGGAATACCGGCGCTCGAACCTGGTCTACGAGGACATCCTGCACAACTCGGTCGACTTTGGGCTGGTGGCTTTTCCGGTGAAGATGCGGCAGATCGAAATGATCCCCTTCCGCAACGACCATCTCGTGCTCATCACGCATCCGAGCCATGTGCTGGCGAAGGCCGAGGAAGTGCAGCTGCAGGCGCTGGAGGGCCACAAGTTCATCGGGTTTGATCCGGACATCCCGACCCGCAAGGCGGTCGACCAGATCTTCCGGGAGAACCGGATCGAGATCGAACCGGTGATGGAGTTCGACAACATTGAGACCGTGAAACGGGCGGTGGAGATTGACGCTGGCGTTGCGGTGGTGCCGCTGGCGACGGTGCTGCAGGAAGTGAAGCAGGGGACACTTGCGGCGGTGCATTTCAAAGGAAAGGAATTCACGCGCCCGCTGGCGATTCTTCATCGCAAAGGCCGGGTCCTCACGCCGGCGATGAAGAAGTTCATCGAGACGCTCGCCAGCGATCTCTCCGAAGGCCAGACGCTGTGAGGGCCGGGCGGCCTTTGAATCTGCGTTGCAAGTTTTTTGCGGTCTTGACCTTAGGACGACGGGGAGGCTTGTTGGGGCATGGCCGCCGTGCTGCTGTCAGGCTATGCACTGACGCTGACCGGGTTGATCTACTTCGCCGTCCATCGGTTGAAGATCCTGTGGCTGTATGCGCGGCATTGCCGGGGCGGGCCGCCGCGCGCGCCGGTCTGGGAAGGGCGTCTTCCGTTGGTTTGCGTGCAGTGTCCGGTGTACAACGAACCGCTGGTCGTCACGGGATTGCTGGAGTCTGTGACCGCGCTTCGCTGGCCGGGGGACCGGATCGAGATTCAGATCCTCGATGACTCGACGGATCGCACGCCGGAAGTGGTTGAGGGCTGGCTCGCAACCCATCCGGAGCGCGCACTCCGCTGCCGTCATCTGCGGCGGGCCAACCGGGCCGGCTACAAGGCGGGCGCGCTCGCGGCGGGCGCGCGGCAGAGCGATGCGGGCTTCTTTGCGGTCTTCGATGCGGATTTCCGGCCGGCGCCTGATTTTCTCGAGGTGCTCATCCCTCACTTCTCCGATCCCCGGGTGGCGGTGGTCCAGGCCCGATGGGATTTTGCGAACCGCAACGCCAGTCTGTTGACCCGCTTCCAGGCGGTCTTTCTCGACGCTCATTTCATCGTTGAGCAGGCGGCCCGCCACGCGAGCGGCCTCTTCTTCAATTTCAACGGGACGGCCGGGATCTGGCGCCGCACCGCCCTCGAGGACGCCGGTGGCTGGTCGGACGACACGGTGACAGAGGATCTCGACATCAGTTATCGCGCGCAGCTCCGCGGCTGGCGCCTGGTCTATCGGGACGACTATCCGGTTCCGTCAGAACTGCCCGAGAGCCTCAACGCATTCAAGTCGCAGCAACGCCGTTGGACCAAAGGCGGGGTCCAGGTCGCTCGCAAATTGATCGGGCGAATCCTGACCAGCCGGGTGCCCGCCCGGGTCAAGCGCGAGGCGGTGAGCCACCTGTTCACGGGCCTGGTGCATCCGCTGCTGCTGTTGTTTGTGATCCTGCTGGTGCCCTGCCTGTTGGTCCTGACGGTGCATCCCGGCACCGGCTGGTGGCTGGTCAATCCGATCACGATTGTCCTGCTCGGCGCAGCGACGATGGCCTTCTATGTGACCGGACAGTATTTTTGCCGGCGCAATTGGGTCGGTGGGCTTGGCTGGCTCGCAGCTGCCCCGATCGTGATGGCGTTTGGACTGGCGATGAGCGTGTCCGGCTCCCTGGCGGTGGTCGAAGGCATGCTGACCGACGGTGGTGAGTTTGTTCGCACCCCCAAGGGCGGCGCGGGTGCGACGGTGGTCGACGGCGGGTTGGCGCGGATCGGAAGCCGGGCGCAGTTTGCCGCCATCCTCGTGGTGGAGGTTGTGTTGGGCGTCGGTTTGCTGGCCGGGGCTGCCTACTTCCAACGCGAGGGCATGCTGCTGATCGCCGTGATTTTGCTGTTCAAGGGAATCGGCTTTCTCGGTGTCGCGGCGATGTCCACCCACGATCTCCTGCCGCGGGTCGGCGGAGCGGAGCCATAGGAGCCCGTCGGACGTAGCCGTATCCATGCAAATTGTAGGAGCGAGCTTCCGCCTTCGCTTAAGCTACGGCGGACAGGTGCTCGCGACCTGTCCTCCGCAGGCCCGGCGAAGGAGGATACAGAGGACGAAATCGCCTGCAAGCAGGCTCCTACATCGGTCACCGGACGGCGTTGTTGTTCACGAGCGAGAACGGGGCATATTGAATGGATACGGCTTGGTCCTCCGCGCTCCTATTCAAATGGCTGGCGTCATTTGGGACGGACTTGTGCATCCCATTGCGTGAGACTTGAAAAATGGTTTCGGGGTCGGACGAAGCTCCAGTTGGGGCTGTTTTTTTGCGCTCTTGCCTCCCGCGATGCGGCCGAGACTTCTGGCAGATTCGCCGGAATATTTGCGCGGGCTGGCGGCTCGCATACCTTGTAGAATGCCCAAGAACATATTCCAGCCAACCTCAGCCGCCCTCTTAATGGTTTTGTTGAACTTCGCGGCGCCAGTCCTCCGCGCCGGCGATGCGTTCAAACCCTTCCCGATGCCGTCATGGACCTTGAAGGACGTCGATGGCAAATCCATCTCCTCCGACGAATTCAAGGGCAAGGTGGTGGTTCTCGATTTCTGGGCCACGTGGTGCGGCCCATGCCGGTCCGAGATTCCAGGGTATGTCAAGCTCCAGAAAAAGTACCAGGACATCGGCCTGGCGATTGTCGGCGTCTCACTTGACCAGGATGGCCCGGCCAAGGTGCAGGAATTCATGAGAGACCAGGGGATCAACTACCGGATCGTGATGGGTGACGACAAGATCGCCGACGCCTTCGGCGGGGTGGAGGCAATTCCGACCACTTTCATCATTGATCGGAACGGAACGGTGCAGTTCCGGAAGGTGGGCGCGCTCGCGCCTGAGACCTTCGAGGCAGAACTGAAGCCCTACCTCAAACAATGAGAACAGAATGGCCCGGCCATTTTGTTGCAGGAGCCGGGCGCCGAACGCAGACCAGCTAGCCCGAACATTTCACGAGCGCGTGAAATGTTCGCGTTCTCGGATGTGCTCAAGTTTCACCGCTCCGGCCCGCGGCGGACGGCGTAGGGCGGTGGCGCTTCAATATAGAAACGGGACAACTCCGCCAGCTGGTCGGCCACCAAGCGGTCGGAGCGACACCGGGGCATCTTGTTCTGGCCGCCCCAGCGGTCGTGTTTCTTCATCCATTGTTCAAACACTCCCGGCATCACCAGCCGGACTGAAGGCGGTCCGAGACTGCGTTCTTTCCGTTTGGCCGCGTAGTCGTCATTGCGGCGCATGAGCTCAGAATCGAGCTCGGGACCCAGCACATTGGCGGTCGGTGTCTCGACCATTGGGACCTTCAATTCGATCCACCACTCGTGACACCCGCGCATCTGGCCGGTCAGCGTGCCGGCAAGAACCGGTGCGACATGAAGATTCACGATGTTCCATCGGTGGTGCTGGCAGACGGCGAGGAGCGTTTCGGTGACTTCCTTCTCGATGACATTTTCTCCAAACGCGCTGAGGCGAAGCCTGGTGCGGCCCACATAGATCAGCCGCGGTGGCTTGGTGGAGACAAATCGCACGACGTCGCCGATAATATGGCGGCAAAGACCGGCGGGGGTGGTGAGCAAGAGTGCGTAATCAATCCCTGCCTCCACGCCTTCGACCGGCACAGCCCGTTGGCCGAGGTTGGAGAGATTGCTTTCATCGAACAGGGCCATGGGCAGGAACTCGAAGTACAGGCCCGCATCCGTCATCAATCGAAGCCCGGCGGCGGAATCGACATCCTGGGCGGCAATGAACCCTTCCGGGGCCGGGTAGATCTCGTGGAGATTCATTGGCGAGCCAAGGACGGCGCGGAGCTCGGCCGCGAACGGCGTCACCGGCACTCCGAAATGGACGAGGCATTCCAGGTGTGGCCAGACAGCCTTCAACGGCAGGGAGGAAGGCTTGCCGCCGGCCGCCTCGCGACGCACCGCCTCAGCCACGATGAGCACCCAGGACGGAATCCCCTCGATCAGCGTGATGTCACGCGGCAGAGTGCGTTTTGCGATCGCCTCGACCTTCGCCGACCAGTCATTGATCTGCCCGATCTCCTCCCCCGGTTCGTAGAGGTGTTTTCGGGCCCAGCGCGGCAGCTGGCTCGCTGCGATGCCCGCAAAGTCACCGGCGGCCGCCGAGTCGGCACGCTTCTCGTCAATCCGCGTCAACACCGTGCTTCCACCGAGGAACAGGTGGCGGCCGCGCAACACATCCGTGTGGCCGACGCGGGCAAGGTAATAGAGGAGCGCGTCGCGCTCCGTCCGACGAAAATGAGCCAGCATGTCCTCGGTCACCGGCAGATATTTCGCCGGTCCAGCCGAGGTTCCGGAGGAGGTTGCGAAATAGGAGCACCGTCCCGGCCAGAGCACGTCCGGCTCGCCACGCTTGGCCCGCTCGATGAATGGCGCAAAGGCTTCATAGGTTCGCAAGGGAATGCGGGCGCGGAACATTTGATCGTCGAGGCCGGCTTGCAGGCCCGCGGCACACCACACCTTGGTGGCCGCCATGCGGCCGGTAAGTCGGGCCAGCGCCTGGTGCTGGGCGGCCTCGCCGGAATCCGTGCTCCGGAGCGACCGGGACATGCGGGCGGACAAAACCTCGGCAGCAACTTTCACGAGGCTTCTCGGCAGTGCGATCATGGCGAATCCGTGTCCGTCAGCGGAACCCACAGCCCAGCCCGCCGCAAGCGCATTCATAGGACGCGTTGCGACTTACAAGATGTTTAAGCGCACGCGCATCTTTCCCGTGACATTCCCGGGCTGCCCTTGCATTTCATGGTTAATGACGCTGCCGCCGGTCATATTTGAGGATGAGGTCCTGATCGCGTTCAACCGGCCGGGCAGGCTCCCGGTCGGCTCTGGCGGCAGGCTTGAGCCAGACGGGAGTCTGATGGCATCCGTGCGCCGGGCGCTGGGACCCCAGGTCTGCAATGTCCACCGGCTCGATCACGAAACGAGCGGAATACTGCTGTGCGCCAGGACGAAGGGAGCGCTCGATTTCCTGAGCGGACAGTTCCAGTCGAAAACGGTGGAGAGAGTCGATCACGCCCTCGTGGTCGGGGCGCCGGCGCAGGACGCTTTCAAGGTTGATGTTCCTCTGGCAGAGGATGGGAGCCGGCCGGGTTGCGTGCGCGTCGCCAGGAAAGGGGGCCGGCCCGCGGTGACGGGGTTCATTGTGCTGGAGCGATTCAGAGGCTTTGCCTGGCTTGAGTGCCGCCCGGCAACAAATCGTCCGCACCAGATCCGGGTGCACCTCATGGCCAGCGGGCTGCCGGTCTTGAACGATGACTCCTACGGTATCGACACGAGGCTTCTGCTTTCCGGGTTGAAGCGTGGATACAAAGGTCGCGACAATGAACAACCGCTGATCCGCCGCCTGGCGTTGCACTCGAGCGCGCTCACCGTAACCCATCCGCTAACCCGCGAACGCGTGACGTTTCGCGCGCCATTGCCGGATGAAATTGAAATCGCCCTGAAGTATCTGCGCCGGTTCGGTGTCGCAGCAGCGTGCCGGACTTCGTCCTCACGCTCCTGAACAAACGGCCCACCCACGCGCTGGGGCGCGTCCTTTCCGGTAAGTAAGTCGGCGGCGGTTTACTTGTGAGCCCAAAATGCAAATCGCGGTTTTGCTCGCGACGGGAGGAAACCTGTAGCCGGGGGCGCCTGCCCTGAGCCTGCCGAACGGGCTGACCCCGGCAGGGTGCGGCCGGCCTCAACGCGGCCGGCTACAACGTGGGCTGTTTCTCAATAGATTGCAGGGGCGCTCCAGCCAAGCCGTGTCTATTCAATATGGCCCGTTCTCGCTCGTGAACAACAACGCCGTCCGGTGACCGATGTAGGAGCCTGCTTGCAGGCGATTTCGTCCTCTGTATCCTCCTTCGCCGGGCCTGCGGAGGACAGGTCGCGAGCACCTGTCCGCCGTAGCTTAAGCGAAGGCGGAAGCTCGCTCCTACAATTTGCATGGATACGGCTAATGCGGACAACTACTCAAAACTATTGGTTCGTCTCTGGTGGCTCTTTTCCAGGGGTGGGTTGGGGCAATTGGGCCCTATCTCGGATTGCGGCTGTCATCCGGCTCGGTCGCCACCAGGGCGGAGAGCAAGGCCAGCACAATTACAGTTTCGATCATGGCTTGGTTTGTTGAATCTGGTGAGAACGGCCGACGAGGGCGTTGTTCCCAATTTCCGTATCTACACGATGAAGGATGAAGAAGTTGCATCGAAATGCCCGATTCACGCCCCGGAGCGAACCGGATCGTATTCTAGCGATCGGAGTGCGGATTGCCCCTCGGGGACGGTGAGCGGAGCAGCCAGACCCGCAGCGCAGAAATCGATCAATCGTCGGAGGCAACCGTCAAGGTCGTCCGCCTGACACAGGCCGTGGGACGTCCGTTCAAAATCGTGCTGGTGGGCAGAGGCGTAGAGCATCCCGCCGACCGTGAACTGCATCCTCCAGAACAACTCGGCCAAGGGGATGCTCGGAAGCGCATGAGTCAGGGCGTTTGCAAAGCGCTCCACCAACGGATCAAACTCGCGCACCATCTCGGCTGCCATAAAGGGTTGTGGGTCCGTTAGCGCGCGGCTGACAAGCCGAAGAAAAGGCGACCCCGAGCCGGAGCATTCTGCCGCCTGACGAAACATCGGGCGGATGTAGGCTTCGAGAATCGAGCGGATCGGCACTGGCTGATCTCCCGCCAGTTGTTCAGCATAGGCGAGAAGCCTCATGCGCTCTTCGTTGACCGGCCTTATGCGGCGAAATAGCACTGCCTTATACAAGTCTTCCTTCGATCCAAAATGGTAATTGACCGCCGCAATGTTTACCCCGGCCTCGTCGGTGATTTGGCGCAATGGCGAGGACGCGAAGCCCTGTTGGCCGAACAAACGCTCAGCGGCATCCAAGATTCGACCATAAGTCGTCTGTGACTCGTCAGTGATCATGAAACAGACGATTAAAACAACCGTTTTAATCCTCTTTGTCAATTCGATCCGTCATATTTTGGGAGGGATCTCGGTATTGTAGCCGGGGGCGCTTGCCCTGAGCCTGCTTGCGGTGAGCCTGTCGAACCTGCCGAATGGGTTGACCCCGGCACGTTCGTTCGAAATCCAGGGCCGGCCTCAACCCGTTCGACACGCTCAGGGCAGGCGCGGCCGGCTACGACGCGGGCTGTTTCATGAGACGAGAGGTGATGATTGACGCCCGGGAGTTGGGCTCTACGGTCGATTCGTGCGGATCGAAGCGATCGCTGGGTTGCAGAAACTGATGTTGCCGGACCGCTGGCAGGCTGCGGCGATCCAGGCGCTCAAGGCGGGCAAAGACGTGGTGATCGACGCTCCGACTGGAGCAGGGAAGACCTATGTCTTTGAGCGGTGGTTGGAACAAACCAGCTTTGCGCGGCGGTCCCTGTTTACGGTGCCGACCCGGGCGCTTGCAAACGACAAGTTTGCCGAATGGCGGGCCCGGGGTTGGCGGGCCGGGATCACGACGGGTGACCTTACGATCGCTCCAAATGCACCGGTGGTGGTGGCGACCTTGGAGGCGGTTCAGGGGGTTTTTCAGGAGGTGCCGGACTCGTTGCGCCAATCGGGGTCTGTCCCCGATGCACAGGGGACAGGCGACTTCTCCGGCCACAGCCTCCAGCCGTTTCGACTTTTGGTGGTGGACGAATACCAGTGGCTGGCCGATCCGGACCGTGGGAATCACTACGAAGGGGTCATTCTTTCGGTGCCGCCGACGGTTCAGCTATTATTGCTCAGCGGAAATGTGGCGAATCCAGAGGAAGTTGTCGGCTGGCTGCGGCGGCTCGGTCGGGACGTTGAGATTATCCAGCATCGGGAACGGCCGGTTCCGCTGGAAGAAGTGGAGGTCGACGACTTGATCCATGGTCTGCCACGCAGCATCGAGGGATTCTGGAGCCGGCGGGTGGCCGGGGCGTTGCGCGAAGGGCTTGGGCCGGTGCTCGTTTTTGCGCCGCACCGGCAGGATGCGGAGCGTCTCGCCCGGCAATTCGCGCGCGAGCTGCCCCTGGCGGATCCGTTGCCCTTGACACCGGAACAGGAGAATCTTCTCGGACAGTCGCTGGCGAAGCTGGTGAAGCAGCGCATCGCCTATCACCACAGTGGTCTGACCTACGCCCAGCGGGCGGGGATGATCGAGCCGCTGGCCAAGGCCGGGCAGCTTCGCGCCGTCGTCGCCACGCTGGGGCTCAGCGCGGGGATCAATTTCTCGATGCGCTCGGTGCTCATCACGGCGGCCAGCTACCGGTTCAATCAGCTGGAACACGAAATCGAGCCGCACGAACTGCTCCAGATGATCGGCCGGGCCGGACGCCGGGGCCTCGATGAGACGGGTTTTGTGCTCTGCAGCGGCAGTGCGCCGACGCTGCGGCGGGCGCAGCCGCTGCGGCTCAAGCGTGCCGCGCCGCTTCCCTGGGCATTCATCCTCCGCCAGCTACGCGCGGGCCGCTCAACTGCGGAGGTTGCCAGGGCGGCCGCGGGCCGGTTCTTTGCGATTGAGCCGATTTCCCTCGGATTGGAGGCAACGGCGCGACGCGGTGCGGCCGAACTGCCTTGCGGTCAGCGCACCGATACGGGGCGCGCCCGGCTGGTTCGACGGACGAAGAACCCGTTCCCTGCCTGTCAGGCATGCGCATTGCGGGAGGAATGCCTTGCGCTCAGCCCGCAGCCGACGCTCCTCTGGCAGTGGCAGCGGCTTGGCTTGCTCGACCGGTCCCTGATGCTCACGGCGCGCGGAGAAATTGTCGCTTCGTTCCTCGGGCCGGAAGGCCTGGCGCTGGCCGCGGCGCTCGAGGATGTCCGTTATCCGTTGGACGAACTTGTTTATGATTGCGCGGGTCTCTTTGCCGGCGACCGGTTCTCCGGCACGAATCCCCGGACGCTGGGCCGGCTGGCGCGGGTGTGCGAGCAGACCTACCGGAGGTTCGAAGTGGAGGGCTGGCTCGATCATGGCTTGCCGCCGCAGTACGGATCCGGCGCGGCGGAGATCGTGCGGGCCCTGGTCGAGCAAAAAGCCCGCCGGGGAGAGCTGGCGGCCGCGAGCGAATTCGCGGGCCGCGGAGACATCGACCGGCTGCTGACCGAGTGGCGCAGTCTCTTGCGGATGGTGGCCCATGCTCCGGCGTTGACGTCCCGCAACGGCGCGGCACCTGCGGCCGCTGCGCTCGTGCGGCGCTGGGACGATTTCCGCGCCCTTTGTCAGGCGCAGCTTGGACTGACCCGCGCCGACACGTTGCCGGATCTCCCACCACTGACTCCGGAGCAGCGACGCCCGGTGAACCACCGGTTCTTCCGGGCCCCGGTGGCCGTGGGCCGGTAGGTCCCGGGCGGGTCGGAAGCGGGCTCTCGCTGCTTGACGTCAAACTGACGTAGATACATTTTGTAGATATGACCACCGCGAAAATCTTCCCTCATGGGGGCAGCCAGGCTGTCCGCCTACCGAAGGCATTCCGCTTCACTGGCACGGAGGTTCTGATCGAAAAGCATGGCGACGATGTCCTTCTCAAACCAATGCCTGCGCCGAAATTCCGATCATTCACCGAGATTGCCCGCTACCTCGCCGAAAAGTTCCCGGAGGGAGAGGGTTTTCCCGAACCGCCTCCCCGTCCCACGACGCACGAGCGTCCCATCCTCGAATTCTGACCCTGCCGCGCTGTGAAGCCGTCGTTTCTCCTCGATACGAGCGCATGCATTCCGGTGCTCCGCAACAAGGCCGGCCTCGAAAAGCTGCCGGACCCGGCTTTCACCGGCATCCCGGTCATTGTCGCTGCTGAACTCTGGACCGGAGTGAAGAAGAACCTGAAGCAGCATCCCCACCAGGTGGCGCGCCTCGAAGCCTTCCTGAAACTCTTTTTAATTGCGGACTTCACGCTCGAGGCGGCTCTGCACTATGCCGACATCCGCGCTGCTTTGGAAGAGGAAGGCACCCCGATCGGTCCGCTCGATCTCCTCGTTGCTGCCCAGGCCCGCAGTCTCGGAGCGACCCTCGTGACCGCCAATTCCGGGGAATTCAAACGTGTCAAAGGCCTGAAAATCCTCACCTGGAAATGATGCCCCGTCGATGGAGGCTCTGTGGCTTCCATTCGGTCAGTTCACAGGTTTGATGTCTTTGCCGAAATCGATCGGGAGGATGATGGTCGATGGGGATTTTCGTGGTTCCCCGGGGATTCCGGATGGATCCGGCAACGCCGAAGCCTCCGCCTGGATGGCTCACCAACCTTGAAGCGACTGAAATCAACACCAGGCACAGCCACTTTCCACCTGCGAATCCGGAAGAATTCGGCAAAAGTCTCATCAGCACCTTGCCGGTTCCCGGCATCATCGCCGCCGACCTCGAAGCCGCCTTGGAACGATTCGCCGCCATCGGAGAGGACCTGAAACCGTGAGCGAAATACCTTTCTTCTTCCCTGGTAGACTTTCCATGGAACAGCTGTTTCATCGGATGAATTAATCCTTCGACCCCTGATTCCGAATCCGTGACGCCCGGAGCAAGTGAGGCGCCCCCACCGGCGGCGGCCGCGCTATGCGGGCAAGAATCCGCGGCGTTTCGAGGAGAAATACAAGGAGCTCAACCCGGAGCGTTATGCCGCCGACGTGGCCAGGGTGCTCGCTGCGGGCAAGACCCCCGCCGGCAGCCATCGGCCCGTCATGGTGGCCGAGATCCTCAGTGTGCTCGCACTCCAACCGGGCGAATGCGTCGCCGATTGCACGCTCGGTTTTGGCGGCCACGCCCGCGAATTGCTGGCCCGCATCGCCCCGGGGGGCCGGCTCATCGGACTGGATGTCGATCCGATTGAACTTCCCAAGACGGCCGCCCGGTTGCGCTCCGCTGGCTGGGATGAGGATGTCTTTACCGCGGTCCGCTCCAACTTTGCAGGTTTGCCCAGGGTGCTAGCGGAACTGGGACTCGATGGCGTCGACGCGATTCTCGCCGATCTCGGCGTGTCCTCGATGCAGCTCGACGACCCCGCCCGAGGGTTCACTTTCAAGACCGACGGCCCGCTCGACCTGCGCATGAATCCT
Source organism: uncultured Verrucomicrobiae bacterium (assembly GCA_963804395.1). Taxonomy (GTDB): domain Bacteria; phylum Verrucomicrobiota; class Verrucomicrobiia; order Opitutales; family Opitutaceae; genus Fen-1467. The sequence goes on along the minus strand of CAWDQK010000094.1, from coordinate 28,669 downwards.
TCGCGCCCGCCATCCGCGGCCGACTGGCTCGCTCGCGTGTCTGCCACGGATCTGGCAGTCGCGCTTGCCGAGAATTCCGACGAACCCCACGCCGAGGTGCTGGCCCGGGAGCTCACCGCCCGCAGAAACAAGTCGCCGTTCACCCGGACGCTGCAGCTTGCCAATTCGATCCGGGCCATCCTCCTCCGGAACAACCCGCGACACGACTCGAAGACCGACGATGAGTGCGTGCGCCGGGTGTTTCAGGCGATCCGCATCGCCGTGAACGACGAGTTCGGCGTGTTGGACCAGTTCCTGCGCCAGCTTCCTTCCTGCATGAAATCCGGTGGTCGCGCGGCGATTCTCACATTTCATTCCGGCGAGGACCGGCGGGTCAAGCATGCCTTCCGCGAAGGCCTGCGCTCAGGGATCTATTCCGCGACCAACGAAGATGTCGTGCGCGCCGGGCCTGAGGAAAGGCGGGACAATCCGCGCAGCTCCCCGGCCAAGCTTCGCTGGGCTGTTCGGGCAGCCTGTCGGCCAAGCCCGACAGGCTAGGCGAAGTTTTGGCTCGGCTTTGACCCGGGGTTCTGGGATGGGTTGGGTTCATTTTCGCCCACCATGCCAAACTGGGAATACAAGATCATCACCAGCGGATCGCTGGGTTTCGGTTCACTTCAGCTGCTGGAGCAGCACCTCAATCTTCTGGGAAAGGAAGAATGGGAGATCATCCATTTTCAGACGCGCCCCGACAATCCGCTCGCGTTTAACGGTCTGGCGCGCCGGCCGGTCATGCGCGACTGGAACGTGGAGACGACTCCGGGTGGCGGGATGCCATCGACCAAATCGGGCGCCATTCCGGCGCCTCCGCAGGAGCGGCAGGTCGACGTCCCCAGCGTGGAAGAGCTCCGCGCCGAGGCCGAGGAACGGCGCGAGTCGCTTTTTGCGCAGGAGGAGTCGTTGCGTCCGGTGGCCGGTGGAGACCGGGAGGGAGACGAGCCCGGTGAGGCCGAGGAATTTGACGACCTGGAGAACGATGAGGATCTGCCGACGTTCTTCGAGGCGATCCGTCCGCACATGCGCCGCAATCTGCGGGGTCCGGGCATGGCGGTGGGCATCGATTATCTGTCGAAGAAATTCGAACAGACCGAGGCGGACCTGATCGAGGCGCTGAAGGAATGCGGCTTCACGCTTCCGACGAGCGCAAAGGATGAGCCTGCCTATCTCGAATATGACGGCGATCTCTACTGGCTGAACCTGAATCACCGGGGCCAGCTGTGGATCAACACGCGCGAAAAGCCGCGACCGGTTTTCCGTCCGGCCCACGGCCAGCGGGTTGTTGCCGAGGCGCCTGCGGCGGACCAGCCGGCCGCTGCCGAGCCGCAGGCGGATTCGGCGCCGGCCTCGCCTTCGCCCGTCGAACCGCCACCGGCGACGCCCGCCTCCCAGGAGGCACCGCCCGTCGCCACCCCGCCGCCGGCCGCGACGGCTCCGCAGGTGACACCGCCGGCGCAGAATCCTCTGCCGGAGGGTCCGGCCTTGCTGGACCGGTTGCGGCCGGCCATGCGACACAACCGGCACGGCGCGGGGCTCTCGGGAAGCGTCAGCTACCTGGCGCGGGCGCTGCGCATCGAGCCGCGGGCGTTGGTGGCGGCATTTGAGGCACTGGGTCTCGTGGTTCCCTCCCGTCCGAGCGACAAGACGGTGTTTGTTGACATCGGCCCCTTGGTGTACTGGCTGAATCGCGACAAGACCGGCCAGGTCTGGATCAATACCCGCGAAAAGCGCGACGAGGCCGAGTTGCGTCCGCAGCCGACCGTCGAGCCGGCGCCGGCAGTGCCAGCGGCCGTCGCGCCTGAGACCGTCACTGCCGGGTCTGCACCGGAGGCCGGGTCGGAGGCAGCGCCGGCTGCGCCTGCGGATGTGCCTGCGGCGGTGCCGCCAGTGGAGCCTGCTCCCGTGGCACCGGCTGAGGGTTCGCCCCTTGCTGCGGTGCGGCTCCTGCTCAAGGAAACCAAGCGAGGGGGAGTCGCAGCCGAGGTCGGGCATCTCGCCGAATTGCTCGGGAAGAGCGCCGACGATCTCCTCGCGACCTTGGTCGGCCTTGGTTTCAAGGTGCCGGAAAGATCGCGGGAGAAGCCGGTGTTCGTTGAACATGCGGGCGAGATCCTCTGGCTGAATCGCAACGCCAAGGGTGGCCTGTGGCTCAATGCGAAGGCGGCGAAATTTGGAGTGAGGGAGGACGATGGAAAGCCGGCTGACGACTTCGACGCTCCTTCGGCGGACGGGGCGCCGGCCGAAGCGCACGGCCGCCGGCCGCGCCGCCGGAGATAGTTTGCTCAGCCGTATCCATGCAAATTGTAGGAGCGAGCTTGCTCGCGATACAGAGGACGAAATCGCCTGTCCCTCGACTCCGCTCGGGACCCTGAGCTTGTCGAACGGGCAAGCAGGCTCCTACATCTGTCACCGGACGGTGTTGTTGCTCACGAGCGAGAACGGGACATATTGCTCAAGGCCCCGAGTCCCTCGACTTCGCTCGGGACCCTGAGCTTGTCGAACGGGCCTGTCGAGGGGCTCACGCTCGCGGCCACACTTTTTATGAAACCGCTCCAGAGGTGGTGCCGTGGCGGTTGAGTTTTGATTGCCTATGGCCAGTCCCAACGAAGTTGAGCTCGTTCCGGTCGCTCCGGCGGTGCTGGGCGAGGGCGCAATTTGGAACCAGCCGCAGCAACGGCTCAATTGGATTGATATCGAAGCGGGGCGCGTGTTCGCCTATGATCCCATCACCGGCGAAAATAGCGTCTGCGAAATCGGCCGGAAGGTCGGCACGGTGGTGCCACGGGCGCGCGGCGGTCTCATGCTGGCCGTGCACGAAGGGTTCGCTTCGCTGAACCCCGGGAATTGTCAGGTGGAACTCTGGCCGCGTCCGCCAGCACACGACCCGGCGGTCGCGCGGTTCAACGACGGCAAGTGCGATCCGGCCGGCCGGTTTTGGGCGGGCACGATGGCGCTCGTCAGGGGTCCGAAGCCGCTGGGCCGGCTGTACCGGCTCGACGCCGACGGTTCGATGCGGGTGATGGTCGAGGACGTGGGCACCTCCAACGGCCTCGCCTGGAGCCTCGATCGAAGCACGCTCTACTTTATCGACACGCGGCTGGTCCTGGTCGATGCGTTCGACTACGACGATGCCACCGGCGCCATCAGCGGCCGGCGCACCGTCATCTCCATCCCGCCGGGCATCGGGCGTCCGGACGGTTCGACGCTCGATGCGGAGGGCATGTTGTGGATTGCAATGTTCGAGGGTTGGTCGGTTACGCGCTGGAATCCGCGCACCGGGGAGCTTCTCCGGACGATCCGCCTGCCCGTTGCCCGTGTCACGTCGTGCGCGTTCGGTGGGCCGGATCTCGACACGCTCTACATCACGTCGGGCCGGCAGGGTTTGTCCGCTGAACAACAGGCCGCCCAACCGCTGGCCGGATGCCTTTTCCGGGTGAGACCGGGGGTCAAAGGGATGCCAGCATTTTCATTTGCAGGGTGAGAAGCACAGCGGGGTTTGCCAGCCGGCCTTCGCGTTTCGGGGGAAAGCAGTGAAGCGGCCCCCAAACCGAGATTGGGTGGAGGGCGGACCGCCACGATAGGTTCTGTAGCCGGGGGCGCTGACCCCGGCGCGTTCGCTCGAAATCCCGGAAGCCGGCCTCAACGCGGCCGGCTACAATTACGCAAATGGCGCTGACGGCCTGCCATGCCGTAGCCTTGGCGAAGGCTGGCGCAGCGCCCTCCAATCGGGAGAAACGCTTGCGTGGTGGGCGGGCCGCCCGCCGTCGCTGCAGCTATGGCGGGCAGTTCTGTATTCGCGAGGCCGCCGAAGCCTTGGCGGAGGTGGCCGTGTCCACCGCAGGCGACGCGTCAGGTTCCTCAAGGGCAGAATTGCCTCCAAAAACCACTGGCTAGCGGGCCGTGATCCCGCTTAGCCTTGGGCTCTCGATGGAGCTGCTGCTGGCAGCGGGCCATCGGATTTCATGCCGAACTATCCTTCCGAACCGACCTTGCGCGAGCATTTCGATTGGGTGGCGGCCCATGACGAGAAGCCGCGGCGGGCGCAGCGCGGATTTCATGCGCAACTGCTGCGATATTTCCGTCGGCACATCCCGGAAGGCTGTCGCGTGCTCGAATGGGGTTGCGGAGCCGGGGATCTGCTGGCGGGGCTGGCGCCGTCGCGGGGCCTCGGCCTCGACTTCAGCACCCGGATGGTGGCCAAGGCGCGCGAGCGGCATGGCGCCAATCCGGCGCTCGAATTTCGCGAAGCCGACATCGAGGACGAGACTCTGACAGAGCCGTTTGATCACCTCGTGCTCGATTATCTCAGCGGCTATCTTCCCGACATCCAGGCGGCCTTGAAGAACCTCCATGCAGCCGCTCATGCGCGCACCCGGCTGCACGTTGCGACGATCAACACGCTCTGGCTTTTCCCGCTGCGAATGGCGGCGGGCTCCGGCCTGGTAAGCCCGCAGCCGCCGAGCAACTGGCTTTCCCACGAAGATCTGTTCAACCTGCTCGAACTGACCGGGTGGGAGGTGGTCACGTGCGAGCATCTTCAGCTTTTCCCGTTCGAGGTGCCGGTGCTGTCGGCAATCGCCAATTCGTTCCTGGTCAAGCTGCCGCTGATCCGGCACCTGGGCGCGACGGTGGCGATCACCGCCCGCCCGCGCCAGGCACCCCGGCTTGACGGTGACGTGAGCTGCTCCGTGATTGTGCCCGCACGAAATGAGGCCGGCAACATCCGCGCGGCACTCGAGCGCATTCCGGTGCTCGGACGCCGGACCGAGGTGATTTTGGTCGAGGGCAACAGCACCGATGACACGTGGGCGACCATCCAGCGGGAGGTGGCTGCCTACCGGGGACCGCATCTGGTTTCCACGCTCCGGCAACCCGGCAAGGGCAAGTGGGATGCCGTGCGCACCGGCCTGGCCGCGGCCCGGGGCGATGTGCTGGTGATCCAGGATGCCGACCTCACGGCGCCTCCCGAGGATTTGCCCAAGTTCCATGAAGCCCTCGCCTCCGGCGTGGCCGAGTTTGTCAACGGGAGCCGCCTGATCTATCCCGTGGAACGCGGGGCGATGCGGTTCCTGAATCTCGTCGGCAACAAGCTTTTCTCCCGGGCGCTCAGCTATGTGCTGGGCCAGCAGATCAAGGACAGCCTGTGCGGCACCAAGATGCTGCTGCGCTCCGACTACGAACGCCTCGAGCGCCGCATCGCCCAGTTCGGAGCGTTCGATCCGTTCGGCGATTTCAGCCTGCTCTTCGGCGCCGCGCTGCTGGATCTGCGCATCCGCGATGTCCCGGTGCGATACAAGGACCGGACTTACGGCAGCACCAACATCTCACGCTTCCGCCACGGCTGGCTGTTGTTGAAGATGACGTGGTGGGGCCTGTGGCATCTGAGATGGCGGTAGCGGCCGGTGCGGCATGAACTGCAGCCGAGAATGCGAGCGTAGCTGCGAGCGTGAGCGAGTGGACGAACCCTCCGCTCGCTCACGCTCGCGGCCACGCCTCTTCTGAAACCGGTAGTCAGGGCGTCATGGCACCGGAACCATGCCGGTCACCGCGTCTCCTGAATCGAGCTCCGCTCAGCGCGCGGCTCCAGCCGGAGCGTGTGGCGGGTCGCGCCCGGAAGGAACGGCGTGGGATCGCCCCGCGCCCAGGCATCGTAGCCTGCGCGATAGAACGGTGAAAGCGGATTGCCGCTCTGACCGCCCGGGAGGTGAAGAATGCCTTCTGCCTCATGACCGGGTGAAACGACCAATCGCTCCGATGCGCCGAAACCGGGCCCCTGGACCCGCGGCATATCCCGGTCGCCGGGCAGTGGCACGGCCGGCATGTCGATCAGGCGCGAAAGGACGCCCGGCAGGAACCGGCTGAACGGATGCTGGATCCGCGCTGTGTTCCTCGATCCCCAAGACAGATGAGAAAGCGAGTGGCTCTGATGGTCCGCCCACTCCAGCACATCGTCAGCCGCTTTGAGAAGAAGATCCTCCCAGGCCAGATAATCGGGCGTGAGGAAATTTGCGGGGCGTTGCTCGATGAGCTGCCACAGCGGCGCCTCGTAGTTGAGGCGATGGAAGTCGAAGGAGGCATCCCGATCGAGACAGGGTTCGCACAGGGGGCCCAGCACGCGGGCGGCCACGGATTCCCGCCACTGGCGCACGAGATTGTAGGCCGTCGAGTCAACCGAGGCATGCCCGTTCCACTGCGCAACGAGGCGGCGCAGCTCGTTCCGGTCCCGTTTGGCGGCGGTAGCATCGGGCGTGAGGGTTGCCAGCAACAGTTTCTGCCAGCGGTCGAGCAACAGCGCCCGGTCGTCGAGCTGCACGGCGAGGAGATCGCGCGGGGTCGCGGGCGCGGTGAGGGCGGTGAGATCGTCGCGGATCTGCCGGGCGCGCGCCCCGCTGTCGTAGCCGCCATCTCCGAGTTTCGCGAAGGACGGGCCGCCGACTGCGCGGTTGTTGGCGGACCAGAGCTGGCCCGAGGGTGGCGATAGAATTCGGGGATAATCGGCGGCCGGCACGTAGCCGTCCCATTTGCGGTCGCCATAGCCCCAGACGGCGGGCAGGCGCCCGTCGAATCCCTGCCGGCGGGGAAGTCGCCCGGCGATGGTCCACCCGATGGCTCCGCTCCGGTCGGCCACCACCATGTTCTGCGCGGGCAGGCCAAGGTTGGGAGCGAGGGCCAGCGCCGTGGCCGTGTCGGATGCGGTTTCCAACGCCAGGAGATTCAGGTTGAGCGCCGCGGGATCGTGAAACACCCAATGCAGCGCAAGCGGCCGGCCGGGACCGGGATCACTGATAACGGGTCCCCAGATGGTCCAGAGCGCGGTTGATTCAACCGGATCGTGCCCTTTGACCCGGATGATCTCCTTCCGTTTTTCCATCGGCAGAAGTTCAAGGCCGTTCGTGTAAAGGAGCGGGTCAATGCTGCTGGATTCAACGATGACAATGTCCGCCGTGTCAGCGTAACTGTTGGTGAATCCCCAGGCGATGCGGCCGTTGCTTCCGGCCACGACAACGGGGAGGCCGGGAATGGTGACTCCAGTGACACAGCACGGCCCGGGTGCAGCGCTACGCGCAGGTTCCGGGTTCCGGGTTCCAGGTTCAGGGTTCAGGGTTCCGGGTGTAGGGTTCAGGGTTCCGGGTTCAGGGTTCCGGGTTCCAGGTTCCGAGCTCAGGGTTCCGGGTTCCGGGTTTGGCGTCTGGGATTTGGCGTTTGGGGTTTGAAAATCAGAGTTTGGCGTTTGGGATTTGGCGTTTGACGTTTGGACTCTGGAGTCTGGCGTTTGGAAATCAGAGTTTGGCGTTTGGAAATTGGAGTTTGGGATTTCCTCTTTCCAGAGGATCGAGGCCCGGTACCAAATGTTTGGCACGCCCAGGCGAAGATGCATGTCGTTCGCCAGCAGCGCGGACCCGTTGGCCGTGCGGCTGCCCGCCAGCGCAAACGCATTTGATCCTGAGGCGAATTCGACAGGATCCGCCTCATGCGCAGCCAGGAATGATTCCCTCCGGGCGGCGGTGCCGGCTGCGGCCGGTCGCTTGCGCAGATCGATGATTTCGGGACCCGGGACCGGCGGCTGCGTCGTGACACTTCCATCGAGGGTTGCGTCGAAGCCCGTCCCGGCCGGCGCAAGAAAATCGAGCATGGTGCGGCCGTAGCTGTACTGGATCGCGGCGAGCATCTGCTCGTAACGATCCTGGTAATCCTGAATGTCCAACACCATGGAATAGGCGACCAGCAGGGAATCCTCGGCCTGCCACGGCTGGGGGCGGACGCGCAGGACGTAATACTCAAAGGGGCGCGCGTGCAGCGACGCCAGGCCGGCATTCACGCCAGCGGTGTAGCCATCAACCAGGGCGCGCTGGTCGGGCGGAAGCAAAACCAGCGCCTGGCGGGCCAGGTTTCTAAAACAATGAATCCGTGCGTCGCGATCCGCCGGCACCGCCGCCGGTCCGAAGAGCTCGGCGAGCTCGCCCGCGGACTTGCGCCGCAAGAGGTCCATTTGAAAGAACCGGTCCTGGGCGTGGACGTAGCCGAGCGCCCGGGCCGCATCCACGCGGGTTGCCCCGCGGATCGTCGGCACGCCGGCGTCGTCGCGATCAACGTTGGCCGGGGCCGAGAGACCCGGGAGCGCCGCCGTGCCATCGACTTGGGGCAGGCTGCGACGCGTCAGCCACCAGCATCCACCCGCCACCAGGAGCAGCCCGGGCAGCAGCACACTCAGGACGCTGGCAAGCAGACGAAAGCGAATAGAGGCGGCGTGCGACATGAATCGGATCGGCGTGCGAGATGACAATGACAGTTAGCGAGGTGCCGCAGCAGACCGGCGGGCAGTTGACTTTTGCCCGCGCCCAGGAGCCAAACATGCAAAACGCGGTTTTGCCGGCGACGGCAGGAAAATTGTAGCCGGGGGCGCTTGCCCTGAGCCCGCCGAACGGGCCGACCCCGGCCAGCCCGCCGAGGCCTCGGCGAAGGCGGGCCCGGCCTCAACGCGGCCGGCTACAACGCGGCGCCGTTTCCTAGGAGGCTTCGAGTGCGGGCACAAGCACTGCACTGCGGATCGCCCGCGCAGCAGCTTGGCGCTCCGCGCCGCCCGAGCCGGATGCGGCGTCCTTACGGGTCCGCCACTGGCAATTCGCCGCGACCAGAAGAACCGCCCTGGTTGCATCATGCCGTCGCGATTCAGCAATCCTACAGCCATGCATTCGTGGCCACCGGATCGCGCCCTTCGTCGTATTCGATGAAATCAAAGAAGGTTTCGATGGGCTTGCCGCCGAGATTGTTGGCGCGGACCCGCTCCTGCAAGAAGGAGGAACGCCCGTCGCGCCAGCCGATCTTCATCAGGAACTGGCACCAAATCGCCATCTCCTCGTCGGTGCGCGGGATGCCGCGGGCCCGGCACCAGGCCAGGATTTCCTCGTCGGTGCCTCCCTGGAGGGTGCGGGCCTTGAGGTCGGCATACCGTACGCCGGTGAAACGGCACCAGCGCGCATCGAACGTGTTGGGTCTTTCCTCGCCAAGGTTGGCGACGTAGTCGGCCGGCAGCTGGCCGCTGGCGTGGAGGCGGATCTTGTCGAGCATCCGGCCGAAATAGACGAAGCCGCCGACTTTGGCGTAGGGACTGCGAAGACCCGGGATGGAGGGCATGGCGATGGATGGTTGGCGATTGACGATTTCTGTTCACGTGCCGCCGCAGGCGGCGCACCGGGCCATTCAACCCATAAATCCGGCCGGCGAAAACCAAAATTCACCGATCTGCGGACATTGCGCCTAACGCAGCGGAGCCGCAACCAAACTCAATCCAGGGGGTCAATCGTCGCCACAGGGCACAACGGACCCCGCATCGCGATTAACTTGATGTCTTGCGGCCGTTCGTCTGTGCCATCTGCGTAATCTGCGGTTCGATTCCGATCCGTTTCAACCGCAGATAACTCAGATAGTCGCAGATCCCAAGCCATGGATACCTGAACATCACTGGGCTCAAGACCGCTCTCCTCCGCAACTTCAAATACAACAAACTCGGCATCAAACGCGTATCCCGACCAACCTGATGAGTTGCGACCGTTTCTTGCATCTGCGTCATCTGCGTGATCTGCGGTTCAATGCTGATCGGAGATCTGACGAAGCAGCGCAGATGGCATATCCGGTGAAGCTTCAGGAAAAGGCGCGATTCTTCGCGGCGCAGTTGATCAGGACCGCCGTGCTCCGCGTTGACCGGCCGTGCCCGATGGGTATCCTGTGGCCATGCACCCTGCCCAACGCGCCTGCTTGATCGGATCTGTGCTGTTGTCGGCTGTGGCCCTGCGGGGCCAGGCGGACCGGATTACCGGGCGCTCATTCGCCACGCGCTCGGAGGTGATCGCCCAGCATGGCATGGTCTGCACCAGCCAGCCGCTCGCGACCCAGGCCGGACTCGATGTGCTCAAGGCCGGCGGCTCCGCCGTCGATGCCGCGATCGCGGCCAACGCCGCGCTCGGCCTGATGGAGCCGGTGAGCAGCGGGGTGGGCGGCGATCTGTTCGCGATCGTCTGGGATGCGAAAACGCACCGGCTGTACGGGCTCAATGCCTCCGGCCGGTCGCCGCACGGCCTCAGCTTCGATCAGATGAAGACGGAGCTGGCGGCGCTTCACCGGACAACGATTCCATCGTTCGGCATGCTGCCGATCAGCGTGCCCGGCGCGGTCGACGGCTGGTTCGAATTGCACGCGAAGTTCGGAAAGCTGCCGATGGCGCAGGTGCTCGCGCCGGCGATCCGCTATGCGCAGGAGGGGTTTCCGGTCAGCGAGTTGATCGCCTTTTATTGGGGGCACAACGTCGCCATCCTGCGCGCCCAGCATCTGCCCGGGGCGTTCGCCGACACCTATGCTCCCGGCGGCCAGGCGCCACGGAAGGGCGAGATCTTCAAGAATCCGGCGCTGGCCCGGACCTACGAGGCGCTGGCCTCCCAGGGCCGGGACGTGTTCTACCGGGGCACAATCGCGGACCAGATCGATGCCTTCATGCGCGCGAACGGCGGCTGGTTGCGCAAGGCGGACTTCGAGCAACACACGTCAACCTGGGTTGAGCCCGTCTCCACGAACTACCGGGGCTACGACGTCTATGAACTTCCGCCCAACGGTCAGGGCATTGCGACGCTCCAGATGCTCAACCTGCTCGAGGGGTTTGACCTGCGCGCGATGGGCTTCCAGAGCGCCGATGCGCTGCACGTGATGATCGAGGCCAAGAAGCTGGTCTTCGAGGACCGCGCGAAATTCTACGCCGATCCGGACTTCGTGAAGGTGCCGGTGAAATGGTTGATCTCCAAGGAATATGCAGCGCAGCGGCGGGCGCTGATCGACCTGAAGCATGCGGGCCGTTCCTACGACGCCGGCCATCCACCGGTGAACGAAGGCGACACGATTTATCTCTGCACGGCGGATGCCGAGGGCAGCATGGTGTCGCTGATCCAGAGCAACTACCGCGGCATGGGCAGCGGCATCACCGTGCCGGGGCTGGGTTTCGATTTCCAGGATCGGGGTGAAATTTTCACCATGGAGCCGGGCCATGCCAATGTCTACGCGCCGGGCAAGCGGCCGTTTCACACCATCATCCCGGCGTTCGTGATGAAAGACGGGCAGCCGTGGCTGGCCTTCGGCGTGATGGGTGGCGCGATGCAGCCGCAAGGGCATGTCCAGATCCTCGTCAACCTGATCGACTACGGTCTCAACCTCCAGGAAGCCGGCGACGCCGCGCGCTGGCAGCATGACGGCTCGACCGATTATGATCACGCGAGGATGACCGACGGCGGCTATGTCTATCTGGAAAGCGGCATCCCGTGGGACGTCGTGGCCGAGCTGAAGCGGCGCGGGCATGACATCCGCGTGGACCTCGGCGGCTACGGCGGCTACCAGGCGATCCGGTGGGACGCGCAGAATCGCGTCTACTACGGCGCGAGCGAAAGCCGCAAGGACGGCCAGGCGGCGGGATATTGAGCGGAGAACAGAAACCGGATGATGGAAATTGTAGGAGCCTGCTTGCAGGCGATTGACTCCTGTGGCCGCGAGCGCCAGCGAGCGGATTAGCGCGATACCGTGGACCGGGTGGCGGCGGGGCTCGCAGGCGATTGACCCCTGTGGCCGCGAGCGCCAGCGAGCGGATGAGCGAGATACCGTGGACCAGATGGCGGCTGGATCGTGACGTTCGCGGCGCGATCTCTGCAAACCCTCTCGTTCTCGCACGATCTTGCGATGCGACGAGGCGGGTGAATCAAGGCGTGCATTCTTCGACTGAGGAATTGAGGCCCACGAATCCACACGAATGGCCACGAATCCGGCCAACAGACCGTGCGCGATGGCGTGGAATCTGCGACCATCTGAGTTATCTGCGGTTAAAATGGATCGGAATCTGCGCATTCGGTTGCAGCGGAGCGCGCCAGCCTCCTGTGGCTGCCAATGCAGGATTGGCCACAGGAGGCGCAAAAGGCACGGCAGGAGATAAACCATTGACCACAGGTTGCGCGGATTTCCCGGACATAAGTTTCGGCTTTCATCCGTGCCATCCGCGGTTGAATTGCCGCTGCTTGGGTCCGGAGGAGTTGTTTCGAGTGTGCATCTGCCGATTGACGGTTGTTGAGGGCGATTTCCGGACGTAGCGCAGGCTTCCAGCTCCGCCGCCGCGGCGCGAGCCAGCCTGCTTTGCCGTCAATCGGGAGATGCGGCGTTGTTTCAATGATCTTACGTTCTATCCTTGCCTTACTTTCTGCGGATGTCTTTCTGATTCCATCATGTCCCCTCATCCCGACACGGCCTACGTGACTTCAAAAGGCCAGGTGGTGGTGCCCGTCCGGATCCGCCGGAAGTTTGGCATCAAGGCCGGCACGCGGCTGAACTTTCAGGAGGAGAACGGCCGGATTGTGGTCCAGCCGGTGACGCGCGATTTCATCGATTCCTTCTGTGGGGTCTTTAAGCTGAAGCCGGGGGAGAAATCAGCGGTGCAGGAGCTCCTGGAGGATCGGGCCCACGAGCGCGCCCGGGAGGATCGGGAGCTGGAACTTGACGCCAGGAAATGAAGCCCACGGTCCTTGATGCCTCCGCGCTGCTGGCGATGTTTTTCGGCGAACCGGGCGTGGAAGAGATCCGGGGCCTGTTCCATCGGGCCGCCGCTGCCGGCCAACCCCTGCTCATCACGGCGGTAAACTGGGCGGAAGTGCTGAACCGGGTTTTGCGACGTCAGGGGCCCGCCGGTTTGGCCACAATACGGCAGTTGGTCACGAACGGCCCGCTGGAGATCGTGGCCGTTGGCGCGGAGCTTGCCGAGATTGCCGCCGGCTACAAGGCTGCCGGCCGGCTCGCCCTGGCCGACGCCTTTGCCGCCGCGCTGGCGAAACAACGCCAGGCCGATCTCGTCACCGCCGACCGTGAGTTCAAGGCCGTGGAGAAGGAAATCGCGGTGGTCTGGCTCAAGCGCTGACGGTGTAATCCGCGGTTCTCCTCCTTCGCAATTCCCGGGTCTCGCCGGGGCTCAGCCAGGTTCTGGGACTCCTGTGCCGCTTGTGGCGACCACTTCCGGATTGGCCACAGGAGGCCGCGGAGGCAGCAGAGGTCAACCGTGGACGACCGGACGGAGTGACAATCCATGCTCCGCACCAACCGAAGGCGCTGATGAGCCTCTTCCCACGAATGCACACGAATCTTCACGAATCCCGGACACCCACGCCTGAGATTTGCCTGGATGGCACCGACGCGCGGGTCGGTGTGGTGATCTATTTCGGGTCGTTCCCCAAGCTTTAATGAATGCGCTTGGTCGGTTGATCGGATTCGTGGCCATTCGTGTGAATTCGTGGGCCTCAGTTCTTTCCGCGAAGGATGCACGTTGTGATTCGCCCGCCTCGCTGCATAGGGAAACCGTCCGAAAAAGAAAGCGTTTGAAGAGATAGTAATACAGATCCCAATTCCCGATCCCCGGCCGGCTCGCATCAGGATGTCTCCTTGGCCCTTGATCCCTGTTACTTGGTACCTGGAACCTGGCCCTTGGTACTTGTTACTTTGCATTGGTATCCATCAGCCGTCCCTGGAATTTGGCCTGTGGACTTGGGATTTCCCTCGGGTTTCCAACACGCTCTTTGGAATTTGGGATTTCCCTCGGGTGATCAGCTGCCTTCCCTGGAACTTGTTACTTGGTACTTGGAACTTCGTTCTGTTTCCCAGTTAGTTTCCTTGGGATTTGGCCTTTGGACCTTGGAGTTTTATCGGGTCTCCTCTGGTTTCATAGTCGCCAAACGGCTATGATCGGCGGATGCCCATCCGCGACCCCGCACTGAAGAAGCTCGGCGAGAACATCCGGAAGAAACGGGAGGCGCGGAAGCTCTGTCGATCCTTCCGCCCTGAAGTTCCCTGATCTCGCGATTTGTCTACTCGGAATATTCTTCCAGGAACCTGTATTTTTGTTGCGGCAACGCCGCTCAGGGACAGACTCTCTGAGCCATCACGCACCGTCGAGGGAAGCTAGCGGAAGTCGATGGTTGCTCCGGACGTCGCTGGTGACTGCGGCAAAACCGATTCAAGAGCCGACATGAAATTCTTGGCATTCCACAAGCTTGGTGCGAACCGCAATAGCCCGCGTATTTGGATCGAATCGCATAGACTCAACTCTCTGGGTTTCGGACCCGGCGTCGGATTCAGTGTTGAATCTCGGCGGAACGGTGTGCGTTTGTGTCCATCCATGCTGGCGGAGCACCATGTTTCGAGGAGACTTTCAGCAGGGCGACTGCGACCAATTATCGACATCTCGAACCGTTGTTTGCTCAGTCCGCTGGCAGACTTTGCTGAGATCAAGGTCGAAGCGGGATTTCGTCAGATCGATATCACGCCGTCGACCCGCGCGTTCTATATTCACCACCGCCTGCATGCTCTGCCGCCATTCAAAACCATCGAAATATTTGCCGGCGGGGGAACATTATCGTCCGCGATCGCTTCCAGCCGAGATTTTCAGCTTGTCGCTGGCATCGAGGTAGAGCCCAAGTATGCCGACGTGTGGCAGTACGCCCACCCCAACGCGACGCTCTACCAAACGGACGTACGACGCCTACATCCGAGCGAGCTGCCTCCCCACGATGTTCTGATCGCATCAATTCCCTGTACCAGCCATTCGGCGCTTGGGCGGGCAAAGAAATCGCTGGCGGGCAAACCGGAGCTAGGCGACACGGGCGATCTCTACCTCAGTGTCTGTGAATTTATTGCGCATCGGTTACCGTTGGCGTGCGTTTTCGAAAACGTCCCCGCGTTTGCGAAATCGGTGGCGGGACGAACCCTTGGTCATCACCTCTGCAACCTTGGTTATCACGTTGAGGAGACAATTCTGGATCCCTTCAACGAATGGAACGAACCACAAGATCGGCGACGATGGGTGATGGTCGCAACGTTAAGACCAGGATTCAGGCTGTGCACGCCCGGCACCAGATTTGGTGGAACGGCGGCCGATTTCCTTGATCCACCCGGGGAACAGGACCTCGCAGATGCCCAACGAATCGCCCAGTCTATCGAGTCTCGGCGACTCCACAACCAACGGCATGCTGAACTAGGCCACCGCTTTCAACTCGCCATAATCGACCGGAATTCAATCAAGATTCCAACCCTCGTTCGGTCGTATCACAAGGTTAACACCGGCCCATTCGTTGCTACGGCGTACGGACCGCGTTTGCTCCGAAAACACGAAGCGGAGCGCATCATGGGGTGTGCGATCGACTGTGCCCATTATGCCACGGCAATCGAGATCCTCGGTCAGGGCGTCCAGACCCGCATCTTCCGAGAGATCCTTGCTCAACTTGGCACATTTCTGGTAGGCAGATAGACTCGTTTGAGCTAGCGCCCACGCAGGGAACTTGTATCCCTCGGAAGATCAGTCGCCCTTAAATCGCTTTTCTCGGTGGTACCGCAGAAACACCCTGTGCGGGGCAAATGTCCTGTTATCAGGCAAGACTATATGACCATCAGGATTCAGCATCTTGCGGACTTGGTCGGGTACCAACCGCCTTGCCGTCAAAATAAGACCATCATCGGCGATTGAAAGAATACCACGATCGAACATCCAGTGAACCGTCCGCGATAAGGCGATGCCATTCCGTGGTGAATCGGGCCCGTTGTCCTCGACTGGTCTAATATGGGCGGCTTCGATTTCGCAACGTCCTCCGCCGTTGACCAGCTTCAGCCCGGTCATTGCACACGTGCGGTCGTAAGCGTCTCGTACCACACGAGCGAAAGCCGCCTCGCGAACTGGGCGAGATGCTATCACTGATTGCCGAGGACCGCCATAGGCATCCTGAGTTTCCGCCACCGCAAGTTCGTCCCCTAGTTCTGCTTCGGATATCGCCGGTGCCATACCAAGTCTGCAAATGACCTCGAACTCCTGTCGCGGCAGGAGTCTGATGGCATTCATAAAAGCCCCATGGTTGGTGGCCCCGTCTGGATTCCGGAGAAAGGATTCCAGTAACTTACCATTTTGCTTGAACGCTACCGGCGCGGCAAACTCAAGGTAATCTGCCACGAAGGCGTAGAAATGGTCGGACCGCGCTGGGTCCGGGTCGATGCGAAGCACACGCGCCATCGCGAAATAGGTCTGCCTTCCGCCCGTGCCAGACAAAGATCTGTCGGGCCGCCGCGGTTCATAATAGATGATCCAGTCGCCAACGGTCTGTTCGACGCGGCTCAGATACTGTCTGGGAAAATGATATTTCTCTTCCGGCGTGTCGTCGTACGCAGGGTTGGGCTTGGTAGTGAAGATGGCGTTTGCCACATGCGTTTCCTAATCAGGTTCGCGGCGCTCCGCAATCCGGACTTTGCGCGATTAGCGGCTGCAGTGAGATCGACCTGTATTCGGAAGCCGGACTTTGTGTTTCCGAAGCTGCATCTGGCGGTGTTCGTGGACGGGTGTTTTTGGCACGGATGCCAGAGGCATTTCATCAAACCGAAGGGCAACGCCGCATTCTGGCGGAAAAAGATCGCGGGCAACCGCGCGCGGGACCGGCTCGTCAACCGCCGGCTGCGAATGATGGGCTGGACGGTGCGGCGAATCTGGGAGCATGCACTGGCACGGAAGAATGAATCGCGGCTGCTGCGAGGGCTTGAGCGTGCCTTGATGCCCGGCGGTCAGATTCTGTGACTCCTGTGCCTCTTGTGGCCACTGATTCCGAATGGCCACAGAAGGCGCAAAAGGCGCAGAAAGAATCCGGATTCGTGCCGATTCGTGTGTATTCGTGGGCAAGAAGTCTGAGGCTTGGGTCCGGCCTCCGCGTCCATCCGCGTCATCCGCGGTGAACGGCTCTTCTGTCCTCGCCCCACTACTCTGGCACCAGGTTCGGATGCTTCGCTTTCAGCCAGGCCAAAACCTCTCCGCGAAGCGCATGCGAGAATCTGATCAATTCGGCGGCATCAGTTTGATGGGGGCGCAGCCACCCGTTGGCGAGCCAGGTCTGCAAATTCACTTTCTTTGCCTATAATGAAAAGTTTCTTCTTAGCGAGCACATTGCCAAGAAAATGATCACCGCCCGCCACCCGACGGGCGAACTCGTCCCAGGCGAAAACATGGGGATTGATCTCGCGGCCGACTCGCTCGGCCAGCCCGCGGAGCCGCGGTGCCAGCTCGCGCTGTCCGATCCGGCCAATGATCATCAGATCAACATCGCTCTCCGCGCGTTCAGCCAGTTGCGCCAGGGAACCGAAAACGAACGCAAAATCAATTTTGTCCGACGTCAGGGCCGCCTCCAACACGTCGCGCAACCCCACGGTCTTGAGGACAATGTTCCGCAGTTCAGGATAAAGCGGATGAGCCCTGTTGGCCGTGTAGTAGCAACGGTTGCCGTCCCGGAAGGAAACAACCAGTTCAAGATTCTCCAGTTTGTCCAGTTCCTCCTCGACCGACCTTTTGGCGAATGGAGTCTAGGAGATGATCTGCGCGCGATACATCCTCTGCTCCCGGACGCCAAAAAGGATCCGAAGCACTTCGCCACGGACTTCAGAGTGAAACAGGAGGCCGAGTGTACTCATATGGCGGCTGGTATTACTAGCGAGAAGGCTGGCATGACCAGCTTTTTCGATGCCAGGCCGGACTCTGTGTTCCTACGGCTGAAGCTGGCAGTGTTCGTGGACGGCCCGCCTTCGCACAAGGCTACGGCGCGGCATGTTGCTTCTGGCATGGATTTCATCAAGCCGCGGGGCCACGCTGCATTCTGGCGGAAGAAGATCGCGGGCAACCGGGCGCGGGACCGGCTCGTCAATCGCCGGCTGCGAATGACGGGCTGGAAGGTGCTGCGAATCTGGGAGCATGAGTTGACAAAGAAGAGCGAAGGGCGGTTGATGCGAGGGCTTGAGCGTGCCTTGATGCCCGGCGGTCAGATTCTGTGACTCCTGTGCCTCTTGTGGCCACTGAATCCGAATGGCCACAGAAGGCGCAGGAAGGGAACTCCTGGCTCCATGCCGGACTTCCACAGATGGTCGCTGAGGGAGCAGAGGAGGAATTGGGCCGCGCATGCGACGCGAGCGTCGCTTCTCCATCGATCATCGTTTCCCGGGATTGCATTCGGCAGAATCTCTGCGTCCTCCTGTAAAATGGATTTGGTTGGGCCGGGGCTTGCGCGCGAGTTTGGCACTTGGTTTCCGGCGGGAGCGTGGTAGATTGGCACCATGCCGGAGCGCATCACTCTCAATCCCGACATCTGCAATGGCCGCCCGGTAGTCCGCGGCACCCGCATTACCGTGCAGACCGTGCTGGAATTCCTGGCCGCAGGTGACTCGGTTGACGATGTGCTGGCGGAATATCCCGATTTGACCCGCCAGGACGTGCAGGCATGCCTAAACTATGCCTCACGCCTGATGGCGAACCATTACTCGGTGGTGCCCGCGGCATGAGGGGTTTCCTTCTCGACCAAAATCTCCCCGCACGGCTCACCTTTCAGCCGGCACTGCCCGTCACGCCAGCGGCCAGCCTCGGCCCAAACCCCACCGACACTTTGCTTTGGGAGTACGCGAGGAAACGGGAGCTGGTCATCGTCACCAAGGACGCCGACTTCTCCGACCGCATCATCATGCGGACCCCACCGCCATGGGTCGTGCACCTGCGGTTCGGCAACCTGCGCCGGCAGGAATTTCACGCGTTGCTGGCCCGCGCGTGGCCGCAAGTCGAGGGGCTGCTGAAATCGCACAAGCTGGTGAATATCTACGCTGATCGCGTGGAAGGGATCAGCTAGCAAGCAGCGAGCATCCCAACCAGCTGCGGCTGATCCGGGTTTTCCGGGCAAACGGAATCACGGGTTGGAGAAGAGGGGCACGGGTAAAGTGCCAAGTGCCAAGGACCAAGTTCCAAGGAAGGTTGCCCAAGCTGACAGGCGGCAAATCCCAAACTCCAAAGTCCAAAAGGGAATGTCCGCGTTTCAGGTGAAGCCGGACTTTGTGTTGCCAATGCTTCGTCTGGCGGTGTTCGTGGACGGCCCGCCTTTGCATAAGGCTACGGCGCGGCATGTTGCTTCTGGCATGGGTGCCCCAAACATTTCATCAAGCCGCGGGGCAACGCGGCATTCTGGCGGAAAAAGATCGCGGGCAACCGCGCGCGGGACCGGCTCGTCAACCGCCGGCTGCGAATGATGGGCTGGAAGGTGCGGCGGATCTGGGAACATGCGCTGACAAAGAAGAGCGAAGCGCGGTTGCTGCGAGGGCTTGAGCGTGCCTTGATGCCCGGCGGTCAGATTCTGTGACTCCTGTGCCTCTTGTGGCCGCTGATTCCGAATGGCCACAGAAGGCGCAAAAGGCGCAGAAAGGGAACTCCTGGCTCCATGCCGGACTTTCACAGGAGGTCGCTGAGGGAGCAGAGGAGGAATTGGGCCGCGCATGCGACGCGAGCGTCGCTTCTCCACCGATCATCGTTTCCCGGGATTGCATTCGGCAGAATCTCTGCGTCCTCCGCGCCCTCCTGTAAGATGGTTTGGGTTGCCACCACGAAACACACCAAACACACGAAAGGGACCGGCTGACGTCGCCCTGGCCGGCCTTCGTCCACGTCCATCCGCGCGAGCCGCTCAGATGAGTCGGGATCAAACCGCCGAATACGCGGACCACGCGGAAGCGGGAGGGATTCCTCTGCACTTCAGCGTATTTCGCGTGTTCTGCGGTCACCTCGGCTTGGGCCTTCGATTCCATTCCAGCCTTCGTGCTTTGTGGATGAAATCCGGCGGCGACGGCGCTCGCCTTTTTTGATTTTGGCCGCACGCTGGTCGTTGACCTCCGCCCTGCATGGCCCAACGAGAATCTGCCTCCGCTGCTCCACTTCACTGGCTGACCGACCGCGCGGCCGGCGTACTGCTTCATCCGACGTCGCTTCCCGGCGATTTTGGGGTCGGCACCTTCGACGGGAATCTCGACCGGTTTCTCGAGTTCCTGGAGTCGGCCGGCTTCAGCTACTGGCAGCTCTGCCCCCTGGGGCCGACTGGTTTCGGCGATTCGCCGTACCAATGTTTTTCCGCCTTCGCCGGCAATCCGTATCTTCTCAACCTCCTCGAGCTCACCCGCCATGGCCTGCTCCCCCAGGACGCGCTCGGTCCCCTGGTCTTCCTCAACGCCAGCCGCGTTGATTACGGTGCGCTGTACCGGCTGATCTGGCCGCTGCTCGCCCGCGCCCACGAGAATTTCCGCGCCGGCCGGGGAGCGGCGCTTTACGGTTCATTCGACACCTTCCAACAGACGAACCGGGCCTGGCTCGAACCCTACGCCTATTTCCGGGCGCTCAAGGATCATTACGAGGGGAAACCTTGGTGGGAGTGGCCCGACGAGACGCGCAATTACCGGAAGGCCCAGTCCTCGGCCCTCCGCCTGCGGCTCAAGGACGCCATCGAGACCCACGCGTTTTCCCAGTACCTGTTTTTCGGCCAGTGGCGCCGCGTGCGGGCTGCCGCCTACCGGCGGGGGCTGAAGATCATCGGCGACATTCCGATTTTCGTGGCGATGGACAGCGCCGACACCTGGTCGGCCCCCCATATGTTTGAGCTCGACGAGCGGACGGGGCGGCCCGTCGCCGTGGCCGGCGTGCCGCCCGACTATTTCTCCGCCGACGGACAGCTCTGGGGCAATCCGCTCTACCGCTGGGACGTCCATGCCGCCGAGAACTATGCCTGGTGGCATGCCCGGCTGCGGGCGGCGTTTGAGCTCTACGACGTGGTGCGCATCGACCATTTCCGCGGCTTTGCCGACTACTGGCGGATTCCCCTTCCGGCCACGACGGCGCGCAAGGGCCGGTGGCTGCCCGGGCCCGGCCTGGCGTTCTTCGATTCGGCCCGGCGCGCCTTTCCGGGCGCGCGGATCATCGCGGAAGATCTCGGCGAGCTCTCGCCGGCCGCGAAGCAGCTGCGGCGCGATAGCGGCCTGCCCGGAATGGCGATCCTGCAGTTCGCGTTCGGCGGCCGGAGCAACAATCCGTATCTGCCGCACAACCTGGAGGCCAACGGGGTCGTGTATCCGGGAACTCACGACAATGACACCAGCCTCGGCTGGTATGCGACCGCGGACGAGAAGACGCGGGACCACGTCCGCCGCTACCTGCGGGTGAGCGGCGCGGAGGCCGGCTGGGATTTCGTCCGGGCGGCCTACACGGCGGTGAGCCGGCTGGCCATCGTCCCGCTGCCCGACCTGCTCAGCCTGGGTTCCGAGGGCCGCTTCAACACCCCCGGCCAGCCGGCCGGCAACTGGCAATGGCGCTATCGCGCGCCGCAGCTCGAGCGCCTGTTTGGGCCGACCGCCGATTATCTGCGCGAACTCGCGGACCTCGGCGGACGGCGGCCGCAGCCCGCGGCCGAAGCGGAGGGTGAAGCGACGGGCAAGGCCGGGCCGGCGGAAGTGGGATGATCGAGGGCAGGAGGTTGTGCAGCCTCTTGCCAAACGGCCTGCACCGAGGCCGCGCTCCGAACAAGACCCAGCGAGGCGCAGCCCTGGCCATCGCGCGCAGGAGGGACCCAGTCTTCGGTCAGGGTCATCCTGAGCCTGGCTGCGGTGTCGCAGACCCTGAGTCCGTCGAATGGGAGCCTGTCGAACCCCTCGAACGGATGAGCTTGTCGAACGGGGTGATCCCGGCATCGATGGAACCCATGGCCGGCCTCAGCGCGGCCGGCTACAGCGGAGATCCGGACGAATCATCCGCTCGCTGGCGCTCGCAGCTACAGCTCCAAAGGCCACTTGCTCACGCTCGCAGCTACAGAACAGGCCACTCGCTGGCGCTCGGTGCTACGGTCCCAGGGCCACTCGCTCACGCTCGTAGCTACGGTCGCGTTCTCGGCTACAGGGCTGTCAGCCGAGCACCGCGACGATCCGGGCGCCGTCCTTGAGCCTGGCAGCGGGCACGAGGGTTCCGGAAACCGGCTGGCCGTCGACAGTGAGCGATTTTACCCCGGTGCTCACGCCGGCGGGATTGGTGACCGTGATGTGCACCGTCTTGTCCCGAAACTGGCGCCGCATGGAGAACCCCGGCCACGCCTTGGGAATGCAGGGATCGATCCGCAGGCCGTCGACCTCCGGCCGCACCCCGAGCAGCCAGTGGGTGGCGGAGTAGTAGGCCCAGGACGCGGTGCCGGACAACCAGGGCGTGCGCGACGCGCCTTCGTTGATGTTGAAGCGCGAGTAGGTCGTCTGGCAGTGCACGTACGGCTCCACCTGGCGGATCTCGGCCCGGTCGTTGTAAGCCGACGGCATGAAGGCGCGATAGTAGTCGTGGGCCTGATCGCCGCGGCCGACCAGGCATTCCGCCATCACCGCCCAGCTCTGGGTGTGCGAAAAAATGCCCGCGTTCTCCTTGATGCCGGCGTTGAAGAGCGTCGCCTTCATGACCTCCGGGTCGGCCTTGATGAACGGCGGCGCACAGAGCATTACCCCGTATTGCGTGGCGCACTTGTCCTTCATGGTTCGCAGCGCGTGCTCCGCCTGGTCGGGCGTGGCGGCGCCGGAAATTACCGCCCACATTTTCCCTTGACCTTACGAGAGACATCCGATGAATCTGCACGATCCGAGATATGCCAAGTTCGCCCTGGTCCGCGAGATGCTGGAAACGCCTGCGCATTGTGGGGGATTTCGATTTCCACGCCGCGCCGCGACGCCGCCGCGGCGATCCGCCAGGCGGGCCGGCTGTTCCTCACCGGCGAGGGCTCCAGCCGCATCTTTCCGGCCAAGAACCTGATCTGCGAGGTCCTGCGGTTGGGCGTCCCGCTGGCGGTCTCCACCGACGGCGCCCGGCAGGCCCACGAGTACGACCTGAGCCGATTTCGCCGTCTTCGGGGCCAGCAACAGCGGCAAGACCAAGGAGTTGATCTCGCTGTTCACGCAGCTGGGCGAGCAGGGCCACGCGCAGCGTTTCGGGCTGACGGCCAACAGCCCCTGCACGCTGGAAACCGTTTCCATCGCGCTGCTACACGCTTCGCTGCGGCAAGGAGGACGCGGTGGCCGCCACGAAGAGCGTGGTCGAGCAGGCCCTGTTCTATCGCTCGCTGCTTGAGCCCTGGGAGAAGGCCGTCGCCGATGGCGGCCAACCAGCAGCAGGCCGCCCGAGAAGGCCCAGGAGGTGCTGGAAGCCGGAGCTCGACCCGGCGCTGGTCGAGAAGATCGCCCGGGCCCCGGTGATCTACTTCGCCGGCCGCAACAACGGCGTGGCCGAGGAACTGACGCTGAAGACCAACGAGATCACGCACAAGAAGAGCGACTACCTGGAAGGGACCTACGCCGTGCACGGCATCGAGGAGATCATGCGGCCCGACGAGGTGGTGGTGGTCATCGATCCGTTCCCGGCCGAGATCGAGAAGTTCAAGACCACGCTGGTCGACGGCGTGGGCATGACGCGTGATCGCCGTGGCCGCAGCAGGAGACGTCGCTGCCGACGATCCGCATTCCGCGGGTCGAAGGCTACCAGACGGTGCTGCAATTGCTGGCCGGCTGGAACATTCTGGTCCAGGTGGGCGTGGCCCTGGGGATCAACCTCGACAAGGCCGAGCGGGCCCGCAAGATCGGCAACGAGTTCGTCGGCGGCGTGAGGCAGCGTTGTCGAGCTGCCAGTATCATGGCGGACCGGGCAATCGCCGCAGGCACATGCCCAAGGAAGTGGCCGCCATGGCATCAAGTATCGCGTATCGCGCCGCACGCCGAAGGGCCTGCTGACGAACGACGAACATCGCGGAGCTGTTCGCCGATTGGAGCGGCGCGGACGAGTGCTGGCTGTTCGTCTCGCCGCACGACGACGACGTGGTGATCGGCGCCGGGCTGACGTTTCAGGTCGGGCTTGGCCGAAGGGGCGCAGGTCCACGCCGTGGTGGTCACCGACGGCCGGATGGGCTATTGCCGCTTCGAGCAGCGGCGCAACATCACCAAGATTCGCCGCGGCCGAAGCGGAGAAGTCGTTCGCGACTGCTCGGCCTGCCGCCGGATCATCTGCAGTTCATCGACTGTCCCGACTGCAATCTGAACGCCTATCGCGGCCGGCATTTCACCACGATCGGCGCGCCCGACCGAGATCGAAGGGGCCGGCGGCATGCAAAACGCCTTCACGTACGCTGCTGCGGCAGATCCGGCCCAACCGGGTCTTCCTGCCCACCAGCGCCGATCTGCACCCCGACCATCGATCGTCCACGAGGAGATGCTGATCAGCCTGTTCCACGCCCAGGGCAACATCTGGCCCGAGCTGGGCCAGCCGATCGCCGAAGTGCCCAAGGTCTACGAGTTCGCCTGCTACTGCGATTTCCCCGAGCCGCCGCAGATCCGCATCGAAACGCCGCCGGCCATGCTGGAAACCAAGCTCGACGGCGATTCGGGCCTATGCCAGCCAGGAGCAGATCGAGTCGGTCGTGGCGATCCAGCGCGAACGTCGGGCCGATCGAGTACCTCCGCGAGCTGGAGTTCCATTTCTACTCGCCCGCAGCAGTATCACGCGCTGTTCGCGAGGAAGTCGCTGATGCGCGGCGAAGATCTGCTACCTGGGCGACGGCACGCTTCAGCGGCGCGGCCAGCTATCTGGCCGGCATCATGCTGCATTACGGGCTGGCGTTCGATCACGTGCCCAGCGACGCAGCCGCCGCCGGCGACGTTTCGTCGCGACGCCCTACGCGCTGTACGTGGTGAGCGACTATCCGGCCGCGCCGTTTCGGCCGGGCGGCGATGGCGCACGTGGCCGAGCGCGTCGCAGCAGGGCGCGGGCCTGGTGATGCTCGGCGGCTGGGAGAGTTTTTTCGGCCGGCTGGGCGAATACCACGCACTCGCCGCTGGCCGACGTGCTGCCGGTCGTGATGCAGCCGCAGCGACGACCGCCGCAACTGCGCCCAGCCGTGCCTGATCAACAAGGCGGCCGAGCATCCGATCCTCGACGGCTTGCCCTGGGACCAGCCGCCGGGCATCGGCGGCTTCAACGCGCTTGACGCCCAAGCCGCGACGCGCAGACGTTGCTCGACCGCGGTGCAGTTTTCGCGGTGCAGCCGAGCGCGGCGGCGGAGTTCCAGTTCGTCCGCCGGGCGAGGAGTCGCCGCTGTTGGTCGTCGGGCCAGCATGGCCGCGGCCGGACCGCGGCGTTGGCCACCGACGTGGCGCCCGCACTGGGTCGGCGGCCTGGTCGATTGGGGCGACCGCCGGGTCGTGCAGGACGGTGGCCGGCGAGTTCGATCGAAGTCGGCAACTGGTACGCCCAGTTCTTCCGCAATCTGCTGGTCTGGACAGGACGACGTTTGAGGAAGGCTGCGCCGTGGGTGGCAGTGCAACTGCCACCCCAACGAGTGAAGGACAGGACGACTCTAACATGCTTCACGGCAATGCAATCATCGGACAAAGCGGCGGACCGACCAGCGTGATCAACGCCAGCCTCTGCGGCATCATCCAGGAGTGCCTGCGATCAGCAGGCCATCGGCAAGACGCTCGGCATGCGGTTCGGCATCGAAGGCTTCATGCAGGGCGACGTGATCGACCTGGGCCGCGCAGCCGCCGGCGACGATCGAGGCCCTGCGCACCACGCCCAGTTCGGCCCTGGGAAGCTGCCGCCACAAGCTGCAGGAGGCCGACTTTCCCCGCATCCTCGACATGCTCCGCCAGCACGACATCCGCTACTTCTTCCTCATCGGCGGCAACGACACGATGGACACGATCCATCGCGTCGAGGCGTATTGCCGCCAGCAGGGCTACGAGCTGATCGGCGTGGGCGTGCCGAAGACGGTCGACAACGACCTGTGCGGCACCGACCACACGCCCGGCTTCGGCAGCGCCGCCCGCTACGTGGCCCTGTCGGTGCAAGCAGGCCGGCATGTTGGCCCGCGACATGAAGCTACGTCGATCAGTACGTGATCTTCCAGACGGTGGGCCGTTCGGCCGGCTGGCTGCCGGCGGCCGCGGCGTTGGCCAAGACGGCCGAGGACGACGCCCCGCACATCATCCTGCTGCCCGAGCGGCCGTTCGACCGCGAGCGGTTCCTGGCCGACGTGAAGCGGTGCTACGACCGCTACGGCTGGTGCAGCGTCGTCTGCGGCGAGGGCGTTTGCTATGCCGACGGCACGCCGATCAGCGCCTCGCAGGTCGACCGACAAGTTCGCCAACGTCGAGTTCGGCGCGATGGGCGGCACCAGCGCGGCGATGATGCTGCACCGCATGATCCACGCCGCCTTCGGCTGGCGGGGCGAGTTCCAGGTGTGCGAGTCGCTGCAGATGTGCGCCGCCGACCGCGTCAGCGCCGGCGACGTGCGAAGAGGCCTACGCCTGCGGCCGCCGGGCCGTCGAACTGGCCGCCGCAGGGCACGTCGGGCGTGATGGTCAGCATCGTCCGCGAGTCGAGCGAGCCGTATCGCTGGTCGCTGGGCACGGCCCCGCTGGCCGAAGTCGCCTTGGGCGCCAAGCCGATGCCCGACGAGTACATCAACGCCGACGGGCACTTCGTCACGCCGGCCTGCATCGAGTATCTGCAAGCCGCTGGTCGGGCCGTTGCCGGAGTACGTGCGGCTGGCGGGCAAAATGTTGTACGTGAAGCTTTACCGTAACGGCGCGGCCCGAACGGGGCGTTCCCTGAAGCATAACCTTCCCTTGAGTTTCAGATGCTCCAGCCGGGCCATGCCGGCGGCGCCGATGTAGCCGGCGTCGCCGCCGAGCGTGGCGAAATCGATGACGGTCTTCTCGGCCAGCACAGGCCGGGAACGCCGCTGCGGACCTCTTCCCGGATCCGCTCCAGGAAGCGGCGGCCCAGCTCGCGCTCGCGTGCCGCCGAAGGTCATGGCCCCGCCCAGCAGCACGCCGCTGGGATCGATCGTGTGCATCAGGTTGACCACGCCGACGCCCAGGTAGCGGGCCGTCTCGCAGAATGATCTCCAGCGACAGCTCGTCGCCCGCCTCGGCCTCCTCGGCGACCAGTCTTGGGCGTCAGTTCCGTCGCCCGCGGCGAGCCGTTCGCGAGAGCGAACTGGCGCGGCCCGGCGTCCAGCGCCTCGCTGGGTCCGCTTGATGACGGCCGTGGCGCTGGCGTAGGCCTCCAGATGGCCGCGCCTGCCCGCAGCCGCACAGCCGGGCGTCGTCGGCGCAGATCGATGATCGATGTGGCCCGCACTCGCCGCCGTGGCTGTGCTCGCCGCGGACGACCAGGTCGCCGACGATGATGCCGCAGCCGATGCCCGTGCCCAGGGTGAACAGCACCATGCTCTGGAAGTCGCGGCCCGAGCCGACCCAAAACTCGCCGTAGGCGGCGGCGTTGGCGTCGTTGGCGAACGTGACCGGCAGGCCGCAGTGATGGCTCGACCCGGTCGCGGATGGGGAAGTTGTCCCAGCCCTTCAGGTTGACCGGCGTGGTGCAGCATGCCCGCGGGGATGTCCATCGGGCCGGGCGAGCCGAGGCCGACGCGGGCGACGCCGCTCGGCTGTCAAGCCGGCCTTGCCGATGGCCGCGATGGACGGCCTGCGCCCATGCGGCGGGCGGCGTCTTCCGGGCCCTTTTCGACCTCGGTGGGAATGCTCAGCCAGGAGAGCGGCCGGCCCAGGTCGTCGACCACGCCGACCTTGATGTTGGTTCCGCCCAGGTCGATGCCCACGAAGAACGGCGGCTTGGCCTGCCGGCGGCGATGAAGTGGCGTGTCTCTGCCATGATGTGACGGCCGACCTACGAATAGCGAAAAAACCGGCAGTATAGGGGATGCCGGGGCGTGGGCAACAGCCGCCGGAAGGTGGCCTGGCAACGAT
Organism: uncultured Verrucomicrobiae bacterium; assembly: GCA_963804395.1. Lineage (GTDB taxonomy): Bacteria > Verrucomicrobiota > Verrucomicrobiia > Opitutales > Opitutaceae > Fen-1467. Next base: position 955 of record CAWDQK010000094.1, on the reverse strand, counting down.
AACACTTTACGAGGCGGAGGGTTCTGGGCGTGGTTTTGGGCGGGTTATCTTATCTGAGCACCTAAACTAAGGCATACTTATCCGCCATGCGCTTGGCGCGATCGGCGATCATCTGTCGAAACTCGGGCGGCTCGATCACTTCGGCCTGGTCGCCGTAGCCGAGAATCCACCACGATATCTCATTCAGCCCGAAACCGTGACGCGAAAATCGGCCGAGCCATCGTCACGGAACACCACCTGTTGGGTCTTGTGCCAATTCACCTCGGCCACGTTTTGGGCCACGAGTTTGCTGAAGCGGACGACGACCTCGCGGTCGCGGCCCTTCTCGGGGATCATGTGCCAGGCATTGCCGAGTACCGCTCGATGGAAAATCCACGCGGGACTTGGAATCGGTCGTCCAGCGGCTCGATTTTGAGACATTCCTACGCTGCTTTGCGGAGAACGAGGAATTCGGTCTTGAGCGCCGCCAGCCGCTGCGCCTTCAACAGCAGGTAACGGAGATTCTTGTATCCCCGCCCGCGGCGGAGGAGCGCTTTGATGTTGCCGTTGACGGCTTCCACTACGCCGAATCGCACCGGCGTGCGACAGTAGTTCAGAATCCCTTCCAGGTGGCCGAGCAACATCTCAGCCAGTTTCTTGAACGGCTCCAGCCGTTGCCAGCGTAGTTGGTCGATCCACTGGTTCAAATAGCGGAAGGCCGCACCCTCGTAGCGGTACGTCCACAAGGCGGTCCAGGCTCTCCTTGAGAAGATAGGCCTTCATCATTCTCCGATTGAGCCGGAACAGTTCGTTCAGCAGTTGCCGTTTCTTGCCGTCCAGATTCACCCACCGGCTGAGCAGCAGCCAGCGCTTGCCTTTGACCAACCCGCGCATCCGGCCGCCCTTGCGGAAGAACTCGGCCCGCCGCACCTCATCCACCGCCTTGCTGGCGTGCTGCATGACGTGGAACTCTCAT
>CAWDQK010000093.1:0-73878 GCA_963804395.1 uncultured Verrucomicrobiae bacterium | reverse complement strand
CGGGCGGCCTGCTCCTTCTGCACTTTTTCCTGTGCGACGAGCGCCTGCTCTCGCTGGGCGCTATCCTGCGTGAAACTCTTCGTGAGGCTTTCGACCCGCGCCGCCTCCGCCTGAAGTGAAGCCTGCTGTTTGGTCAGCGCCTGGCGCTGCTGATCCAGCATCATCCGCTCCACCTCGATCTGCTCAATCTGTTCGGCGGCGGCAGTTTCCGCCTTCGCCGCCACCGTCTTCATCTGTTGCGCCAGCTCCGCATGAAGCTTTTCCAGCCGGGATTTTTCGGCCTGGATCGCCTCTTCGGCTGCCGCCGTCTGCCGCTGCCGGACCTCGTTCTCCGCGGCCGCGCGCGCGCGCTCCGCTTCGAGCTTGGCCCGCTCGGAGGCCAGTCCGGCCTTCTCGCGCTCCACCGCCTGCTGGCCCTCGCGCTGCGCGGCCTCCAGTTTCGCCGCGGCCTGCCGGGCCACCAGCTGTTCGGCCTCCAGCTTCTGTTGCGCCGCCGCCAGTTGCGCGGCCTGCTCGCTCTGCGCCTTCTCCTGTGCCGCCAGCGCGCGGTCCCGCTGCGCGGTTTCCTGGGCAAATTTCTTGTTGGCAACCTCAAAGCGTGCCGACTCCTCCTGCAGCGAGGCCTGCTGCTTCGCCACCGCCCGGCGCTGCTGTTCGACCATCGCCCGCTCCACCTCCAGCTGTTCCGTCTGCTCTGCCGTCAGACCTTCCGCCGGGGCCGGCTGGCCCCGCGCCCGCTGGGCCAGTTCCGCCTCGAGCTTTGCCACCCGATCCTGCTCCGCGCCGGAGCGCGTTCTCCGCCTCCGTGCGTCGCGCGATTTCGGTCCGCAGCATCTCCTGGTCCTGCCGCAATTGCTGGACCTCCTGATCCAGGCTCTTCGCGTGCTCACTCAACGTCGCTGTCCACGCGAGCTCCTCCTGCAATCGCTGCTGCGCCTCCTCGGCGCCGGCCAGCGATTTCTTGAGCGCCTTGATCTCGGTCGTCAGATTGTCCCTCTCCTGCACCACGAGTTCAAGCTGCAGATCCGGTGCGTTCGGCGGACTCGCGGCCCTTCGTCCCGGCCCCTTCGCCGACGCCGCCGGCGCCGCCTCGGCCTCCGGAGCTCCCGAGAGATGCATCGCCAGCTCACCCCACCGTCCCAGCGCCGTTTCCTCAATCATCCCCGGAAACTTGTCGCCGCTGCGCACCAGCGATTCGATGCGCCCGGCCAGCGACTTGAAATCCAGCGGCGGATTGAAGACGTCGCGCACCCCCAGCCGGATCGCGCGGATGATCTCTTCCAGCTCCAGTTTTTTGCAAATGAGAATAATCTGGGCTTCGGGCTGGCGCTTGCGCAACGACTCGACCGCACCGAGCACGTCGGTTTTCGCCTCGCGGTAGTCCGCGATGATCAGGTCGAAGTGCTCCTCCCCGAGAGCCGTGTCGACGTCCTTCTGCGGATCCGACGACCGCCAGTAGAGGGTCGATTCATCGGCCATGAGCGAGCGCACGCGGCTGCCTTGGGTCTCATTTCTGACGAGCAGAATCTTCAGGGGTGCCTTGGCGGAAGACGCAGGGGGAGGCATGATTAAGGAGGGAATAACTCTGGCTGAATCCGAACAATCCGATTAAAGAGACATCCGGCAAAGACTGCACGCATGAATTTCCGATGAACAACGGCCTTGATCTTTTGGGCGATCCGCTTTCCGTTGCTGTACTGGAAAACACTCTTGCACATCATCGTCTCACGTCAACCACCACACGCCGCATTCCGGACTGCCGGGAGTATGTGAAGGCGGTTGGCAATTTCCGAGCTTGCGCTATAGAGCACATTTCGTGCATTGTCGCGTCAATATTCGATCAAGCAATCCTTCTTAATGCATTAGATTGGGTTCTTGGTTCCCGCTAATTGCGACTTTGGCCGCGACAATAGCTCAATAGGTCTCCTACACTCCGTCATGCCCTCGCCCCAAGATAAAGGTTACTTTCTTGAGTTTAACGAATCTTTCCTGCTTGTTGCCAGGACGGTATCATCCGGTCGCCCGCTGGTGATTGAGGAATTGCGGGAGGCCTCGCTCGACAACAAGCCCGCCGTCAGCCAGGCCCTTGGCGCGGTATTCCCGGCAACCGGCCAGCCAACTTCGAATGTCGTCTGTTCGCTGCGGCCGCGCAACCGGTTCTTCCTTCTCGCCACGGAAAAGGAGACCCCGAAGGCTCCGTCGCTCGCGGCGATTCGCGCGCTCGTCGGCAGTTCTCCTTTCGCGAGTGCGGGGCCGAGCGAGCTGATCGGGGTCGATGCGCGCAGCGGTCTGCCCATCGACGGGAAGTCGGTCAGCCGCTGGTTCGTGTCCGGCGCCCCCAAGGAAAGCCTCGACGGAATGCGGGCCACGCTCGCTGAATGGAAAATCGCACCCTCGCGCCTCGTGGCCGGATCCGTCGGCCTGCTCGGCGTCATCTTGGCGGAACAGCAGCGGGCCAAGGCAGGCCCCGTCGTGGTGTGGGAACCGGGCGAAGCCACGTCGGATCTTTTCCTGGTTGGTGCGCAAGGGATCGAAGGCGTGAGGCGCCTGCCGTTCGGGCTCGATCGGGTGGCCGACGGAGTGCAGGCGGAATTGAATCTGAAGTTCCGCGGTGCCGCGACGAAGCTCTTTTTCAACGAATTCTTTGATTTCTCAGAGATGGGCCCCAAGATCGCTGGCCGGGTAGCAGGGTCGCTGCAGCCGGTGATCGCCGAAATGTCAGGCGCAACCGGTGCTCCCGCGGCGCTGCTTTGCACGGGTTTGGTTTCCCGGCAAACTTGGTTTGGCCAGCAACTGGCGAAGTCGCTGAATCTCGCGCCCTGGCAGCCCGATGCGGCCGCATGGTGCACCAGCGCCGGGCTGACCCTGGTTGGCAACGCCCAGCAAACCAAGCTGTCGCCGGTGTGGTTGGGATTGCTCGGCATGATTGGGACCATTTCGGCCGACCGGGCCGAAGGCGAAAACGCTTGGTATCCGGCCTGGACGGTTGACGGCGTCGAGCGTGAAATAAAGCCGGTTGCGCCACCGCCCGAGCCGGTCGTGGTGCCGGCGCCCGCCCCGGCGGCGCCGGTCGCGCCGGTCGCTCCAGTCGCTCCAGTCGCTCCGAAGGTGGTCGCACCGCCGGCCCCAACACCTGCGCCTGCGGCCGCCCCGAAGCTCGTGCCGCCGACGCCGGCTGCATTCGCCGCGGCGCCCGTCGCGCGCCCGCCCGCTGCTCCAATCCAGCTCAAGCAGCCCCCAGCCCCGGCGCCAAAGCCGTCAACCCCCACTCCCCCGGCGCCAAAGCAGGAAAAGGAGACAGTCGTCCGACCAGTGGTCTCCGCGCCCGCGCCGGCTCCGAAAGCCCCGGCCCCGGCCCCCGCCGCCGCCCCGGTCCGCGCAGCCGCCCCGGCACCGGCTCCCGCGCCAGCCCCGGAGCCCGCCCCGGCACCTGCGGCCCCGGCCAAGCCGGTTCAACCCGCCAAACCCCGGACCGAGAATGTCCAACCAGCGGCCGGGCATTCGTTTTTCAAGTCGCCGGCCGGTCTCGCGCTGGTCGCAGTGCTCGTGATTGTCATCGGACTGGGTGCATTCTTCTATCATGAAGTCGCAAAGGAGAAGGAGGCTGCACGGGTGCTCGCTCAAGCCCAGGCCGAACAGCTGAAGGCCGCGGAAGCAGCCAAGATCAAGGCTGAACAACAGGCGAAGGCCGAGGCTGAAGCACGCAAGCGCGCCGAAGACAAGATCGCCCAGGAAAACGCCGCGGCAGAGGCAGCCCGCGTTCAGGCCGCGGATGAAGCCAAGCGACGCGAAGACGAAACCAAGCATTTGCTGGAAGGTCGTGGATCCCTGGTTGTCGCCACCGAGCCTCCTGGGGCCGCCATCTCCATCCGCAACTTCGCCCCGCTCGTCTCGCCTGCCACCATCAACGATCTGCGGCTCGGCCACTACGCAGTGACCATCACGCTTCCGGGCTACGACCCGTTGAATGTAGATGTGGACATCAAGGATAATGCGGCGACCGACCCCGGGGTAATCCACCTGGTGCGCCAGACCGGTTCCCTGGAGATCACGACGGACCCGGCCGGCATTCCATTTGAAATCCGCCCGGCACAGCCGCGGGCCCCGGTTGACAAGGCAGAAATCAGACAGGGCAAGAGTCCAGCAACGGTGGGTGATCTGCCTTCCGACGATTACGTTGTCACGTTCAAGCGCGAAGGCTGGCCGGAGCAGGCGGTCAATGTTACGGTTGAACACGGCAAGATTGCGCATGCCTCTCCGAAGTATGTCGGCGGCTCGGTGACGATCACGAGCATTCCGACGGGCGCCCATGTAATACGCGGCGGGGACCGTCTTGGCCAGACCCCGCTGACTTTGAACGATCTACAGCCCGGCGAAGCGACCTATTCCATCGAGCTGCCGGGTTTCATCTCCACCGCCGTGACCGGGCAGATTGAGACCGAGAAGATGTTGAATCTGAACGTGGTCTTGAGGGCCGAGGACCGGATCGTCCCTTTGAAGGAACTCGATGAGAGGCCCGTGCCGATCAAGCAGGTCCAGCCCACGCTCGGCTATGAGACAGGGCGCACGGGTGGAACTGCCATGATTTCGCTGACCGTCGACCGCGACGGGACGCCCACGGATCTCAAGGTTGAGTCCGCGACCACTCCGGAATTCGGGAAGGAATGCATGGAGGCTGCGGCAAAGTGGCGCTTCCGGCCCGGTACGATCAATGGGATCCCGGTGCGGACCCGTGTCAATTTGCCTTTCAACCTGTAGACCTTTCTTGCCCTGCTTCCAAAGAACCGCGCCGGTCTCCGGCGCGGTTTTTCGTTTTCGACCGGGATTCGGTTCTGCCGGCAATTGCGGGATGTCAGTTGAGTCAAAAAGGATTGCTGACTTCTTGCATGGCTGGACAATCGACAGCCACCGGCCGCCTCCTGTCGCCCGGCCAATCCGCATCGCGGCGGAGGACTTCCATCTATTGCATGAAAACATTCACCGTCGCCATCGGATCTGATCACGCCGGCTTTCAGTATAAGGAAGCCATCAAGGCCTCGCTCCTCGCCGCCGGCCACACGGTCCGAGACTTTGGGACTGCCAGCGAGGCTCCGTGCGACTATCCGGATTTCATCCGCCCGGTCGCCGAGGCGGTCGCGCGCAGGGAGTTCGAGCGCGGGATTGTCCTGGGTGGCTCCGGCAATGGAGAAGCAATCGTTGCCAACCGGATTTGCGGCGTGCGTTGCGGCGTTTGCTGGAACGAGCAAACCGCTGTCTGGAACCGGGCCCATAACGACGCCAACGTCTTGTCGATCGGGGCGCGCACCGTGTCCCGCGACCTGGCCCTGAACATCGTGCGCGTGTGGCTTGAGACCCCGTTCGAAGGCGGCCGCCACGTCCAGCGCATTCGCAAGATCGATGGTGTTCCGCCCGTCGGATGACCGATCATCGACCGGCGGACTCGGTGAACCGGCTTCTTTCGTTCCGTCCGCAGTCCGCCGGCGCCGAGCTCCGCCGGTCTTTTCCAGCGATTCCAATCAAAGTTCCGTCACCTCTCTGATGCTTCGCCCAGCCGACAGGCCCGCCGAAGAAAGGCAACGACTCCAGTTCTCACCAGACTGCTCTAGACCAGCTTTCGGTCGATTTTGACCACGAGCTTGAAGACACTCCGGTTGACCCCGTCTGCCGCTTTCGGACGATGGGCGTCTGACGGATGAAAGATCGCAAAACTCCCGGGCGACATGGGCAAAGCACAAACAGGCAAAGCGGGAAAGCGAGAAACCGGAAAATCGGTCGAATGCACTCCGGGTGGATGGTAGAACTGGAGATCCCGGTCGTCATCGAACCTACCGTCCGGCTCCAGCCGGGTCGCCAGCCACCAGTCGATCAGCTCGCCGCCAGAAATACAGTATTGGAGATCGATATAGCGCCGGTGGCTTTCGAACCGGCATTGTTCCCGGGGCAAGGTGTCGTAGCCGTGGACATTTACATAAACATCGTCATCCTGCAGCTTCTGGATCCCAGCCGGCGTCCCGGCGCTGACGGTTTTCAGCCAGTCAAATACAAGTCTCCACGCCGGGTTCGCGAGAAGATGCACATAGGCATCGGTGGCGGAAAAGTGTCCGTAGATCATGGGAGAAGGAGGTGGGCAGGAGCAACGGCAGCCTTGGCCGTGTCTATGCAAATTCTAGGAGCGAGCTTGCTCGCGATTCCGAGGCATGAATCGCCTGCAAGCAGGCTCCTACACCGATCACCTGAGTGAACCATGTCCACGAGTGAATGCAGGGTTAATTGAATAGACACGGCTTAGGGCGGATTCATCAGAAGTGTAGCCGCGAGCATGAGCCCCTCGACTTCGCCCCTCGACACGCTCGGGGCCTTGAGCCTGTCGAAACGGCTCGGGGCCCTGACCCATTCGACTCCGCTCAGGGTCATCCTGAGCCTGTCGAACGGATGAGCTTGTCGAACGGGCGAGTGGACGCCCCTTCCGCTGGCTCACGCTCACAGCTACTTTAGCATTCTCGGCTACAGTTCAAGTCAGACCACTCTAGACGGCGGACCGAAAGACTCCGTCCTTCCCGTGGTACCGGCGATACCAATCCACAAAGCGGGCAACTCCATCCTCGATCGACGTCGCGGGCTGGAAGCCCACGTCCCGGGCCAGGTCGGCGACGTCGGCACAGGTGGCCGGCACGTCGCCCGGCTGCATCGGCAGAAACCGTTTCCTGGCTTCCATGCCGAGGCATTTCTCCAACACCTCGACGAAATAGAGCAGTTCCACCGGATGGCTGTTCCCAATGTTGTAGATCCGGTACGGCGCCCGGCTCGTGCCCGGGTCGGGGTTCTCCCCGTTCCAGGCAGGATCCGGCATGGCCCTTCGCCCGGAGACCCGCACGATGCCTTCAACGATGTCATCGACATAGGTGAAATCCCGCTTCATCCGGCCCTCGTTGAACAGATCGATTGGCTGCCCTGCCTGGATTGCCCTGGTGAAGGCATAGTAGGCCATATCCGGCCGCCCCCAAGGTCCATAGACGGTGAACAATCGCAGACCCGTCGTCGGCAGTTGGTAGAGGTGGCTGTAAGTGTGCGCCATCAGTTCGTTGGCCTTCTTGGTCGCCGCATAGAGGCTGATCGGGTGATCCACATTGTGATGTACCGAGAACGGCATCCTGGTGTTGGCCCCATAGACCGAGCTCGACGACGCGTAGACCAAGTGCTCCACGCCGTTGTACCGGCACGCCTCCAGAATGTTGACGAATCCGACGAGGGTGCTGTCCACATAGGCGCGGGGGTTCGTGAGAGAATAGCGAACGCCCGCCTGGGCAGCCAGATTCACCACCCGCGCCGGGCGCACCTCCCGGAACAACGCGGGCAGTGCCACGGAATCGGCAAGATCCACCTTCGAGAAATGAAACCGCGGGCATCCTTCGAGCTGCTTCAGCCGCGCCAGCTTGAGGTTGACATCGTAGTAGCCGTTGAGGTTGTCAATCCCGGTGACTTCCTCGCCCTGTTCGAGCAGACGCCGGACCAGGTGAAAGCCGATAAAACCAGCCGCGCCAGTGACAAGATAGGTAGACATCGAACTTGAATTGCAGGTGCAGGGAAGCGCAGTCTTCGTGGGCGACCAGGAAGGAAGTTGCGGCAATCCGCCGGGATTGTCCGGTCGTCCCGCATCTCAAGACTCCTCCCAATATAGGTCCAAGACATGCGTGGCAGAACGGCAGAATGAACCGGGAAGGCGGCCCGAGGAAAGCCGTCGGCCGCACCGAGTTCAAGAAGAAATGAACTGAACACCGCGTCTCAAGTCATTGGACGTGGTTTGACTGCGCTCAGAGGGAATCTGGCGTCAGAATGGCCAATTCAATCGGTCGTCGGGTCTTGAAGCCGGTTGGGCTTCGTCCTCCATGCTCCTGAGCAAATTGCGGGCACCATTGAAGGCAGCGAAGCAACTCCTCTTCCCATTCTGAGGAGAAGTCTTGAATGTTGTTGTGGGCCTTGCGTCAGGGAGGATCCAAGTGCGGACCTTTGCCCGGGCCCGGAGGAGCGCGACCGCCAAGCACCCGGTCCACTCCCAAGTCTCTCCCGACGCCCGGGGCAGATTTTGGGTCCGATCACAATGCAAAGTCTTGAAGTTTTCCCCGGGGCTCCCAACGCTGCCCTTGATGAAAACTCTTCTCCGCACGATCGTCTTTCTGGTGATGTTATTTGCCTTCCTTTACGTTGGCATCTACAATACACACACGATAAAATTCTCATTTCCGCTACTGGATATGAAGGACGTTCGACCAGCCGGCTGCGCTCATCTACTTTGGCATGTTTGCCGTCGGCGTCGTGGCCGGCCTCGCCCTCGGCTCCGGCGGGCAGAAGAGCAAGCCGGCGGCCCCCGAAGCCAAGAAGAAGGCCTGAGCAATTCATCGGCCGCTCCGCCCGTTTCCTGGAGACGCGACGCCCTCGTCGCGTCCATCATCTGAAAACGCGACGAGGGCGTCGCGTCCCCAGGAAATTTTCGCATTAAGGCTGAATCTTGATCCCTTTCCGCAGGTAGGTTGGAACGTCGAGATCCTGGCCTTCAAACAGATTCCGGTCCGTCTTGTCGAAGTGTCCCCGGCTTTCCACTTCGTCGAAGGCAAACTCGTCCTGTCCGCTTGAACCGGGGCGCATCCTGGCATCGGCCGCGGCCGGTGCCGCCGGGGTTGGCTGGCCCGCAGACTTCTCCCCGGAATCGCGGGCCGGGAACGGCACGACGCTCCGGGATGCTGGCGAAACCCTGCGGGGGGCCGGATTTCGTCCTCCCAAATCCGTGGTTCCCAGCACGCAGACCTCCAGGCGTTGCTGCATTCCTTCATCAATCACGGAACCCATGATGACGTGGGAATCCCGGCCGTATTGTCCAGTGATTGCCGTCATGAGCTCATTGACCATCGGCAGCGTCAGATCAGTGCCGCCCACGATGTTCACCAGCAGGCGGTCGGCCTTGCGGGAGAATTCCGTCGGATGCAGCAGCGGGCACTGCTTGAGACTTTCGATCGCCTGGCCCACCGCTTCCGGACCTTCCCCCGACCCGAAGCTGAAGAGCGTCTTGCCGCCACGCGATTGAAACACCTGCCGCACGGTGGCAAAATCAAGGTTGATCAGGCCGGTCCGGAATAGCATCGACCAGATCGATTTCACTCCGCGGCTGATCCAGGCGTTCCCGCGGGCAAATGCCTCCAGCACTCCCGTCGTCTCGCCGCATTCCTGCAGCAGGACATCGTTGGACAGCGGAATCACCGCGTCGCAGGCCTGACGCAGCGCCATCAAGCCTTCCTCCGCCTGCTTCAGGCGCCGGCCACCTTCAAAACTGAACGGCATGGTGACAAACGCGATGACCAGCGCGCCCTGCTCGGTCGCAACTTCGGCAACCACCGGCGCGGCGCCACCACCCGTGCCCCCGCCCATTCCCGCAACGAGGAACACCAGGTCGCAGCCCTTGACGACCGCCACAATCTTCTCCCGGTCGGCGTCGGCCGCCTTCCGGCCAAGCTCCGGGTCTCCGCCCGCGCCCAGTCCCCGCGTGACCCCGCCGCCAATCAGCACCTTGTCCTGCACCGGCGATGAGGCGAGCGCCTGCAGGTCCGTGTTGATCACCGCGAGCTGGAGGCGCTCGAGGTTCTCCATCTTGATCAGGTCGATCGCGTTCGAACCCGCCCCGCCGACCCCGACCAGCTTGATGGCAATCGACCGGTCGGTCAGGATCTCGCGCGCGAGCGGCAGCTCGTTGTTCTGGGATTCAAAGGGCATGGTCAGGAGGCAACCAGGATGCGTTTGAGGCTCTGGAGCAGGCCGTTCGACTGCCGGGCGGCCGGCAGGCGCTCTGACTGCGAATTGAGGCCGAAATACAACAAGCCGACCGGCGTGCTGAAGCCCGGATCGCGCAGCTCGTCGGCCACCCATTGGGGCGGCTCGCCTATCCGTCCGGTGACCCCAAAAACCTTCGCCGCCGCCTCGTCCAGGCCCGGCATCCGCGCCGTTCCCCCCGTGAGCACCACCCCGGCGGGCGTCTCTTCCGGCACAAACGCCTCGCCCAGCCTGGCGCGCACCACCTCGAACAGCTCCCGCGCCCGCGCCGCCGTGATCTGCTCAATGGACTGACGCGGGAACTGCCGGTCGCCGATGGAGTAGTCGCCGTTGAGCCAGACCTTCTCGTGCTTGTCATGCGAACGCACCACCCCGCAGGCGTAGCGGGTCTTCACTTTCTCGGCCTGCGGCCTGGTCAGGCGCAGCCCGAGGTTGAGGTCGTTGGTGAAATGGTCGCCACCCACCGGGACCACGCCCGTTTGATACGCGACGCCGTTGTGGTAAAGCACGTAGTCGGTCGTTCCGCAGCCGACGTCGAGCACCAGCACGCCATGCTGCCGCTCCTCCGGGCTGGTCACCATCGTGCCCGAGGCCAGACTCGACAGAATCAACTCGTTAACGTGGAGGTTGAAGCCGGTGATGACGTGAATGTGGTCGCCGATTTTGGCCTCGTTGCCGTGCACGGTCCAATAGCCGGCTTCGAGCCGCTGACCCACGAGATGCTCGGGATCGGGCACCTGGCGCCCGTCGAGCCGGAACGGACGGCGGATATGATGGACCACCGCGCGCCCCGCGGGCAGCTCCTTGGCCATGGCCAGCCGGCAAACCGTGTCGATGTCGAGGGCGCTGACACAATTGTCGGCGGCGTTCACGTTGACGGCCGCCTCGTGGTAAAAACCCTCGAGGTGTGCACCCGTCTGGGCCAGATAAACCGTGTCCACCGGCGCGCCCGCCCCCTGTTCCGCCGCGCGGATGGCCGCATGCGTGCAGGCACTCGCCTCCTTGAAGTCGACGACGCTGCCCTTGATCACCCCGCGCGACGGGCATGATCCGAGGCCAACGATGTTGAGCATGCGTCCGCGCGTGAGTTCCCCCACGAGCACGGTCACCTTGGAGGTGCCAATTTCGACGGCACCAATGAGTCTGGTCTTAGAAATCACGTCTCTGCTTTGGTTGGGAAGTTGTCTTCGGAAGGGACGCCCGCGCCGGCTTCAGCGGGGCGGCCTCCCCCAGCTCGACCGGCACCTGCCCGCCGAGCGACAGGTTGACCCGCTGCAACGGCGGCGAACCCTTCGTCCGCATGAAATCGACGATGTAATCCAGGCGGGCCAGCTGCTTGGGAAATTCCCTCCCGACATCAAACACGATTTCGGGAATCAGGTTGGAACGCACCGTAATCTCATGGTCCGAGGCAAACGCGGCCAGCGACACGACCTGCCAGCCGGTGAACAGCTCCGGGACCAGCGCCTGGGCGGTGCGGATCAATTCCGCCGTCCGGCGCATTTCCGCAATCGGCTCAAACCCGTGGTCCGCCGAGCGCCGCAGCCGCACGCCGTCAAGCCAGAGCAGCCGGTTGAGCGCGGCCGGTTCGTAGCCGGCCCCATCGAAGACGACGCCGTCGCCCGCCACCAGCCAGAGGCGCGGCGGCCCGCCGGCCGACTGCACCATCATGCGCGCCACCGGCTCGCGCTCCCGCACCGCCACGACCAGCGCATTGTCGCCGAACCGCCGCCGGAGCACGACCGCCTGGACCTGCCCCGAGGCGAGCAGCCGTTGCTCCGCCGCCACCAGGTCGAGACTGATCAGGCTCGCGCTGCGCGGCAGCGCCAGGGTCCGCTCCGCCCAGGCCTGGTCGAGCACGCCGTCGCTGGAGAAGACGACCCGCTTGAGCGGCACGTTCCGGCCGGGATCGAGGATCTTTGACGGATGGTCGTGCCAGGTCAGATACAAGCCGATGGCCGCCGGAATTCCGCCCAGCACCAGAATGCAAATCGCCGCAAATTTCAGGTTTGCGAACCACCGCCGCCGATGTCCCTCCTTCGACATCGCCCGCGGGTTGACTCCCTGGCGGATGTCCTTCCAGGAGCGCGAGGGCGGCGGAATGGGTGCAGGCAGGTTCATCGGAGAAAGCGGGCGCGAACCACAGACGGCGCAGAACGACGGGGCATCGCGGCGGGCGCCGCCAACTCCCGGGACCGGTCGGGTGCACCCGGCGCGGCGCAGCCGGCGGACTTCGATCTGACGCCCGGATCTTTGTTGGCGCGGCCCACCGAGATTTCGAGCAAATTCACAGCACATCCTCCCATTTCCGCCCGTAAAGCAGCACCTCGGGCTCCAGGACAATGCCCCGCGCCTGTCGCACCTGCTCGCGGACCCGCCGGATCAGGGCGATGATCTCCGTCGCGCTGGCCTGTCCGCGGTTGATGATGAAATTGGCGTGCACCGTCGAGACCTCGGCATCCCCCACCCGCGCGCCCTTGAGCCCGAGCTCATCGATCAGCCTGCCCGCCGCCATTCCGGGCGGATTCTTGAAAACACAACCGGCGCTCGGCTCCCGCGGCTGCGAGGCGTGGCGCTTGCTCCGCCAGACCTCGACCTGCCGGTTGATCGCCTCCGTCCCGGCGGCCGCCACCGGCCGGAGCAGCGCGCCCAGGGCAATCGCGTCCCGCAGTTCGCGGCATTCGCGGTACCCCGGGCGGAGCGCTTCCTTCGACAGCGTGCGCACCTCGGCGTCAAGCGTGATGAGCTGCACCTCCTCCACCACGTCAAAGAACCATCCGCCCATCGCGCCGGCGTTCATCCGCAGGGCGCCGCCGACCGACCCCGGGATTCCCTCGAGAAACTCAAAACCCGCCAGCCCCGCCTGGCCCGCATAACCGCACAGACTTTTCAGCCGAAGGCCCGCGCCGGCCCAGATCCGGCCCCCAGCCCGCGGCTCGCACGTCTGCCACGCCGGATGGGCCAGTGAAATCACCAGTCCTTCCACGCCCTCGTCAGGAACGATCACATTGGAGCCTCGGCCGAGCGCGAAGGCTGGCACGCCCCGGGCTTTCGCCTCGCGCAACAAAACCTGCAGATCACCCAGGCCGGCCGGCTCGCCGTAGCAACGCGCCTTTCCGCCGGCCCGCATCGTCGTCTTCGGCGCCAGCGCCTCCTCGCGGACGAGCCGCGTCTCCGGCGAAATCCGCGTCCGCAGGTCGGCGACCAACTGATCCCAGAAAGCCGGCAGCCGCGAACCCGTATTCACACCCGCCACAAATTCGTGCGCGAGCTTCTCGATGTCGCCCGCGCCGACAAACGCCAGCCAGTCCCCGGGCTGCAGCGCGGAGCGTACGACCTCCAGCCGGTCCGGACCCTGGCCCGCCAGATGAGTCACGGGCAGGACGAGGCCGGCATTCCGGATGGCCGCGTGCAGATCGGCGGTGGTGCCGCCCGGAACCGCCTCCTCGCCGGCCGCATAGACGTCCAGCAGGAACAACTGGTCGGCCAGGCCCAGCGCACCGGCAAACGCGCTGGCGAACTGCGCGGTCCGGCTGTACCGGTGCGGCTGGAAAACCACCACGAGCCTTCCCGATTTGCGCTCCCGCAGGCTCGTCAGCAGGGCGCGAATCTCGGTCGGATGGTGCGCATAGTCCTCGAGAATCGTAAGCCGGCCGGTCGCATGCAGCACCGACTGGCGCCGGCTCGCTCCCGGGTAGCCAGCCAGGAGGTCTCGCGACACCGGCGCGCCCATCAGGTGCGCCGCCGCCAGCGCCGCCGTCGCATTGTGCGCGTTGAAGGCGCCGCTGGCCCGCACGGACACCTCGGTCGCGGGAAAGCGGCCAGCCAGCCTGAGCGCCAGATGGGTGGCGGTGCCGCCGGCCACCGTCGCCCGGTATTGTCCGCCGGGCCCGAAGGTGAACCGCGGAACCCCGGCGCCCGCGACGACCTGCGCCGAGAGTGCACAGAGCGGATCGAAGATCACCGCGCGCCGCGTGCGGGCCACCAGGCTGCGAAAGGTTTCCACCAGGCTCCCGGGCTGCACGTAATGATCCGGATGGTCCCAATCGAGGCTGACCAGAACGGTGATCTCGGGCGAGAAACCGTCGATCGTGCCATCGCTCTCATCGATCTCCGCCACGATCCACTCATCCGGGCCCAACCGGCCGGGCGGCAGCAACCCGTCGGCAAACAAGCCGCCGAGCAGCCAGCCGCAAGGAAAACCCGCCCGGCACAGCGCGGTGATCAACATGCCGGTGGTCGTCGTCTTGCCGTGAGCCCCGACCACCGCGACCAGCTTTCGTCCCCGCAGCAACTCGGCCAGCATCTCGCCCCGGCGGACTTCCGGCACCCCGAGGCTGGCGGCGCGCACCCGCGCCGGATGGCCGGCGTGAACCGCCGACGAGCGCACCAGCAGGTCGCAGTCCGCCGGCACCTGCCCCGGACCGGTGAGGGTCACGCCCGCCTGCTCCAGCCAGGGACGCACCGCGGGCGCCAGCGCATCGTCTTCCCCCGTGACGGCCAGTCCCGCCTGCCGCAGGCAGAGTGCCAGCGGCGCCATGCCGGTGCCGCCGACGCCGGCCAGGTGGACGGAACGGACCACCCGGTCGAACAGTCGTGGCTGCGGCACCGTGCTCATGCGGCCTTGGGCGTCGATTCCGCGGAAGGACCGGTCCGGGCCGGCTGGGAGACCGGCGACGCGAGTTCCTCCAGGTCGTCGAGGATGAAATCGAGCGAGTTGGCCCGGTCCATCCGCTGCAGATTGGTCCGAAACTTTCGCAGCAACCAGTCGTTGAAGATGACATCACGCACTTCGCGGTCGAGATCCGCGAGGTAATCCTGGTCCACGACAAAGCCCCCGCCCTGCTGCTCGAAGAACCGCGCATTCGCCCACTGGTGGTTGTCAGCGGCCTGGGGAAACGGCACCAGGATGGCGGGCGTCGCGCAGCGGATGAGCTCGGCAATCGTGCCCGCGCCCGCCCGCGACACCACGAGATCGGCCGCGGACAGCAGGGTGGCGATCTCGTCACAGAACGGCATGAACACGGCCTTGACCGGCTGGCCGGAATCGGTGCGCAACTCGCGCACCTCCGCACTGCCTTTCCCCAATCCGGTGACACAGCAGACCTGAATGCCGTCCTCCGCGAGGCCCGCCAGCCGGTCCCGCACCCAGCTGTTCAGCGGCAAGGCGCCCTGGCTGCCGCCCAGAATGACCAGCAGCTTCTGTCCCGGATCAAGCCCGAGCCGGAGGCGGGCTTCGTCGTGCGCCTGCCGGACAATCTCCTGGCGGACCGGCAGGCCGACATGCCGGATGCCGGCCCGGCGCACCCCGGGCAGCTGCACCCCGGGCGGCAGGTACAGGCGCCGGGCGAGCCGGCCGAGGAGGCGAATCGCGCGACCGGGGACCCAGTTCGCCTCGTGCAGCGCCACCGGCCGGCGGAACAGCGATGCGACCACGATGATGCCCGCCGTGGTGAAGCCGCCGAAGCCCACGATGACATCGGGACGCCAGGCC
Organism: uncultured Verrucomicrobiae bacterium; assembly: GCA_963804395.1. Lineage (GTDB taxonomy): Bacteria > Verrucomicrobiota > Verrucomicrobiia > Opitutales > Opitutaceae > Fen-1467. The sequence continues at coordinate 58,565 of CAWDQK010000093.1, read as the reverse complement.
CGGATCAACCGGGCGCTGAACCAGAAGGCCCGCGACTGTTCCCAGACACAGCGGCCAAATCCAACGGGATTCAGCGAGAACGGCGCGCCCGGAATCCGCTCGAACCGAATATGGGGATATTTTTCAATCAACCGCGCGTCGACCTTCTTGTGGCTGATCAGGAGCCGCGTCTCATGGCCGCGGCCGTTCAGTCCTTCCGCCAGGGCGATGCCCGGCGACAGATGTCCGCCCGTGCCCCCGCAGGCGATGAGAAACCGGCTCATCCGCCCGCCCCTTCCCGCCCCGGGGTCCGCGCCGTGGCCGCCCGGTTCACGCCAGGACCTCCTTCAAGGCCCGCTCGCGATGCATCAGCGCGGGCCGGGCCCAGGCCCGCTGGGTGTTGAGGAACACCCCGACGAGGACGCCCATGAGCAGCAGGTTCGAACCGCCGGCGCTGATGAAGGGCATCGACATGCCCTTGGTCGGCAGACAACCGGTCACGACCCCCAGATTGATCAGCGCCTGCAGGCTGATCAGTAACAGACATCCGGATACCAGGAGAAACTGGAACAGGTTGGGCGCCTTGCGCAGGTGGCAGAGCCCGGCGGTGAACAGGATCGCAAACAGGAGCACGACGCCGATGGTGAACGCGAGCCCCAGCTCCTCGCCGATCACCGCGAAAATGAAGTCGGTGTGGACCTCCGGCAGAAAGCTGTTCTGCTGGCGGCCCTGCCCCAGACCGACGCCGTCCACGCCGCCCGCCGCGAACGCGAGGATCGCCTGCCAGAGCTGATACGTGCCGGCGCTCCGGTTCCCCTCGACATCGAGAAAGGCCAGAAACCGCGCCAACCGGTTGGGATTGTGGATCACCGCGACGGTGAGCAGGCAGGCCGCGCTGACAAACGCCGTGATCAGATAGCGGAGCCGGCCGCCGGCGAGAAACAGGAGCATGACGCCGATCGCAAAGGTGAGCGCCGCCGTGCCGAAATCCGGCTCGAGCAGGATCAACCCCGAAAACGTGGTGATCCAGACCAGCGGCAACAGGAATCCGCGCACCAGTTCCTGAATCCGGGTCTGATTCAGCGCCAGATAGTGCGCCAGGCCAAAAATCATCGCCAGCTTGGCGAACTCGGACACCTGCAGCCGCGCTGGTCCGAAGCCCAGCCATCTCCGGCTGCCCTTCACCGCGAGGCCGATTCCCGGAACCAGCACCAGCAGCAACCCCACCAGGCAGACCGCGGCGAACACCCACACATACTGCCGGGCCTGGTTCAGATCCACCCGGCTCACGATGAAGCAGGCCCCCGCGGCCAGTACAAACCAGACGAGCTGTTTGCTGAGGTAGAAATAGGGATCCGCCTTGAGCGACACACTCGCGCTGAACAGCACGGTGAATCCCAGGATCGACAGGCTCAGGACACAGACGAGGATGACGGTTGCGGGATTGACCGCCGCGATCCAGCGCGGCTTCTCAAACGGTTCCTGGGGCAGGCTGGCCGGCATGGTTCAACATCTCATTCGTCGTCCCGGCCGGTCTGAGATTCCCGGCCGGAGTGCCGGCACCAATCGCCGGGCATGCGGGCGGGGCCCGGATGCCCTGGACGCAGGGCTGGCAGCTTTACGCATCGAACGGACTTGGGCGCGGGGGTACGCGGACGAGACCCGGGTTACGGAGCCTTGGTCGCGCCGGCGTCATCGGCCTTGATCACGGGCACCTCGCCTTGGGTTTTCAAACCGGCGTCCAGATCCTGACCGGCCGCCGCCGGAGGAGGTTGAACGGAGGTTTCGGAAGACGAAGCCGAGGCAGCCGCGGCCGGAGCCGGACCTGCCGGAGCCGCCAGGCTCGGCGCGACCGGCGCAGTCGCCGTCTCCGCAGCGCCGCCACCGGGAATCACGAGCACCTGTCCCGGGCGGATCTTCTTCGGATCACCAATATTGTTGGCGACCAGAAGATCCTGGGTTTTCACATGATATTTCTTCGCAATGGCCCCGACCGTTTCGCCCGGCTTCACTTCGTGGGTCACCGCGCCTTCCGGCGTCTTCACGGACGCGGCGCGGTTGCTCGCCGCCTCGGCTGGCTGGCTGGCCGGCGCGGCGGCCGGGACGGCCGGGGCGGCCGGGGCGGCGGCCGGCGCAGGCACCGGGCCGGAGGGCAGCTTCAGTTCCTGCCCCACCTGCACGTAATCACTGCGGAGGTTGTTGTACCGCTTCAATTCGGCGGACGTGCTGCCGATTCGCCGCGCGATCACGGCGAGCGTATCGCCCGGCTTGACGACATAAACATTTCCCGGGGCCGGGGTCTCGGAACCGGCGCCGGGCGTGCCCGGGGCACTGGAACCGCCGGCCGCACCGGCGGCGCCCGGGACGCTGGCCGGGGCCTTTCCTGGAATGATAAGTTTCTGACCGACGTTAAGAACCGAGCTGCTGGTCAGGTGATTCACCCTCTGGAGCTCGGCAACGCTCGTCTTGAACTTGTGGGCGATCCGCGTCAGGCTGTCGCCATGGGCGACGGTGTAGGTCGTCGCCGGCGTCACATCCTCGGGCGGCTGGTTCTGCAGCGCCGTGGAAGCCGGCGTTCCCGGCCGGGTCGGAGGATAGCGCACCGCGGCCGGCGGGGCCAGGTTTACCGACACGCCGGGCGCGGCTTCTGCCGGGGCGGGCACGGGCGTGGGCGTCACCGTCGCCGGCGGCGCCGTGTCGGCGGCCGTCGGAGTGCTGTGCGGGCTGGTGGAGCGACAGCCCGGACTCACAAACATGAGGAAGAAGGCGACGACGTGGATGCCGGCGACGATGCCAAGGATTTTCAGGATATTCATGGGCGATGCGGAATGGCGGATTATGGTTTGGTGAGTGGTCGATTGGCTACTGAAAAATGGCGGTGGCGCCGAGGGCGGCCACCAGGCGTTCGAACTGGTCGCCGCGATCCACATAACTGCGGAACTGGTCGAAGCTCGCAAACGCCGGACTGAGCACCACCGCCTCGCCCGGTCGCGCCGCGGCGGCGGCGCCGCGCACCGCCTCCTCCAGCGAGGCGCACACGGTGTGGGGGATCCGGTTCGCGTCGCACAGCCCGGCCAGCTGCAGCCGGGTCTCGCCAATGAGCCAAAGATGGCGGCTCTGGCCCGCGATCCGGCTGACAAAGGCGCGCAGATCGCCCCCTTTGGCCCTGCCCCCGAGGATGAGGTGCACCGGCGAGGAAAACGTCGCCAGCGCTGCTTCGACCGCATGGAAATTTGTCGCCTTTGAATCGTTCCAGAACGTCACGCCACGGAGCTCACCCACCGCCGCGAGCCGGTGCCGGCCGGGCCGGAACGTGCGCGCGGCCGCGTACAATGCGGCCTCGGGCCGGCCGGAATGCCGCCACCACGCCTGCGCCAGCTGGAAGTTCTCGAACTGCGGATAACGCGCAAACGCCGTCGCTTCGAGCGACGCGTCGGGAGCCGCTCCTTCGGTGGCGATCCAGGCCTCGGGCGGCAGCCGCCGGCCGGCCTCGCGCGCAAACCGCTGCACGCTGCTGCCGGCGAACACCGAGCCGGGAGTCGTGTGGCTGACGAGATTCCACTTGGCGGCAAAATAGTCGTTCATGCCGGCATGCCGCTCCAAATGGTCCTCGGCAAAATTGGTCCAGAGCGTGGCGTCCGCGCGAAAATGGATCAGCGTTTCGGCCTGAAAGGAACTGACCTCGCACACGGCGATCGCCCCGGCGGCCGGCGGCTGGAGGACGAGGCGGCTGAACGGAAACCCGATGTTGCCGACGGCAACGGCGGATTCGCCCGCGAGCGTGAGCGCCTGCGCGAGAAACTCGGTGAGGGTTGTCTTCCCGTTGGTCCCGGTGACCGCGACCAGCCGGCCGGGCCAGAACAACGACGCGAAATCAAGTTCGCCCAGACAGGTGCAGCCGGCCGTCCGCGCCGTCCGGAGCCAAGCATGGTCCGGCCGGAACCCGGGGCTGAACACGACCAGCCGGTACCCGCCGGCCCGGGCGCGGTCGAACTCCTGCGCGCAGCCGGCCCCGGCATTCCGGTCGAAAATCTCGCTGCGGATTCCGAGCGATCCGAGCAGCCCGTACACCGCCTGGCCGCTCACTCCGCCGCCAAAGACCGCCACGGGCTGCCGCAGCAGCGGCGCGAGCACCGCGGGCAGCGCGGCTCCCGCCGCCGCCCCGCCGCCGGATTCTCCGGCGGCCGTCGCGGCGCGGAAGAAGACGGCGGATTTGACCCGGGCTGGCATGGAAGTGATCACCGGAGTTTGAGGGTGCCCAGGCCCGCGAGGGCGAACATGAGCGAGAGGACCCAGAAGCGCAGCACGACCTTGGTCTCCGGCCAGCCCTGCTTTTGGAAATGGTGGTGGATCGGGGCCATGAGGAACAACCGGCGGCCCTCGCCGTGCCGGATCCGCGTGAATTTGAAGTATCCGACCTGGATGATGACGGACACCGCCTCCGCAGACGAACACGCCGCCCGACGATGACCAGGGTCAACGGCTGCTGCACCATGAACGCGATCACGCCCACCAGCCCGCCGATCGCCAGCGAACCCGTGTCGCCCATGAACACCTCGGCCGGATAGGAATTGTACCAGAGGAACGCCATGCCCGCCCCGACCAGCGCGCCGCAGACGACCGCGAGTTCGCCCGTGCCGGGCACGAAGCTGATCAGGAGGTAGTCGACGATCTTCACCTTGCCCGGCGGCGTAGGCCATGATCCCGTAGACCAGCGCGACGGTGATCGTGCAGCCGATCGGCCAGGCCGTCGAGGCCGTCGGTCAGGTTGATCGCGTTGCGAGAAGCCCACGATCCAGAGGTAGATCGAAGACGAGCAGCGCAGCGAATCGGCATGTCCCGGCGACAACGCCGGCTGCTTAACGAAGGGCACCCAGAGTTCGCGGATCTTGTGCGCGCTGTCCGGATGGAAGAGCAGCGCCGCGAGCGCCACGACCGTGATGACCGTCTGCCAGAGGATCTTCTCCACCGGAGGAGATCCCGTCCCGGCTCTTGCGCACCACCTTGAGGTAGTCGTCCCGGAACCCCACCGCCGGTCAGCGCGGTGTAGACGAAAAGCGCGACCGACGACCCAGACGTTGGGTGACGCCCAGAGGAACGAGCTGACGAACACCGAGACGAAGATCAGCAGGCCGCCCATGGTCGGCGTGTTCTTCTTGTCGAAGCGTGCCGCCAGGTCTCCCGTGCGGTCATCGTCGTAGTGCTGGCCGAACTTGAGCCGGCGCAGTTGCGCGATCAGCCAGGGCCCGATGAGAAAGCCGAGAATGGCCGCCGTCCCGGCGGCCATGAGCGTGCGGAACGTGATCGTACCGCAGCAGGCGCAGCGGGCCGAAATAGTCCTCGAAGTAGGAAAGGTAGCTCAGCATGCGGAACCTCCGGGCGCGCCTCCGCGGCCAGCGCCTGTTCCAGCCGGTGGCGCCGGCTGCCCTTGAGAAAGACCGCGCCCTGGAAGCCGGCCAGAAACGGGCGGACCGCGGCCGCCTCGGCGACGGTCTCGACCTGTCCGGCGGCGTTGCCGTTCTCCATCAGCCCCTCGCGCAGTGCCGCCGCCTGGTCGCCAATGATGAACAGGCGGTCCCCCGGACGCAGCCGCAGCCCGCGGCCCAGCTCCGGTGAAAATCCGCCGCCCGCGGGCCCAGCTCCTCCATGCAGCCCAGCACGTAGGCCCTCGGCTGGCCGGCCGGCGCCAACGCGTCGAAATTCTCGATCGCGTCGGCCATCGACGCGGGATTGGCGTTGTAGCAGTCGAGGTAGACCAGCCGCCCGTGGTCGCGCCGCAGTTCACCACGCCAGCGGGCGGGCTGCCAGTCCCGCAGGCGCTCCTGGATCAGCGGGGCGGGCACGCCGAGCCAGAGTGCGGCGCAAATGGCCAGCACGGCGTTCTGCGCCATGCCCGCGGAGACCCGGCGGAGCGTGAATGACAAGGGCGGGGGCAGACCGAAGACGATGTCCAGCGCGGTCGTGTCTTCGCCCTGGCGGACGGCAAAGCGGACCCGGTCTTTCGGCGGCTCGGCCGCGCCCGCCACCCCGGCCGGTTCCACGACCAGCCGGCGCACCGCCAGGTCGCGAAACGCCTCGAACGGTTCGCAGGACCGCGGGAACAGCGCCACGCCGGCCACCCGCGTCGCCTCCAGCAACCCCGCCTTCTCGCGCGCCACGGCCTCCAGGTCGCCCAAATCCTGGAGGTGGGCCGGTGCGATCAGCGTGATGAGCGCCAGATCGGGCTCGATCATCCGCGCCAGCGGCGCCATCTCGCCCGGCAGGCTGATCCCGGCCTCGATCACCGCAAACCGGTGCCCCGCCGGATCAAGCCGGGTGAGCGTCAGCGGCACGCCGAGCTGGTTGTTGAGGTTGCCCTCGGTCGCCAGCACGTCGGGCGGGCCGCCGAGCAGCCGGGCGCAGAGATCCTTGGTCGAAGTCTTGCCCGCGCTCCCGGAGATGCCGATGACCGGCCCGGCAAACCCCCGGCGGTGTTCGTGGGCGATCGTCTGGAACGCCGACACTGTGTCCGCCACCACCAGCTGCGGCAGGTGAATCTCGGGCGCGGCCCGGCTGACGAGCGCCCCGGCGGCGCCCGCGGCGGCCGCGGCCGCCAGGAAATCGTGGCCGTCGCGCCGCCCGGACTTTACCGCCACAAACAGCTGGCCGGGCTGGAGCAGCCGGGTGTCGTGCGCAAAGCCGTTGACCGGAATGTGCGGGGCCGCCGTCCAGCTTCCGCCGGACCAGGCTGCCAGCCGGTCTGGAGCGAATTCCGTCATGCCTGTGCCTCCCCGCCGTTCATGTCGCCGTCATCTGCTTCACCCCGATCAGCTCCCGGACCACCTGGCGGTCGTCGAACGGAATGATCGTGTCAGCAAATTCCTGATACGATTCGTGGCCCTTGCCCGCGATCAGCAGGCAGTCGCCCGGCCGGGCCGCGTCGAGCGCCAGGCTGATCGCCCGGCGCCGGTCGTCGAGAAAGATGATCTTCTCAGGCGCGATGACGCCGTCCTTCATGTCCGAAAAGATCCGGGCCAGCGGCTCGCTGCGCGGATTGTCCGCCGTGGCCCAGGCGAAGTCCGCGAACTCCTGCACGGCGCGCGTCATCAGCGGGCGCTTCGTGCGGTCGCGGTTGCCGCCGCAACCGAAGACGACCAGCAGACGGCCGGGCGTGATCGCCCGGAGCATGCCCAGCGCGTTGCGCAGCGCGTCGTCGGTGTGCGCGTAATCCACCAGCACGTTGAAGGACTGGCCCTCCTCGATGCGCTCCATGCGGCCGGCCACGCTCCGGAACAGGCCCAGCTTGGGCAGCAGCACCGTCAGGTCCCGGCCCAGGGCATGCCCGGCCGCGAGCGCCGCCAGAAGGTTGCTCACATTGTAGCGGCCGATGAGCGGGCTTTCGACGGCGGCGGTGCCCCCCGGCCAGACCAGGCGGAAGGTGGTGCGCCGGAATTCCAGGTTGACCGCCTCGGCGCGGACGTCCGCCTCGCAGATGCTCGCCATAGGTGACCGTCCGCACGCCGGACGGAATCCGGGCCGCCAGTTGGCGCCCGTAGGCGTCGTCGAGGTTGACGACCGCGACCTTCGGCAGTGCGCCCGTGCCGCCGGCAAACAGGCGCGCCTTCACCTCAAAATAGGCGTCCAGCGTCTTGTGATAGTCGAGGTGATCGCGCGTGAGATTGGTGAAGACGACCGCGCGGAACTGCAGCCCAAGGACGCGCTGCTGGTCGATTCCGTGCGAGCTCACCTCCATCACCGCCTGCCGGCAACCCGCGTCGCGCATCTGCGCCAGCATGCCGTAGAGGTCAAGCGACTCGGGCGTCGTCCTGTACGATGGAACGGTCCGCAGGCCGAGGTCGTAGGACACGGTGCCGATCAAACCGACCCGCTGCTGGCCGTTGAGGAAATGCTTGATCAGGTGCGTGACCGTGGTCTTGCCGTTGGTGCCCGTGACCCCCACCACCTCCAGGTCGCGGTCGGGAAAGCGGTAGTAGCGTTGCGCGACCCGCGCCAAAGTCGTCCGGGCATCCGGCACCTGGATGCTGGTGACCTTGCCGGACGTCAGCGCGACCGCCTTCTGGCTGACCACCGCCACCGCGCCGCGATTGATGGCCTCGTCAATGAAGGCCGCCCCGTCGGTGCGCAGGCCGGGCAGCGCAAAGAACAGGTTTCCCGGGACCACCCGGCGGCTGTCCATCGTCAAACCGGAGATCGGACGGTCCAGGCCGCCCTTGACGGTCACAATGTCATCGTCGGTGAACAAGTCTTGCAGTTTGGGTGCCATGTGAAAGAGGCGGCGGCGCAGCAACCGGCCGGGGCGATTCAGGCCGCGCGGCGCCGGGCGAAAGGCGTGGACGAGCGAATGATTCTGGAGGGCGTAGGCGATCACCGGCGGGGCGCATGTCAGCGGCTGGCGGTTAGCAGGGGGCCCGCGCCGAGGGAGCGGGCCGGGTCGACGGGCTTCACGTCCAGGTACTGGATGAGCTGCTCGGCGATGCGGCGGAAGGACGGGGCGGCCACCCGGTGGCCGTAGGCCTGCCCGCCCGGACAGCGGGCGTCGGCGTCATCCACGATCACCGAGATCACCACCCGCGGCCGGCTCGCCGGGAAGAAGCCGACGAACGACGCGACGTGGTGGTTGTTTGAATACCGGCCGTCGATCACCTTCTGGCTCGTGCCGGTTTTGCCCGCGACCTCGAACTGCGGGATCGCGGCCTCGGGCGCCGTGCCCTCCTTCGAGGCGACGCCCATCAGCAGGCGCGCCATCGTCTGGGCCGTGCGCTCGGAAATCACCCGCCGGCGCGGCAGGTCCGCGAACGCGAACACCAGGTTGTCCTGGGCATCACGCACCTGCCGGAACAGCTGCGGCTGCAGGAGCACGCCGTTGTTGGCGATCGTCCCCATCGCGTAGTGGATCTGCATCGGCGTCGCTGCGACGGACTGGCCCATCGGCATGCGGGTGATCGTCAGGCCGTCCCATTTCTTGGGCGGCGCCAGCAGGCCCTCCACCTCGCCGCCGAACGGAAAGCCGGTCTTCTGGCCGAAGCCAAAGGCGCAGACGTAGTCATAATACCGCTGGTCGCCCAGCAGCATCGCGAGCTGGGCCGCGCCGCGGTTGCTGGAGTGGGCGATGATCTCCGCGACGGTCAGCTCGTGGAACGGATGGTCCTCCCGCGGCAGGTGAAGGTGCCGGTTGTGATAATCAATCTCGGTCAGGCCACAATTGAACGCGCTGTTGGGCGTGACGAGACTCTCGTTCAGCGCGGCGCTCGCCGCCACGATCTTGAAGGTCGAACCCGGCTCGAACACATCCGCCACCGCAAAATTGCGCAGGGAATCGAGCGGCGCCTTGCCATAGTCGTTGAGATTAAAGGTCGGATGGTTGGCGAGCCCCAGGATGAAGCCGGTGCGCGCGTCGCTCACGATGATGGTGGCCTTCGCCGGCGAGAACTCGTCGGCGATCCGCCGGAGCTCATTCTCCACGAGGTGCTGCACGACGGTGTCGAGCGAGAGGACGACGTCGTACCCGTCGACCGGCGGCACCTCCCGGGAGCGGAATTGCGCGAGCTCCTGCCGGTGCCCGTCCCGCTCGGACTCCCGCCAGCCGTTCTGGCCCCGGAGGAAGAAATCCATGTAGTGCTCCGCGCCCGACGCCGGCACCTCCTCCCGGTTGACATAGCCGATGACATGGGCGGCGAGGGAGTTCTCGGGATAGTACCGGCGGTAGACGCGATTCGCATAGACCCCGCGGATCTTCAAGTCCTTGATGCCGGCAAGGCTTCGGGTCTTGTCGCCTTCATACACCGCCTCGTCGACGTCCTCGGCAAGCTTCACCCATTGCACGGGCTTGGCATCGGCCCCGTCGTCGTCGGAGGCTTCCGCGGAACGGCGGGCGGCCGCGGCCCGGATTTCCGCCACGGTGATCCCCAGCAGGCGCGCCAGTTCCGGCCAGCGCGCCTCGTCCTCGGCCCGCAGCATGTGCGGATCCAGTCCGACGTTGACCAGCGTGCGGCTCGTGGCCAGCGGTTCGCCGTTGGCGGCGCGGATGTTTCCACGCCGGGCGTTCACCACGACAAACGACTGCCGGGCCTGGTCGAGATACTTCAGCAACTCATCGCGCTGGATGACATGCAGCCAGACCAGACGCAGCGCGACGCCGCCGAAACACAGGAAGATGCCCGTGGCGAGAACCACCACCCGATAATTCGACGCGAAACCCTTCGACATGGAACGTCAGCGGGTCCCCCCGCGGCGCAATGCCGCCGGCTGGATTTCCGCCAGAAAGACACCCTTGTTGCGCTTGGCCGCGAGCCGCTGTTCAACATCGCCGGCCACATACTCAACCTGCTCCTGCCGCGGTGAATCGAGCCCCAGGCGCAGCGATTCGTCGAGGCGGATCAGGGCGTCCGGGGTCTGTGCGGCCGCCACTTCTGCGATCAGCTGGTCCAAACGGCGTTGCACGTCGTCGATCTGCGCCTGCAGCGCCCGGTTGCGGTTGGCGGCGAGCGAAATCTCGTGACGCAGCCAGACCGTGCCAAAGCCGATCGATCCGGAGAACACCAGCATCACCAGCGTGTAGACGAGCACCTGGTTGATGAATGCACTTGTGGCGGACTTGTTCATGGGGGAGGGGGAAAAGTTGGCGGGGCGGTCAAAGCTTGCGCAGCGCCCGGAGCTTGGCGGACCGGCTCCGCGGATTGACGGCAACCTCGGGCTCCCGGGGCACGACCGGCCGCCGCGTGAGCGGCTCGGCCCGGCGGATGCGGAATTGCTGCGGCGTGGAATCGTCGGCGCTCTCGGGCTGGCCGCACCACCGGCGGAAGAGCTGCTTGACCTGGCGGTCTTCCAGCGAATGGAAGCTGATCACGCACAGCACGCCGCCCGGAAGCAGCCGGGCAAACGCGGCGGGCAGGCCGCGCTCAAGCGCGCCCAGTTCGTCGTTCACCGCCATGCGGATGCCTTGAAAGCTGAGCGTGGCCGGGTGGAGCCGGCCGGCGTGGCGGTCGCGGGCCGGAATGGCCGCGGCAATCAGCGCGGCCAGGCTCGCCGTCCGGCGGAGCGCGCCCGTGGAACGTTCGCCTTCGATCGCCCTGACCACGCGGCGCCAGTGCGGCTCCTCGCCGTTATCGCGAATGGCGCGCACCAGCATTTCCGTGGTCGCGGTTTCCAGCCACTGCCCGGCGGGCACGCCCGAGCGCGGATCCATGCGCATGTCCGCCGGCGCATCCTCGCGAAACGAGAAGCCGCGCGTCGCGTCGTCAAACTGGAACGACGAGACGCCGAGATCGAACAGCACGCCGTCAAAGGCGCCGAGATCGAATTCCCCGAGCCGGCCAAAGTCCCGGTTGATCAGGGCGAATCTCCCCGCAAACTCCTCGTCCACGATGGCGGCACGGGGCGCGGCCGCCGGATCGCGGTCAAGCGCCACCACCTGAGTGCCCGGGGCCGATTCCAGGATCGCCCGGGTGTGTCCTCCCCCGCCGAACGTGCAGTCGAGGTAGCGGCCGCCGGCGCGCGGCGCGAGGAACTCCAGGACCTCGTGCAGCAACACCGGCTGGTGCCCCTCGCTCATCGCCGGGCGGGAGCCGTCATCGGAGACCGTGACCATGGGGCGGGGCGCGATTCACCCGGGTGGCGGCGTCGCTCGCGACACCGTTCACCGCCGGCTCCAACACGCTGCGGAGCACGAGGCTCGGCCGCACGCGCGGCGTCACCGTGGTTTCGGTCGCAGGCAGCCGGTTGGCTGCGTGCAACATCGGCGAATAATAACGCCGGTGGCCCAGGGTCCAAAGGCTGAGACTGGTGGTTCGGTCAAACGAAGAGTGGCTCATGGTGAAAAAGCAACTGCGGGTCAGATCCCGGCGCGCCGCATGAGGTCGCGGTAGGTCTGGCTGTCCATGCGCTGGCCCTTGGTGTCCCATCGCTCCGGGCTCCAGACGCCGAACTTGCTCAGCGAGCCGGCCAGCACCGCTTCCTTCGCAATCCCGGCATGTGCGAGCAGCTCCGGCGTGAGGCCGACGCGGCCCTGCTTGTCGAACCGCACGGTCAGCGCGTGCGCGAACAACTGCGTGAGCACGTCCTGCGCTTCGCTGTCGCTCAGATCCTTCGCCGCGGCCTTGTCGTAGAGGCGGTCAACCTCCAGGGGCGGCAAAACAAGGATGTATCCATCCGGATGAGGCAACGCCACGAACTCGTCCTCCTCCGTGTGCGCAACCCGCCAGCCCGACGGAATCGTCAGCCGATTCTTGTCGTCCAAGGAATGCCGGAAGTGGCCGGTGTAATGCGGTTTGCTGGTCGATGACATGGGGAGGGATACGATTTGTTCCCCAGAATGACCCACTTTTCCCCATTTTACCCCCGACAGTCAAGAAAAGACGGCACAAAAAGAGGCACTCCTTGTCAGGACCGGGTTCTTAACCGGAAATTGACGGAGGGAATGCAAGCAGCCACCCGCTGCGTGTCAGAAACCGGGACTCACCCCGACGCCTCTCCAGATTGCCGTGCAGCAGATTCCCACGGTCAGAGCGCTTGACCCTCAAAATGAAAGTTGACGCAACGGTGCTTGATCACATCGCAATCCGCGCTACATTTGCGCTACATGAAGACGCTGAATCCCACCTCTCTCCGGCTCGCCCCGGCCGACAAACGACTGCTGACCCGGGCGGCAAAAAGGCGTGGAATGAGCCTTCAAAAATATCTCGTCGATGCAGGAAAGAAGGCTGCCACGGCTCCCGTATCCAATCTTGGCCAAGAACTGGAAAAACTCGCCATTGACGGGATGGCCCAATTGGCGCTCGTCCGAATTCGGGCAAGGCAATCAAACCGATGGACCGATGGACAGATCGCGGCCGAGGTCAAGGCGGCCCGCCAATGAAACCAATCGTCCTCGACACCTGCATCTTCATGTCGGGCTTAGTCGGGCACGGAGCATCGGTTGCATTAGTTCACGGTTTCTTTGCCAACCGACTTTCCTTCGCCTGCTCCCTCGAAACACTGGCTGAATACGCCGAGGTAACAGAACGACCGAAGTTCCGCATCGAACGCGCAGAACGGGCCGCGATCTTCACAAAACTACGCGTCTCTGCAGTCTTGGTCCAACCCTGCACTGTCCCGAATCTGGATTGGCCGGACCCGAAAGACCTGCTATTCGTTGCCGCGGCGATGGCAACCGAACTCAAGATCATCGTTACCCTGAATTACAAGGATTTCGGCCCTGCCGAATCCTTGGGCGTCAAGATTCTCTCACCCAACCAAGCCATCGCCTTTCTCCAACGCTGAGGCGCCTCAACCAGGCAAAATCCTGCTCGGCAGACTCAAGTATCCGTTGCCCAAGGCCGCGGTCCCGGTGGATCGTCTCCGGTCGATGCGTGCAGCGAAGATTTGTTTCCGGATGCAAGATAAGTACCACATACAGAAAACGCCGTTTCATTCCTCAGTTCCCACGGGGCTCTCATGGAGACCGGTTTGGAGCTGGCTCCTCGCCGGGATTCTTGCCCTCGCCGAGGTTCCCCCCATGCGCGCCGGCTCCAACCATCTCGCACCGCCCGGTGCCGGCGTCCCGGCGGCGGCCGGGCCATCAGCGGCCGCCCCCTCTCCGGCCGCTGTTTCGGTCGAGGTGTATCCCCGCCCGGTCGCAACGTGGCTGGAGGTCCAGATTGAGCTCGCGCGCCGCGGCTTTTCCGGCGGCCCGATCGACGGCAAGGTCGGATCCCAATCAATCGCGGGGCTCAAGGCCTTCCAGGAATCGGCCGGCCTGCCCGCCACCGGCGCGCTCGATGCTCCCGCCCGCGCCGGACTCAGCCTCGCCACGCCTCCGCTCGTCCGGATGTCGCTTACCGCCGCCGAGCTCGCGAGTCTTCACCCGCTCAGCCCGACCTGGCTCGGCAAATCCCAGCAAACGGCGCTCAGCTATGAAACCGCCCTCGAACTGGTGGCCGAGCGCACCCACGCCCACCCGCGCCTGATCCAAAAACTCAACCCCGCGGTGGACTGGACCGCGGTCACCCCCGTCACATCCTTGCTGGTTCCATCGGTGGGCCACGTCACCCTCCGCGGCCGGGTGGCTCGCCTTCGGGTCCGGCTGGGCGACCACGTGCTGGAGGCCTGGAACGATGCCGGCGGCCTGATCGCGCATTTTCCCGTGAGCATCGCGCGCGACGTCGCGAAGCGGCCGGCAGGCGAGCTCCATGTGGTCGCCGTCGTCCCCGATCCCAACTATACCTTCGATCCGGAATTGTTTCCTGAATCGGGCGAAGCCCGGACCCTCGGCCGCAGGTTGATCCTGCCGCCGGGGCCCAATAATCCGGTCGGCGTCGCCTGGATTGGGCTCGACCGCCCGGGCTACGGAATCCACGGGACGCCGGCGCCCGAACAGGTCGGCCGCACGGAGTCGCACGGCTGCTTCAGGGTGGCCAACTGGGATGCGCTGACCCTGCTCGACCTGGTCTGGATCGGGCTGCCGGTGATTGTGGAACCGTAGCAGCCGGTCGGGCTCCGCCCTCCCGGTTCTCAAGAAACAGCGGGTGGTTGTAGCCGGCCGCGCTGAGGCCGGCGCCGGGGGCGACCCATTCGACGGGCTCATCCGTTCGACAGGCTCAGGATGACCTTGAAAGAAGTCGAATGGGTCAGGGCAGGCGCCCCCGGCTACAAGTTTCGTCCCGCCACCGGCAAAACCGCGTTTTGCATTTCTTCCTGCATTCCAATCAAGTCGCCCGGTCTTCTTTTTCGTGGCTTCCCGGACTGCTTTCGGGCAATTCGTGCCTTTCGTTGTTGCATTGTTTTGCATGCTCCCGGCCCTCCAAATCAATTCGTTGCCGCACCGGGTGCCCCGGTCGTCCGCCCGCTTCAACCCATGGGCCATGGCGGCCTTGGTTTGCGCCCTGGTGCTGGCCACCTACTGGCGGTCGCTGGCGGGGGAGTTCATCTGGAACGACCGCGATTATGTCACCCGGCCCGCCTTGCGTTCCGTCGCCGGGCTGGAGCGGATCTGGACCGAGCTGGGCGCGACGGAACAATACTATCCGCTGCTGCACACCGCCTTCTGGGTGCAGCACCGCCTGTGGGGCGACCATCCGCTGGGTTATCATCTCGTGACCGTGCTGCTGCACGCCGCGGCCGCGGTCCTGTTCGCCGTGGTCCTGAGGCGGCTGCTGGACCATGAGGCCGGCCCTTCGACTCCGCTCCGGGCATTCGACTCCGCGCCGGCGGCCGCAGGCCCTGGGCGGAGTCGGTCCGCCGGAGTCGAATGGCTGGCCGCGCTGCTGTTCGCCCTGCACCCGGTGCACGTCGAATCGGTCGCGTGGATCACCGAGCAGAAGAACACGCTGTCGCTCGTCCTCTACCTGCTGGCGGCCCTGGCGTATTTGGAATATGATGACACGCGCCGTCCCGGGGCCTATGGCACGGCGCTGGCCTGGTTCGCGCTCTCGCTGCTCTGCAAGACCGTCACGGCCACCCTGCCGGCGGCGTTGCTGGTGGCCTTGTGGTGGAAACGCGGCCGGCTCGGCTGGCGCCGCGACGTCAGACCGCTCCTGCCGTGGCTCGTCCTCGGCGCGGCGGCGGGAGGGTTCAGCAGCTGGGTGGAACGGAAGTACCTGGGCGCCCAGGGCGCGGATTTCGCCCTGTCGGCATCCGGCCGCCTGCTCGTGGCCGGCCGGGCGTTCTGGTGCTATCTCGGCCACCTCGCCTGGCCGCAACCGCTGAATTTCATCTATCCACGCTGGCCGGTGGATGCGGCGGCCGGCTGGCAATGGCTTTATCCCCTCGGCGCGCTGGTGCTGGCGGGCCTGTTGTGGCGCTGGCGGCGGCGCTCCCGCGCTCCGCTGGCGGCGCTCCTCCTGTTCGCCGGTTCGCTTTTCCCGGTGCTGGGTTTTGTGAACCTCTACGGCGCCATCTATTCGTTCGTCTGGGACCACTGGCAGTACCTGCCCGACCTGGGCCCGATCGCGCTCGCCGCCGCCGGGCTGGTGCAGCTCCAGGACCGCCTGGCACTTCGGGCCCGCTGGGCCGGAACGTCGCTGGCGGTCGCGCTCGTTCTCGGGTTCGGGGCGCTGAGCTGGAAGCACAGCGCGATGTTCCACGACGACGAGACCCTTTACCAGACGACCCTGGCGCGGAATCCGGCCTGCTGGATGGCGTACAACAATCTGGCCGCCGAACTGCTGGAGAAAGGCCGGGTGGAGGAAGCGAGGGAGAACATCCAGCTGGCCTTGCAGTACGGACCCGGCAACGCCGCCGCCTTCGCGAACCTCGGTCACGCCCTGCAACTGGAGGGCCGCGCGCCAGAGGCCTTCGCCCAATATGAGCGGGCGCTGCAGCTTGAACCGGGGAATGTCGCGACCCACGTGGGTTTCGGCAATGCCCTGCTGCAATCCGGCCGGGTTGACGAGGCCATGGCCCACTACCGGAAGGCGATCGACCTCCGGCCAGACTACTCCAGCGCCCATACCGACCTGGGCGATGCCTTGCTGCAATCCGGGCGGCTGGACGAAGCCATCGCCCAATATCGGCAAGCCCTGGAGATTGATCCCGGTGATGCCGAGGCCCACACCAACCTGGGCACCGCCTCGCTGCAAACGGGCCGGGTGGACGAGGCCATTGCCCAGTTCCAACGCGCGCTGGAAATCAAACCCGATTCCGCCACCGCCGAGCTGAGCCTGGGCAACGCCTTGCTTCAATCCGGCCGGATGGACGCCGCCCTGGCCCACTACCAGAGGGCGCTCGAGCTCGATCCAGGCTCTTCCGCCGTCCACAACAACCTCGGCTATGGCCTGCAGCAAACGGGCCGGATCACCGAGGCGATCGCGCAGTTTCAAAAGGCCGTGGAAATCGATCCAACCAACGCCGCGGCCCGGCGCAACCTGGATGACGCGCTTCGGCAGCTGCGACTGCCGCGCCGCGCCGGAGCCGATCATGGCGGTCACTAGTTCTGGACCAAGGAGAGCTTGATTGCATCCGGACCCTGGCAGCCTCCGCCGCCAAACCCGTCTAGTTTCGGACGGCAAGGAACCTGTCGCCGGGGGCGCCTGCCCTGAGCGGTTTGGAGCGATCATTTCCCGGCGCGCTAAGGCCGCCGTTTCGACAGGCTCAAGGTCCCGAGCAATCAGACTGATTGAGACATTGTCTCATTTATTACTTGAAGTGAGACACCGTCTCATCAACCATCGACCTTCTTATATCTCGCAACGCAAATCCTTATGTCACTCAACCTGCCTCCAGACCGCACGAGCCTGTCCCTAGCTGCACAAATGTCACTCCCTCGCCTCCAGACCGCACGAGCCTGTCCCTGCCTGTCATGCTCGCCTCCAGATAGCATGAGCCTGTCCCTTGCAATCATATAGTGCTGCTATTTAATGAGATACGAAACATCTATCGACTATGCGTCGAGTCATGGCCGATCCCGTAGTCGTGGCAAATGATTTTCGGGACATCTTCACGTCTGGAACACATTCAATGAACGGGATCTTGGCTGGCGCAGTTTTCGCGGCGGTCGTGCTCATTGCTTTTCCAGTCCATGCAGAGCCCGAAACGGCGCCAATCCCGGCCGGATCGCCGACAGACACCCGGCACGGCCTATTCGACTGGCTCGACTCCCGGAGTGCATACGAACAGGATGTGTTTCCAGAGCCGTTCATCGTTGATGATTCCGCGCTGGAAACAGACGAATCCCGCCTGGACTGGCTTCACACCAACAGAAGCGATCAACGGAACGATCTTCTCACCGCCGAATTGGAAAAGGGGTTCGGACTGTTGACGGTTGAGGCCGAGTTTCACCTTGAGCACGACGTGTCGTCTGGCGCCATGGCCCAGGGCCTTGGCAACGTCGATCTCGGTGCGCGCTATCCTGTCTGCCAATTCGTTTCAAATGGCGGACATGTCGACATCACATTCGGCGCCGCGGCCGAGATCGGCGTTCCGACAAATTCGCCGGTCAGCAAGAATGCCGAGATCGTCCCGAAGCTCTTCGCAGACCTCAAGCTCGGCGACCATTTGACCCTTCAGTCGATCTTCGGTTACTCCGTGCTCTACGGCGGAGGAGACGAGGGCGGCCTGCACACGTTCGAATACGGAGCCGTGTTCGGCTTTACGATCCCACACGAACAACTGGCGCTTCCCCGCGTCTTGCAATTCATCCCGGTTTTCGAACTTTCCGGGGAAACGCAGCTGAACAGGGAGAACCCCGGCCGCAACCGCCTTCTCGGCAATCTGGGATTTCGCATTGATCTCAAAACGATCGGCCGGGTCCAGCCGCGGATTGGACTCGGCTATGTCTTCCCGATCGACCTGGGGGCCCGGGCGGACCTGCGCCGGGGAATCATCACCAGCTTCGTATTCGAGTATTAGTAAGGCGCCGCCTAGACCAAGCTTGGCCTCCAATCCAGTCGACAGGTCCCAGACTGACTTGAGACTGGAACCAACGCCTCGCTAAAGGTCCGCTGCGCGGATCAGACAATCGATAGTAGCGAACCTCGTATCAGAGAATAATTTCGCGGATGAAAACTCGACCCGATCACACCGTCTTTCAGCCTTCAAGGAGTCCGGATCCAGCAGTCGAACCGAAACCTTCGCCACGAATTCGAACATGGAGATGACCCGGAAACAGTTCCTGCTCCGCGCCGCGGCCGCGGCAGCCAGCGTCCCCTGCCTGTGTCTGGGCAAGAGCGTCAGCATCACCGAAGGCCGGCGGTTGGTGGACGCCGGACCGGTCGGCAGATTTGATGCCGACGGGCTCTACGACGGCTTCCGCGACCAGGGGTTCTTTGTCATCCGCCAAGGAGCGAAACTGTTCGTCCTTTCCGCCACCTGCACCCACCGCCGATGCAAGCTCACGGCTGAACGCGATCATTCATTCTACTGCAGGTGCCATGGATCCTCCTTTGACCCCAGCGGCAAGGTGACGGAGGGCCCGGCGATGCGCGACCTCCCGGTGTTGGAGTCATTCACCAATGAAAGCGGCCGGTTGCTGGTGGTGGTTCCGGCGCGGTGAACTCACTCGTCGCGCAGCAGCGCCAGGGGATCAATCGATAGCGCGCGTTTCGCCGGAATCGATGTTGCCAGCAGGCCCACGCACAACATCACCAGGACGACGCCCGCCACCACCAACGGGTCGCGCGGAGTCGCCTGGTAGACGATGGCGGCGAGAACCCGGCTCCCGAGGATTCCCAGGAGCAATCCGGCCGCTGAACCGAACGCCAGCAGTTTGAAGGCGCGGCCCAGTGCGGCCCGGAGAACTTCCCCGGGCTGAGCGCCGAGGGCCATGCGAATCCCGAGCTCCTTCAGGCGGCGGCTGACCGAATACGCCGCCAACCCAAAGATTCCGGTGATCGACAGGACCGCGCCCATCGCACCCAGGACGCCCAGCGATGCGGTCGCGATTCGCGAAGGAAACAGCGGAAGGTCCAGCTGGTCGTTCCAGCTTTCGATGACGACCGGCAGCCCCGCATCCAGGTTGCGCAGACATTGCCGGATGGCCGCCGTCAGTCGCTGGGGCTCGCGATCGGAGCGGATCACCAGGCACGTCTCACTCATCGGAGCCTGCAGAATGGGAAGAAACAGCGCTGGCGCCGGATCCTCGGTGAGGCTCAGGTATTTGCCGTCTTCGACCACCCCGACCACCTGCACCCGCATCCCGTCCCGCAGCTTGAAATATCCGCCCATGGCGTTGCTGATCGAGCCGAATACCATCGCGGCAAACTGCCGGTTCACCACGGCGACGCGCGGCGCGGCGTTGTCGTCATGCCAGGTGAAATCCCGGCCCGACAGCAATGCAGTGCCCGCCGCATGAAAATAGTCGGGCGAGATTTGAAATCTCGTGGCGGTGGCGACGGCGCGCCGTGGGCTCAGGTCCGTCGTTGGATCGGAAAAGATCAACGAGGCGAACCCGCCGCCATACAACGGGGGTTGCCCAACCAAACCCACGAAGCTGACCCCAGGAATCGCGGCCACGGCATCGAGCATCCGCCGCTGGGCCACGGGCACCTGGTCGCCATTGTAGCCGGCCATGTTCAACTCGGTTTCCACCAGCAGCGCATGGCGTGGCTCGAACCCGAAATTGTCGTGCAGCGAACGCTCCAGTCCGCGCAGCGCGACGATCGAGGCGGTCACCAGCAGGGCGCAGATGGCGACCTGCACAGCCAGCAACAGATCCCGGCCCGTGATGCCGCGCCCCATCGGCCCGGCCGAGCCCGACTTGATGGTGGGGTAAAGATCCGTCCGGAGCACCTGGCGCAGTGGAGCGAGCCCGATGAGAATTCCACTGACCACGGCCAGGCCCAGGGCGATCCCATAGACGCGGGCGTCCGGGCTCACCGGCAGCTGGATGGGGAATCTGGGGAACGGATGCCAGACGCTCAATCCGCGCAAAAGCGCGACGCCACTCCCCAGCCCAAGGGCGCCACCGGCCAGCGAGACCAGGAGGGCTTCCGTCGTCAGCTGCCGCAGGACCCGCCCGCGGCTTGCGCCCAGCGCCAGCCGCAGGGCGATTTCCCTCGACCGGTCGGCGGCGCGGGCGGCAAACAGGCTCCCCAGGTTGGCGCAGGCAGCCAGCAGGATCAGTCCGGCCAGCAGCATCAATCCCGTGAGAAACGCCCGGGCCGGGCCTCCAATCAAATTTCCATAGAGACCCGGACGGGCCAGAACGAAGGTCGTGGCCCCGTGGTCCTTGGGATAGGTCCGCTCGAGATAAGCCCCGATCGAGTTCAGATCGGCCGCTGCCTGTTCCGGCGTGATCCCCGCCTTGAGGTGCCCCAGCACCATGAAGACCGAGTGAGTTGACCGTGCGTCCAGGGTGTTTCTCCCTTCGAGCTGCTCCTGGTTCACCATCGGCACAAAGAGATCGGGAGCGGCTATCAGCAGCGTCCCGTGGAACTCCGGGGGCGCAATCCCGATGATCGTGAAGGGATGCTTGTTCAGACGGACCACCCGGCCCACCACGGCTGGATCGCGTTGAAAGCGCCGTTCCCAATAGGCCTGGCTGAGGACGACGAGCGGCGCGCTGTTCGGGCCATGCTCATCCGAGGCGTGAAAGAAGCGCCCCACGTCCGGCTGGATGCCCAGAACATCGAAGTAGTTCCCAGTCACCGTGTCGATCCAGGCAGGCGATGGCTGGTCGCCCGCGTCGAATCCAACCTGGTCCATGCTAAAACCGGCCAGGCCGTCGAAGCTGCGGTTGCGATCGCGCAGGTCGAGATAGTCGGGATACGACTCCCACATGTTGTGTTCGTTTCCGTGCTCGATGCCGTAGAGGCGGTCGGCCCCGGGCAGGTTCAGCGGGCGAAAAACCAGCGCGTTCAGAATCCCAAAGACGACGGCGTTGGCTCCGATGGCCACGGCCAGCGTCACGACTGCCACGGTCGTGAAGCTGGGAGCCTTGAGCAGCACCCTGGCGGCGAGCCGCAAATCGCGCCACAGGACCTCCACGAACGCCTCCCACCCGGCGGTGCGAACCGACTCCTTCGTCGCCTCCAGGCTTCCCCGCTCGAGGCGCACCGCCCGCCGCGCGTCGTCCCGGTCCAGGCCCCGCTTCATCTTGTCCGCAGCCGCCATCTCCAGAAAGCCGGTCAGCTCCTCATCCAGCTCGCGTTCGGCGCGCTTCCGCAGCAGCAGGGATCGAAGTCCCGCCCCGATGGAGCGAAGGATCGGGATGGTCATGCTGAAGCCTCCAGGATTCGGGCGATCGCCGCGGCCTGCCGCTCCCATTGCTGGGTCTCGCTGCCGAGCCGCTTCCGCCCCACCGCGGTCAGGGAGTAGTATTTCGCCCGCCGGCTGTTCTCGGTGGGCTTCCACTCGCTCCGGATCAATCCGGCCCGCTGCAGGCGCTGGAACGCGACAAACAGGGAGCCGGCGTTCACACTGAAGACCCCCCGGCTGATCTGCTCGATGCGGACCGCCACCCCGTAGCCATGCATCGGCTGCAGCGCCAGCGTCTTCAAGATGAGCAGGTCCAGCGTGCCCTGGATCAGATCGCTCGATGGTTCGGTCATGGGTGTTCTCCTCCTGAATGTCAGGGGGAAGGTGGGACTGTTCCTACTGATTGTCAAGAGGAGATCCAAACGGGCCTCGGATTCCCGGGGAACCTGACGATCATGGTCGCCGGCGACGACACCTTGGGGCCTTGCCTTCCGGAGGTGGATCGTGACCCGCCCACGATCGCGACCCCCGCGGCGCCGGCCACCCAATGGTCGAACTCCCCGCGTCTGCCCGCCCTCACGGATTTCGCCGTCACGTTCACCCGCGCGCCACGGTCTTGCGCGGACATGGGAACGTCCATGGCAAACTGCCAGCCGTCCAACATGGTCGACTTCCAGAACACCGCTTCCGAACCCCTCGCCTTGGAGGCGACGGTCGTTCCGTCAATTCCGGGCCGCTTTCTTGGTGGCTGCTTTGACAATCGTTCGAGATTTCCCTAATCTCCGGGCGGCAGAGACCAACTTCACTGGGACTCGAAGACCCCACACTATGATCAAGGACTCCGCACGGCCATTTATCCTGCGCCGGATCTCGGAAAAGGGAAATCGTGATCTGAAACGGCTTTTCAGCGAAAGCCGTATTTTGATGAGCCCTTCCACGCTGGTTTTGAAATTGAGGATTTAATCGAGACTCCGAATTTCAGCACCAGCAAGATCCAATAAGCCGGCCCAACCACGCCAGTCCCGGTCCATGCGCCCGGTTCGAATCCGCCACAATTCCCGGGATCCCCTGGTGGACCAGCTGCGGTGGGTGATGCTCGCGGTCATGCTGGTGGGCGTCGGGCTAACCCTCGCTGGCCAGCCTGCGGCTTTTTGGCGCGATCCGGCCACCGCCATCCGCGGAGACGGACTGGGCCTCCATGATCCCACCAACCATTCCTTTGAGTTTTGCCTTGGGTACGGCTGGAGGGCTTACCTCGCCTGCAGCGCCGGGTACCTTGCGGCCGCCTTTCTCCTCGTTTCCGGACTGCCTCGCTGGGTCGCGTTGGTCCTGCTGTTCACGGTGACCCTCGTCCACGTTTATGCAGGGACCAACTGGCTCGCGATTCACTGGCAGGCCGGCATGCTGGCCTCGTCCGTCTACGGGCTGGGTGTTGGAATTCCCCTGGCTCGCGTCATCGCGGCTCTGGCGCCCGCCGGGCAAGCGCTCAACCGCCGCATTCGTTGGATCGCCGCCGCGACTCTCCTGGGCGACATGAGCCTCACGCTGCTGGGCCAGCCGAACACCTATTGGTCGCATCCGGGCACCGCTTACGAGGGCAATGTTGTATCGCGGTACTTCCTGGTTCACGGCTGGGCGGCATTTGCGGCCTATGACGTGGTCTATGCAGTGGGGCTTCTGCTCATGATTTCGGCACTGCCGCGGCTCGCCGGCCTGACCGTGGCGTTCTATTTTGTCGTCGTGCATTTCGATGGCGCGTCCAATTGGCTCTTCTTTGTCTGGCGGCAAGGCATGCCGGCCGTGATCGGGTATGCCAGCCTCGTCAGTGCGGCCCTGGTCCTCTGCGCCGTGGAGCGGCAGCGGCCCCAGCCAACCGCGCCGGAGCCATCACTCCCGTGATCGCAACCTCCCAAAGCTGAGCGATGCCTTCATTGAGCCATAGGGTGATCATCGGGGTGCTTCCGTTGCAGGCACGATTTCCGATTCGCGAATTACTGTCAACGCGTCGGCATTTGCGAAAAACTCCGTACCGGGATTCGAATCCCGTGTGCCTGCCGAAGGAAAGATCGTCGGCGCCAGGACTCCGACCGGGGAGCCTGCGCGGCGACGGGCCGCCGATCCACCGACGTTTGGGAATTCAGCCGGGCGCGAGCGCGACGCGGGCGTCGCGGCTCCACCGGCAGCGGGCTAGGCGCTGGGGGCCTTCTTCACCGCGTCGCTGTGGCGCACGTCGCGCCCCTGGCTGAGATAGATCATCTCCTCGGCGATGTTCGTGGCGTGGTCGGCGATGCGTTCGATGGACTTCGAAATGAACATCAGCTCGATCGCGCGCGAGATCGTCTCCGGTTTCTCGATCATGTAACTCGTCAGCTCGCGGTAGAGCTGGCGGTTGAGGTCGTCGACCTCGGCGTCGCGCTGGCAGATGGCGAGCGCCTTCGCCTCGTCCACCTGCAGGAAACAATCGAGCGCGTCGCGCAGCATTTCCAGCGCCATGACCGCCATCCGGGGCAGGTCGATGTAGGGCTTCAGCGCCGGCTCGGCGCTGAGCCGGATGGCCCGCTTCGCAATGCTCGTCGCCTCGTCGCCCACCCGCTCCAGGTCGTGGCTCGCCTTCATGCCGACGATCACCAGGCGCAGGTCGCTCGCGATCGGCGCCCGCAGGTTCATGTAGCGCACCGCCTCGTCGTCGATCTTGATCTCGAGCTGGTCCAGCCTGTCGTCGCTGGCGATCACCTGGTTGGCCAGCGCCTGGTCCGATTCCACCAGGGCCTTCATCGCCCCGCGCACCTGCTCGATGGCCGTCTCGCCCATGAGGATCAGCTGCGAACGGAAGGTTTCGAGTTCAGTGTCGAAGAATCGTTTCATGGATTTGGAAAAATGTCCGGTCGGGACCGGCGGCCTCAACCGAAGCGCCCGGCGACGTACGCCTCGGTCTGGGGATTCGACGGATTCATGAAGATGGTGCGCGTCGCGTCGTATTCAACCAGTTTGCCGAGGTAGAAGAAGGCGGTGCGGTCCGAGACGCGCGCGGCCTGCTGCATGTTGTGCGTCACGATGATGACGGTGAAGCTGGCGCGCAAGTCATGGATCAGCTCCTCGATCTTCGCCGTGGCGATCGGATCGAGCGCCGAGCACGGCTCGTCCATCAGCAGGACCTCCGGCTGCACCGCCAGCGCGCGGGCGATGCAGAGCCGCTGCTGCTGTCCGCCGGACAGGCTGGAACCCGGCCGCCCGAGCACGTCCTTCACCTCGTCCCAGAGCGCCGCCATGCGCAGGGATTCCTCCAGCCGCTCCTGCAGCAGGGACTTGTCCCGGACGCCGTTCAGGCGGAGCCCGACCAGGACGTTCTCCGCGATCGACATCGTGGGAAACGGGTTCGATTTCTGGAACACCATCCCCACCCGCCGCCGGACGACGGCGGGATCGACCGACGGGCCGTAGAGATCCTCGCCGAACAGCCGCAGGGCGCCGGCGATCCGGGTGCCCGGCGTCAACTCGTGCATCCGGTTCAGCGCGCGCAGAAAGGTCGACTTCCCGCAGCCGCTCGGGCCGATGATCGCCGTCACCGCCCGGGCCGGGATGCGAATGTCGACGTCGTAGAGCGCCTGGCTGGCGCCGTACCAGAGGGAGAAGCCGCTGATGTCGAAGGCGACCTCCGTCGCTCCGGCGTTTGCGGCCGCCGGGGTTCCGGAAGCCGCCAGAGAAGCACCGGGCTCTGGCCGGGCGGCAACGGGTTTCGCTTGAGACAGGTCGGCCATGGTCGTCAACGGTTCAATTGAAGCTGCGGTCCCGGGAAAGAATGCGAACCAGAACATTGAGCGCCAGGATCAGCGCCATGAGCACCAGCGCACCCGCCCAGGCCTGGCGGTGCCAGTCGTCGTAAGGCGAGATCGCGTAGGTGAAGATCTGCAGCGGCAGCGCGGAGATGGGCTCCGACAGGCTGTGGCTCCAGAAATTGTTGCCCAGGGCCGTGAACAGGAGCGGGGCCGTCTCGCCCGCCACGCGCGCCATGGCGATCAGGATTCCGGTGACGATGCCCTTCAACGCGGTTCGCACCACGATGACCGTGATCATCTTCCAGCGGGCGATGCCCAGGGCCAGGGCGGCCTCGCGGTAGCCCTGGGGCACCAGCACCAGCACCTCCTCGGTCGTGCGCATGACCAGCGGGATCATCATGAACCCGAGCGCCACCCCACCCGCATAGGCCGAGAAGCCCTTGAAGGGCACGACGAACAGCGCATAGACCACCATGCCCCAGACGATGGACGGCACCCCGTTCAAGACGTCGGCCGTGAAGCGGATCCAGTAGTTCGCCCGGTCCGACCCGTATTCGGCCAGATAGATGCCGCCCATGACCCCGACCGGCACGCCGATGCCGGCCGCCATCGCGAGCAGGACGAGCGTGCCGACGATCGCGTTGGCCATCCCTCCGCCCGCCTCGCCGGACGGCTTGGGCAGCTGGGTGAAGAAACTCCAGTCCAGGGAGGAGGCGCCTTCGCGTATCAGGAAATAGAGTACCAAAACGATCGGGGCCATCACCGCCGCGGCGCAGGCGAACATCAGCCCCGCCATGGCCTTGCTCGTCAGCTTGCGCCAGGCGTGCTGGCGCGGCGAGGGTTGGAACTGGCTCGGGGCGGTCATCGCGGATTCAATTGACCTTGCCGGTGCCGCTCCCCGCCAGCGTCCGCAGCATGAACTGCGCGATGACGTTGACGAGGATGGTTACGGCCAGCAGCACCAGTCCGAGTTCGAAGAGCGAGCTCTGGTACAGGTCGGTGGTGGCCTCCGTGAATTCGTTCGCGATCACGCTCGCGAGCGTGTAGCCCGGCGCAAACAACGACGCGCTGACCTCCGGCCGGTTGCCGATCACCATGGTCACGGCCATCGTCTCCCCCAGCGCCCGCCCAAGACCCAGCACCGCCGCGCCAAAGAGGCCGCGCCGCGCGTAACTGAGCACGGCGATGCGCATCACCTCCCAATGGGTGGCGCCCAGCGCGTAGGCCGCCTCCCGCTGCAGGTTGGGCACCGAGCGGAGGATCTCGCGGGAAACCGAGGTGATGATCGGCAGGATCATGATGGCAACCACAATGCCGCCGGCGAGCATGCTCAAGCCATAGATCGGACCCTGGAACAGGGGCAGAAAGCCCAGCGAATTCTTCAGCCAGACAAACAAATGGTCGCGCAGCCAGGGGATCAGCACGAAGATTCCCCAAAGCCCAAAGATCACGCTCGGCACCGCCGCCAGCATCTCGACGACCATGATGATCGGCTGGCGAATCCGCACCGGAGCCAGTTCGGTCAGGTAAAGCGCGGTCGCCACGCCCAGCGGCACCGCAATGATCAACGCAATCAGCGACGAGACCAAGGTTCCGTAGATGAACGGCCACGCACCGTAACGGTCTGCGACCGGATCCCAGGTTGAGCTGACCAGGAATCCCAGTCCGAACTGCCCGATCGCCTGCCGCGAACTGTGGTAAAGCTCCCAGCCGACCAGCACGATCAGCCCGCCGATGCTCGCTGCCGCCAGCAACCCCAGCCAGCGGAACGAAACGTCCGGCCAGCGGACGCCCGCCGGGGTCATCGACCGGCCGGCGGGGCGGGCAGTGGTTTCGACAGGAGGGGCAGCCATGGAAATGGAACGGAGGGTGTGCCGACCACACCCTCCGCATTCAAATCATGTTTGGATGACGGCCGGTCAATGCAGACTCAGTAAGTGATTTGCGCAATTCGTTTCAGCACGCGGTCCTGCACCGCGTCAGGCAACGGCGCGTAGTCCAGCGTAGCGGCCATTTTCTGTCCGTCCACGTAGGCCCATTTCAAGAATTCGACGAGCTTCTTGCCCTTGACCGCATCCTTCTGCTGCTGGTAGACGAGCAGCCACGTGGCGCCGGCGATGGGATAAGCCTGCTCGCCCGGCGAATTCACCATCGAGAAGCGGAAATCCTCCGGAATGCTGGCGGTGGCCAGCGCAGCAATCACGCTCTCGATCGAGGCCGTGATGTAGTTGCCCGCCGCGTTCTTCAAGTCGGCATAGGCCAGGTTGTTCTGCTTGGCGTACGCAAGCTCCACATATCCGATCGCCCCCGGCACCTGCTTGATCTGTCCGGAAACGCCTTCATTGCCCTTGCCGCCCAAGCCCGCCGGCCAGCTGACGGACGTCCCCTTGCCCACCTTCTGCTTCCACTCGCTGCTCACGTTGCTCAGGTAGTCGGTGAAGATGTAGGTTGTGCCGCTGCCGTCGGAGCGATGCACGACGACGATGTCCTGATCCGGCAGGGTCACCCCGCTGTTCTGCGCGGCGATCGCGGGATCATTCCATTTGGTGACCTTGCCCAGAAAGATATTCGCGATCGTCGGGCCATCCAGCCTCAGCTTCGGATTGCCGGGCAGGTTGTAACTGATCACATCGGCTCCGGCGACCGTCGGAATATGCCAGAGGGTCCGCGGCGCCTTCGCGAGGTTCTCGTCCGACATCGGGCCGTCCGAGGCCCCGAAATCGACCGTCTCGGCGAGGATCTGCTTCTGGCCGCCACCCGAACCGATGGACTGGTAATTGAAGCGAACGCTCGGGTCGACCTTCGCATATTCATTGAACCATTTCGAATAGATCGGGTAGGGAAACGTCGCCCCGGCTCCATTGATGAGCATTTGGGCGGACGCCACGGTGGCAAACAGGCTGCAACAGGCTGCAACGAGGAGTTTTCTCATAGGGTCGTGATTTGGCTGGGTTTGTAGAATCGGAAATCAACCTGCGCCTGGCGGCAGGTTCAGGCGGGAAAAGAATCGCCCGGCATGCAGGTCAGCGCGCGATCGTCGCCAGGAGTATTCTTCAAGACCATACGGTCCCATAGCTGTGTTACGAAATGATGGCGAAACGGTTACAAGCAGGTGATTAGGCTGGACTCCCCCCTGGAGACGCGACGCCCCCATCGCATTCTCGATGGACGCACGCGCCGACGGCCTGCCGCGGCTTAGCCGTGTCTATTCAATTTGCCCCGTTTTCGCTCGTGAACAACAACGCCGGCGCCCTCCAGCTTTGGTTGCGGCTCTGCGGCGCTCGGAGAAGTCTTTCATAAGACACTCAAGCCCCATGCATTGTGGACCGATGCTAAGACACCAAACTTTCCCAAATCCAGGCATTCCTTGATGGAATCCCTTTTCACATTCCGCCCCACCCGCAACGCTGCCAGTTCCCATGTCCTGGCAGTCGGAAGTCCGCGCCAAAGTGCCGCGTTTCCGCGGACCGAAAGCATCACCAGCATGGTGGCAACCAAGGGCAACGGTAACGACCGCGAATCAGGAGCGTGGGACGCGCCAAAGTTGCCTCCGGCAGCAAAGGATTTTGGCGAGTCCGCGTCGGCCAGCCCGATCCAGCCGACAGGAAACGACCGGAGCCGGAAACGGGTCCTGTTCGTCGATGACGAGCAGTCGGTGCTGTCAGTGCTTCAGGCCTTCATGAAACGGTTGTCGAATGAATGGGACTCGGTCTGCGTCGAAAGTGGCGAGCAGGCAATGGTCCTCATCAGCCAGAAACCGTTCGATGTCGTAATCTCTGACATGCGCATGCCGGGCATGAGCGGAACGGAGTTGCTCAACGAAGTGATGAAGCGCTCCCCGAGGACCGTGCGCATTGTCCTGTCCGGCCACGCCGATGAGCAGATGGTGCAGGAGTGTGTGGGCGTCGCCCACCAATGGGTCGCGAAGCCCTTTGATCTGACGATGCTTCGGGCGATCTTGAGCCGCATCGCCGTCTTCCAGGGCCGTTTGGAGAACCCGGACCTGAAAGAGCTGATCGGCCGGATCCGCCACCTGCCGTCCACGCCAAAACTGTACTTTCAGATCATCGAGGCGCTCCAATCCAGCACCGCATCGACGCAAACCATCGCCGGGATCGTCGCCCGCGACCCGGCGTTGACGGCAAAGATCCTGCACCTGGTCAACTCGGCGTTCTTCGGCATTGCGCGCAGCATCTCCGACGCCGGGGAGGCGGTCCAGCTTCTGGGAGTCAGCCGCATCCGCTCCCTCGCCTTGATCCACCATGTATTTTCCGCCTTCGACCACCGGACCTACGACGAACTTTCAGTCGAGGAGATCTGGCAGCACAGCCTGCAAACCGCGGCCTGGGGACGACAAATCGTCCTGTGGGAGGGTGGCGGCCGAATCCTGGAGGAAAAGGCGTTTACCGGCGGCTTGCTGCACGACATCGGCCAGCTGATCCTCGCGGCCAACCTCCCGGCTGCCTATCGCGAAATCCGGAGGCTGGCGCGCGATCACAGAATTCCAATCTACGAGGCGGAAAAAAAGATCCTCCACGCAACGCACGCGGACGTCGGTGCGTATCTCCTGAGCATTTGGGGATTGCCAATTCCCCTGGTCGAAACCGTGGCCCACCACCATGAACCGGCCCTGGCCCAGGAGCGCACGTTCAGCGCCCTTACGGCCGTGCACGTGGCCTGCCGGTGGAGCTATGAGAGAATGTCCTCGGCCCGCGAGATTCCGGCCTCTCCATTGGATCCCGACTATCTCAAGGAAGTCGGCGTCGCCAACCGGCTCGATCTGTGGCGCCAGCGGCTGGCAACCGCGCTGTAGCCGGCCGCGTTGAGGCCGGCCCGGGGTCGGCGCCGGCTGCAAGTCTCTTCCGGAGGACCGAAGGTCCGACGGTGTCCCATTGCCACCGATTTGCCATCATTGTTACCCGTCTGACACCGAACCGTAACGTCGGGAGGCGATCGTCGTGGGCGAAAGGATTCTCCGCCCAAACGAACGTGTGAAACTCGCCCTCGTCACCGAAACCTTCCCGCCCGAGATTAATGGCGTCGCGATGACCTTTGGCATCATTGCCCGCGAACTTGGACGCCGGGGCCACGCGGTGACCGTCTACCGCCCCTGGCGGCCCGACCTTGCCGCCGCCACGGAGCAATCGGAGTTCCGGATGGAATCGTTGCCGGGTTTGCCTATTCCCGGCTACCGCCTCCTTCGCCTCGGTCTGCCAGCGGGCCGCCGGCTTGCACGCCTGTGGCGGACTGAACCACCCGACATCGTGCACATCGCCACCGAGGGACCGCTCGGCGCCTCAGCCGTCACCGCGGCCCGCGCCCTCGGTCTTCCGGTCACGTCCAGCTTTCATACCAATTTCCACACCTACACCCGTCACTACGGTTTCGCGCCGCTGTACCGGATCGCGCTCGCCTGGCTCCGTCATGTGCACAACCGGACGCTCCGCACCTTCGCACCGACCGAGGAGCTATGCCAGGAGCTCGCGGGTCTCGGCTTCAGGCGCCTCGGGGTCCTCTCGCGCGGCGTCGATACCCACCAGTTCTCCCCCTTCTTTCGCTCCGGGGCGCTCCGCGTCAGCTGGGGCGCGACCAACGGCGAGGTCGTCCTGCTCCACGTCGGTCGCATGGCCGCGGAAAAGAACTATCCGCTGCTCTTCCACGCCTACGACTCGATGAGGGCGGCCAACCCCCGCCTCCGCTTTGTGCTCGTGGGCGACGGCCCGCTGCGGCCGGCGCTCCAGGCGGCGCACCCTGAGTGCATCTTCACCGGCTTCATCCCGCGCGACGACCTCTCCCGTCACTATGCCTCGGCTGACATCTACGTCCATGCGAGCCTGACCGAAACGTTTGGCAACGTGCTCACCGAGGCGATGGCAAGCGGGCTGGCCGTCGCCGCTTTCGACTATGCCGCCGCCCGGCAGTTCGTGCGCCACGGCGAAAACGGCCTCGCCTTCCCCTGCAACCGTCCTGAATTGCTCGTTTCCGCCGCCGCCGATCTGGCCCGCGATGCCGCTCTGCGCACCCGCCTGCGGACCGCGGCCGCCGTCTCGTTCGCCAATCAATCGTGGGAGGCGATCGTCGATCGCTTCGCCGCCGACCTGGCCGCCGTCGTCACGGCCACCGCCCGATGACGAAAATCCTAACTCTCACCGCGGGATTCGGCGAGGGCCATAATGCCGCTGCCCGCAATCTGGCCGCCGCCGTCACGGCGCTTGCCGGCCCCGGATCCGCCCCCGTGGCCGATCTCTTTGCCCTCGCCTCGCCGCGGACCAACCGCGCCGCGCGGCGCGCCTATCTCGCCGCCATCAACGGCACACCGAAACTGTGGAACGCCTTCTACGTCTGGGTCGATCGCCGCCGGATCTTTCCACGTCACCTCTGGATGCTCCGCGGCGAATCCCGGATGCTGGACGCCTTGCTCCGGCGCGAGCAACCCCAGATCGTCTGCAGCACCTATCCAATCTACGGCTTCCTGCTCGATCGCCTGACCCGCAGCGGGCGTCTGACCACACCGTTCTACAATGTCGTTACGGACTCGATCAGCATCAATTCGCTCTGGACCCGGCCGGCCTGCACCGGCTGGTTCGTTCCCAACGAGGAAACGGAGTCAGTCATGCGCGGAATGGGCGTCCCTGCGGCCCGATTGCACGTGCTCGGCTTCCCAGTCCCGGCCTTTTTTCAGGAGCACGCTGCCGAGCTTTCCCCGCCCGACCTCGCGGCCGGAGCGGCGCCGCGCGTGCTCTGCATTGTTCATTCCGGCGTGCGCAACGCCTGGACCATCGCGCGCCGGCTGCTCGCTGAAACCGACCTGGAATTGACCTTTGCCGTGGGTCGCGACGAACGCCTGCGCCAGCGGCTGGAGCTGCTCGCCGCCGGCCGCGCCCGTCCCGCGCACGTGCTCGGCTGGACCGATGAGGTTCCGCGGCTGCTGATGACTCACCACGTAGTCATCAGCAAGGCCGGAGGCGCCACCACGCAGGAAGCGATCGCCGCGCGCTGCCCGTTGCTCGTCAGCCAGATCGTTCCCGGACAGGAGGAAGGAAACTACGAGTTGCTGCGCCGGCATGGCGCGACCCGGCTGGTCGAAACTCCCGAAGCCGCAATCGCAGCGCTGCGGCTGGCCTTCGCCAACCGCGGCGCTGTCTGGCGCCTGTGGCGCGATGCGCTGGCGCCGCTCGCCCGCCCAGAGGCGAGTCGCGCGATCGCCTCCCACCTGCTCGGCCGCGCCGCCGCCATGGCCGCCACCGCCGCCGCATGAAGACGCGTTTCATCTTCAATCCCTGCTCCGGCAAGAACCGCCGCAATCCCTGGCTGGTGCCCGCCATTCAGGTCTTCATTGCGCGCCATCGGCTTGACGGCAGCCTTGTTTTCACGGCCCGGCCCGGCCACGCCACCGAACTGGCCCGGCAGGCGCTCGCCGAAGGATGCGAACGGGTGGTCGCGGTCGGCGGCGATGGCACGATCAACGAGGTCGCCCAGGCGCTGGTGGGCGAGTCCGCCGCGCTCGCGATTGTTCCCTGCGGCTCCGGCAACGGCCTCGCGCTCCATCTCGGCCTGCCCATCCGGGCCCGCCGCGCCCTCGCCCTGCTGGCCGACGCCTCCGCCCGCATCGCCGCGATCGACACCGGCACCGTCAATGGCCATCCGTTTTTCAACGCGATGGGCCTCGGCTTCGATGCCGAAATCAGCCGCCGCTTCAACCGGCTGACGCGCCGCGGCCTGCCTGCCTATGCTCACACCGGGCTGACCACGTTTTTCCGCCATAATCACGAACGCGTCACGGTCTCCGTGGGCCAGGGCAAACCCCGGACGCTCGACGTCTTCATCGTCGCCGTCGCCAATTCCGACCAATACGGCAACAATGCCCGGATCGCTCCCGGGGCCCGGGTCGACGACGGCCAACTCGATCTCGTGGCCATTTGGCCGCCCAGCCTGCTCGGCGCCCTCCCGCTCGCCGTGCGACTCTTCCTGGGCACGCTCGACCGGAGTCCGCTCGTCCGGCGGCTCCGGGGAACGCGCTTCCTGATCGAGCGCGCCGTCCCCGGCCTGATCCACACCGACGGCGAGACCCATGAGACGGGCGCCACCGTCGAAGTCGCCGTCCTTCCGCGCAGCCTGCGGATTGTCGTTCCCGCCAAATCCCGCGTCGCAGCCCCTTCCCTGCCCAACCCCAACCACACGTTCCCATGGAAAAGAAACGCCTTCACGTCCGTACGGTGATCATCTCCGACGTGCATCTCGGCACGTCCGACTGCAAGGCCCGGGAGGTGAACCATTTTCTCCGCCACGTCCGCTGCGAAAAGCTCATCCTCAACGGCGACATCATCGACGGCTGGCAGCTGCAGCGGGCCGGCCACTGGACCAAGACCCACACGCGATTCATCCGCATCGTCCTCAAGATGCTTGAGAAACGCGACACCCAGGTGGTGTATCTGCGCGGCAACCACGACGACGTGCTCGCCGCGTTCCTGCCGCTGGAGTTTGAGAATCTCCAGATCGTCGAGGACCACATCCATGAGGGTCTGGCCGGCCGTTACCTGGTCCTGCACGGCGACGTGTTCGACACCATCACCAAGAATTTCGTCTTCCTCTCGCACCTCGGCGACTGGGGTTACCAAATGCTGCTCAAGCTCAACCGGGCCTACAACGCCTGGCGGGCGTGGCGCGGCCAGGAATACTGGTCGCTCAGCAAGGCGATCAAGGCGCGCGTCAAATCCGCGGTCAGCCACGTTTCGAAATTCGAACAGCACATCGCCCAACTGGCCCACGACCGCCAATGCGTCGGG
Organism: uncultured Verrucomicrobiae bacterium; assembly: GCA_963804395.1. GTDB lineage: Bacteria > Verrucomicrobiota > Verrucomicrobiia > Opitutales > Opitutaceae > Fen-1467. The sequence goes on along the minus strand of CAWDQK010000093.1, from coordinate 24,418 downwards.
GTGATGTGCGGCCACATCCATACGCCGGCCGACAAGCGGATTGGTGGCATCCACTATCTGAATTCCGGCGATTGGATCGAATCGCTCACTGCGATCGTCGAACATTACGACGGGCGCTTCGAGGTCCTCGAATTCACCACCTTCCTGCACGAGTATCCCATGCCGGCGGAGGAATCCACTGTCGAGGCCACGCTGGAACCTGCCGAAGCCTAGCCGCCTGCCGGGCTTCGCCCGCCCGCTCCTTACAAGCGGCGGACGCCGTTTGGTGCGAGAGACCACTTTTCTCTCGATTCAGCGGAGAAGTTTCGAACTTTCGCGTAGGGCGTGGGTTGGAGAGGCATGAAACCTCCGGCAGCAGCGGTTCCGCGGCTGAAAACCGCCTCCGGATCAAGAAAGCGGACACCTCGATTAGCGCCGGGCGGCGAACCTGGAGAATATCGTCCTTTCCGGACTCCGCCAAAATGGCGCAGCCATTTTGTTCTGGCAGCGCGGAGGACGAAGTCCGACACGCTGCTAGTCTTCACGGTTTCGTCACAAGGGCGCCGCAGATCTGTAACATTCCCGGTACACAATTCCGCCGTTCCGTAACACCATCGCTCCCCACCATGACTCAAAAAATGTCCCGCATTTGCTCCACGGCATTCGTGGCTTCGGTTCTTGCCGTCGGCTCGGCCTTCGCCCAGCAGGATGGCAACCAGGCGTTGCTCAATCTGCTGGTCAAAAAGGGCCTCCTGACCCGGCAGGACGTCTCCAATCTCCAACAGGAGCTCGCTGCCACGCCGCAGACTCCTCCCACGGCGCCGGCAGCGGTGCCTTCGAGCGCCGGCGCGCCCGCCGGCGGCAGCGCCACCCAGGGGAGCATGACGATCGCCAACAACGCCACGGGCGGCTCTCCCCTGTCGTTCAAGATCGGGGCCGCCGATTTCACGCCGTTCGGATTCCTCGACTTCACCGGCGTCTACCGCAACGAGGCGACCGGCAGCGCGATCGGTACCGGCTTCAACAGCATCCCGTTCTCCAACGGCTCCACCGGCCAGCTCTCCGAAACGAAGTTCAGCGCCCAAAACTCCCGCCTTGGGCTGCGGGTCGACTCCACCGTGGGCGACACCAAGGTCCTGGGCTACGTGGAGACGGACTTCCTGGGAAACGCCCCGAGCAACCTGGGCGTCTCAAGCAATTCAGACACGCTCCGCATGCGCGTCTACTTCGCCGACCTCAAGCATGGCCCCTTGGAATTCCTGGCCGGCCAGGACTGGAGCATGCTGACCCCGAACCGCCGCGGAATCTCCGCGATGCCGTCCGATGTTTTCTACACGAATGACATGGATACGAACTACCAGGCAGGACTGACCTGGGCGCGGCAGCCCCAGGTGCGGGCGGTCTACCACGCCACGGATGAGTTCACGATGGGCCTTTCCCTCGAAAACCCCGACCAGTACGCGGGCGGCGCGGTCACCCTCCCTGCGGCCTTTTCCGGCACCGAGGTGGACACGGGCGCCGCGACCACCCAGCCAAACGTCTTCCCCGACGTGATCGTCAAGGCTGCCTATGACACGAAGGCCGTGACCGATCTCCCCTGGCATTTCGAGCTCGCCGGACTCGCCCGCTCGTATCGGATTAACACCTACTCGTCCAAGATTAACACGGACGCCTCGGCCGAGGGCGGCGGGGTTTCCGGGGCTCTGAGCCTCGAGCTCGTCAAGGGTCTTACTTTCGTGGGCACCGGGTTCTACAGCTACGGCGGCGGCCGCTACATCAACGGCCTGGGCCCTGACTTCATCATCAAGGCGCCCGACGCGACCGGTGCGTACCACATCGGTCTCGTCAAAGCGACGTCATCCATTCTCGGGCTGGAGTACGCCATGGGAGCCAAAGACACCCTGTCCGCTTACTGGAGCCGGGCTGCTTTCGGACAACGCTACAACGCGCTGCCCAACGGAACGTATGTCGGCTATGGGTTTCCCGGTTCCGCCAGCAGCAACAACAAGACGATCGAAGAGTACACGCTGGCGAACACCTACACCTTCTGGAAGAACCCCAGCTACGGCGCCCTGCAGCTGATCGGCCAGGTCTCCTATGTGGACCGCAAGCCGTGGTTCGTCGCCACCGGTGCGCCCAGCGAGGCGAAGGCAACCATGGTCTTCCTCGACGTGCGCTACGTTCTGCCCTGAACAACGGCAGGCCGGATCGAGCTTCAACCCCGCCAGAGCGCCAACCGGCGCCGGCGGGGTTTTTTGTTTCGGTGGACGGTGTCGGCGGCCCGCTCGCAGGCGCGTGCGTCCGTCGAGTCCACCTCCGTCGTGTGTAGCCGGGGGCGCCGACCCCGCCAGGCTCTTTCGAGATTCAGGCCGGCCTCAACGCGGCCGGCTACAATGGAAAGCCGCGCGGTGATTCTTGGGTGGCACAGGTTGCGCCAATGTCAGATCATGAGGCCTCCGGCACGGTCTGCGACTGGCCCCGGATCTCCGCCTCCACGGCCGCCAGGGCCACCGCCAGCCCGCACCAGTCTTCTTCCACGGTCTCCCAGCCGGAGCTGACGCGAATGACGCGCCGCGCCTCCTCCGGCAAAAAACCCATCGCGGCCAGGACCGGCGACGGACCCTCTTTGCCGGTGGCACAGGCCGAGCCGGTCGAGACCTGATAGCCGCGCTTGTCGAGCTTTGTCACCCAACGCTGATTTTCACCCTGGGGCAGCAGCAGCGAAACCGTGTTCCACAGCCGCCCGGCCCCGGCGCCAACCACGCGCGATTCAGGCAACAGGGTCCGCACCTTCGCCACAAAGGCGTCGCGCCAGCGGAGTCGTTCTGTTTCGTGCAGGACGTGGACGGTCTCGGCCTCGGTCAGCGCCGCGAGCAGCGCCGCAATGCCCGGATAATCCTCGGTCCCCGCCCGGTGGCCGTGCTCCTGCTCACCACCGCGCTGTGACCGGAAGCCCTCGGCCTGCGCCGGCAACAGGAGGAATCCAGTGCCCTTGGGACCGCCGAATTTGTGCGCACTGGCCGTGACCCAGCCGGCCGCGCCGATCCCCTCATTATGCAACAAACCCCGGTCTCGCTCTTGACCCAACGGGTCGTCCGGTGACCGGTGTAGGAGCCTGCTTGCCCGTTCGACAAGCTCAGGGCCACGAGCCTGTCGAGGGACAGGCAATTCCTCCCCCGGAATCGCGACTAGGCTCGCTCCTGCAATCCGCATCGATGCGGTCACGCCGGACGCCGGCAGCTTTCCGAGCCATTGGGAGGCATCACAATGATAGGCCACCCGATGGCGCCGGCACAATTCGGCCACCTCTCGCCACAGCTGCAGCACCCCGGTCTCGTTGTTCGCCGCCATCACCGACACCGCGGCGACGGATCCGCCGGCGAGCAACGCCTGCAGGTGATCGAACCGCACCCGGCCATCGCGGTCGATCTCCAGCCAGACCAGCCTTTCCGGCGCCAGAAAATGGCGCGCCGCCTCGATCACGCACGGATGCTCGGTGGGATTGACCGCGACCTTTCGGTCCGGCGGCAATGCCGCGGCCCAGTAGGCAAACACCGCGTTGGCGCCCTCGGTCGCTCCGGAATTGAACACCACCTGCTCCGGCCTCCGGCCGAGCAACCCCGCCAACTCCTCCCTCGCCTGCTCGATCCGGACCCGCACGCGCGCGGCGTCCCGGTAGAGGCTCGAAGGATTCTGCCAGGACTCCTCGGACGCTCGCAGCCACGCGTCGCGGGCGCAGGATGAGAGCGGGGTCGTGGCATTGTGATCGAAATACGGCACGGAGAAACGTTTTGACACCATGGCCGCGAACGCAAGCCGCGGCCGCAACGGACTCTGCGAGCACGCGCACTAGCCGGCACCACGGTGCAGCGTGACATGGCGCCTCGCCAGCACGAGCCTGCCCTGAATCACGCCATGCCGGTGGGCCGAATCCCGAGGCCTGCCGCCGCCAGGCCGCTTTGTCACTTATTACGTTACGAATCCTTTCCCGCACGTCCGCGGCGGTCGCGACCAGGTCCGCCAGGCCGCTTTGTCATTTATTAAATCACAAATCCTTTCCCGCACGTCCGCGGCGGTCGCGCGTGGGTCCGTCCGGCCGCGTTGTCATTTATTAAATTACAAATCCTTTCTCGCACGTCCGCAGCGGTCGCGCGCGGGTCCGCCAGGCCGGTTTGTCACGTATTACGTTACAGATACCTTCCGCGCGACGACCACCGGCTGCACGACGGGATTCAGCAACCCCGTTCCGCAGCCACCAGTGCACGGCAGGATACAGCGTGTTCCGCCGGAAGGCCTCTAAGCAGAGCGACAGAAGTTCTTGCGCATGTTTGGACGATGCTAAGAGGGAGAAGCGGACGACATGCGCATTTTGATCGGTCGTCGTGTTCAGGACGTTTCGAGACGTCAGGTCCGGACTCTGGACGCACGGTGCTCGCCCTGCGCAGACCGTTGGCGGATCCGGCGGATTTCCGATTCCGGCAGCCCGAGCGATTCGAGAAAGTCCTGGTGGGCCTCCGGCGAGAGACGCTCGAATTCGCGGTGCCACAAGCCGCGGTCCACCTCGCTCATACCCACCGCCTTCAACAACGCCACCCAGCTCTCTTTGGTCATGATCCGGGTCTTTCGCGCCGCCCCGGAGCGCCCCAGGAGCGTGACGACCACCTGCTGCTGCCGGCGGAGCGCCGCGATCTCCTGGTTCAACTCGGTCAACCGCCGATCGAGCGCGTCGCGCAGCGATGCCCGGAGCCCGCGAACCGGTTCAAGCACCGCCTCGATCTCGCGCAGGGGCAATCCGGCCGCGCGCAACTCGCAAATCCGCGCCAAGCGCGCTTCGTCCGCCGGCGAATAGAGCCGGTGCCGGGCCGACGTGCGATAGTCAGGACGGAGAACGCCCAGCCGGTCGTAGTAAAGCAGCGTACTGCGCGAAAGCCCGAATTGCTGCGCCAGCGCACGGATCGTTTTCATTGGCGGATTTCCGGAGATGGACCGAACCGGCGCGGGCCGGTTCGGTCGATTGGGGATCGCGTCAGTCGCGGCTGTGCTCGCGGATCTGCCGGACGGCCTCGGCCGGCAGACCGAGCCATTCGAGAAACGCCTGATGCGCTTCGGGCTGGCGCCTTTCGAACGCAGCGTGCAACTTGTGCTTCTGTTCCTCGGTGATTCCGGCGTCGTTGAGCACGGCAACGAACTGATCTTTGGTGATCGAAGACATGATGGTTTTCCTTTCTTTGCGGGTTGTAGTTTGAACGTCAGGACCGACGCTGCCGAGCTTCCACTGTGAGGCCGTAGTCACTTCCAGCAAAAAGGGTTCTCACCGCAGCGGCGAGCTCATGTCCCCTGGCTGGCGGCAGTCCGGAGACATCGGTCCCGTCGGGTCGGCCAGGAGCGACCATGGCGACGTAATTCCTTGACCAACCGTCCGTCGCAATGGCTCTTTCTTTGGCGTTCCGTATGAAGCAGCTCTACGTTTCAACCCGAAGCCAGTGGCGGCGTTGGCTGGCTGAGAATCACGACAAGGCTGACGATGGAATCTGGCTCGTCTATTTCCGGAAGGAGACTCGCAAACCTTCTCTCGTTTATGAAGAATCCGTTGAAGAAGCCCTTTGCTTTGGCTGGATCGACAGCATCATTCGGAAGATCGACGCCGACAGTTATTGCCGGAGATTTACCCCTCGAAAAGACGGCAGCAAGTGGTCCAGCTCAAACAAGAGACGGGTCGAGAAAACCATCAGAGATGGCAGGATGACTGAATTCGGCCTCGCCAAGGTCGAGGCGGCGAGAAGGTCGGGGATCTGGGAGATTGACCCGCGTCCATTGACCAGCCCGGTCGTGCCCAAAGACCTGTCAGAAGCCCTGGCGCGGAATGGAAAGGCCAGACACTTCTTCGAAAGCCTGGCTCCGACCTATCAGAAACATTTCATCGGCTGGATCGTCACCGCGAAACGGCCGGAGACGCGGGCAAAGCGCATCAAAGAATCCGTGGCCCTGCTTGCCAGCGGGCAGAAACTTGGACTTAAGTAGGTCATCCTATGCCATTCGACGCTGAACTCACCTCGACGATCGCCGTTTTCCAGTCACTGACAGCGATCCGGCCGCAAATCGACCAGGCCGGCGACATGATCCTCCGGACCGTGCGGTCCGGCCGAAAGCTGCTCCTCTGCGGCAACGGCGGCAGTGCGGCCGAAGCGCAACATCTTTCCACCGAGCTGGTCGGCCGCTATTTCAAAACCCGCCGTTCCCTCCCGGCGGTGGCGCTTACCGCCGACGGCACCCTGCTTTCGTGCATCGGGAATGATTTTGGCTATGACGACGTCTTTGCCCGCCAGATCGAGGGCCTCGCCCAGCCCGGCGACCTCGTGGTGGTGTTCACCTCCAGCGGCAATTCGGAGAACATCCTGCGCGCACTCGCGGTGGCGCGGCGGTTGCAGCTTGAAAGCATCGCGTTACTCGGCCGCGGCGGTGGCAAGGCGAAGGGGTTGGCAACCTGCGACCTGATCATTCCCGGCGCCAGCGGCCGCGCTGCGCAGGAAGCCCACCTGTTCCTCCTTCACCATTTTTGCGAACGGATCGACGAGGAGGAATTCGCGCCGCGAATTCCTTAGTGCGCAGCGAGTCTGCGCCCCAGCGCCGCCCGGAGCGTTCGGCCCAGACCTTCCGCCTTCGCTCGATGAGCTGCGGCAGAGAGGCCATTGTCAGGCCTACCAGCACCGGGCGGCGCGACTGTTGGGTTTGTCCCGTGGCACCAGGCCCCACAGGAGCCGGATGCCGGCCGGTTCAGTCCTGCGGTCCCTCCGGACCGCGTGGCATGAGCTGAGGGCGAGGCGGAAGCCCAGGTTGTTCCTGCGGTTGCCCGGGTTGTTCCTGTTGCGGTTGGCGGAGCGGCAGTTGACGGCGTCGTTGTTCCAGCTGCCGCCGCGGTTGACGCGATTCGAGCCCGATGGCCGGCACCCGAAAATCACAGCGCGGCACTTCCTTGTCAGCCATAACCTTGGCTACGCCGGAAGTCCATGCCCTTCCAAAGAGCCGTTGCAGCACTGTTTCGCGCCGTGCCGTCCGCACAAACGCTGTCAGTGCTGTCACTCGCAACTGTGCCGCCGTCTCGGTGATCCGCCCTTCTCCCATCGCCCGTTCGCACCATGTCCAACGCCGCAGGAACCGCCGTCGCGATACGCGATTGAGCCGACTGCCCAGAGGAAACACCCGGTAACCCAGGAAATCCATGCCTCGCACGCTCGGCTGGAGATGCCAGGTTGGCTTCAACCCGAGACCGAGTCGTTCGGCGGCAAACCGCTCCACCGCCCTCCGCGCCGCGTTCAGCTCAGCCTTGTCGTCGCTCCATAGCGCGCAATCGTCCATGTAGCGCACGTAGCCGCTTATGCGAAGCGTCTCCTTCACGAACCGGTCGAGCGGTCCGAGGTAGAAGTTCGCCAGATGCTGGCTCGTCAGCGCCCCGATTGGCAAACCCCGGCCGGGTGAAGCCTCGTATGCGCCGACAATGCGCTCCCACAACGCCACCACGCGCCGGTCCCGGAAACGGCGGGCTACCTCCGCCAGCAGTACCGCGTGCGGGATCGAGTCGAAATATTTCCTGACATCAAGCTTCAGAAACCATCGATGACAGCGTGCAAACTGCTCGGCACGTCGCAGGGCCGCCTCTCGGCCCTTGCCCCGCCGACACGCATAGCTGTCCGCGATCAACCAACGCTCGAAATCCGCCTCGCAACGTCCGATCAGCGCGTGGTGGAGCACGCGCTCCCGAAAACACGGCGCGTGAATGCGGCGCTCCTTCGGTTCGAAGATAGTGAACGCGGTGAATGACCCAACCCGCACGGCGCCATCCAGGATCTCCTCGCGCAACACCGCCAGTTCCGCCTCCAGGTTCTCGCGGAAGGCGATCACCTCGGCCCGCAGCGCTTTTCCCTTCGCCGCCCGCAGGAAAGCCTCACGCAGATTGTCCGGGTCCGCGATTTGTTCCAGTCGCACCTTGCTGCTGGTCATATTCGGAAATGGCCGCGAGAACCACGGTGCCATAACGTTCAACCCGGGCCGGGCCCACGCCAGGGATCTTCTCCAGCGCTGGGACCGTTGAACAATGCTCGCGGGCGATCCGCGCGAGCTGCTCGTTGGTGAATACCGCGTACGGCGGCAGATTTTCTTTCTCGGCCAGCGCTTTCCGTACTTCGCGCAATTTCGAAAACAGCGCAAAGGCCTTCTCATCGAGCACCTGCTTGTAATCAACCCTGGTGCCAGCATCCGCGCCACCGGCGCCCTCCCCGCCTGAAGGAGACTGATAAGTGACGCAAAACGACCAAACGCCTGCCAGGCATTGCCGGTCGAGCGTGAGCACGCGGTGCCCGCGCAGAAAGCGGTTAAGATCGTCGAGTGCTCGGTCGTCGCCGGGCGCCACCGAAAAGAGTACGACTTGCATTGGTATTTTCGATCTTGCTCGCGTGCTGCTCGTGGCCTTCGCCGCCCCGGCTCCGCTCGGGGCTTGCTTGTCCACTTGCGCCCGCTCGCCTTGCTTTAGCTCATGCCACTACGGGACTGAACCGAGGGCGAGGCGGAAGCCCAGGTAGTACCAGCGGAAGCCCGGGTAGTTCCAGTCGCGGAGGGCGGAGCGGCAGTAGACGGCGACGCCGTCCCAGCAGCCGCCGCGGCGGACGCGAAACGAGCCCGAAGACGGCCCCGAGGGATCCGTGACGCTGCCACCCAGATAATTCCCGTACCAGTCCCGGCACCATTCCCAGACGTTGCCGTGCATATCATAAACTCCCAAAGCGTTCGCCTGCTTCTGCGCCACCGGGTGCGTCGTGCTGCCGCTGTTCTGGTTATACCACGCCATCGCGTCCAGATTCCCGGCGTAGTCTCCCGTCGTCCCCGCCCGACACGCATACTCCCACTGCGCCTCCGTCGGCAGCGTATACTCGTAGCCTTCCGGCAGACGTCCAGCTTGACGCTCGCGCTCTGTCAGCTTGCGGCAGAACTGCATCGCATCGTTCCACGATACCTGCTCCACCGGCGCGTCGCGACCTGCATTCTTGAAGTTCGATGGATTGCTTCCCATCAGCGCCTCGTACTGGCCCTGCGTCACCTCGGTCTTCCCCAGCCAGTAGCCCTTGGTGAGCGTGACCCGTGTCAACGGCTTCTCGTCGTTGCCGCCGTTCTCCGCTTCCCATTGTAAACGTTCCCGGCCGGATGTACGCCATCTCCAAATTCAGATCCGGCACCGTCCACGCCTGGCCCTCTTCTGCGCCGCGGAGCTTTTCCAGCGCCGCCGATACCTCGGCCGTGCGGTTGGCCGCCACGGTCGCTGTGCGCGTCGCGGATTTGTAGCCCTTGAGCTCAAAGCGCAGCGTGTACGAACCCGGCGGAAGCGCGCCGCGAAATGGCGTCAGGTTCTCCACCTTGGTCGCGTTGTCTGAGAACACCGCTTCGTGCAGATCCCCGCCGTTGATGAAAACCCGCGCGCCTTGCGGCACGCTGCCAAAATCCACCGTGCCCGGCTTCGGCTTGAGCTCCACGTTCACCGCCGTCGTCTCCTGGTCGCGCACGCTCACCACCTGCCGCCACGGCTCGTAGTCGGGATGAACGATCTCGACAGTACGCGAACCGACTTCGAGACCGTCGATCACGAATGGCTCGTCGGCGCCAACACGCGCCACCTCGATGGGCTTCCCATCGATCCGCAATCCAACATTGGCAATTGAGAATTGGCTATCGGTCATGCGCAGCGCGATTCCGCCGGCCTCGGCCACCAGAGTGCCGACGTTCAGCGTGCGCGCTTCCTTCGGTTTGAGCGTCACGCTCTGGTCCACGCGCCGGTACCCGTGCTGGAACACTTCGATCCGCAGCGCCTGTTCGCTTGGCTGGTTCTTGATGGTTGCCGGAGTCGATCCGGTCACCGTTCCATTCACCCGCACTTCCGCGCCGGTCGGCACCGAGAACACCCGCAACTCCGCAGGCAATGGCGTCTGTTCCGGGGCAACCTTGATCGTGCGGCCGATCACCAGTTCGACACCGGGCACGGTCACCGCCGCGCAGTCGGTATGTTCAAGCTTCAGTGTGTAGCGGCCCACGGTGAGCAGATTCGCGACGTCAAGCACTCCGCCCGCCGGCACGCTGCCCACGCGCGTTTCGCGTCCGCGCTCGTCCACCGCGGTCACCTGCGTGCCGGGCCGGGCGGTGACGCTCACCTCGCCGCGCACCGGCACCAGCCTGGCTTCGAAGCTTCCGCGTCCTTCTTTCACCGTCACCCGGGTCGTGAACGGCTGGTATCCCGGCGCCTGCACGGTCAGCTCCTGTTCGCCGTCGGGGACGTCCTTCAGCGACGCCTTTCCGTCCTTGATCTCGACATCGGAGAGCGGACCCAGCCAAAGCCGCGCGCCGACATCGGGAGGATCAACTGTGACGGTGAACTCCCTGAGTTGGGTTACGATGGGCAAATCCACCCGCTGGTGCTCGTGGCTGCCAGCAAGCACGGAGCCGTCCGTTAGGCCCGACGCGTCCGGCCGCAAAATCGAGCGCGGCCAGAAAGCGTAGGCCAGCACGCCGAGCGTGAGCGCGGCAAGTCCGGCGACGAGGAGAGGCCAGCTCTTTCGCTTCGCTCCCTGCGGCGGAATCGTTTCCTGCCCTTTGACAGGCTCAGGGTCCCCAAGGGAAAGCCCTGCGCGGCGTGTGGCTGCATCGTCGATGTTTTGCCTCGCATGCTCGCGCTCCGCGCCGCGGCTGACCGCTTTCGCCTTCTTCCCATCCTTGGCATCCCCGCCTGCCGAAGGCTCGGCGCGGACAGGCGCGGAATCTGTGGTCAAATCAAGACGTCGCGCCACCTCGGCCGCCGACTGGGGACGATCCTCCGGATTCTTCGCCAGGCAGGCCTGAATCGTCTCCTCCCACTCTGCCGGCACCGGATCCCGACCCAGCGTCGCAAGCCGGCTGTTCACCGGCTTCGGCTCGGCTTCGCGGATCTGCCAGGCGACGTCCCCCGTGTGGAAGGGCGGCTTGCCGGCGAGCAATTCGTAAAGCGTGGCGCCGAAAGCATAGATGTCGTCGCTCGCCGAAGGATCTTCCCCCCGCAGCTGCTGCGGACTCATGTAAAGCAGCGTGCCACTCGTGTTGCTCACCCGCCCGGTCAGCCGGGTGTGCGTGTCGCTCAGGCTGCGCGCGATTCCGAAATCCGTGACCTTCAGCTGCCCGTTCCTGGTCAGGAGAAGATTAGCCGGCTTGAGATCCCGGTGCACCACCTTCGCAACTCGATGGGCATAGTCCAGCGCCGTGCAAAGCTGCTCCGTCAACGGCCGCAGTTCTTCAAGCGTGAGACACCCGCCCGGAGCCGCCGCCTTGCGCTTCGCCAAGCTCTCACCGTCGACATACTCCATCGATATCGCCGCCAAAGGGCCGTCCTGCACCAGATCGTAAACGCGCACGATGTGCGGATGCGTCAGCTCCAAACACCGGTTTGTCTCACGCAGCAGATCCTTCACCGCCTCCGGATCGCCCGCCACCACTTCTGGAAGGAGCTTCAGCGCCACCAGTCGATTAAGCCTTTCGTCGCGTGCCTTCCAGACGACTCCCATCCCGCCCCTCCCAGCCAGTGATTCCAACACATAACGGCCGAATACTCGCGCCGCCGCCGAAAGTCCGCGCACCGTCAAGCTGTCGTCCGGATCCACGCGACGCGTCGGAGAATCGCTGGAGTCCACTCGACGGTTCGGCCCGTCGCGAGTGTCGGCGGGATCGTCTGGGGTATCGTCGCTGGCCACGCCCGAAACTACTGGCGAAGGACCCCCGGGGCTTCAACAGGAAATTCCAGCCGCCGGTCGCAGACCGGCGCCACAGTTCCCCGCGGAGCGGCTCCGCGGGGAACTGGCGCAGCCGGAAACTGGATTCTGCTGGAAATCACGCAGCCGCTCGGTCTTGCTCGCACCGCAATGAGCACTCCTGCCACACCCGCCGAACTCGCAGTCATCAAGACCTCCTACGGTGACATCACCGTTGCTTTCTGGCCCGAGGTCGCACCCAAGACGGTCGAGAATTTCAAGAAGCTCGCCCGCGACGGCTTCTACGATGGCACCGCCTTCCATCGCATCATCAAAGGATTCATGATCCAGGGCGGCTGCCCCAATACCAAGCCCGGTGCCAAAGGTCAGCCGGGCACCGGCGGCCCCGGCTGGCAGGTCAGGGCCGAGTTCAACGCCAAAGCCCATGAGCGCGGCGTGCTCTCGATGGCCCGGTCGTCGCATCCCGATTCCGCCGGCAGCCAGTTCTTCATCTGTCACGCCGCTGCGCGCTTTCTCGACCGGCAATACACCGCCTTCGGCCAGGTGGTCAAGGGGCTCGAAGTGCTCGACCGCATTGCCAGTGTCCCATGCGGCGGCAGCGAGCGCAGCACGCCGGTCGAACGCATCGCAATCGAGAGCGTCAGCATCGTGCCCGCCTAACAGCGTCTCGGACTTCGTCCTCCACGCTGTTAGAACAAAATGGCTGCGCCATTTTGGGCGGGAGCCATTTGCAGGAAATGAGTAGCGCCAGTCTGTGACTGGCGAACTCGCTGGTCAGAGACCGGCGCTACAATTGGCTGCAGCCACGCAGCACCAGGAACCATCCGCCTCAGGCCGCCTTGGGTCCGTCCGGCGGCGCTGGCTTTTCCGTCTCGCAAGGGCAGGTGCTCAGGCCGAACGGCACATAGGCCGGACAGAAGCGCACCACCGCAGTCAGCAACGGCAGCAGCCCGATGAGGCCCCACCAACTGCGCCCGTAGATTCCCAGGCCGATGATGACAAGACCGGCGATCACGCGGATCACTCGATCCACGGTTCCAATGTTCGCTTTCATGATTGGCTCCTTTGTTTGGCCGCGGCCCTGAGGCGGCGCCGCGGCGCCATGGCCATGTTCTGGCCACTACCGATGCCTATTCCTTCCGCCAAAATCGGTCAAGGGGGACTGCTCCAAACGCGACGAGGGCGTCGCGCCTCCATTGGCTCGGGCCACACCTCTTGCAGAAGGAAACGAAGGAAACTGAGACCTCGAACGAAGAAGTCCCTCTCAGTCTCCTCCGTTCTCTCCTGTAAATGGTCAGGGTTGAAACATCCCGACCAGCACAGGCTTGGCAAAAGGGCGGCGGCCGGGCACAACATTCCTTCATGAACAACGCCGTTGTCTACCTACCCCTGGCGGGATTCATTCTCGGACTGCTGTTCCTTTTGGGCAGCCTGCATCTGCGGCGGAAGCGCCGGCTGATCGATGATCTGCCCACGGCCAAAACACAGGGCGTATTCATCGGCCTCGTCGAGTTGAAGGGCACGGCCGAAGTCACCACGCCGCTCACGGCCTACCTCAGCGGGCAACGCTGCGCGCACTACGCTTACCGCGTTGACGAACACTGGTCGCGCACCGTGACCGAGACCTACACGGACGACAAAGGGCAAACCCAGACTCGGACCAAACATGAAAGCGGGTGGAAGACCGTCGATCAAGGCGGGCAAACGGAGGATTTTTATCTGCAGGACGACACCGGTACGGTGTTGGTCCGGCCGGCCGGCGCGCAGCTTGAATCAAGCGGCTTTTTCGACGAAACCTGCGACCGCAGCCACCCGCTCTACTACTCGAAAGGGCCGGCGCACGCCGTGGCCGATTCCGACCACCGCCGGCGCTTCGTGGAGGAAGGGATCGCACTCCATGCACCGCTCTATCTCGTCGGCCAGGCGCGCGAACGCGCGGATATTGTCGCCCCGGAGATTGCGGCCGACAAGGAGGCCCCGATTTTCCTTATCTCGACGCGGAGCGAGGAGAAGGTGCGCGCCGGTCTCGGATGGGGTATCTGGATGCTGACGGTTCTCGGGCTCGTCGCATTTGTCGCCGGATTTGCCATCCGCGACCATGCCCAGCATCAGCCGCTTGGGGCGTGCTGGCCCCACTATGCCGGGCTGGCGGCCGGATATTGTGCGCTCGCCGCGCTGGGCTGGATCTGGATGGCATTCAATAGTCTCGTCGGACTGCGCAATCGCGTGCGCGCCGCCTGGTCGCTGATCGACGTGCAGCTCAAACGCCGGCATGACCTCATTCCGCGGCTCGTCGAAACCGTCGCCGCCTTGCGGACGCACGAGGCCGGCACGCAGACCGCCGTGGCCACCTTGCGAAACCAACTCTCCGCCACTCCACCCGGAATGGCCGGACCTGATTTCTCGGGCTGCGCCCCGACGCTGCGCGCGGTGGCGGAGGCCTATCCGAGTCTGAAGAGCGACACGGCGTTTCTCAAGCTGCAGAAAGAACTCGTCGAGACCGAGCAGCGGGTTGCCCTGGCGCGGTCCTATTTCAACGATATCGCGACTTTCTTTAACACGCGGTTGGAGATCGTCCCCGACCGGTGGATCGCTGCGCTTGGTCAGATGCGGCCACAGCCGCTCCTGGCCGCCACGGACTTCGAGCGCGCCGCCGTGCAGATCAAGCTGGCGGAGTGATCGCGCCTGGCGCGAATATGCGGCGCAGAGCGCGGCGCCTATCCCGAAACGCTGTCGGCACTGGTTCCAGCGTGCCTGGCGGCAGTGCCGTGCGACATCATCGACGGGCAGCCGCTGCGGTATCGGCGTCTGGCGGACAACCGTTTCAAGTTGTGGTCAGTTGCGATGGATGGCCGGGACGATGACGGCACTCCGGTAAAATCGACGGAGGCTGACGGGAGCGGGGATTGGGTCTGGCTGCAATCGGCAAAGGATTGAGGGTTCTGTCTCAATGGAGCCCTTCGTCATTCTGCGATGAGCGACCGGTGTAGCTTTTCTAGTTCTTCGAGCCGGGGCTCGATCAGCTTCCGCACCGCCCGGCGGTTGATGAACCAAGCTCCCCAAAAGCAGAGCGGCAAGACCACCGCGAAATAGAGGATGATCCAGGCCAGAGCTGCCGGATGCTCCCATAGCGCAGACAGCAAAACACCGGACGGAGACTTGATGACCAGTAACCGGACCACCGTTGCGCAAACGATGACAATGGCACCTCCGCAGGGTAGCAAATACCACGACCAAATACTGAGAAGAAGATGGCGCTGCCGGCGCAGTTCGGCGATATCGGCCTCGACCTTGGGGACCAGCGGCACATCCGGGCCCAGCCGGAGCCGGTGGGCTCGGAATCGTTCCCGGACGAAGAACCCGGAAAGTCCGAGTAGCAGGGCGATGGCGAACGCCATTGGCCAACCCTCTCTTCCCATATGCCACCAAGTGTAGGCGAAAAAACACGACACAACTGCGCCAGCCGAAGCTTCGAGGATGTCGCGCGCAAACAGAGTCGCCGCAAGTTTCCGCCGTTTGGTCTCGAACGTATCCTTCAGGACCGCGATGTCGGCGCATGCACCGACCGGCAGTTTCTGCCGTTTCCAGACTCCTTCATAATCACTCCAGTTCATCGGTAACTCCTTTCAACAATCCGGCCAGGCGTTTGCGGGCGCGCGTCAGCACGACGCCCACGTGGTTTTCCGTCAGCCCGGTGACCTCGGCCATCTCCCGGTAGGACAGGCCATCGAGCATCAGCAGTACGAGCGCCCGTTCGGATGGGGGCATGGCCTGCAGGGCCGAGTAAAGTTGTTCGAGCAGGTCCTTGTTCCCCGCGGTTTCGGCCGGGGTCGCCGCTTCGGCCGCCAGCCGGGTGATGTCCGCGTCCGGTTCAATCCGGCGTTCCCGGCGCTGCGCTCCCCGGCGCCAGGTCAGAGCCGTGTTGAGGCAGATCCGGTAGATCCACGTTGACGCTTTCGCCTGGCCGGTGTATCGCGGGAGTGAAACCCACAGCTGAAACAACATTTCCTGCTGCAGTTCGCCCACCTCGGTTTCGCTGTGCGCGAACGAGCGCGACACCTTCACGAAGATGCCGCGATGCTCCTCCAGCCAGGCCTGGAACAGCGATTCTTGATCGGCGGACGGACTCATCACCCGGATTAGTCGCCGCCAGGGGCCGGTTCCTTACACCCTCTGTGTCAATTTCTCATGGGCCGCATGGGCGCGCGAGACCTCGACGTACTTCTCGGCCCATTGCCGGAGGCCGGCCTGTTCCGCCTGGCTCAGCGATCGCGCAACCTTTCCGGGCGCCCCGAGCACCAGCGATCCCGGCGGAATGATCGTGCGGGGTGTGACCACCGCGCCGGCGCCGACGATGCTGCGCGCACCGACGCGGGCGCCGTCGAGAATCGTCGCCCCCATGCCGATCAGGCACTCGTCCTCAATCGTACAGGCATGAATGATGGCCCCGTGGCCGATTGTGCACCAGGCGCCGATCACGGCATCCAGGTCGTCCGCCAGATGGACGATGGCATTGTCCTGGATGTTGCTGCCTTCGCCCACCACGATGCGAGCGATGTCGCCGCGGAGCACGGCCCCATAGAAAACACTCGACTCGCGGCCAAGCGTGACGTCGCCAATGACGGTGGCATTGGCGGCGACCCAGCTGGCCCGGGCAAGGTCGGGTGTTTTGGCGAGATGAAGCTGCAATCGTTCCTGGACAGTCATGGTGGATTGTTTCTGCCGCCCCACTGGGTGATCGCAAGCCCAGCCTGGAGGTGTCCCAACAGGTCGTTGCCAGGCGCCGGCAAATGCCTCGCGTGAAAACTTCGCAACAACGAAGCGCAAAGCCCTCCTGACGTCGGCGTTGTCAAGGGCGAAAACAGCCAATTTCCAGGAAGAAAGTCACCCGATTTTCGCCAAAAACGGCGTTTCGCCCGGCCCGCCCATGGCGGAGAATCCGGTTGGGTGGTTTTGTTCTTCCGTCCGCCGGTTTTGGACGGCCTCTTCCGATCAGAAACCGGTCTGTCATAACAAAGTGTTACCATGAAAGCGATCTGTGCGTGGTGCCGAACGGTGATGGCCGAGGACGATTCATCGTCCACCGCCGTGGCCCTCGGGATTTGTTTCGGATTGCATGAAACAGCTGCTCAGGTTGTCGGAGGTCAGCCTGCGCGACGTACTCAATTCCATCGATGTTCCGATCATCGTGACCGACTCAGCGATGACCCTCCTGCAGGTAAACAAAAAGGCCGAACGTATTCTGGGCGATTCCGCCCACCAACTGGAGATGCCAGCGATCGGCATCGCGATCGAATGCCGGTATGCCGGATTTGCCGGATCGTGTGGCGGAAGCGAGCAATGCGCCGGATGCCTGTTGCGCCAGGCCATTCGCGACACGTCCGAGGACGGACGACCCCGCTATGGCGCTTATTCGGATCTGGAAGTCGCGGCGTCGCCCGGCACAGAAATGAAGCGATTCCGGTTTTCCACGGCCAAGATGGGAGATGCCGTCGTGCTGACCATCGAAGGAAGAATGGATTTCGCCACGCGGTCCCCGCCGGCGCCCGGCGAGGCGGTGGCAATTGGCTGATTCTCCTCCGGCGATCGCCTCTCGATTCCTCAAGAAACGGCCACCTTGTAGCCGGCCGCGTTGAGGCCGGCCGACGGCATTTCGAACGAGCGTGCCGGGGTCAGCGCCCCCGGCTACAAATTACCGTCCGCTGTAGCCGGCCGCGTTGAGGCCGGCCGACGGCATTTCGAACGAGCGTGCCGGGGTCAGCGCCCCCGGCTACAAATTACCGTCCGCTGTAGCCGGCCGCGCTGAGGCCGGCCCACGGCATCTCGAACGAATCAGCGCCCCCGGCTACAAAAGACCGTCCGCTGTAGCCGGCCGCGTTGAGGCCGGCCGACGGCATTTCGAACGAGCGTGCCGGGGTCAGCGCCCCCGGCTACAAAAGACCGTCCGCTGTAGCCGGCCGCGTTGAGGCCGGCCGACGGCATTTCGAACGAGCGTGCCGGGGTCAGCGCCCCCGGCTACAAATTACCGTCCGCTGTAGCCGGCCGCGCTGAGGCCGGCCTCGATTTTCGAACGAACGTGCCGGGTGCGCGCGGCGAATTGGCGCGGTGATGGCGGCCATTCCGTTTGCTGATGAATGGCCGGCGATGGATTAGCCTGCTTGATTGGCCGTTGTCCGGACCTCTAGGCTCTGCACTTCCTTGGAAACCCTCCCCTCCCCAATGTCACCCGAAACCGATCAATCGGAGTTACCCCCCAACCAGCTGAACGCCTGGAAGGACGACGAGGCTGCGCTGCTTGAATCGCTGGAACAGATCGAGCACAAGCACGGCTTCATTCCCCGGCACATCGCCGAGGAGGTGTCCCGCGTGCTTGAGGTCAAACTCGAGCGCCTGCGCAAGCTCCAGACCAAGGTCGAAAGCAACGTCCGCAAGGAGGTTGACGCGCTGGTCGCGAAATGGAAGGACGAGGAAGGCTCCCTCATCCTGATCCTGCACGAGATCGAAAACCAGCACGGCTACGTGCCCCGCGAGATCGCCATGGAGGTGTCCTACGCGCTCGGGGTGAAGCTCGCCCGGATCTACGAAGTCCTCACCTTCTACCACTATTTCAAGCTCAAGCCGCCGGGCCGGCACAACATGTCCCTCTGTCTCGGCACCGCCTGCTACCTCAAGGGCGCGCCCGCGATGCTCGCCGAGGCCAAGACGCTGCTCAAGGTCGAGGAGGGATGCACCACCGCCGACCGCGAGTGGCACCTCGATGTCGTCCGCTGCATCGGCTGCTGCGGAATGAGCCCCGCCATGGTCGTCAACGGCAAGACCTACGGCCGCCTGAACGTCGCCGACGTCTCGCGCATCGTCGCCCAAACCAACCAGCCCAAGGCCAAGTCATGAGCAAGCTCACCTACGCTGATCTGGAGAAGTATTCCAAAGTCTTTGCCGACTCGGGCCTCAACTGGGTGCGGGTGAGCATGGACACCGGCGGGATTGCCGCCGGCGCTGACACGGTCTGCTCCATTTTTGAGAAGAGCGTCGGCACCCTGGGCTTCGGCGTCGAGGTGCGCCGCGTGGGCAGCCTGGGCTATTCGTTCGCCGATCCGCTGGTGGAGATCGCCCGCGAAGGCATGCCCCGCGTGGTCTACGGCCGCGTCGACGACGAGGTCGCCCGCAAGATCCTTCAGGACCACCTGGTCGGCCGCCGGCTGATCGACGACCACATTCTCGCCTGGCGCAACCGCGCCCTGATCTTCGACGGTCCCACCACGTATATCCTGGTCAAGGACACCAGCGCCGAGAAGGGCGACAAGAGCCAGTTCTTCCAGTTCTCCCTCGCCGAGGAGCTCAAGCGCTGCAACCTGCAGGACAAGGTGCAGGTGGTGCGCGCCGCCGACATGGGCGTCTACGACGAGGGCGTGGCGGTGCAGTTCCTGCCCTCGCGCGTGACCTACACCAACGTGCTGGCGCCCGACGTGGCCCGCATCGTCAAGACCAGCGTGCAGGGCAAGAAGATCATCGACGACCTGCTCTACAAAAAGGCCGACAAGCAGGTGCGCGTCGTCATGCGCAACTGCGGCAAGTTCGACCCGGAGAACTTCCAGGACTGCCTGCGCTACGGCGTCTATCAGGGCCTCGTCCGCGTGCTGCAGAGCATGAAGCCGGAGGACGTCATTGCCGAGCTGAAGACCAGCGGTCTCCGCGGCCGCGGGGGCGCCGGTTTCCCCACGTGGCTCAAGTGGCAGATCACCCGCGCCGTGCAGCGCACGCCGAAGTACATCATCTGCAACGGCGACGAGGGCGATCCGGGCGCCTACATGGACCGCAGCGTCCTGGAAGGCGATCCGCACAGCGTGCTCGAAGGCCTGATCATCGCCGCCTACGCCATCGGGGCGACCCGCGGCTACTTCTACATCCGCGCCGAATATCCGCTGGCGGTCGCCCGCGTGGAAAAGGCGATCGTCGACGCGCGGGCTGCCGGCCTGCTCGGCGAAAACATTCTCGGCTCCGGCTTCTCCTTCGACGCCAAGGTCCGCCTCGGCGCCGGGGCGTTCGTCTGCGGCGAGGAAACCGCGCTGATCGCCTCCATCGAGGGCAAGCGCGGCAGCCCGAGCCCGCGTCCGCCCTACCCCTCCGAACGCGGCCTGTTTGGCCATCCCACCGCCATCAACAATGTCGAGACGCTGGCCGCGGTGCCCGCGATCCTCGTGCACGGCGGGACCTGGTATTCCCAGTATGGCATGGAAAAATCCCGTGGCACGAAGGTCTTTGCCGTCACCGGCAAGGTCCGCAATCCCCAGCTCGTCGAGGTGCCGCTCGGCGTCACCCTCCGCGACATCGTGTTCGACCTCTGCGGCGGCGTCTTCGGCGGCAAGGCCATCAAGGCGGTGCAGACCGGCGGCCCGTCCGGCGGCGTCATCCCCGAGCACCTGCTCGAGACCAAGGTCAGCTACGAAAGCCTGCAGGAGCTCGGTTCGATCATGGGCTCCGGCGGCATGATTGTCATGGATCAGGACGACTCGATGGTCGAGGTGTCCCGGTTCTACCTCCGTTTCTGCGTCGACGAATCCTGCGGCAAATGCGCCCCCTGCCGCATCGGCGGCTACCAGATGCTGCAAATCCTCAACCGTGTCGCCCGCGGACGCGGGGAGAAGGGCGACATCGAACGCGTCCGAGCCATTTCGAAGGCCATGCAAAAGGCCTCGCTCTGCGGCCTCGGGCAGACCGCCCCCAACCCGGTGCTTTCCGCCCTGCGCTACTTCGAACCCGAGTTCAAGGCCTACCTTGAAGGCGGGGTGAGTTACGCGCGCAAGATGTCCGCGAACCGCCCCCCGGAGCCCGTCGCCGCCGAACCCGCCAACGCCTGACCCCTGCCAACCCATGGTTGCCACCGCCACTTCCCTTTCCGCTCCGGCCGCCGCCGGCCCCGCCGCCGCGTCGCGCGTCAGCCTTAAGATCAACGGCCTGCCCGTCACGGTTCCCGCCGGCACGACCATCCTCGAGGCCGCCCGGCAGGTGCAGGTCAAGATTCCCACGCTCTGCAAGAACGACGATCTGCTGCCGACCGCCGCCTGCGGCCTTTGCATCGTCCAGATCGCCGGCCAGCCGCGCATGCCTCGCGCCTGCTGCATGCCGGTCGGCGAGGGCATGGACATCACGACCAATAGCGGCGAACTCACCGAGATCCGCCGCACCGTCCTTGAACTGCTGCTCTCCACCCATCCCAGCAGCTGCCTCACCTGCGGCCGCAACGGCACGTGCGAGCTGCAGGCGCTGGCCGCCGACTTCGGCATCCGCGGCGAGAACATCAAGCGCATCGTCACGCCCATCCCGCCCGACACCTCGACCGGCTCGATCATCATCGACTTCACGAAATGCATCAAGTGCGGCCGGTGCGTCCAGGTCTGCCAGGAAATGCAGGATGTCTGGGCGCTGTCGTTCCTCGACCGCGGCATCAACACCCGCATGGCCCCGGCCGGCGACATCACCCTGGCCGAGTCGCCCTGCGTGAAGTGCGGCCAGTGCGCCAACCACTGCCCCACCGGCGCCATCGTCGAGAACGACGAGACCCCCGCCGTCTGGGCCGCGCTGCACGACACGACCAAGCATTGCGTGGTCCAAATCGCGCCGGCCGTGCGCGTCGCCATCTGCCGCTGAAGGCGTTGCTACTCAACGTTTTATCGTTGACCGCTGCGTTCGGCGCGCTCGTGTGGATTTTTCAGGAAGGCAACCTTGGGGCATTGGGTACCACGGCGACCGGAACTTTGGCGATAAGCATCCCGGTGCTATTGTTCTGCATCGCCTTCGGGCTGTCGATGGACTATGAGGTGTTCCTCGTGTCACGTATCCGCGAATACTGGCTGGCAAGCAGCCAAGCACCGGCCGACAACGACACAAGCGTCGCGCTTGGACTGGCCGGCACCGCGCGGGTGATCACCGCCGCAGCGCTCATCATGGCCATCTCCTTTGCGGCGTTGTCCGGCGCGCAGGTGTCGTTTCTGCGAATGTTGGGCGTCGGACTGACGCTGGCGGTCCTGGCAGACGCCACCCTGGTGCGTATCCTGCTGGTTCCGGCCTTCATGCATACGATGGGCCGGTTCAATTGGTGGGCACCGAAACCGCTCGTGCGCCTGCATCAATGGGTCGGAATCCGGGAGGCGGCCCAGGTGCCGACCGGATCTGGTGTGGAATGAGGTCAGAGATGCCGAAAGCCACCAAGGTGCCACCTGCCAAGCTGGCCCGTGCCGTCGAGTGGACGCGCCACCACCTGCTTCGGCTCCATCAACGGCTGTTGCCCGCGCCCATGGCGATGATGGAGCTGGTTGTCTCCGGCTGGCCTGCTCAGGCGATCACCGCGGCCGTCCAGCTCGGTATCGCCGATGCGCTCGCCGACGGGCCGCTGCCACTCGATGAGTTGGCGGTCCAAGTGGGTGCCGACGCCGACGCGCTGGGTCGGCTGCTGCGCGCGTTGATCGGCCGGGGCATCTTCCGCCGTCGCCGCGACGGTCGCTATGCGCTGAATTCCCTGGGCGCCACGCTGCGTTCCAACGCACCGATCTCGCTGAAGGGGGCGGCGCTGTTTCAGGGGTCGCAGGAGCAACGCGAACGTTGGACTCTGCTGGCCGATTCGGTCCGAACCGGTCAGTCGATCGTCCCGGCGTTACGCGGCAAGGAAGGGTTCGACTACCTTGCCGACATACCTGAGCACGCCGAACTGTTCAACCAGACGATGACGAGCCTTGCCCAGATGACGCTGGCTGTCGTGGTGGGCAGCTACGAGTTCGCCGCCCACCGCACCATCGTCGACGTCGGCGGCGGGCAAGGTGCGATGCTGGCCGCTATTCTGGCGGCCGCGCCGGACTCGCGAGGCATCCTCTACGATCTTCCGACGGTCGTCGCGGATCGCCCCGAACTTGTTGCGTGAGAAACGATGTTGCCGACCGCGTGCGGATCGTAGGAGGGTCCTTCTTCGACGGTGTTCCGACCGGTGGCGACGCCTACCTGCTCAAGAACATCATCCACGACTGGGCCGATGAAAAGGCGCTGCAGATCCTGCGTAATGTTCGCGCGGCGGCGGGGCCGGGGTCCACAGTGCTGCTCGTCGAGATGGTCGTTCGCGAGAACGGCCGCGACGGGCCGGAGAATTGGGTGGATCTGGAGATGCTGCTGAACCTGGGCTCTCGTGAACGCACCGCGGAGGAGTACCGGGACCTGCTCCGCGAGGCTGGATTCCGGATGACGCGGGTGGTGCCGACCGCCTCGCCGCTCAGTGTGGTCGAGGCCATCTTGAAAGAGACGTAGCAGAAACATAATCGACCATGCAGCCCACGACGCAGCGATCACGGCGCAATAGGTCTGTTCGTCCATTCCCGGCCGGCTCGGCGCGACGAGCGGTACCAGCCGCCCGCGGCGCCGGTGCCCCCGTCGGTCGGAATCGTGTGGCCAGTGACGAACGCAGACAGTTCGCAGGCCAGGAAAGAGAATCACGCCGGCTTGATCCTCGGCCACCCCCATCCGCCCGAGCGGAACCCATTGCGGCCACTGCAATTGCTCCTCGGCGGACAGCCACTGCGAGTAGGGAACCTGCAGCGATTCGGTGACGTCGGGGCCGATCCCGGTTGACCCGCACACCGTCGCGGCCCACTTGCACCGCGAGGCTCCGGGTGAAATCAATGACGGCCGCTTTGAAGGCGGCGTAAATCGGGTCCTCCGGATACCCGCGCAACCCTTCGACAGATGAGCGTTGACGATTGCGCCGGCGTGTTGCTCGATCATCGCCGGCAGGAACGCGCGGGTGACGAGGAAGACGTGGTGCAGGTTCACCCGGTAGAGCTCATCCACGGCAGTGGATCGGTGTCGACGAAGTTGCCGGGGTGACGCAGCCAATGCCCCACGTTGTTCACCAGCACATCCACCCGGCCGTAGCGATCCAGCACCGAACGTGCCAACGCGGTGACCTGGGTGGGGTCGCGCACGTCGGTGACGACCGCCAATGCGACCCCCCGGCCGCGGTGATCTCGCCGGCCGTGTTTCGGGCGAGCTCGGCGTCGATGTCCGCGACGATCACGTGAGCGCCATGACGCGCGAACAGCCGCGAAGTCGCCGCGCCGATACCGCCCGCGCCGCGGGTCACCACCGCTACCCGGTCGACCAGCAGCCGGCCGGCAGCCATCAGCTCATCCATGCTCACATCCTGAGCCATTGTTGCGTGCAAACGGCGGCGGATGGGGCCGCCCGGTGAAACATCGGCCCTAAATCATGTCCGCTGCCCTGCAGACGGCCCGGATAGCTAGAGTTGGTCCCGATGAGCCGACCAGCCCCACCTGTGTTGACCGTGCGGTACGACGGATCCGAGCGCATCTTTGCCGCAGGCAACGATGTAATCATCGGCCGTGACCTGCGGGCCGACGTCCGCGTCCGCGCATCCGCTGATCTCCCGGGCACCCTACTGGTGGATTCGACCAGGGTCGATGGCTTGCCATCGACAATGGCAGCCTTAACGGGCTTTACGTCAACAACCGGCGCGTGCCGGTCGTCGACATCCACGACGGCCAGCGGGTCAACATCGGCAACCCGGACGGCCCGGCGCTGGGTTTCGAGGTCGGCCGCCACCAGGGTTCGGCCGGACGAGCAAGACCTGAACGTTCGAAGTAGGTTACAAACATAACAAG
>CAWDQK010000092.1:0-11055 GCA_963804395.1 uncultured Verrucomicrobiae bacterium | reverse complement strand
GGGAGTGAACATCGTCGGCTGGTTCCGCGGCGAGCTGGGCATCGGGGAGTCGGCGCGCTGCATGGCGAAAGCCTGCGACGCCGTCGGCCTGCCTGCAAACCTCGTCGAGCTGAAGCTCAATTGCCTGAACCGCGACGGCGACACGACCTTCGCCGCGAGGCTGCAGGAAACGAATCCCCACACCGTCAACATCTTCCACCTGGATCCGCCGGTGTCGAAGGACATCGATCACCATCACGGACAGGCTTTCCGCGCTGACCACTACAACATCGCCTATTGGGCGTGGGAACTGACGGAATTCCCCGACAGCTGGGTGGACCGGCACCGCTTCTTTGACGAGATCTGGTGCCCTTCCGAGTTCGCGCGCGCCGCCATCGCCGCGAAACTCCCCAAGCCCGTGCTCGCCATGCCGCACGCCATCGAGTTCCCGGTGCCGCAGGGCGATTTCCGGAAGAAGTTCGGCCTGCCCGCCCGCACCTTTTTGTTCCTGTTTGTCTACGACCTGAACTCGACCCAGGAGCGCAAGAATCCGCGTGCCGTGATCGCCGCATTCCGCAAGGCCTTCCCCCTCGGCGGCCCGGTCGGCCTCGTCGTCAAGACCCACAACCCGGACCGGCATTCGACCGTCTTCGCCGAACTCCAGTCGGAAGTCGAGGGATTGCCCAACACCGCGTTGATCTGCGAAACCCTGCCCCGCACCGCAGTCTACGAATTGCAGCAGTCCTGCGACTGTTTCGTCTCGCTGCACCGGGCCGAAGGATTCGGACTCAGCGTCGCCGAGGCGATGTTCCTGGGCAAACCGGTCATCACGACGGACTGGTCCGGCACCGCCGAGTTCGTCAACGTGACCAACGGCTGCCCGGTCAACTACCGCCTCCTCACCCTCGACCGGAATTACGGCCCCTACGCGCGCGGCCAGACCTGGGCCGATCCCGACATCGACCAGGCAGCCCATTGGATGCGATCCCTGGTCGACGACACCAGCTTCCGGGAGAGTCTGGGCAAACGCGCGGCCGCCGACATCCGAAGGAACTTCTCCCCGAAAGTGATCGGCCGTCGGTATCAGCGCCGGCTGGAGGCGTTCGCATTCTGGTAGCCGGCCCCGCCGGGCGGTGAATGCCGGACGGGCCGGCGCCTCGCCTCGCCATCCCCCCGTGCCGAATCAGGGCGGAAAATGGGGAACCGGCCGCGCCCGCCGCGGGAAAAGCGTGACGACCCCGCCCCACAGGCCTACGCCAGTGCTGTCGCCATGAGAACCCACGCCCGCCCCGCCCGCCTGCTCCTCCTGGGATTGCTTGCCTGTCTCCTGCTTCCCGCCGCCGCTTCCGCGGCCGGCCATTACCAGAATTTCGAGACCTCCATCTACATCCCGGTCATGATCGTCCGCCGGCTCGCCAATCCCGCGATCCGGCAGCGCGAATGGGAGACCATCAGCCGCCAACTCAAGGTCGACAAGGTCTACATCGAGTCCGAACGGGACCGCATGCTGGCGGACGAGCAGACCCTGGAGGACCTGAAGAAGTTCTTCACGGATCAGGGCGTTCGCGTCGCCGGCGGCATCACCTATTCCGACAACAACACCGGACAGTTCCGCTCGTTTTGCTACACGAACCCCGACGACCGCGCCTTCGTCCAGCGGGTGGCCGAGCTCACCGCCCGCCATTTTGACGAAATCATCCTCGACGACTTCTTCTTCGTCACCACCAAGTCCGCCTCCAACGTCGCGGCAAAGGGAAACCGCACATGGACCCAGTTCCGCCTCGATCTGATGGACGAGGTCGCGGAAAACCTCCTCATCAAACCGGCCCGGGCCGTGAACCCGAAGGTCAGGATCATCATCAAGTTTCCCAACTGGTACGAGCATTTCCAGGCCCTCGGGTTCGACCTCGACAAGGAGTCGCGCCTCTTCGACGGAATCTACACCGGCACGGAGACCCGGGATCCCGGCCTCACCGACCAGTTCCTCCAGCAGTACGAGAGCTACCAGATCCTCCGGTATTTCGAGAACATTGCACCCGGCCGCAACGGCGGCGGCTGGGTGGACACGTTCAGCATCCGCTACCTCGATCGGTACGCCGAGCAGCTCTGGGACACGCTCTTTGCCCGGCCGCGCGAGATCACCCTCTTCAACTGGGCCGCGCTCCTCCAGCCCGTCGAGCCCGGCGAGCGCCCCTGGCAGGCGCTTCCCACGAGTTTTGACCTCTTCAAGATCATGCCGCCATTCCGGGGATTCGGGGCTGCGCTGGACGCCCCGCCGCCCACGATGGCCCGCGTCGCCGGCGCCTCCCTGGAACAGGTCGATGCCTTCCTGGGCAGGCTCGGCCGGCCCGCAGGCATCAAGAGCTACAAGCCCCACCACTCCTCCGGCGAGGACTTCCTCCACAATTACCTGGGCATGATGGGCATTCCCATCGACCTCTACGCCGACTTTCCCACCGACGCCGGCCTCGTGCTCCTGACCGAGTCCGCAAAGGCCGATCCCGACATCGTCGCCAAAATCAAGGCGCAGCTCGACGCGGGCAAGTCGGTCGTAATCACCTCAGGCCTGCTTCGCGCGCTCCAGGGCAGGGGCATCGAGGACATCGTTGAGGTCGAATTCACGGAACGCCGGATCGCCGCCGATGGCTACACGACCGGGTTTGGCTCCGGCTCCCGGAGCGGCCTGGGCGACAACGTCCGCGCCGCCGGCGTGCTCTTCCCGGAGATCCGCTTCAATACCAACGACGCCTGGGCGCTCGTCAGCGCCATGTCCGACAACGTTGGTTTCCCGGTGCTCTTGATGGACCGCTACGGCAAGGGCGTCCTCTACATCTGGACCATGCCCGACAATTTCCACCACCTGTACCGCCTTCCGCCGGACGTCACGAGCGCGATCAAGGACGTTGTCATGAAGGGGTTCTTCGTCCGCCTCGACGGCCCGAGCCAGGTCGCGCTGTTCGCCTACGACAACAACACCTTCATCGTCGAGTCGTTCCTCGATCATGAAACCGACGTGAAGATCTCCGTCGCGGGCGGTCCGGTCCGACTGCGCAACCTGGTCACCGGCGAGGTGCTTTCCGGGCAGGTGCCGCCACCGGCCAATTTCTGGCTGCGCCGGCCGGGCGGAGAGAAGCGCACGGAATTCCACATGCCGGTGCTGCCCCACAGCTACCTCGTCTTCGCGGCGGAGAAATAGCCGCGGACAAGCCGGCCACAATTGGATCGAGCGGAAGGTGGGGCGCGACCGCCGGGCGCGCCGGCCTGCGTTCCACCCCGTGAAGGGCCAAATGTCCGGCCTGACCCCGTTGAAATCGACCCATCGATATTCCCCCGACCCCGAGACCGTTCATCTCTTCAAGAAGCCGGTTCAGGCCGCGTCTTCCGACACCTGCGCGGCTTTGTCAGATAAGAACCTGTCTTGTCGTTGACCAGAAGGACGCCTTCGGTCTTCGCCAATCGGTCATCGAAATCGATCCGCGCCGTCGAAAAGAGATTGGCGTTCTCGTAGTGGAGGCGTTTTAGCGCCATCCGGCAGTAATGAGGGTCAATCTCGATGCCGACACTGTTGCGATCAGCCTTGAATGCAGCGAGCATCGTGGTGCCGGTGCCGTTGAAGGGGTCGAGCACCGTGTCGCCCTGGAAGGAAAACATCCGTACCAAGCGGTTGGCCAGTTCGAAAGGAAAAGGGGCCGGATGGTCCTTGGTCGAAGCACCGGTGAGCGTCCAGATTTGCCGGAACCATTCGTTGAAATCCGACTTGGAGATCATGCTGAGCCGGCGCTGTTCCTCCGTTGGCTGCCGGTAGCCGCCGGGTTTGCGTTGCATCAGAATAAACTCGATGTCGTTCTTGACGATGGCGTTGGGTTCATAGGGCTTGCCGAGGAATTTGCTGCTCGTGTTCGCCTCGAACGCCGCATTCGAGATCTTGTGCCAGATGATCGGGTTGAGATTGTCGAAACCGAGCTTTCGGCAAAGAACGCATATGTCGGCATGGAGCGGCATCACGACATGACGCCCGTTCTCGCGGCGTGAAAGGCAGACATCGCCCACCACGCAAACTACGCGGCCGCCTGGGACAAGTACCCGATGGCACTCAGCCCAAACCCTGCTGATTTCCTGCAGGAATTCTTCGTAATCCTGCATGTGCCCCATCTGACCGGCGCATTCGTTGTAGCGTTTCAGTTTCCAATAGGGCGGCGAAGTTACCACGAGATGGACCGACTCATCGGGGATGTACGAAAAGTCGCGGGCGTCCCCAAGGTAGAGGCGATGGGTGGTTGTCGTGGCGAGCTCTGTGACGGCAGCACTCATCACGTGAGGCTCCAGTTGGCCATGACATGGGCACCCAGCGATTTCGCAAGACGGCCAAACGCCAAGTCGTCCGCGGGCTCCGCAAAGCCGCCCTGTCTGCCGGATTTTGCTTCTGCCATCAGGAATGCGGTGGCGTCGTAATGCCGTTCTCTTGTCAGTTTCCGGCAGAACAATTCGTAGCGGCGTGCATAGGAGGCATCCTTGAATTTAGGAAACACCTGGAAATGGGGCTCGGCCACCGCCACGGGGCGTCGTGAAGCCTCGCAGCTTTCGAGCAGGAACATGTAACCGAGCCATGGGCGGGTGCTCTTGTTGAAAACGCCTTCACGATATGCCGTCCACAAATCGAGCGCGCTGCCCATCGCCTCTTCCGTGCGATTGTTGAAATTGTTCCCGAAACTTGGACCGGTTTGAGACTTGGCTTCAAGCGCCACCAGCAACTGGTCCTCACGCACCACAAGCAGATCCCATTTCTTGGTCGGGCGGAAGAACCCTGGAAGCTCAAGCGCCGTTTCGTAAAAGATGCAACTGCGGTCGACTCCAGCTTCCAGCAGGAGTTCGGTAAAGAGCTCGACAAACCCGTCCATCTGTGCACCGCGCACACCAGTTGCACTTCGTGTCCCATCACATCCAGATGCCGCCAACGTCGTTCGCGTTTGTCGTGCAGCGCCCCCACCTGGCCGCAAGCCGGGCACACCGGCCGCGTCCTTCCTGGCCATGCCACCCGAATGGTCACCCGCTGCAGACTCGGCTCTCGTGTCACCTCGCTGACCTCCCATGGAGCGACAACGCCTAACAGCCCGGCGTAATGTCTCTCGATGCTTGAATCATGAATCTCGCCCATTCCCCATTCTACCGCCTTCACCCAGCCTTACCCACACGAAAACCGGGAGAACCCGAAATTAGGCAATCCTTCTGCCGGCGGACGCAGCGAGCCAAATGAGCTCGACACTTGTCGGAGGTTCCATTAATTTGATTAAACATGGAGCGCAACGTTGTACCGGGAATCTATCGGATTTCGAAACCTTGACTCATGGTCCGCTACAACGCAGAGCATCTTCGCTTCCTCCTGCGTGGCAAAGCCCCGTAGCCCTTTCAGGCTGTACGTAATCGCGAATACAGTATCGCTCGATGGCCCGCCAGAAACGTTCCCCAAGCTCAACCGGATTTCTTCAGCGTCCTCACTGAATAGATAGGCGCCTTCCACAACTACCTACCCACCAGATGAAAAATACAATGATCACCCGACTGTTCCTTGGCCTCCTCATTTGCGGGGGCTCCTTCTTAACGGCGCACGCCCAACAAGCCGACACAAGCCCAACCCATAAGGCCACCATTTTCGTTACGAATCGCGCAGGAGCAAAGTTCGATGAAAAAATCCCTGAACTGGAAGATTTTCTGACCGCCAAGCTGACCAACCTCGGTTTTGCCGTAACCAGCCGTGAAGATACCGTCAACAGCCTGCGCACCTTCGATCCCGCCGTCGCGTCGTCTCCGCGCCCGGCAGACTCGCTCGACGCCAAGCTGACGGACCAGTCCTCCGCGGCCCGACTCGCCCAAAACATGGGCGTCGACTATATCGTCATTGCTTCGATCGCCAGCATCGGCGCTACGCAAAATGCCGTGAATGCCTACGGAGTGAAGGCAGTCAATGTCGAAACCATGCTTCGCGTCACCTACAAGATTCTCGATATCAACGGAGCGAGCCTGGTCGCCGATACCATTCGGGTTTCCGACCTGAAACAACAGACCCCAGAATCGGTTACCGCCAGCGACGACACGGTCAATGATCTCCTCGACAAATCATCGGAGAAGATCGTCGGCAGCCTCCGAGACTCCTTGAACCATCGGCCGCTCGCAGCCCCTGCGCCCGCCGCCCAATACGTAAACGTCATCATTGCCACTGAAGCCGCGGATATGACCATTCCGGATATTCGGGTCGATGACACTCGCACCGTTACGATTGTTGATTGTAAAGTCAGCCCTCTTTCCGTCACGGTCGAAGTGGATGGGATCGCGGCGGGCACTGCTCCGGGAACCCTCCAGCTCCGCCCTGGCCTTTCGAAACTGCGCCTCACCCGTGAAGGCTTCGATACTTGGGAACGCACCGTTAATGTCCACGACGGCCTAAAACTCGTCGCCGCTCTAAAGATGAGCGCCGCCGGCTACGCCCGCTGGCAGGAATCCACGAGCTTCCTCAATGGCCTCAAGAATGGGGCCAAACTCACCGACGCCCAAGTCAAGGTGCTTGAAGGGAAAGCCAAGATGTTCGAACAAAGCGGCTTTAAGGTCGATACGAAGGATGCGCCGCAGCAACTCAACAATTTCTCCATCTTCCAGAATTGACCGACCTCCCTGTCCCATCTTCTCACCCTGGATAATTCTCCCATGAAATATTTCCTCGTCACCCTCGCTTTGATCGCTGCGATCACTGGAATGGCCTCCGCCCAAACCGCGCCCGTCGGCAAAAAGAAAATCGCGATCACCAAAATCACCGCTGGCGCCGCTCTTTCGGCCCGTATGCAGCAACAAGGCTCCGCACTTTCCCTTCAATCTGTGATCGAATCCCTCGATCCTCAGATTCTGGACCGGATCCAATCCACGAAGCGATTCGAGGTCCTCGAACGCACCGATGCCGGCGCCTTGGCGCAAGAAGCAGCCGCCAGCGGACAAGTCTTCGCCTTCAACGGTGCAGACTACGTACTCACCGTAAGCGTCGACAACTTCCAAGACGCATCCGAAACCCGAAACTTTAGTGGAACAGGTCAAAGCTTCAGCCGCCGCACCATCATCCTCTCAGCCATCGCCAAAATATCTGAAGTCAAAAGCCAAAAGGTCCTAACCACCACCAACTTTGAAGTCACGAAAAGTGGGGCTGGCGAAAACTCAAAGGCCACAGTAGCCGCGTCCGGAAACACCAGCGATACCCTTC
The DNA here is from genome assembly GCA_963804395.1 of uncultured Verrucomicrobiae bacterium. GTDB lineage: Bacteria > Verrucomicrobiota > Verrucomicrobiia > Opitutales > Opitutaceae > Fen-1467. The sequence goes on along the minus strand of CAWDQK010000092.1, from coordinate 3,833 downwards.
TCACAGAAGTAACACGCGACATGAGTCAAAAAATAGCCGACCGCGTCGTCGATTCCATATTCCCCGCCCGCATCATCGGCAAACGCGACAAGATCGTCACCATCAACCGCAACGACACTTCCCCGATCGCGATCGGCCAAACCTGGGAAGTCTTCACCCTCGGCCAGGAACTTACCGATCCTGACACCGGAGAAAAAAGCCGTGAGGAAGTCCTCGTCGGCACCATCCGCGTCACCCGCGTCACTCCTCAAAACTCTCAGGCCGAAGTCCTCGAAGACAACGGCGTCGATGTAGGCGCCGTCATCCGCCTAAAGCAGTAACTGCCAATCTCTTGTCTGCCCCATCCAAATCCAGCTCACCCCAACCGTGAAAGCCACACTACCCAACCGGATACTCACCTCAACAGTCGGCACCTTAGTTCTCTTGCTGGCAGGTTGCCAAACCTACGTCAAGGAATCCACCGACTTCAAGACCGCATGGAAAACCGGCAATATTGCCCAAGCTGTGGCGGCGGTTTCCCAAAAGGCCCAAGCCAAAGCGAATGGCCGTGACCAGATCCTCTGGAACCTCGAAGACGGTGCAGTCCTTCGTGGCGCCGCCATGGCCAATCTCCAGCTTCCGCTCCCGGCGGCACCGGCGATGGGCGGAAACGGCCAACCTCCGCCCCCACCTCCTCCCTCCTACCTCCAGCAAAGCCAGGATGCGTTTACTTCAGCCGAAAACAAGGTCGACGATTGGGAGCAAAAGGCCAAGGCCCAGGTCGGACACGAAGTTGGCGCGGCACTCACCAATAGCACAACCCTCCCATACCGAGGCTACGCGTATGATAAAATCATGATGGACACCTACCAAGCCCTCAACTGTCTCGCCCTTGGCAAACAGTCTGACGCTCGCGTGTTCCTCAATAAATCGCTTCAGCGTCAGAAAGACGCGGTCGACGAGAACGCCAAGCGCATCGCGAAAGCGCAGGAAGCCCAGCAAGATAAAAAGGCGGGCGCCTTCGACGTTGACAAAGCCGGCCAGGACGGAAAAACCAAGGGTGAACTCGATCAACTCACTGCTGACCTCGACAGTGAAGGCCTCAAGCCCTATGGAAACTACGTCAACCCATTCGCAGTCTGGCTCGACGGCCTATACCACGTGACTTGTGGCGAAGACGCGTCGGACACCGAGCGCGGCCTCAAGTCCTGGGAACGGGTCGCCAGTATGATCCCCGAAAACCAGTTCGCCGCTCAAGATTACGCGGATGCCCAAAATGCCGCATCAGGCAAGGCCATCAAAGATGTCACTTACGTCATCTTCGAAACCGGCTCCGCCTGCTACCGCGATCAGGTCCAAATCCACATCCTGGTCGTGACCGATCAGCCCCACTACGTCGGTCTCGCTTTCCCGCGCCCGAGGACGGATCCCGCATTCGCACCCACCCTCAGTGTGTCTGCCGGAGAACAAAGCGTGAATACTGCAGTCATTTGTAACATGGACTCGGTGATCTACCAGGAGTACAAAAACGACCTCCCGGGCATCATCGCCCGAGAATTCGTCCGGGTTGCAACGAAGACGCTTGCCACTTACGAGATCCAAAAGCAGGCCAACAAAAGCGATTCCACATTCGGTGCAATCACGAATATCGTCACCAACGTCTATAACGTTGCCACAAACCAAGCCGACACTCGCACCTGGATAACGCTGCCAAAGCAATTTCAGTACGCCCGGGTCGCCACGCCGGCCAATCACACGCTCACGCTCACCGACGGGATGAACAGCCAGTCTGTTACCTTGCCCGCGGGCAAGATCAACGTGGTTTACGTCAAGTCCATCGCCCCTGGCACCCCCCTCCTTATCAACCAATTCGCACTCAACTAAGCACAAAACCAACCCATGAAGAATCCGATCTTCCCTCTTTTGGGGCTGCTCGTAGTAACCCTCGCAGGGTGTACCACGCCTGGCGGCGTCAATACCGTCGGGTCAGCCACGCCTACGCCGGCATTCATCCAAGACAGACGCGTTGTCACCGACCCGTATCTCGCCAGCGACATCCGTGTCCTGGGCATTCGCCAAACCCGCGTCAGTGGCGACCTCCTCAAAATCGAGATCGTCCTCCTCAATACCACCGGTTCAGACCGCCAGATCCACTACAAAGTCGAATGGCAGGACAACGCTGGCATGACCATCGCCTCGCCCACAGGCGGATGGAGGGTCGCCGAGCTTAAATCTGAAGAACAAACGGCAATCGCTGCGATCGCCATCAGTCCGTCCGCCACCGATTTCACCATCAAACTTCAGGAGTAACCGAAATCATCAATGAAATCATTTCATTCTCTCGCTTTGTTCGCGGTCATTCTCGCCGGCGCCTCTTGCGTCTTGGCGGAGGGTGCTAAATACGTCGATACGTCGGGGAACAAGACGATCGTCACGCTCAACCAGATTAACCCGCAAGACTGGGCCAACATGGCTGACCAGATGGTCGGATCCCTCCTCGAATCCGGCGTCCTCGAAAGAGCTCCCGAAAAACCCGCCATCATGGCGATCTCAAGGATCTCCAACAAAACCCAAATGCAGATCGATACGGATCTCCTCATCAAGAAAATCCGCGTCGCCCTCCTGAAGTCTGGGAAGGTTGTCACTACCACCACCGTCGGCATAGGCGGCAAAAGTGAGGTATCCACTCGCCGCGGACGCCGCCGAACAGCAAAAATTCGTCACTGGTGAAAATACCCCCGACAAGCTGCCATTCTACTCGCTCTCCGGAAAGATCCTCGAAGACAAGGTCAAGAACGGCCGTGTCACCCAAGTGACTTACACGTTCCAACTCTCCCTCACCACTGTCAAAGACGGTCTCGCCGTCTGGGAGGACGAAAAACAAGTTATGAAACAGGACAAAAAGCCGGCCGTCGGCTGGTAAACCGAATACTTCCGCAACACTCAAGCCCGGGGCGCCAACCCGGGCTTTTTCATGCCAAAAACCCTTGCGATTTCTTGGTTCTCGGCCTATGAAACAATTCACGAACCGAGGCGTCTTATTAACTGCCATGAAAGCCACACTCTTTACCTTGGCCTTGCTTACGTCGGTGGCCCTGACCGCTAACGCGCAGCCGTTTAACGTCATCAACGCCCCCGCCGCTGTCGACACGATCATCGGAGCTGCCATCGGCGCAGCCACAAGCCATCACGCCGGCCGCGGCGCCGCCATCGGGGGGTTGATCGGCCTGGGCGTGGGCGAATTCGCCGCCGCCAATCAACAGAGCTACGCTCGCACCGCTCCTTACTACGCAGTTCCCGCCGGCGTTCCGGTGGCTGACACCGTGATCCTCGGAGCCGCCATCGGCGCGGCCACAAGCCGCCATGCCGGCCGCGGCGCCGCCATCGGGGGGTTGATCGGCCTGGGCGTGGGCGAACTCGCCGCCGCCAATCAACAGAGCTACGCTCGCACCGCTCCTTACTACGCAGCTCCCGCCGGCGTTCCGGTTGCTTACACCGTGGTCGGTGGACCGATCTATTCGGACCCGTCCGTCTGCATCATCCGTTCCGCTGAGTACAGTTATCCGAACACCATCGTTTGGGGGATCAATTGGCACGGATATCATGGCAGGCAAGTCCGGTCTAAAGGATATGCCGGATACGGACCTCGTGGCTCCTACGGCGGACACAATTACGCCCGCTAGTTATCCGAACACCATCGTTTGGGGGATCAATTGGCACGGATATCATGGCAGACAAGTCCGGTCTGAAGGACATGCCGGATACGGGCCTCGTGGCCTCCTACGGCGGACACAATTATGCCCGTAGCCTGTCGGGCTTCGCCTGCCATGCTGCTAACCAAACGGGGAATCTCA
>CAWDQK010000091.1:0-7424 GCA_963804395.1 uncultured Verrucomicrobiae bacterium | reverse complement strand
GCGCGGACTGCGCCTGCCGATCGATTTGTTCCTCCGCTCCCTGGCGCAGGATCAGCAGCAGCGCAGCATCGGCGTGATTCTTTCCGGCATGGGTTCTGACGGCACGCTGGGTCTTCGCGCCATCAAGGAGATGGCGGGCGTGGCGCTGGTGCAGGATCCGGCGACAGCCAAGTTCGACAGCATGCCGCGCAGCGCCATTGAGGCCGGCCTGGCGGATATTGTCGCTCCGGTGGAGGAGCTGCCCGAAAAGATCATCGCCTTCCTGGGGTCGCGCGCCGCTGACCGAGCCGACGGAAGAAGCGCGGGAAGAAGATCGCAGAGCGCTTTGGAAAAAGTGGTTGTCCTGCTGCGCGCCCATACCGGACACGACTTTTCCCTCTATAAGCGGAACACCCTCTATCGCCGGATTGAGCGCCGTATGGGCATTCACCAGATCAACCGAATGGCAGACTATGTCCGGTACCTGCAGGAGAATTCGCAGGAACTGGATTTGCTCTTCAAGGAATTGCTGATCGGAGTGACGAGCTTCTTCCGCGATCCCGGCGTATGGGAGCAGTTGCACAAACAGGCCGTCTCCGCATTGCTCGCCGCCCTGCCGGCCAAGCAGGCCCTGCGCGCGTGGGTGCCCGGCTGCTCGACCGGAGAGGAGGCCTATTCCCTGGCCATCGTGCTCCAGGAGGCGGTCGAGGAGATTAGGCCCAAGGGGAGGTTTGCGATTCAAATTTTCGCCACTGACCTGGACCGGGACGCGGTCGACAAGGCCCGCCAGGGCGTCTTCCCGGCCAATATTTCCGCCGACGTGTCGGAAGAACGGCTGAGGCGATTTTTCGTCAAGGAAGAGCGCGGCTACCGGGTGCGCAAAGAGATTCGCGAGACAGTGACGTTTGCGCCGCAGAATCTGATCATGGATCCTCCCTTTACCAAGCTGGACATCCTGAGCTGTCGCAACCTGCTGATCTATCTGACCCCGGAGGTGCAGAAGAAACTGATTCCGTTGTTTTACTACAGCCTCAATCCGGGCGGCGTCTTGTTGCTCGGCAGTGCGGAGACGGTTGGCGGTTACACCGACCTTTTTGAAACGCTCAGCGGCAAAGCCCGGCTCTTTCGCCGGACCGAATCCAGCCTTCCACTGGAACGGGTCGAGTTTCCTTCGTCCTTCGGCTCGCGACCGCCCATGATGGCCGCCACCCATCCGATGCCGAAACCGCCGGTCAGCCTGCAGTCCCTGGCGGACCAGCTGGTCCTGCAGCATTACTCCCCGCCGGCCGTGCTCACGAATGACAAAGGGGATATTTTTTACGTCAGCGGCCGGACCGGCAGGTACCTGGAACCAGCCGCCGGCAAGGCGAACTGGAACATTTTTGCCATGGCCCGTGAAGGTCTGCGTTTCGAACTGGCTGATGCCTTCAAGGGAGCGCTCCGGAAGAAGGAGAGCGTGGTGGTTCACGGACTCAAAGTCGGGACGGACGGCGGCGAGCAATACGTGGATCTGACCATCCAGCGGCTCGATGAACCCCGGGCGCTGCAGGGGTTGGTGATGATCGTTTTCACCGACGTGACTGCGCCCGTGGTCGCCAAAGCAGCGGCTCGGCCGCCAAAGCCTCCAGCCCGCAGCGCGCGGCTGGTGGAGCTGGAGCAGGAACTTCTGCAGATCCGGGGGGAGGCGCGGGCAACCCACGAAGAGATGCAGACCTCGCAGGAGGAACTCCGGTCCGCCAACGAGGAACTGCAATCCACCAATGAAGAACTGCAGTCCACCAACGAGGAGCTCACGACCTCGAAGGAGGAGATGCAATCGATGAACGAGGAGCTGCAGACGGTTAATGCCGAGTTGCAGGCCAAGTTGGACGAGTTGTCGCGGGTCAGCAGCGACATGAAGAACCTGCTCAACAGCACGGATATTGCCACCCTCTTCCTGGACAACGATCTCAACGTGCGGCGGTTCACACCCCAGACGACGAAGATCATCAAGCTCATCCCGGCCGACATGGGCCGGCCGATCACCGACCTGGCCTCGGAGCTGCAGTACCCGGAGCTGGCCGAGGATGCGCGCGAAATCCTGCGGACGCTCGCCTCCGCGGAAAAACAGATCAGTGCGCGCGACGGTCGCTGGTTCTTGGTGCGCATCATGCCCTATCGAACACTGGACAACCGCATCGACGGCGTGGTTATCACGTTCTCGGACATCACCGTTGCCAAAACGCTGGAGGCGAAGCTGCGGACAACCCAGGCCGGACTGGAAAAACATATCGCGGACCAGAACCTGAAGCTGGAGCAAGCCGGCGGGGCGCGGCGGGGACCAGGTGAGCCGTGATGCGTGATTCGTAAGCAGTGAACAACGAGCAATGAACAGTGAGCGGTGACCAGTGAGAAGTGAATGGTGAAGAGTGGCCAGTGGGCAGGAACCAGTGAGCTGTGAACAGTAACCAGTGAGCAATCGGCAGGGATCAGGTGATCAGTGACTGGTGACTGACAACTGACAACGGCTCACGAATCACGGATCACGGATTACCGCTGACCAATCACAGACCGCCGCCCCCCGGGGATGATCGCCCATGAAGAAGCACCATGACCGTACCGCAGACGTCGCCGCGCTGCGCCGCAGCGCCGAAGAGCGGCTGGCGCGGCTGAAACCCAGGGGCGGGGAACAGCGGACCGAGGTGGAGATGGCGCGGCTCGTCCATGAACTGGAAGTTCACCAGATCGAGCTGGAGATGCAGAATGAGGAACTCCAGCAGACCCGCGGCAGGGCGGAGGCGCTTCTAAAGCAATATACGAATCTCTATGATTTTGCTCCGGTGGGCTACGCCACCCTGGCGGGCAACAGCAGCATCCTTGCGATCAATCTCACCGGGGCCCGTCTCCTGGGCGTCGACCGGGCCCGGCTTCTCAACCGACACCTGGGATTCCTGGTTTCCGAAGCGGACCGACCCGTTTTTGACGCCTTGCTCAACCGGACCTTTGCGGCCCGGACCCGGGAAACCTGCGAGGTGCCGCTCTTCAGGGCAGGCCAAGAGCCGCTCTTTCTCCGCATCGAAGCCGTGGCGTCCGAAGACCAGCAGACGTGCCATGTCGCGCTGCTGGACGTTACCGACCGCCACCGGGTGGAGGCGGAGCGGGAGCGGTTGATCCAGGATCTGCAGTCGGCCCTGGCCCGGGTGAAGCTGTTGAGCGGCATGTTGCCGATTTGCGCCAGCTGCAAGAAGATCCGGGATGACCAAGGCTATTGGAAGCAGGTCGAGGCCTACGTTTCGAGCCATTCCGAGGCCACCTTCAGTCACAGCATCTGTCCCGAGTGCTTCAACAAGCTGTATCCCGAATTTCGAGACACCGCGCTCGAAACCGACGTCACGGGCCGGCCGGCAAAGCGAATGCCGCCGGGACACCGGCAGGGCTGACGAGACTGGAAATCACTGGTCAAGTAATCAGTTATCGAGTAACCAGTGAGCAGCAAACAGTGGCCAAGTGACCAGTAATCAGTAACCAAGTAGTCAGTGACTGATGACTGACAACTGATGACTGATTGCCGATAGCTGATCACTCCGCACAAGACCGCCAATGAAAAAGAATCAGGACCAACCCGCGGACGCCGCCGCGCTGCGCCGCAGCGCCGAAGAGCGGCTGGCGCGGCTGAAACCCGAGGGTGGGGAACAGCGGAGCGAGGTGGAAACGGCGCGACTCGTCCACGAACTGGAGGTTCACCAGATCGAGCTGGAGATGCAGAATGCGGAGCTCCAGCGCACCCGGGTGGAGATTGAGGCGGCGCTGGAAAGGTACACCGAGCTCTACGATTTCGCCCCGGTCGGCTATTTTTCGATCGACCAACAGGGCCTGATCCAGGAGGTGAACCTGACGGGGGCCGCGATGCTTGGCATGGCCCGATCCCAGATCCTCCTCCGGCGCCTGCGGGGCTTTGTTTCCCCGGCGAGCAGGCCGGTGGTTGATGCGTTCTTGAAGACTGTGTTCGCGAGCTCCGGGAAGCAGGCCTGCGAGGCGTTGCTCATGACCGGAACGGGTGCCGCCTTCTGGGCCGATCTTCAGGCTTCGTCCCTGGCGTTGCCCAAGGGCGGTCGGAATTGGTGCCGGGTGGCGGTTTCGAACATCGCCGCTCTCAAACGGGGGGAGGAGGCGCAGCGCCGCGTGGAAGCGCTGGCCGCGGCGAACCAGGAGGCGGATCGGGAAATCGCCCAACGACGGGCGGTGGAGGCGACGCTCAGGGAAAGCGAACAAATCCAACGCGATTTGCTGGCGGAATCGCAGCAACTGCACGCCCAGTTGCGCCACCTGACGCACCAGGTCCTTTTGTCCCAGGAGGAGGAGCGGAAGCAGATCAGCCGCCAGCTGCATGACGAGATCGCCCAGATCCTGGCCGGAGTCAAAGTCCAGCTGACGGTGCTCTCGCAAGTCGCGCTGGTCAGACCGGGGGAATTGCGAAAGCGACTTGCCAGGACCCGGCGACTGATCGGTCAGTCGATCGAGGTGGTGCACCGCTTCGCGCGCGGACTGCGCCCGGCGCTGCTCGACGACCTCGGACTCATCCCGGCGCTTCGCTCCCTGGTAAAGGAAATGTCGGGCCGGAAAGGCCTGCGCATTGAGCTGACCGCGGTGACCGGCGTCGAGGCTTTGGATCTGCTTCGCCGCACCGTGCTCTATCGCGTCGCCCAGGAGGCGCTGACCAACGTCGCCCGCCACGCCCATGCCCGGCGCGCGACGGTGCGGGTGCAAAGAACCGCCGATGTCATCCGCCTTGAGATTCGCGACGATGGGAGATCGTTTTCTGCGGATCGGATGCTTGCGGCGAGGCACGGAGGCCACCTTGGACTGATCGGCATGCGGGAGCGCGTCGAGATGGTCGGCGGCCGCTTCACCATCGCATCTGCGCCGGGCAAGGGCACGACGGTGACGGCCGAGGTTCCCATCGAGGTTGCTGCCGCCTTGCCGGCGAGGTGAGCCAGGTCCCGGTTGCCGAAGAGCCTGGCAACATCCGCGGCTGACGCCGGCGAAGCAGCTCGCGTGATTCAGTGACCTGTCGCGGTGGAGCCGATTGTCCTCAAGACGCCTCAAGCGCGTTGGAGACTGTGCGCTCCGTCGGCGATCTCTAAGAAACAGCCCACACTGTAGCCGGCCGCGTTGAGGCCGGCCTTCGCGCGAGGCTACGGCCCGGCAAGCCGGCCAATTGTTCTATCGATGCCGGGTTCAGCGCCCCCGGCTACAGGGGACAGGTTCATTGTAGCCGGCCGCGTTGAGGCCGGCCGCTCGCCGCCGGGGTCGGCCGCCTTCGCGCGAGGCTACGGCCCGGCAAGCCGGCCAATTGTTCTATCGATGCCGGGTTCAGCGCCCCCGGCTACAGCCAGAATCGCCAGGTGCAACTGACGCGACGATTTCAGCCAGGCGACAGTTATACGTATTTCACCCCATAGAAGCTCCGGCAAAAGCGGCTAAGCTAATCGTCAATATATCCCGTCCTCATGCAGCTAGGTTGTAGAAAGAAGAATCCAATGAAATACAGCACGATGGCATTTTCGGCCTTTTCGACCCTCATGGTTCTTGCCGGTATCCAGGCCCGGGCCGACAACATGGCGTCAATCGCCATCGCCCCTGCAACTGGAGCGGTCACACTCGTTCCGCGGTGGGGCATCGGGGACAGTTTGGCGGGTTTCCATTTCATGGCGCAAGATTTGTCTTTGGGTGGAGGCCCCACCGAATTCTACTCGGTCAAGGGGACGCCCATTCCGGCCGGCGGCGATGTTGCAGCATTCACCATCTATCTTGCGGCGTCCGGCGCTGCGACCGCCCATGCGGATATCGGCAGCAAGCTTACCCCAAATTCCTACTCGGCTCTGACCTCGGCCGATCCTGATCTCGGGTTTGGTTCGGTTAACCTCTATTTGATCCATCATAAGACATCCGGCGACTACTTCACGGTCATTGTTCCCGGTTCCGGCACCGCTTCGGCTGTCACCGACTTGAAGCCGATGGATGGGCCAGGCGGGCCGGCCACGCTGGGCGCAAGCGGCTACTTCGGCCTGACATTTGCAGCGGAGAATTTGGGCTATGGTGCCAACATTCTCTACTATCTCCGCACCGACCCCGTCACTGGAAACACCAAGTTTGGCTCGCTCGTCCCGGCTCTTGCTGGCGCCTCGACCGATCTGTTCGACTTGGGATTCGGCGGTCATAACGCACTGACCTATACGAGTACCGATGTCGGCTACGGAGTAACCAAGATGTATTTCCTCCGGCTGGATCCGATCACCGGCTTCACGATTCTTGGGACGCTGAATCCCCTCACCGGAAAGGCTTCGGATATCGCCAACCTCGGCAGTGTCTACTCAACGTTGGACTTCGTTCCCGGCGATGTGGGATTTGGCACGGACAAATTCTACACGACCGGTGCGATCAACGCGACTTGGCAGTCGGTCAGCTTCGCTGCCATCGCAGATCGTCTGATCAGCGCTGGTTCGTTTACGGTCACCCCGTCGGCCAGCTCGGGTTTGCCGATTGCGCTCACCGTTGTGCCCGGCTCTGCCGGCGCGGCTTCGATCAGCGGGCCGGTTGCCGGTGTCTTCACCGTCACGCCGGTCGCGCCAGGCCTCATCACGCTGCAAGCGACGCAGGCCGGACAGCTCACCGCTCCCGCCTACGAGTATAACATGCTGCGACAGAGTTTCACGGCTACGGGAGCAACTCTGCTGGCGATCACGACCCAGCCAACATCGCAAAGCGCGGTCGCAGGAACCACCGCCAGTTTCTCAGTCGTGGCCGTCGGCACGTCGACGCTGAGTTATCAGTGGCGCAAAGCCGGTGCCAACATCACAGGAAACGCGTCTGCCACCACGGCGACTCTTACGCTCACTAATGTACAAGCCATCGACGCGACAAACTACGATGTCGTGGTTACCGATCTCTCGGGTTCGATTTTGAGCAACGTCGTCACCCTTACCGTGACCACCCCCGCCCCGATCATCACCAACAGTCCGCTGACGGCCGCGGGCACGGTCGGCACGCTGTTTAACTTTGCGATCGCGGCTACGAACGCGCCCACAAGTTATACCGCCAGCCCGCTGCCGGCCGGCTTGAGCATTGCCGCCGCGACCGGCGCCATCACGGGCACGCCCACGACGGTGGGGACGACGGCCGTGCTGCTTGGCGCCACGAACGCCGGCGGCACGGGCAACGCCACGTTGACCGTCACGGTCGCGGCCGCCGGGGTCGCGCCAATCATCACGAACAGTCCGCTGACGGCCGCCGGCACGGTCGGCACGCCGTTCAGCTTTGTAATCACGGCCTCGGGTACGCCCACAAGCTACACCGCGAGCCCGCTGCCGGCCGGTTTGAGCATTGTCGCCGCGACCGGTGCCATCACCGGCACGCCCACGACAGTGGGGACGACGGCCGTGCTGCTCGGCGCCACGAACGCCACC